>NZ_JBIBZN010000019.1:0-146179 GCF_043084305.1 Streptomyces sp. NPDC014656
GGCCCTCCAGCATGGCCTCGCGGAACTTCTTCGACCCGTTCGCGTTCGTCCGCTCGCCGATCGCCAGGTACGAGGTGTCCTGCCGGAACGGCACGTGGGTGTAGAGCGAGGCCGCGCCCGGCTCGGGGGCGGGGCGGCGGTCCAGGACGGCGGCGCCCCGGACCCGGTCCACGACGGCCCGCAGGTGCTCCGGGGTCGTGCCGCAGCAGCCGCCGACCAGTGCGGGACCGAAGGTCCGGACGAACTCCTCCTGGGCGGCGGCCAGTTCCTCCGGGCCCAGGGGGTAGTGGGCGCCGTCGGAGGTGAGGACGGGCAGGCCAGCGTTGGGCATCACCGACAGCGGGACGCGGGAGTGCCGGGCGAGGTGGCGGAGGTGCTCGGCCATCTCCACCGGGCCCGTGGCGCAGTTGAGGCCGATCATGTCGATGCCCAGCGGCTCCAGGGCGGTGAGCGCCGCCCCGATCTCGGAGCCGAGCAGCATCGTGCCCGTCGTCTCCACCGTCACCTGCACGATGACCGGCAGGTCCACGCCGACCCGGTCCAGGGCGCGGCGGGCGCCGACGACGGCCGCCTTCGTCTGGAGCAGGTCCTGCGAGGTCTCGACGAGGAGGGCGTCCGCGCCGCCCCGCACCAGGCCCTCCGCGTTCTGCTGGAAGGCGTCGCGCAGGGGGCCGTACGCGACGTGCCCGAGGGTCGGCAGCTTGGTGCCGGGTCCCATGGAGCCGAGGACCCAGCGGGGCCGGCCGTCGGCGGCGGTGAACCCGTCGGCGACCTCGCGGGCGATCCGGGCGCCGGCCTCGGACAGCTCGTACACCCGGTCCTCGACGCCGTACTCGGCGAGCGCGGCGAG
The DNA here is from genome assembly GCF_043084305.1 of Streptomyces sp. NPDC014656. Classification (NCBI taxonomy): domain Bacteria; kingdom Bacillati; phylum Actinomycetota; class Actinomycetes; order Kitasatosporales; family Streptomycetaceae; genus Streptomyces; species Streptomyces sp. NPDC014656. The sequence goes on from NZ_JBIBZN010000019.1 coordinate 851, forward strand.
GTTCGCCCCGAAGGTGTTGGTCTCGACGCAGTCCACGCCCACCGAGAAGTAGGCGTCGTGGACGGAGGCGACGACGTCGGGGCGGGTGAGGTTCAGGATCTCGTTGCAGCCTTCGAGGCCGGTGAAGTCGTCCAGCGTCGGGTCGGCGGCCTGGAGCATGGTGCCCATGGCGCCGTCGGCGACGACGACGCGGCGGGCGAACTCCTCCCGCAGCGACGGCCTCGGGGACGGGCTCGGGGACGGAATCGGGGACGGCCTCGGGGAACGGCTCACGTCAGCCCCCTCAGGTGCGCCACGAGGGCGGCCGCGCAGCCGGGCCCGTAGGCGGTGCGGATCCGGTCGAGCAGCGGCTCCCGGTGGAGCCGGTACTCCTGGGTGCCGACGGAGCCGAGGACGGTCGAGGCCACGGCGCAGCCCAGCTGGGCGGCGCACCGCTCGGGGACGCCCCACAGGGTGCCGGCGAGGAAACCGGCCCGGAAGGCGTCGCCGACGCCGGTCGGGTCGGTCACGGCGGGCACCGGGACGGCGGGCACCGCCAGGGGGGCGCGGCCCTCGCCCCGGATCCGGACGCCCGCCTCGCCGTGGGTGGTGACCCAGGTGGCGGCCCGGCGCAGCACCTCCGTCTCCGTCCAGCCGGTCTTCTCCAGGAGGAGCGCGGTCTCGTACTCGTTGGTGAAGAGGAACCGGGCGCCGTCCACCAGCTCCCGCACCGCGTCCCCGTCGAGCCGCGCGAGCTGCTGCGAGGGGTCGGCGGCGAAGGGGATGCCGAGCTCGCGGCAGGCGCGGGTGTGCCGGAGCATGGCCTCGGGGTCGTCCGGGGAGACCAGGACGAGGTCCAGGCGGCCGGTGCGGCGGACGACCTCGCGGAGGTCGATCGCGCGCGCCTCGGCCATCGCCCCCGCGTAGAAGGTGGCGATCTGGTTCTGCGCCCGGTCGGTGGTGCAGACGAAGCGGGCGGTGTGCAGGGACCCGCTGACGCGCACCGAGTCGGTGTCCACGCCGTGCTCCTTGAGCCGGATCCGGTACGGCTCGAAGTCGGCGCCGACCGCGCCCACGAGGACGGGGCGCAGTCCGAGCGTGCCGAGCCCGAAGGCGATGTTCGCCGCCACTCCGCCGCGCCTGACCTCCAGGTCGTCGGCGAGGAACGACAGGGAGACCCGGTCCAGCCGGCCGGCGAGCAGCTGCTCGGCGAACAGGCCGGGGAAGGTCATCAGGTGGTCGGTCGCGATGGAACCCGTGACAGCGACGCGCATGACCGTCAGACCTCCGCCGCGGTCTTGAGGGCGTCGACGCGGTCGGTGCGCTCCCAGGTGAAGTCCGGGAGCTCGCGGCCGAAGTGGCCGTACGCCGAGGTCGCCGCGTAGACGGGCCGCTTGAGGTCCAGGTCGCGGATGACCGCGGCCGGCCGCAGGTCGAAGACCTGGCGCACGGCGTCCTGGATCCGCTCCACGGCGACGGTCTCGGTGCCGAAGGTCTCGACGAAGAGGCCGACGGGCTCGGCCTTGCCGATGGCGTAGGCGACCTGGACCTCGCAGCGGCGGGCGAGCCCGGCCGCGACCACGTTCTTGGCGACCCAGCGCATGGCGTAGGCGGCCGAGCGGTCGACCTTGGACGGGTCCTTGCCGGAGAAGGCGCCGCCGCCGTGGCGGGCCATGCCGCCGTACGTGTCGATGATGATCTTGCGGCCGGTGAGGCCGGCGTCGCCCATCGGGCCGCCGACCTCGAAGCGGCCGGTCGGGTTCACCAGCAGCCGGTAGCCGTCGGACTCCAGGCTCACGCCCTCCTCGGCCAGCTCCTTGAGGACGTGCTCGACGACGTACTCGCGGACGTCGGGGGTGAGCAGGCCCTCGACGGAGATGTCGGCGGCGTGCTGCGAGGAGACGACGACGGTGTCGAGGCGGACCGGGCGGTCGCCGTCGTACTCGATGGTGACCTGCGTCTTCCCGTCGGGCCGCAGGTACGGCACGGTGCCGTCCTTGCGGACCTCGGTGAGGCGGCGGGAGAGCCGGTGCGCGAGGGCGATCGGCAGCGGCATCAGCTCGGCGGTGTCGTCGCAGGCGTAGCCGAACATCAGCCCCTGGTCGCCGGCGCCCTGCGCGGACAGCTCGGCGTCCTCCCCCTCGACCCGGGACTCGTAGGCGGTGTCGACGCCCTGCGCGATGTCCGGGGACTGGGCGCCGATGGAGACGGAGACGCCGCAGGAGGCGCCGTCGAAGCCCTTGGCGGAGGAGTCGTAGCCGATGTCCAGGATGGCGTCGCGGACCAGCTGGGCGATCGGGGCGTAGGCGGTGGTGGTGACCTCGCCGGCGATGTGGACCTGGCCGGTGGTGATCAGCGTCTCGACGGCCACGCGGGCCTCCGGGTCCTGGGCGAGGAGGGCGTCCAGGACGGTGTCGCTGATCCGGTCGGCGATCTTGTCGGGGTGGCCCTCGGTCACGGACTCCGAGGTGAAGAGGCGCCCGCTCATGCCTGGACCGCCTCCGCCCCGGTCTTCGTGAAGAAGTGCGTCTCGATCGCGCCGAGGGTGCGGATGGCGTCGACCTCCAGGGTCTCCATCTGGATGGAGACGCCGCTCTCCTGCTCCAGCAGGAAGACGAACTCGACGAAGGAGAGGGAGTCGATGAGCCGGTTCTCGATGAGGTCGAGGTCGGGGGCGATGTCCTGGCGCTCGGGGTGGCGCTCCAGGATCCAGTTCTTCACCTGCTGCAGGCCGTCGGCCATGGGGGATCTCCTCAACTCGTGTGCGTGGGTGGGGTGTGGGCGATGATCGGGGCGGCGACCGCCACCGCGTAGTCCACGTCGTGGCTGATGGACACGGTGATCTCGGCGATGCCGGATCCGGCGGCCATCTCGGCGGCGGCGCCGTGGAGTTCGACGAGCGGCCAGCCTCCGTCGGAGCGCCGCACCACGATCTCCGGCCAGGGCAGGAACCTGCCCCTGACCCGTAAGGTCTTGAAGGCCGCTTCCTTGGCCGCGATCCGTCCGCACAGGCTCAGCACGTCGAGCCCGGTGGAGGTGCGGCAGTCGGCGAGTTCGCCGGGGGTGAGCATCCGCTCGAAGAAGCGCTCCCCGTACTGGTCGAGGAGCCGGCGGACACGGTTGACGGACACGATGTCCATGCCGAGGTTCGCCCAGCCCAGGCCGCCCGCCGGCGGGGCGACGGGTCGGGCCGGCACGTCAGGTCACCGGCCCGGCCGCGTCCAGGACCGCCCGGGTCGCCGCCTCCCAGCCGCCGTGGCGGCGGGTCAGCGCGGACAGCCAGCGTTCGAGGCCGAAGGCGACGCAGCTGGTGAAGGCCGGGCCTCCGGTCGAGGCGAGCGTGATGTCGCAGCGCTCGCCGAAGAAGTTGCGGTGGGTGTTGACCGAGGCGATCGCCAGGTCCTCGTACAGGAACTCGTACTTCACCGGGGTGAGCCGCTGGAGGAGCGCCTTCGAGCCGCCCTTGTCGAAGAAGGGGTCGCAGGCGGCCTCCTTGCGCAGGCTCAGGCCGACGGCCCCGGCGAAGGCGTCGACGCGGGCGGTGAAGGCGGTGAGGTGGTCCTCGGCGTGCTCGCGGCTGCCGATGGCGACGACCTCCCGCATGCGGAAGCCGAGCTGGCGGCGCATGCCCTCGTAGTGGGTCTCCTTGCGGAAGCACCACGAGCAGACGGTGACGAGGGTGTCGTCGGCGACCTGCCGGCCCTGGTGGTCCAGGTAGACGGCGTAGCAGGAGGCGGACGGCAGGCCGAGGCCGGCCGGTTCGAGGGAGGCGGCCGGCCAGTGGCCGCGTTCGCCGTCGAAGGGGGTGGTGAGCCGCTTCTCCAGGTCGAGGGGGGCGGCGAGGACGGCCTGGTGGGGGAAGTTGTCGTAGTAGTCGAGCCGCGCCAGGTCGGTGGCGGGCAGCAGCGGGGGCATGGTCATCGGGCGGGCGCCCGCGGCGACGCCCCAGCTCTCGAAGGTGTCGTCGAGGAGCCGCAGCAGGCGGGTCCCCTCCGGCCCCAGGGAGGGCAGGCCCCTGGTCGCCCCGACGGTCTCGGGGGTGGTGACGGTCATGGTCGGTGCACCTCTCGGGTGAGGGCTCTCGGGTGGGTGCTCCCGGGCGTTCTCAGAGGACGGGCAGGGTGTCGTCCGAGAAGATCCCGGTCTTCAGGAAGAAGGCGAGCGGCTTGCGGATCGCCCTGCGCTCGTGGGCGCGGCGGGCCGGGTCGGCGATGAGCGCGTTGCGCAGGCCGAGCGGGTCGGGGATGCCGGCGTCCTTGTACACGTGGGGGTTGTAGAGGGAGTTGACGCTGTAGACGACGTACCGCTTGAGGTACGCCTCCACCTCGCGGACGCGCGCGGCGGGCACGGCCTCGCACATGCGCTGGTACAGCAGGGAGACGAGCTCGCGGCCGAAGGCGATGTGGCGGGACTCGTCCTGGTGGTGGATGCGGTTGACCTCGCGGATGGTGTGGCAGAGGGAGTCGTCCTTCGCCATCCGGGAGTTGTAGTGGTCGACCAGCTCCTCGAAGAAGAGGATCCGGGTGAAGACGAGGAAGTTCTCGACCTCGGGTTCCCAGGCGGCGTCGGCGCGCATGGCGGTGGAGCCGTAGATCTTGTGGCCGTAGCGCCGGCAGAACTCGGAGAAGAACCACATGTGTTCGTTCTCCTCGCCGATGAAGTGGTGGAAGAAGTCCGAGGGGACCTCGAAGCCCGGCATGTGGATGCGGCCGACGACCTCGATGAGGAGTTCGCGGATGCCGTGCACGTTGAGGCTGTAGAAGTTGACCGACTCCCACTTGGAGAGGCGCTGAAGCGTTTCCTCACCGAGTGCGTCGTAGTGCTCGGTGCCGTGGACGGTGAGCAGCTCCGGCGTCATCCAGAAACGGTTCTCCTCCAGGGTCTCGGGCCACTGGAAGGTCTGGTACGGGTTGTAGTAGTCCTCGACCGAGCGCTCGCTGAGGCGGCTCAACACCTCCATGAAGCGGTCGGTGACGGGGAGGGGGGCGGCGACGCCCATGGTCTCGCTCCTTCGGAGTTCGGTTACGGGCGGACTTCGTAGACCGCGTTGACCGGGGTCTCGGCGGCGCGCCGCCAGCGGGTGAAGCCGGCCTCCTCGGCGATGGCCCGGAAGGCCCTCTCGCCGGAGTGGTTGCCCAGCGCGTGCGGGCCGCGCTGGGCGACCGCGACCGGCAGGCACATCACGGCGGACAGGGCCATGAACATGCGGGCGGCGGGCGTCCGGGTGTCGACGTCGCCCGGCGAGACGTTGGACTCGACGAGCATCCAGGTGCCTTCCGCGTCCAGGGACTTGTGGACGTGCTGGGCGGCGGCGACCGGGTCGCCCATGTCGTGCAGGGCGTTGAAGAAGCAGACCAGGTCGTAGCCGGTGCCGGGGTAGTCGTCGGCGGAGGCGACCTCGAAGACGACCCGGCCGGAGAGGCCGGCCTCCTCGGCCAGCTCGCGGGCGATCGCGATGGCCTCCTCGGAGTAGTCGAAGCCGTGGACGGTGGCGTTCGGGAAGGCCTTCGCGATGAGCAGGGTGGTGTGCCCGACGCCGCAGCCGACGTCCGCGACGGTGCCGCCGGCGGCGAGCTTGTCCGTGACCCCGTGGAGCGCGGGCAGCCAGTCGGGGACGAGCTTGTGCTCGTACGTCGGCTGGAAGAAGGAGCCCATGCCGGTGTCGAGGGCCGCGTCGTGCTCGGCCCAGCCGACGCCGTCGCCGGTGCGGTACGCCTCGACCAGCAGGTCCTCGGTGGCGTACAGCGCCTTGAGGGCGGTGAAGAAGCCGGCGGCGTAGGTGACGGCCTTCGGGTCGGCCAGCACCTCCGCGTGGTCGGCGGGGAGCGTGTACGCGAGCGAGCTCGGGTGCCGCTCGACGTACCCGGCGGAGAGCTGGGCGTGCAGCCACTCCTCGACGTACCGCTCGTCCGTGCCGGTCCGCTCCGCCAGCGCGGCGGCGGTGAGCGGGCCTCCGGCGGCGAGGGCCTTGTAGAGGCCGAGGCGCTCGCCGAGGGCGACGGTCAGGCCGCGGACGGCCGCGCCGGCGTCGGTGATGACCCTCTGGTGGAAGTCGTGGGCGCTCACGCGGCCGCCTCCTCGTCGTGTCCGGGCAGTTCGCAGCTGAACAGGAAGGAGCGGGGGACGCCCGGGACGGTGCGGGCGGGGACCGGGTAGGGCCAGCGGTCGAAGTCGGCGCCGGCCTCGCCGGGCTGCTTCACCTCGCGGACGGACCAGCCGCAGTCGGCGAGCAGCGCCTCGGGCTCCTCGGTGCCGAAGAGCCAGGGGTTGCCGTCCTCCTCCAGCGCCTTCATGAAGGAGCGGGCGAGCGGGTTGACGAGGGCGGCCCGGGAGATGACGTCGCCGAGCAGCACGGAGCCGGGTGCGGCGTGGGCGGCGAGGGTCGAGATCAGGGTCCGCACGGCCTGCTCGGGGAGGAAGAACAGCAGGCCCTCGACGACCCAGAGGACCGGCTCGTCGCTCTTCCAGCCGGCCTCCTTCAGCGGCCCCGTCCAGTCCTGGGTGAGGTCGACGGGGACGGCGACGCGGGTGCGTCCTGCGGGCCGCGGCTCGTCCCTGAGCATCCCGGCCTTGGCCTCCAGGAGCGCGGGGCGGTCGAGCTCGTAGACGGTGACGCCGTCGGGCCAGGGCAGCCGGTAGAAGCGGGTGTCCATGCCGGCGGCGAGGAAGACGACCTGGCGGATGCCGCGCTCCCGGACGGCCCGGACGATCGCCCGGTCGAGGTAGGTGGTGCGGATGGCGAGGAACGGCACGATGCCGCCGCCGTCGTAGCGCTTGAGCAGCTCGAAGCCGGTCTCGTCGGCGACGGTGCGCGCGTAGGGATCGGCGAACAGCCGGTCCTCGCGCTCGGTCTCCAGGGCCCGCGCGGCGGCGGTCCACTGGGCGGTGCGGGATACGGCCTCCACGGGAGGTCCCCCTTCGGGTCGGTGGTCAGGAGAGGTGCGGACGGCCGTGTTCAGGGCCGGGCGGGGATACGGCCCCGTCAGGCGGTCATGGCCGGGACACAGCTCTTGGCCCGGGCGCCCGTGCAGCCGACGGGGTCCTCGGCCGCGGGCATCGACGACGGATGCGCGGCCTCGGTGCCGTCGGGGCGCCGGCGGAAGATGCTGTGCAGGATCATGCTGAACACGGCCGTCCCGTCGGCGGCCACGAGCGTGCACCGCGGCTTGACGGTGCCGGTGGCGGGGTTGAAGGGCGACGGGGTGGCGCCGAGGACCTCGACGCGGGCGGTCAGGACGTCGCCCGGGCGGACCGGGCGCAGGTAGCGGACCTCGTCGATGCCGGGCGAGCCCAGGCAGTCGCTGTAGGCGAGCAGGCCGTCGACGTACCGCCGCATGAAGAGCGCCTGGGTGTGGAAGCCGCTCGCGATCAGGCCGCCGAACGGCGAGTCCTTCGCCCGCTCCGGGTCCGTGTGGAAGGGCTGCGGGTCGAAGCGCCTGCCGAAGTCCAGCACCTCCTCCGCCGTGACGGTGACGGTGCCCAGTTCATGGACGTCGCCGGGCCGGAAGTCCTCGAAGTAGCGCATCGGACGCCCCCCTTGACCTAGGAGTTCTACGTTTCCTGGCATCACCCAATCTACGAATCGCTCATTTATTTTGTCAACCCAAAAGAAGCTCCGACTCCCTTCAGGCGAGGGCCTGTTCGACATCGGCCCACAGGTCCTCGACGTCCTCGATGCCGACGGACATCCGCACGAGCCCGGGAGCGATCCCCGCGGCCCGGAGGGCGTCCGCGTCCAGCTCGCGGTGGGAGGTGGACGCCGGATGGGCCACGAGCGTCTCCACCCCGCCGAGCGAGAGCGCGAGCTTCGCGAGCCGCACCCGCTCGATGAAGGCCCGGCCCGCCTCCCACCCCCCGGCGAGCTCGAAGGAGAGCAGCCCGCCCCCGCCGGCCAGCACCTTCCGGGCGGTGTCGTACGAGGGGTGGTCCGGGCGCCACGGATGGTGCACGGCCACCACGTCGGGGCGGGCGGCGAACAGCTCGGCGAGGGCCGCGGCGTTGGCGCAGTGCTCGCGCATCCGCAGCGGCAGCGTGGGCAGCCCCCGCAGGGTGAGCCAGGCCGCGAACGGGTCCGCGCAGGCGCCGAGTTCGACCGTGCGGGGCCAGATCCGGCGGCGCAGCGCCCCGTCCGCGAAGACGGCCGCGCCGCCCAGCACGTCGGAGTGCCCGGAGAGGTACTTGGTGGTGGAGTGCACGACGATGTCGGCGCCGAGCTCCAGCGGGCGGCACAGCACGGGCGAGGCGAGCGAGTTGTCCACCAGGCTCGTCACCCCGAGGGCGCGGGCGGCGGCGAGCAGCCCGGGCAGGTCCGGGACCTGCCCGGTGGGGTTGGCGATCGTCTCCAGGACGAGGAGCCGGGTCGCGGGGTGCGCGGCGGCGGCCTCCAGCTCGGCCGGGTCGTCGCCGGATATCCGGACGACCTCGATCCCGTACCGCTCCGCCAGGTCCGCCAGGACGGCGTGCGTCCCGCCGTACAGGCAGCGCTGGGCGACCACCCGGTCGCCGGGCCGCAGCAGCGCGAGCAGGACGCCGCTGATCGCGCCCATCCCGGAGGCGAAGGCGAGGGCGCCCTCGCCCCGCTCCAGGCCGGCGAGGGTCTGCTCCAGGGCGCGGACCGTCGGGTTGCCGCGGCGGCCGTAGACGTACCGGCCGTCGGGTCCGGCCATCGCGTCGGCCAGCTCGGCGGCCGAGTCGAAGGCGAAGGCGGAGGACTGCACGAGCGGCACGGACAGCGGCCAGCTGCCGTCTCCGAAGGGCTCGTTGACGACGTGCACGGCCCGGGTGTTGAGCTCCATGGACTTCCTTTCCGAGGAGGGGAGGGGAGGGGAGGGGAGGGGACGGGGGACTGGAGGGGGCGGGGGCGGGGGCGGGAGGAGGAACGGGAGGGGGACGGGAAAGGGGCCGCCCGACGTCCGGGACGGACATCGGGCGGCCCCTTCGGGACGGGGTGGCCGGGGCGGCTCGGGCAGCCGGGGCGGCTCGGGCGGACCGGGCGGACCCGGCGGACCGGGCGGCTCAGGCCGCGACCTTCTCCCCCTGCGCGGCGGGGGCGGCGGCCTCGGCGGCCACGGCCTTGTCGCCCTTCATCACCAGGAGGGTGACGACACCGCCGACGGCGGCGATGACCGCGGCGCCGATGAAGGCGGCGGAGAAGCCCTCGGTGAGCCTGGGCAGGTTGCCGAGCTGGTCGGCGCCCTGCGACATGGCGACGGCGGTGAGGGCGGCGAGGCCGAGCGCGGAGCCGACGTTGTAGGTGGTGTTGACGATGCCGGAGGCGAGACCGGCCTGCTCCTGCGGGGCGCCGGACATCGCGGCGATCATCGCCGGGATGTAGGCGAGGGACATGCCGAGCGCGGCGACCAGCGAGGCCGGCAGGACGTCGACGAGGAAGGAGCCGGTGGGCTCCACGGCCGCGAGCCAGACCAGGCCGGCGGCGAGGACCAGCAGGCCGCCGCCGATCAGCGGCTTGGCGCCGACCTTCATCATCAGGCGGGAGGTGATGGCCGTCATGAAGATCATGAGGAGCACGGTCATCGGGAGCAGCGCGGCGCCGGAGGCGAAGGCCCCGTAGCCGAGGACCTGCTGGAGGTACAGGTTGAGGAAGTACCACATCGGGATCCACGCGGCGCCGAGCAGCGTCATCGCCAGGTTGGCCGAGCCGAGGCGCGGGACCCGCCAGACGCTGAGCGGCATGAGGGGCTCGCGGACCGACTTCTGGATCACGAGGAAGAGGACCAGGAGGACGGCGGCGCCGGCCAGCTGGAGGATCGTGCCGGTGGAGCCCCAGCCGACCTCGGGGGCGCGGACCACGGCGAAGACGGCGAGCGCGAGACCGGCGGTGACGGCGGCGGCGCCGAGGACGTCGACGGAGCCGCGGCGGGAGCCGACCTCGGGGAGGAGCCTGGTGGCGGCGAGGGTGGCCAGGCCGATCGGGATGTAGATGATGAAGACCCACTGCCAGGCGGCCCACTCGGTGAAGACGCCGCCGAGGAAGACGCCCGCGGTGCCGCCGGCCGGGGCCGCGGCGCCGTACAGCGCCATGGCCTTGCCGAGCTCCTTCGGGTCGTGCATGAAGAGCATCATCAGCAGGGTCATCGCGGAGGGCGCGATGAGCGCGCCGCCGACGCCCTGCACGGCGCGGCCGGCGATCTCGACCCAGGCGGTCTGCGCGGCGGCGGCGAGCACCGAGCCGGCGATCATGACGGCCCAGCCGGTGACGAAGATCTTCCGGGCGCCGACGAGGTCGGAGAGGCGTCCGCCGAGGAGCAGCAGGCCGCCGAAGACGATCACGTAGGCGTTGAAGACCCACTGGAGCTCGCCCTGGGAGAAGCCCAGGTCCTTCTGCATCTCGGGGAGCGCCACCCCGATGATCGAGGTGTCCATGATGACCATGAACTGGGCGGTGGCGAGCACGAGGAGTGCCCACCAGCGCCGGGGGTTGACGTTTGACATCGCACTGCCCTTCACTCGCGGCCGACCGGTGACCCGGGCCGTTCACATACCCCTGGGGGGTACCTTCGCGGAGCACCGTAGCATACCCATGGGGGGTATGTAAGAGTGAGATGAGGGCGCGCTTCCGGCCGGGATCCGGCCGCCCCGGCGGGCACAATGCGCCCATGACCGCAACCGAGGACAGCACGAACGGGACCGGCGGACTCCTCCGGCGCTGGAACGCCACCCTGCTCGCCGCCCGCGCCGGCCGCGAGGGCCCCGACCCCACCGCGTACGGCCACGACCTGCTCGCCCGCTGGGCCGAACCGCAGCGCCGCTACCACACCACCGCCCACCTGCGGGCGGTCCTCGACCGCATCGACGAGCTCACCGACCAGGGCGGCGAGGGCGGGGAGCTCGAACTCGTCCGCCTCGCCGCCTGGTTCCACGACGCCGTCTACCGCCCCGACCGCTCCGAGAACGAGGAACGCTCGGCCCACCTCGCCGAACGCGCCCTGCGCGAGGCCGGACTGACGGAGCGGGAGGTGGCCGAGGTGGCCCGCCTGGTCCGCCTCACCGTCACCCACGACCCGGCTCCCGGCGACCTCAACGGCGAGACCCTCTGCGACGCCGACCTCGCGATCCTCGCCACCGACCCCGATACCTACAGGGGGTATGCGGCGGCCGTCCGCGAGGAGTACGCCTTCGTCCCCGACGATGCCTTCCGGGAGGGCCGCGCCGCCGTCCTCCGCCACCTCCTCGACCTCCCCCGCCTCTTCCGCACCCCGTACGGGGCGGCGGTCTGGGAGGAGAAGGCACGGGAGAACCTGGAGCGGGAACTCGCGGAGCTGACGGCCGAAGCCTGAGCGCGCCCCTCCCGCCGCGCGGGCCGGCCCGGGATGCCCGGCGCCGGGCGGGAGGAGCGGGGGGCACAGGGGTGCGGGGGGGCACGGGGGGCACGGTGGGCACAGGGGCTCCCGGCGACGGGAAGCCCCTCCTCACACGGAGGGAAGCCCCCTCCCGCCTGGAGGGAAGCCCTTTCTCACATGGCGAGAAGAACCGTCCCGCCGGAATGACAGGGACGAATCACCCGTTGACACATGTCATGCCCTCTCCCTCAGCCGAGCCCCCCACCGACACCGACTCCCCCGCTCCCACCCCCACCTCCCCCACCCCCGCATCCCCCCGGATGCCCCTGGCCGTCTACATCCTCGGCCTCTCCGTCTTCGCACTCGGCACGAGCGAGTTCATGCTCTCCGGCCTCCTGCAGCCCATCGCGGAGGACATGGACGTCTCCATCCCGCAGGCCGGCCTCCTCATCTCCGCCTTCGCCATCGGCATGGTGATCGGCGCCCCGCTCCTCGCGGTGGCCACCCTCCGCCTCCCCCGTAAGACCACCCTGGTCGCCCTGATCACCGTCTTCGGCCTCGGCCAGATCGCCGGCGCCCTCGCCCCGAACTACGCGATCCTCTTCGCGTCCCGCGTGATCAGCGCCCTCGCCTGCGCCGGCTTCTGGGCCGTCGGCGCGGCGGTCGCCATCGCGATGGTCCCGGTCGGTTCCCGCGCCCGCGCCATGGCCGTCATGATCGGCGGCCTCTCCATAGCCAACGTCCTCGGCGTCCCCGCCGGCTCCTTCCTCGGCGAGCACCTCGGCTGGCGCTCCGCCTTCTGGGCGGTGGCCGCCGCGTCCGCGATCGCCCTGGTGGGCGTGGTGACCCGGATCCCCCGCATCCCCCTCCCCGAGACGAAGCCCCGCCTCCGCCACGAGCTCACGATCTACCGCGACCGCCAGGTCCTCCTCTCCGTCGTGATCACCGCCCTCGCCGCCGGCGGCGTCTTCTGCGCCTTCTCCTACCTGGCGCCGCTCCTCACCGACGTCTCGGGCCTGGACAAGTCCTGGGTCTCGGCCGTCCTGGCCCTCTTCGGCATCGGCGCCCTGATCGGCACGGCCATCGGCGGCCGGGTGGCCGACGCCCACCTCTTCGGCGTCCTCCTCAGCGGCATCACCGCCTCGACGGTCTTCCTCGCGGCCCTGGCCCTCCTCGCCTCCTCCCCGGTGGCGACGGTCCTGCTGGCCTTCCTCCTCGGCGTCTCCGCCTTCTACACGGCCCCCGCCCTCAACGCCCGCATGTTCAACGTCGCCGGCGCCGCCCCCACCCTCGCCGGCGCCACCACCACCGCCGCCTTCAACCTCGGCAACACCGGCGGCCCCTGGCTGGGCGGCACCGTCATCGACGCGAACCTCGGCTACGCCTCCCCCGCCTGGGCCGGTGCCGCCATGACCCTCCTGGCCCTCGCCGCCGTCGCCGTCTCCCTCCGCCTCACCCGCGCGAGCAAGTCCCGCGTGGTCATCGGCGCCCAGGCCGCCCCGGCCCGCCAGAAGACGTACGACCACCAGGACTGACACCCGGCCCGCACGCCCCCCGGCCCACGAAGGCGCGGCCGACAGGCACGCGCCCCTTTCCCCCCGGGGCCCGGGAGGAAAGGGCCAGGGGCGCGGGGGAAAGGGCCGGGGCCCGGGGGAAAGGGCCGAGGGCCCGGGGGAGAGCCCCCTACCTCCCCGCCGCCCGCCCCTTCGGGCGGCGGAGGCCGGCGGCCGTGAGGCGGCGGAGGAGTTCCTTGGAGCCGACCTCGACGGCGCCGGCGGCGACCGTCTTCTCGTACCAGTCGGAGGGGATGTCGTAGTGGTCGCGGTCGAAGCCGCGGGCGGGGGCGCCGAGGGCGGCGGCGAAGGCGTGGAGCTCGTCGAAGGAGGCGTCGCTGACCAGGTGGGACCACATGCGGCCGTGGCCGGGCCAGGTCGGGGGGTCGATGTAGAGGGTCACCGTACGGGGCCCGTCACGGCGCGCGCCGGAGCGGAGCCCGTACGCGCGGGGGCCGGAGCGGAGCCCGTACGCGCGGACGCCCGGGCGCCCCCCGCCCCGGCGCTCCCCGCCCCGGCGCTCCCCGCCCCGATTCTCCCCGTCTCGGCCCTCCTCACGTCAGGCTCCCGACCCGCGCCACCACCACGCCCTGCTTGCCGCAGACCCAGTGGGGGTCGGCGCCCAGTTCGGGCTCGACGTCGAGGGCGTGGGGGTCGCCGGAGGAGCAGACGGGGCAGAGGGGCCAGCGGCCGTACGCCTCCAGGAGGGCGTCCTGGACGTCCTGGGCGACGAGGCCGGCGACGTACTCGACGCCCTCGGGCCACTGCTCGACCCACCAGCGGCGGTGCGTCACCGCGTCCTCCACCATCGACACGACCTGGGCGGCGGCCACGTCACGGGCCGCGAGGTCGGCCAGCACCAGTGCGCGAGCGGCGTGCAGCGCCTGCTCCACGGGGTCGATGTCGTCCATGGGGTCATTGTCCCCCGCCGGGGCGGGAACGACGAAGGCCCGTCCCCCTCCCGGAGGGGGACGAAGGTCCTCCCGCCATCCGGGACGTACGGGGTCTTGTCCGCCCCCTACTCCTGAAAGTATCTTTCAATCGTGACCAATGACGTGAAGGAAACTTTCAGCGGCGAGACGGCCACCGCTCCCCCCGCACCCGCCGCCCTCGCCGCCAAGGTGCGGACGCTCTCCCCTTCCATGACCCGCTCCATGCAGCGGGTCGCCGAGGCCGTCGCCGGGGACCCCGCCGGGTGCGCCGCCCTCACGGTCACCGGGCTCGCCGAGCTGACCGGCACCAGCGAGGCCACCGTCGTGCGCACCGCGCGGATCCTCGGCTACCCGGGCTACCGCGACCTGCGCCTCGCGCTCGCCGGGCTCGCCGCCCAGCAGCAGTCGGGGCGGGCCCCTTCGGTCACCGCCGACATCGCCGTGGACGACCCGGTCGCCGACGTCGTCGCCAAGCTCGCGCACGACGAGCGGCAGACCCTCGCCGACACCGCCGCCGGCCTCGACACCGTGCAGCTCGGCGCGGTCGCCGCCGCCTGCGCCACCGCCCGCCGGATCGACGTGTACGGCGTCGGCGCCTCCGGCCTCGTCGCCCAGGACCTCGCGCAGAAGCTCCTGCGGATCGGGCTGGTCGCCCACGCCCACAGCGACCCGCACCTCGCCGTCACCAACGCCGTGCAGCTCCGCTCCGGCGACGTCGCCCTCGCGATCACCCACTCCGGCTCCACCGGCGACGTCATAGAACCGCTTCGGGTCGCCTTCGAGCACGGCGCCACCACGGTCGCGATCACCGGCCGCCCGGACGGCCCGGTCAGCCAGTACGCCGACCACCTGCTGACCACCTCCACCGCCCGCGAGAGCGAGCTGAGACCGGCCGCCATGTCGTCCCGCACCAGCCAGCTCCTGGTCGTGGACTGCCTGTTCACCTGCGTCACCCAGCGCACGTACGAGACCGCCGCCCCCGCCCTCGCGGCCTCGTACGAGGCACTCGCCCACCGCCACGCCCCCCGCACCGCCCGCTGACCCCCGGACCGCCCGCTCACCTCACCCCCCGCCGACCACCGAAACCACCGACCAGGAAAGAAAGCAGTCGCGCCGTGTCCACCACGTACTCCGAGCTCCGCGCCCAGCTGGCCACCCTCACCACCGAGGCCTTCCGCCCCGAACTGGCCGAGATCGACCGGCTGTCCACCCTGGAGATCGCCCGCACCATGAACGGCGAGGACCAGTCCGTCCCCGCCGCCGTCGCCCGCGAGCTGCCCGCCATCGCCGCCGCCATCGACGCGACCGCCGAGCGGATGGCCCGTGGCGGCCGGCTGCTCTACCTGGGCGCCGGCACCGCCGGGCGGCTCGGCGTCCTCGACGCCAGCGAGTGCCCGCCGACCTTCAACACCGACCCCTCCCAGGTCGTCGGCCTGATCGCGGGCGGCCCCTCCGCCATGGTCCGGGCCGTCGAGGGCGCCGAGGACTCCAAGGAACTGGCCGCCGCCGACCTCGACGCGCTCGGCACCGGCCCCGACGACACCGTCGTCGGCATCTCCGCCTCCGGCCGCACCCCGTACGCCATCGGCGCCGTCGAGCACGCCCGCGCCCTCGGCGCGCTCACCATCGGGCTGTCCTGCAACGCGGACAGCGCGCTCGCGGCCGCCGCCGAGCACGGCATCGAGGTCGTCCCCGGCCCCGAACTCCTCACCGGTTCCACCCGGTTGAAGGCCGGTACGGCCCAGAAGCTCGTCCTCAACATGATCTCGACGATCACCATGATCCGGCTCGGCAAGACCTACGGGAACCTCATGGTCGACGTCCGCGCCTCCAACGAGAAGCTCCGGGCCCGCTCGCGCCGCATCGTCGCCCTCGCGACCGGCGCCCCCGACGAGCAGATCGAGGCCGCCCTCACCGCCGCCGAGGGGGAGGTGAAGAACGCCATCCTGATCATCCTCGCCGACGTCGACGCCGCCACCGCCGCCCAGCGGCTGCGGGACTCCCACGGCCACCTGCGCGCGGCGCTGCACGCGACCGCCTGAGCCGCCCGCGCCTCCCCCACCCCCGTACCGAAGGCACCACCGCACCATGAGCACAGACGACAAGAACCGCGCCATCGCCGCCGCGATCCTCCCCCTCGTCGGCGGCGCCGGGAACATCAGCTCCGTGGCCCACTGCATGACCCGCCTCCGGCTGGGCCTGCGGGACCGCTCGCTCGTCCAGGACGGGGCCCTGAGGGCCCTGCCGTCCGTGATGGGCGTGGTGGAGGACGACACGTACCAGATCGTCCTGGGCCCCGGCACGGTCGCCCGCGTGACCCCCGAGTTCGAGGCCCTGGTGGCCGAAGGGGCCGCGGACACCACGGACGCCGCAGACGCCTCGGGCGCCTCGGGCTCCCCAGACGCCACGGGCGCCGCGGGACAGCCGCACCGCACCCCGACCGCCGAGGAGCTCGCCGACAAGGGCGCCGCCATCAAGGCGGCCCGGAAGGCCAGGAACTCCACCCCGTTCAAGCTCTTCCTCCGCAGGATCGCGAACATCTTCGTCCCGCTGATCCCCGCCCTCATCGGCTGCGGCATCATCGCCGGCCTCAACGGCCTGCTCGTCAACCTCGGCTGGCTGCCCGGCGTCACCCCGGCGCTCGCCGCCATCGCGAGCGGCTTCATGGCCCTCATCGCGGTCTTCGTCGGCTACAACACGGCCAAGGAGTTCGGCGGCACGGCGATCCTCGGCGGCGCGGTCGCCGCCATCATCGTCTACGCGGGCGTGGCCAAGATCGAGGTCTTCGGCCAGACCCTCTCCCCCGGCCAGGGCGGCGTCCTCGGCGCGCTCGGCGCGGCGGTCCTCGCCGTGTACGTGGAGAAGTGGTGCCGCCGGTGGGTGCCCGAGTCCCTCGACGTCCTCGTCACCCCCACCCTCACCGTGCTGATCTCCGGCCTCGTCACCGTCTTCGGCCTGATGTTCGTCGCCGGCGAGGTCTCGCAGGGCATCGGCGACTTCGCCAACTGGCTCCTGGAGAACGCGGGCGCCGGCGCCGGCCTCGTCCTCGGCGGCCTCTTCCTGCCGCTGGTGATGCTCGGCCTGCACCAGGCCCTCATCCCGATCCACACCACGCTCATCGAGCAGCAGGGCTACACCGTCCTCCTCCCCATCCTCGCGATGGCGGGCGCGGGCCAGGTCGGCGCGGCCATGGCCGTCTACCTCAAGCTCCCCCGCAACGGCTCGATCCGCCGCACCATCAAGTCCGCCCTCCCGGCCGGCTTCCTCGGCGTCGGCGAGCCGCTGATCTACGGCGTCTCGCTCCCGCTGGGCCGCCCCTTCGTCACGGCCTGCGTCGGCGGCGCGGCCGGCGGTGCCTTCATCGGCTTCTTCTCGATGCTCGGCGACAAGGTCGGCTCGACCGCGATCGGCCCGTCCGGCTGGGCGCTCTTCCCGCTCCTCGACGGCAACAAGGGCCTCGGCTCGACGATCGCGATCTACGCGGGCGGCCTGATCGTCGGCTACCTCGTCGGCTTCGTCGCCACCTACTTCTGGGGCTTCAGCCGCGAACTGATCGAGGAGTTCGACGTGGACCCGGAGGCGCAGGCCGCCCCCGCGCCGTCCCCCGCCCCGACCGCCGCCGCCCCGGAGAACGGCACCACCCCGAAGCAGGATCCGGAACAGAAGCCGGAGCCGGAGCCGGTGAAGGTCTGACCCGAGCGGCACGACCCCTCCCGTACGGCTCCTCCCGCCCCGCCCCTCCCAGTACGGCTCCTCCCGCCCCGCTCCTCCCGTACGCCCCCGAAGGCCAAGGCCCCGGCCCCGCGCACCCGCCGCGCGGCCGGGGCCTCCGGCGTCCCGCGGAATTCGGCCGCGCCCGGCGACACCCCCGCGTAGGCTCCCCCGCATGCCCCCCGAACCGGCGCGCGAGCGCGCCACCCGCGGGCCGCGCGGCTTCCGTTAGCCCCGCCGGGACCTCCCCGGCGGTGACCGACGGACGGAGCCCTCCGTGACCCGCACCGCGCACCACCTCTCCGGCGACCGCCACTACGCGTGGGACACGCCCGGAGGGGGACCTTGGCGTGCCACCGTCCTGTACGACCTCCGCTACGGCTCCCGCGCCCTCGCCGAAGCCGCCGGGGCCGGCCGCCGCCCCCGGCCGCAGCGCGTCCGCCGCGCCGTCGCCGTGTACGCGCTGCCCCGCCACGAGCACGGCGACCTGACCTATTCGGCGAACCTCGCCGAACGCCGCGCCCGCCAGGCCCTCCGGGCCCGGCTCACCGCCGCCCGCCGCCTCGCCGACGCCCCCGGCCCCCGCTCCGGCCCGCTCGACCCCGGAGCCGCCGACGCCGTCGACATCCCGCCCGCCCGCCACCGCCGCAGCGTCCTCTGGCTCGCCTGACGGTGCCTAGACTCCGCAAGCATGACGACCACGCACCACGACATCGCCGCGATCGCCGCCGACCTCGCCCCCACCGGGGTCCTGCGGGCCTCCATCAACCTCGGGAACCCGGTGCTCGCCCAGGGCACGCCGGAGGAGCCCGCCGGCATCACGGTCGACCTGTCCCGGGAGATCGGCCGGCGGCTCGGCCTCCCCGTCGAGACGCTCTGCTTCGACGCGGCGCGCAAGTCGTTCGAGGCGATGACCGA
Source organism: Streptomyces sp. NPDC014656 (assembly GCF_043084305.1). Classification (NCBI taxonomy): domain Bacteria; kingdom Bacillati; phylum Actinomycetota; class Actinomycetes; order Kitasatosporales; family Streptomycetaceae; genus Streptomyces; species Streptomyces sp. NPDC014656. Next base: position 19,244 of record NZ_JBIBZN010000019.1, read on the forward strand.
CGGCCGCGCCGACCTGTGCTTCCTCGCCGTCGACCCGGCACGCGAGAAGGAGGTCGCGTTCACGTCCCCGTACGTCGTCATCGAGGGCGTGTACGTGGTCCCCCGCGACTCGCCGCTCGTCACCGTCGAGGACGTGGACGCGCCCGGCGTGCGCGTCGGCGTCAAGCAGGGCTCGGCGTACGACCTCCACCTCACCCGCACCCTCACCCGCGCCACCGTCGTGCGCGGCGCGGAGGGCGTCGAGGTCTTCCGCACCCTGGACCTGGAGGCCGGCGCGGGCATCCGCCAGCCGGTGGCCGCCTATGTCGCCTCCCACCCCGAAGTCCGCCTGATCGACGGCCGCTTCATGGAGATCCGCCAGGCCGTCGGCACCACGACGACGAAGGCGCCGGAGACGATCGCCTACCTCGTCAGCCTCGTGGAGGAACTGAAGAGGAACGGCTTCGTCACCGACGCCCTGCACCGCTCCCACCAGGACCCGGCCCTGGTGGCACCCTGAGGACTACGCGCCCAGCAGCCGGAGCAGCTCCGCCTCACGCTCCGGGCTCAAACCCGCCCGCCGCTCACGTCCCAGCCCCTGCTCCCGCTCCCAGGCCAGGGTGTCGGCGATCACCTCGGCGCGCGGCCGCTGGCGCAGCCCGGCGGCGGCCGCGGCGGCACCCGAACGCGCCTGGAAGCCGCTCCAGTCCTCCGCCACGATCCACAGCGGCAGCGACTCCGCCCCCATGAACTCCTCGACGCCCTGCTCCAGCAGCCACGCCGACCCGGCCGGCACCACCGCCCCGGTGTGCCCGGCGGCGGCGCGGGACAGCTCGATCCACTCGCCGAGGGGCACGTTCGGCCCCACGGTGTCGTACGTGCCCGTCGCCCCCTTCTCCGCCGAGTCGAGGATCCAGTCGACGAGGTCCCGGACGTCGATGACCCGGGTCGGCAGCGCGGGCTCGTCCGGCACGAGCATCGGCGCCTCCGGCTCCCGCGCGGCCCGCGCCGCCCAGTACCCGGTCCGGCAGCTGACGTCCCCGGGCCCGCCGATGAGCCCGGCCCGCGCGACGAGCAGCCGGTCCCCGACGGCGGCGACGGACGCGCGCTCGCACGCGGACTTGGCCGCCCCGTACGACTCCCGCCCGACCTCGTCGAGTTCGGTCGGCTCCATCAGCTCGGCCGACTCGTCCGCCCCGGGCTCGGCCTGCGAGGCGTAGACGTTCCCGGACGACACGTACGTCCAGTGCCGGGCCCGCCCGCCGAGCGCCGCCAGCGCCCCCTTCACGAAGCCCGGCTGCCAGGACACCTCGACCACCGCGTCCCAGTCCCGCCCGGCCAGCGCGTCGTACGCCCCCGGCTCCCGCCGGTCCGCGACGACCAGCTCGGCCCCCTCCGCCACGCCCCCGCTCTCCCCCCGCGCGAGACACGTCACCGCGTGCCCCCGCTCCAGCGCCCGCCGCGACACTTCGCGGCCCACCCATGCGGTCCCACCGAGTACCAGAATCTCCATGGCCCCAGTCGACCACCGAACCGCCCGCCCCACGAAAGAAGTTCGCCGTCGGCGCACCGAGTGCGCCGACGGCGAACGAAGGGCCGGCCACCCACTCCCGGAACCCACCGGAAACCCACCCCCGCCCGCCCCGGAAAGCCTCCTTCCCGGCCCCCGAAGCCCCCGTGAAGCCCCGTCCGCCCCGCCCCGCCACCCCCGGGGGCACCCCGCCTCCCCCACCCCCTCCACACCCCCGCACAAGCCCTCCCCCGCACCCCCAACACCCCACCTGACCTGGGCATTTACCACTCCCCTCGATACCCTGGAGGTCACGTCGAGGGGAGCTCCACATGGCAGGAACGGACCGCGGCATCCGCACGGTCGAGGACGTACTCGCGCTGCTGGACGGGCTGTTCGCGCCCGCCGCCGACCGGTGGACGCAGGGCGGGGCGGACTGGTGGGACGGCTTCTACGCGGACCGGGACCGGCCGGTGCCGTTCTTCGTCCCGAAGCCGGACGAGAACCTGGTGTCGTACCTGGACCGGGGCCTGCTCACGGCCGGCGGCCGGGCGCTCGACCTCGGCTGCGGCCCCGGCCGCAACTCCCTCCACCTCGCCGCGCGCGGCTACGAGGTGGACGCCGTCGACCTCTCCGCGACCGCGATCCGCTGGGCGGAGGAACGGGCCCGGGAGGCGGGCACGTCCGGGCTCCGCCTCCACCGCGGCGACGCCTTCGCACCCGGCACGGTCGACGGCCCCTACGACCTCGTGTACGACTCCGGCTGCTTCCACCACCTCCCCCCGCACCGCCGCGTCACCTACCTCGCCCTCCTGGACCGCGTCCTGGCCCCCGGCGGCGCGTTCGCCCTGACGGCCTTCGCGGCCGGCGAGGGCGGCATGGGCTCGGAGCGCCCCGACGCCGACTTCTACCGCGAGGGCGCCCTGGAGGGTGGCCTCGCCTACACGGACACGTCCCTCCGCGCGATCTTCGCGGAGTACGAACCGGTCGAGGTCCGCCGCATGCGCCACCGGCCCCCCGCCTCCCCGCACTTCGGCGAGGGCTTCCTCTGGACGGCCCTCTTCCGCCGCCGCCCGTAGAGACACGGGAGGGGGAGGCCCGGGACCTCCCGGACCTCCCCCTCCCGCACGACACCGCTAGAACAGGCCCTTGAACCCGTTCCAGCCACCGGCCCCGATCAGCACCCGGCCGCCGTACGCACCGGCCCCATCGCCCGCGTACCGGTACAGCTTCCCGTCCGTGGTCCGCGCGAGGAGATCCCCGCGCCCGTCACCGTTCAGGTCACCGGCCCCGACGACCCGCTTGTACAGCTTCCAGTGCCGGCGCGGCCCTTCACATACGCGGCGCCGTCCGGACCCGGCGGGATCCGGTCGCCCGCGCGGAGGGTGACGCCGAGGTCACGGGGCTCACCGCCCGCGATCGGCACGGTGCGCGGGGAGGCGTACTCGCTGCCGTCGGCGGCCACCGGGAGCGCAGCCTGGACGACGAGCCACTCGCCGACGAGTGCGAAGCGGGACGGGGAGGCCGCGACGGCACACGCGGGCGCCGGCCCGATGCCCCCACCTGCCGGCTGGCGTGATCGTAAAACTGGCCGAAACCCTTCGAGAAGTGGAGGGCCCCGTCCGCCGTCACCCCGGAAATCCCCGCGCCCCGGCCCGCCTCCGCCCCTACCCTCCCCCCATGGGAATCCACCGCACCTCGTACGTGTGCCTCCCCTGCCGCGCCTCCTACAAGCAGGGCGCCGAGCACGGGCCCGAGCACCTCTGCCCCCGGTGCGCGCAGCCGATGACCGGCGTCGGGACGGCCTTCCAGCCGCCCCGGCGGCGGGACACGGAGGGCTGGCGGGTGCTGTCCGTACTGCTGCACGCGGGCGTACGGTTCCACACCAGCTGCTGCCAGGGCTGCGGCCCCGGCTACCGCCCCCGCACCCTCGCCGAGGTGAAGGCCCGCGTCGCACACGCCCGCCGGACGGGCGAGCCGCTCGCCGAGGCGCTCGTCCGGCCGGTGGTCTGAGACGGGCGCGGAACGCGCCGAGGGCGGCACCCCCCTGTTGGGGAGTGCCGCCCTCGGCGTTCGCGTTCAGCTCGCGGGGAGCTGTGAACCGCCGATCCCGGAGGATCAGAAGTCCATGTCACCGCCCGGCATGCCGCCGCCGGCCGGGGCCGCGGCCTTCTCCGGCTTGTCGGCGATGACGGCCTCGGTGGTGAGGAACAGCGCGGCGATCGACGCGGCGTTCTGCAGCGCGGAGCGCGTCACCTTGGCCGGGTCGATGATGCCCTCGGCGACCAGGTCGACGTACTCGCCGGTCGCGGCGTTGAGGCCGTGGCCGGGGGTCAGGTTGCGCACCTTCTCCACGACGACGCCGCCCTCAAGGCCCGCGTTGACCGCGATCTGCTTGATCGGGGCCTCCAGGGCGAGCTTGACGATCGCGGCACCGGTGGCCTCGTCGCCGTCCAGCTCCAGCTTCTCGAAGACGCTGGAGGCCTGGAGCAGGGCCACGCCGCCACCGGCGACGATGCCCTCCTCGACGGCCGCCTTGGCGTTGCGCACGGCGTCCTCGATGCGGTGCTTGCGCTCCTTGAGCTCGACCTCGGTCGCGGCACCGGCCTTGATGACCGCCACGCCGCCGGCGAGCTTCGCGAGGCGCTCCTGGAGCTTCTCGCGGTCGTAGTCGGAGTCGCTGTTCTCGATCTCGGCGCGGATCTGGTTCACGCGGCCCGCGACCTGCTCGCTGTCACCGGCACCGTCGACGATGGTGGTCTCGTCCTTGGTGATGACGACCTTGCGGGCGCGGCCCAGCAGGTCGAGACCGGCCGACTCCAGCTTGAGGCCGACCTCCTCGGAGATGACCGTGCCGCCGGTGAGGATGGCGATGTCCTGGAGCATGGCCTTGCGGCGGTCGCCGAAGCCCGGGGCCTTGACCGCGACGGAGCGGAAGGTGCCGCGGATCTTGTTGACGACCAGGGTCGACAGGGCCTCGCCCTCGACGTCCTCGGCGATGATCAGCAGGGGCTTGCCCGACTGCATGACCTTCTCCAGGAGCGGGAGCAGGTCCTTCACGGAGGAGATCTTGGAGTTGACGATGAGGAGGTAGGGGTCCTCGAGCGAGGCCTCCATGCGCTCCATGTCGGTGGCGAAGTACGCCGAGATGTAGCCCTTGTCGAAGCGCATGCCCTCGGTGAGCTCGAGCTCCAGGCCGAAGGTCTGGGACTCCTCGACCGTGATGACGCCTTCCTTGCCGACCTTGTCCATCGCCTCGGCGATGAGCTCGCCGATCTGGGTGTCGGCGGCGGAGATGGAGGCGGTGGAGGCGATCTGCTCCTTCGTCTCGACCTCCTTCGCCTGGTCGAGCAGGGCGCCGGAGACGGCCTCGACGGCCTTCTCGATGCCGCGCTTGAGGGCCATCGGGTTGGCACCGGCGGCGACGTTGCGGAGGCCCTCGCGGACGAGCGCCTGGGCGAGGACGGTGGCGGTGGTCGTACCGTCGCCGGCGACGTCGTCCGTCTTCTTGGCGACTTCCTTGACCAGCTCGGCGCCGATCTTCTCGTACGGGTCCTCGAGCTCGATCTCCTTGGCGATGGAGACACCATCGTTGGTGATCGTGGGGGCGCCCCACTTCTTCTCGAGGACGACGTTGCGGCCCTTGGGGCCGAGGGTGACCTTGACGGCGTCAGCGAGCTGGTTCATGCCGCGCTCGAGACCGCGCCGGGCCTCCTCGTCGAACGCGATGATCTTGGCCATGTGAAGTGGTCCTCCCGGACATGGGGTGGATAACGCTCCAGGACCGCGCCGACGCCCGCGACGGACGGCCTCCGCGCTCCGTGTGGTTCCTTGCCCCACCCGGGTCGGCGGCCTCGTCTGCCCGATCCTCGTAGCACTCTCACCTTCCGAGTGCTAACGCCAATGATTAGCACTCGACCCATGCGAGTGCAAGCGACTCTCGTGGATCGGGCACCTCCACGCCACCCCGCCGGCACGCCCCCGGGCCACCTTCACGGCCCACGGCCGGGCACCCCCGGGCGCGCACCCCAGTCACGCGCCTCCACGCCGCCCCGCCGGCACGCCCCCCGGGCACGCGCCTCCACGCCGCACCGCCGACGCGCCCCGGACACACGCCTCCGCCCCGCCCCGCGCCGCCCGCGCCGCGGCCCTTCCGTCCCGGAACGCGTCGAGGGGCCCGCATCCCTGAGGATGCGGGCCCCTCGACGGCGTTGGCGTCGGTGGCCGATCGCGTCGCGCTCAGGCGGTCACCTTGACCATGTCCGCCTGCGGGCCCTTCTGACCCTGCGAGATCTCGAACTCGACTCGCTGGCCCTCTTCGAGGGCGCGGTACCCATCCATCTGGATGGCGCTGTAGTGGACGAAAACATCCGCACCACCGTCGACCGCGATGAAGCCGTAGCCCTTCTCCGCGTTGAACCACTTGACGGTGCCCTGAGCCATGCCTAACTCCCCTATTACGTACTGGCCCTTGAGCGGATCCGCACTTCACGAACCCGGGTCAGAACCTGCGCCGGAACGCGTCGACCGCCGCTGAATGTATCTGTCCAACTGCCCTCTGCAACAGGGCAATCCATCGGGAATTCTGCGCGGCACGGAAAGGGGAATCGGGAAGAAATCCCTGAATTGCGGGGCAACTCGGGCCGGGCGAAAGGCGCATAAGGGGCAGAGTGTGCGCGCTTTCCGGCCGCCGGTTGTCGCATTCTCGTCAGGTCCGGACCCGCGCTCATATGCGTCCGGCATGATCGACGGAGGGCGCTTCCCCAACTCTACCGCGCTCAACCATGCAGAATTGCCCCCTCCGCTTTCTCTCGCGGAAGGGGCAATTCTGTAGCGAAAGCTACCAACTGGTAAGGGTCAGCAGCCGCCGGCGACCGCCGGGATGATGGAGACGCCCGCGCCGTCCGGCGTCGCGGTCTCCAGGCCCTGCTCGAAGCGGACGTCGTCGTCGTTCACGTAGACGTTCACGAAGCGGCGCAGCTTGCCCTGGTCGTCCAGGACGCGGGCGGCGATGCCGGTGTGGTTCTTCTCCAGGTCGGCGATGACCTCGGCGAGGGTGCCGCCCTCGGCGGGGACCTCGGCCCGGCCGCCGGTGTAGGTGCGGAGGATGGTGGGGATGCGGACGTTCACGGCCATGGCGGCTTCACGGACCTTTCAGTGGGCCAGGCCCGCGTCACGGAACGCGTCCAGGCTCGGGCGGATGGTTGCGGTCGCCTGAGAACTGTCGGCCACGGCGTCCAGGGTCTTGAGCCCGTCGCCGGTGTTGAGGACGACGGTGGTGAGCTCCGGGTCGATGAGACCGGCCTCGACGAGCTTGCGGGTCACGCCGACGGTCACGCCGCCCGCGGTCTCGGCGAAGATGCCCTCGGTGCGGGCCAGCAGCTTGATCGCGTCGACGACCTGCTCGTCGTTCACGTCCTCCACCGCGCCGCCGGTGCGGCGGGCGATGTCGAGGACGTAGGGGCCGTCGGCCGGGTTGCCGATCGCGAGGGACTTGGCGATGGTGTTCGGCTTCTGCGGGCGGACCACGTCGTGGCCGGCCTTGAAGGCGGCGGAGACCGGGGAGCAGCCCTCGGCCTGGGCGCCGAAGATCTTGTACGGCTTGTCCTCGACCAGGCCCAGCTTGATGAGCTCCTGCAGACCCTTGTCGATCTTGGTCAGCTGGGAGCCGGAGGCGATCGGGATGACGAGCTGGTCGGGGATGACCCAGCCGAGCTGCTCGCAGATCTCGTACGCGAGCGTCTTGGAGCCCTCGCCGTAGTACGGGCGGAGGTTGACGTTCACGAAGCCCCAGCCCTCGCCGAGCGGGTCGCCGATGAGCTCCGAGCAGAAGCGGTTGACGTCGTCGTAGTTGCCCTCGATGGCGACGAGGTCACCGCCGTAGACACCGGCCATGACGACCTTGCCCTGCTCCAGGTCGTGCGGGATGAAGACGCAGGAGCGGAAGCCGGCGCGGGCGGCGGCGGCGCCGACGGCGCCGGCCAGGTTGCCGGTGGAGGAGCAGGAGAGGGTGGTGAAGCCGAAGGCGCGGGCGGCCTCGATGGCCTGGGCGACGACCCGGTCCTTGAAGGAGTGGGTCGGGTTGCCGGAGTCGTCCTTGACGAAGAGCCTGCCGGGGGCGACGCCGATCTCGCGGGCGAGGTTGTCGGCCTTGACGAGCGGGGTCCAGCCGGGGTTCAGGTTCGGCTTCTCGGCGACGTCGGCGGGGACGGGCAGCAGGGGCGCGTACCGCCAGATGTTCGCGGGGCCGGCCTCGATCCGCTTGCGCAGCGCCTCCGGGTCGCCGAGCGGCAGCTCGTAGGCGACTTCGAGGGGGCCGAAGCAGAGCTCGCAGGCGAAGATCGGGCCGAGGGCGAAGACCTGGCCGCATTCGCGACAGGAAAGGCCGGACGCGGGGCCGAGGTCAATGGTGGAGGCAGTGGTGTCGGCAGCGGCGGTTGCGGGTGCGACGGTGTTTACAGCCATGGAGGCGAGGCCCTTTCTCCTCATCTTTCCCATGGCGAATTGTTCGCCATGAGACGGATTTGGCACCTTCCCTAGCCGGTGGCCTCGCTGGAGTACGAGAACCGACTGGAGGGTTGCCGGGGCTTCAACGGGCCGTATCCCTCTGCCCCTCTGGATGAGCGGTATTCGATTGTGAGACGCGGGTGGCACCCCGACATGCATCGGGCATCCGCGTTGTTCAAGACTGTAACCGAAGGCTTCGAAGGTGGAGACGGTCGTCCGATCCGCGAGATGGAGATCACGTTGCTGGAAGAAGTGGAGCGCTGGCTGGACCGGCGGTCCTGGTCCGTGTCCGACCGGCCCCTGGAACGGGTGCTCGCCGCCAAGCGGGGGACGACGGTCAGCGTGGTGCTGCCCGCCCTGAACGAGGAGGCGACCGTCGGGGACATCGTCGGCGTGATCCGGCGCGAGCTGATGACCGAGGAGGTGCCGCTGGTGGACGAGCTGGTGGTGATCGACTCGGGCTCCACGGACCGCACGGCCGAGGTCGCCGCGGCGGCGGGCGCGCGCGTGGTCGCCCGCGACGACGTCCTCCCCCGGATCCCGGCGGTGCCCGGCAAGGGCGAGGTCCTGTGGCGGTCGCTCATGGTGACGACCGGGGACGTGGTCTGCTTCGTGGACGCGGACCTCAAGGACTTCTCGGCGGACTTCGTCACCGGCATCGTGGGCCCGCTGCTCACCGACCCGGACGTGGAGTTCGTCAAGGCGATGTACGACCGCTCCTTCGGGGACACCCCGGGTCAGGGCGGTCGCGTGACGGAACTGGTGGCCCGCCCGCTGCTCAACCTGCACTGGCCGCGCCTGGCCGGCTTCGTGCAGCCGCTGGGCGGGGAGTACGCGGTCCGCCGCTCGCTGCTCGAACGGCTCCCCTTCCCGGTCGGCTACGGAGTGGAGCTGGGCCTCCTCGTCGACGCGCTGCACACGGTGGGCCTGGACGCGCTCGCGCAGGTCGACGTGGGCGTGCGCAAGCACCGGCACCAGGACGGGCAGGCGCTGGGCCGGATGGCGGCGGCGATCTACCGGACGGCGCAGCTGCGGCTCTCCCGGGGCCACCTCGTGCGCCCCCGGCTGACCCAGTTCGAGCGCGGCGAGGACGGCTTCGAGCCGCGGACGTACGCGGTGGACACGGAGGAGCGCCCGCCGATGGCCGAGATCGCGGAGTACGCGCACCGCCGCGTGGCCTAGGGCGGGGGGGAGCGACGGCGGGGAGTACGCACACCGCCGCGTGGCGTAACGTCCGTAGATGATGCGCTTTGCCTACATTGCCATTTTATGCGCTTCGTACGATCTCATTCCGCCCGCCTCCTCGGGGCGGGCCTGCTCGCCGCGGGCACGCTCTCGCTGACGGCGGCGGCCGGACCGGCCGCCGCCGATGTCGTCGAACCCTTCGGCCAGCGGTACCAGGAGTCCCTGTACGGCGACTTCACCACCGCCGGCAACACCGTCATGGGCTGCCCGACGGCCCCCGCCGACCTGGCGGCCCGCTGCGCGGCCGCCACGGAGGGCGAGGGCCCGGACGACAACAACACCTTCGTCATGCGGCGCCTCGACACCGCCGGCACCGGTGGCGCGTACGGCTCCAGCACCGCCCGGCTCCGCCTCCCGGAAGGCGCCGAAGTGGCCTACGCCCGGCTGTACTGGGGCGGCCACGACGGCACCTACCGGGGCCCGAGCGGGGCGGCGCTGAACCGCTGCGACGCCTCCGGCGCGGACGTGGAGCCCTCCCCCGGCGACCCGGCGACCACGGCCCCGCTGCTCTCGGCCGGCGGGAGGCCGGCGTCGCCGGTCTCGATCGACAGCATGGTCGTCGACCCGGCCGACACCATCGGCCCGCACTACTACACGGGCGAGTCCGACGTGACCGCCGCCTTCGCGGGCGTCTCCGGGACGGACGCGCCGGTGGCGATCGGGGTGAGCGGCGTGTGGGCGCCGGCCGGCAAGGGCTGCGTGGCCGGCTGGTCCCTGACCGTGGTGTACCGCTTCCCGGGCCCCGACCCGGTGAAGGCGCCGGAGCGGCGCTCCGTCCACGTCCACGGCGGGCACGTGATCCAGCGCCCGGCCTCCCCGGCGACGACGGTCACCGTGGAGGGCTTCCGCCGCTCGCCGGGGAAGGTGCGGGCGAGCGTGACGGCGTACGAGGGCGACCGGAACACGCCCGGCGACGAGTTCCGGGTCGGCGGGAGGAACGTCACCGGGACCCGCACCGGCGACACCGGCAACTTCTTCACCGGCGAGGGCGCCGGCGCGGTCTCCCCCGGCCTCGTCGACAACCTGTCCATCGACGCGAAGGAGTTCGACGTCCCCGAGGGCGCGGTCCCGGTGGGCGCGACCTCCGCCGAGCTGGCCTTCTCCACCGACGGCGACACCTACGTGCCCTCCGGCCTCGCCCTCTCGGTGCCGGTGCCGGACCTGGAGGTCACCAGGACGGCGAGCCCGCGCACCGTGGAGCCGGGCGGCACCCTCACGTACACGATCACCGCGAAGAACGTCAGCGGTCTCGACCACCCGAACGCCTCCTTCGCCGACGACCTCACCGGGACCCTCGACGACGCCGTCCACGCGGGCGACGCGAAGGCGGACCTCGGGAAGGTCGCGTACGAGGGGCCGGGGATCAGCTGGAGCGGTGACGTCCCGGCCGGGAAGACGGCCACCGTCACCTACTCGGTGAAGGTGAAGGACCCGGCGACCGGCGACGGGAAGCTCCGCGGCGCCGTGGAGGTGAGCTCCCCGCGCTCCAACTGCGGCGAGGGCAGCGAGGACCCGGCGTGCGCCGTGACCCAGGTCCTGGAGACCCCGCCCCCGAGCCCGACCCCGCCGACGCCCACGCCGGCGGACCCCACCCCGACGGACCCGACCACGGACCCGACGAAGGATCCGGCCACGGACCCGTCCACCGACCCCACCGACCCGGCCCCCTCGCCCTCCGTGACCACCGCCGCGGCACCGGCCCCCGGCCCCGGCGCCCCGGGCGGCGGCGGCAGCAGCACGGGCGGCGGCGGCGCGGACGGCTCGATGGCCGAGACCGGCTCCGACGGGGAGCGGCTGTGGCTGCTCGGCGCGCTGGCGGTCGTCCTCGCGGCGACGGGCCTGGTCGCGAAGGCGGCGATGCGCGGCCGGCGGATCCGCTAGGCCACCGGCCGCGGAGGCGCCCGCCGTCCGTATCCGGCCGACCGCTGACCGTATACGTACGTTTGAGCGTTTACGGGACGGGCTAGGTTCGCCACATGGCTTCCGTACTCGTGGCATCGAACCGGGGACCCGTCTCGTACACGCTCGGTGACGACGGCACGCTCTCCTCCCGCAGGGGCGGCGGCGGTCTCGTCTCCGGCCTGAGCGCCGTGGACTCGCAGGACAGCCTCTGGGTGTGCGCGGCGCTCGGCGACGGCGACCGGGAGGCCGTCCGGCGCGGGGTCGCCGAGCCCGGCGTGCGGATGCTCGACATCGACCCGGAGGTGTACGCCGACGCGTACAACGGCATCGCGAACTCGGTGCTGTGGTTCCTCCACCACCACCTGTACGACATCCCGCGCGAGCCCGTCTTCGACGCCGCCTTCCGCCGCCGCTGGGCCTCCTACCGCGCCTACAACCGCGCCTTCGCCGAGACCCTGGCCGCCGAGGCGTCCGAGGGCGCTGCGGTCCTGGTGCAGGACTACCACCTGGCCCTCGTCCCCGGCATGCTCCGCGAGCTGCGCCCCGACCTCCGGATCGGTCACTTCACGCACACGCCGTGGGCGTCGTCGGAGTACCTGCGGATGGTGCCGGACGACATCGTCGAGGAGCTGCTGTGGGGCATGCTCGGCGCGGACGAGCTGGGTTTCCACACCTGGGGATGGGCCGGCCACTTCATCGGCTGCTGCTCCCGGCGGGACGACTCCACCGGCACGTCCGAGGGCGTCTGGCCGAGCGGCGACCCCTGGTACGGGGTGGAGTGGCGCCGCCACGACACCGGGAAGGGCCGCACCCGGGTCCAGGTGTACGCGCTCGGCGTCGACGCCGACGACCTGCGGGCCCTCGCCCACCGCCCCCAGGTCGACGAGCGGCTCGCCCGGCTCCGCGAGGAGGTCGGCGGCCGGAAGACCATCGTCCGCGTCGACCGCACCGAGCTCTCGAAGAACATCCTCCGCGGCCTCCTGGCCTACCGGGAGCTCCTCACCACCCACCCCGAATGGCACGACCGGGTCGTCCACCTCGCCTCCGCCTACCCGTCGCGCCAGGACCTGGAGTCGTACCGCGCCTACACGGCCTCGGTGGTGGACCTGGCCGAGGAGATCAACGCGGAGTTCGGCACCGCGGACTGGCAGCCCGTCCTGGTCTCCGTCGAGGACGACTTCACCCGCTCCCTCGCCGCCTACCGCCTCGCCGACGTGGCCCTGGTCAACCCGGTCCGCGACGGCATGAACCTGGTGGCGAAGGAGATACCCGTCGTCTCCGACGAGGGCTGCGCGCTGGTCCTGTCCACCGGGGCGGGCGCCCACCGCGAGCTGGGCAAGGACGCCCTCACCGTCGACCCCTTCGACGTCTCGGCCACCGCCGAAGCCCTCCACGCGGCCCTCACCATGCCGCACGCCGAGCGCGCCGAGCGCACCGGGCGCCTGGCCGAAGCCGCCACCGCCCTCCCCCCGCAGCGCTGGTTCCTCGACCAGCTCGACGCCCTCCGCAACCCGTCCTAGACCCCGTCCGACGGCTCCCGCCGCTCCCGCCCCCAGGCCGCGAGCGGCTCCAGGGCGTCGTTGAGCCGGATGCCGTCCTTGGTGAGCCCGTACTCGACCCGCGGCGGCACCTCCTCGTACGAGACGCGGCGGACGATCCCGTCCGCCTCCATCTCCCGCAGGTGCGAGGCGAGGACCTTCTCCGTGATGCCCGGCACCATCCGCCGCAGCTCCCCGAAGCGCCGCTCCGGCCCCTCGTGGAGCGCCCACAGGATGAGCACCTTCCACTTGCCGCCGATCACCTCCATCGCGGTGTCGATGCCGCAGACGTGCCCGCCGTCGTCGTCCCCGGGCCGGTTGACCGTCGCCATGCCACCCTCCTGACCTGCTCGCTCACCTCAGGGTAACCACCCACTCCGAAGTGGGTACTTGAGCAGCTCAGAGCCCTGCCACAGCCTTGAACGCATGACAGCGAACCCCCTCCCCAAGCCCCCCGTCACCCTCCTCGGCCTCGGCGCGATGGGCACCGCCCTCGCCCGCACCTGGCTCGCCGCCGGCCACCCGCTCACCGTCTGGAACCGCACCCCCGCCCGGGCCGAGGCCCTGACGGCGGAAGGCGCGAAGGCCGCCGCGACCCCCGCCGAAGCGGTCGCCGCGAGCCCCCTGGTGATCGTCTGCCTCCTGGACGACGCCTCGGTGGAGGACGCCCTCGGCGCCACCGACCTCACCGGCAAGGACCTCGTCAACCTGACCACGACGACCCCGGCCCAGGCCAGGACCCGGGCCGCCTGGGCCGGGGCCCGCGGCGCCCGCTACCTGGACGGCGGCATCATGGCCGTCCCCCCGATGATCGGCATCCCGGAGGCGGGCGGCTACGTCTTCTACAGCGGCGCCGAGGACGTCTTCAAGACCCACGCCCGGACCCTCGCCGTCCCGGTCGGCACCCGCTTCGTCGGCACCGACCCCGGCCACGCCGCCCTCCACGACGTGGCCCTGCTCAGCGCCATGTACGGCCTGTTCGCCGGCGCGGCCCACGCCTTCGCCCTGATCCGCGAGGAGGACATCGACCCGGTCGCCTTCGCCCCGCTGCTCACGGAGTGGCTCACGGCCATGACCGCCCCGCACGTCGCCCAGACCGCCGACCAGCTGAAGACCGGCGACTACACCACGAACGTCGTCTCCAACCTCGGCATGCAGACGGCCGGCACCCCCACCTTCCTCGCCACCGCCGCCGACCAGGGCGTGAGCCCCGAACTCCTCGCCCCCTACTTCGCCCTGATGCGCCGCCGCCTGACGGAAGGCGACCCGAAGGAGGACCTGACGGGCGTGGTGGACCTCCTCCTCCGCTGACCGGTCCCCTCGTGGCGCGGCAGGACCTCAGTCCTCGCCGTCGCCGCCCCCGTCGATGACGGTCAGCCCGGTGTACGGGTCGCGGCTGTCGGCGGGGATGTTCTGGATGGCCCGGCCCTGGGCGGCGCCGTTGCCGTTGAAGACGAAGTCGGGGCGGAGGCGCCAGTCGCGGCCGTCGGGGTAGATGAAACCGGCTTCGGCGAGCTGCTTGAGGGCTCGCGAGACGGACGACTGGGACATGCCCACCTGCTCGGCGAACTTCGTCTGGTTCTCCACCCGCACCAGGCCGTGGTCCTTGCGGTTCTGGATGGCGCACATCTTGTGGAACAGCTTGTACGAAGCCGCGCTGAGATCGGCGTCTGCGAGCGCCAGGTGTGCCGCGTATCCCATGGTGGTGAACCCTCCTCCTCTGAACCAGAGGGCCACCGTGGCCGACACCGACGAGTGGACGGTGAGGTCGTTCACCTCACCGGTCGACCGGTTGACGGTCTTGATCAGGGTGACCCTTCGGCCTGTACGCACAGACTACCCCCATGGTTGAAAGGAGCCATTCAGAATTGAATACCGCCCTCGATTCTACCCAATTTTGGGTTGCCACACCCAATCTTAGGTAACATTCCTCGTGAAACCGCAGGTCAGCGAGCCACCGGGCCCGCTCCGTCTTAAGCAGGTAAGGCCGCCCCCCACGCAGGCGCGCCCCCCGCCCACCCCCGCCGCGCGGATCCCTCCGCCGTCGCGGGCCGGGGGCCGTGTCTTCGAGGGAGGCGTGGCCGGGGCCGGTGGGGGCCGTTGGGGGCCACGTGGCGGACGACCGGTCGGCTCTCCCGCCGTCGTGGCCGCTTGTCCGGGGCCGGGGTCGAAACGGGTCGGGGGCGGTCGCGGCGGTCGGTCGCGTACGGCGCCGGCGCCGGCGCGCACGCGGGGTCGCCCGCCCGGTGCGTACGGGCTCCGCTCCACCCCGCACCGCTCCCGCGGGTCCGCGCTCCGCGCCCCGCCTCGGCCGGTGCGGGTCCCACCGGCGGGCGGCCCGGGCGGCGGCACCAAGACGGCCCCGGATCCGTGACGGCGGTGATTCGGTTCCGTTAATCGGTGACGACCCCTCCTCCTGAGGGGTCTTCCCGTGGCACACTCGCGGCGATCGTTCCCCCAGGCGGTCCGTACACCCCCAACGGAACCACGCGAACCATGCGGCACACCCCCCGCATGTGAGCGAAGGGATCGCACTACGTGAAGAAGATTGTCGTGGGCATGACCCTCGGGTCGGCGCTCACCGCACTCCTCGCGGCGGGGCTCACCCCCGCCGTCGCACAGGAGGCCGGGGACTCCGCTCCGTCCGGCACCAGCGGCACGCACCGGCCGGACAACCGGCCCGGGCCGCTCACCAAGCAGCGCACCGAGCTGCGCGAGAAGGCGATCGACCTGGTCGCCAAGGGCAAGGCGAAGGCGAACGCCCGGGGCGTCGTCGAGGTCGCGCCCGGCAAGTTCGCCGAGACCGAGACGACCACCGCCGTGCGGCAGGAGAAGATCCTCACGATCCTCTCCGAGTTCGGCGACCAGGGCTCCGGCAAGCTCGGCACCGTGCCCGGGCCGCTGCACAACCAGATAGCCCAGCCGGACCGGGCCACGGACAACTCCAACGCCTGGACCGCCGACTTCGACAAGGCCTACTACGAGAACCTCTTCAACGGCCCGGGCGAGTCGATGAAGACGTACTACGAGAAGCTGTCGAACGGCGCCTACTCCGTCTCCAACGTCGTCGAGGACTGGGTCAGGGTCCCCGGCAACGCCTCCACCTACGGCGACAACGCCGTGGAGGACAACGGCGGTTCGTGGGCCTTCATCCAGGACACCGGCGACGCCTGGTGGGACGCGCAGCTCGCGGCCGGCAAGACGCCCGCCGAGATCGACGCGTACCTGGCGCAGTTCGACGTCTGGGACCGCAACGACTGGGACCACGACGGGAACTTCGACGAGGCCGACGGCTACATCGACCACTTCCAGGCCGTCCACGCCGGCATGGGCGAGGACGCCGGCGGCGGCGCCCAGGGCGAGGACGCCATCTGGTCGCACCGCTGGTACGTCAACGGCGACGACTACGGGCTGACCGGGCCCGACGTCGCCGGTACGCAGAACAAGGCCGGCGGCGCCCGCATCGGCCAGTCGAAGTACTGGCTCGGCGACTACACCACCGAGGGCGAGAACGGCGGACTCGGCGTCTTCTGCCACGAGTTCGGCCACGACCTCGGCCTGCCGGACTACTACGACACCGACGGCGGCGAGAACTCCACCGCCTTCTGGACGCTGATGAGCTCCGGCTCCTGGCTCGGCCACGGCGCCGCCGCGAACGCGGGCATCGGCACCCACCCGGGCCTGATGGGCGCCGAGGAGAAGCTCTTCCTCGGCTGGCTGGACTACGTCGACGCCCCGCTCGGCGCCACCGGCAGCTACACCCTGAGCCCCGCCGCCCTCCAGCAGGCCGGCAAGGCGCAGGCCGTCCGCGTCGCGCTCCCCGACAAGGCCGCCAGCACCACCTACGCCACCCCGACCTCCGGCGCGAACGCCTGGTGGACCGGCTCGGCCGACGGCCTCAACCAGTCGCTCACCCGCTCCGTCCCGGCCGCCCCGCGCGTCACCGTGAAGGCGAGCGCCTGGTACGAGATCGAGGCGGACTTCGACTACCTCTTCGCCGAGTACTCCCTCGACGGCGGCGCCACCTGGGCCCGCGCCGGCGAGGCCGTCGACGGCTCCTCTGCGGGCAAGTGGACGACCCTGCGGTTCTCGTACGACGCCGCGGGACAGCCGTCCCTCTTCCGCTTCCGCTACCAGACGGACGGCGGCGTGCACCTCGCCGGCGCCCTCCTGGACGACATCTCGCTGTCCAGCGGCGGCACGACCCTGGTGACGGACGACGTCGAGCAGGGCGCCGGCGGCTGGACCGCGCAGGGCCGCTGGAAGGTCTCCACCGGCACCGAGTCCGCCACCTACCCGCGCTACTACCTGGTGGAGAACCGCGAGTACGTCGGCGCCGACGCGCTCCTCGCCGAGGGCCCGTACCAGTTCAGCAAGCCGCTGACCGCCCCCGACTGGGTCGAGTACTTCACGTACCAGAACGGCATGCTCGTCTGGTACGTCGACCGGTCCTTCGACGACAACAACGTCAGCAACCACCCCGGCGGCGGCTCGGCCATGGCCGTCGACGCCCGCCCGACGCCGTTCACGTACCCGAACGGCGCCGCGCCCAGCAACCGCCGCCAGCCCTTCGACGCCACCTTCGGCCTGGAGGCCACGGACGCCACCTGCCTCCACACCGAGGTCCTGGCCGGCAAGGGCAAGCAGCAGACCGTCGAGACCCTCGCCGCCTGCGCCCCGTCGGTGCCGGGCATCCCGGTCTTCGACGACACGGACCCGAACGCCTACTACGACGCCTCGGCGCCGCAGGCCAGCGTCAAGGTCGCCGGGCACGGCGTGAAGGTCACCGTCACCGGCGACGCCGGCGACGACCTGACGATCAGCGTGGCCAACCCGGCCGCGCGCTGATCGTCAGCCGCTCCACCCCTGATCCACCACTGATCCACCCCTGAGAGGGCGGTACGGGACGGGCTCAGCCCTCCCGTACCGCCCTCGCCAGTTCCGCGAGCAGCGCGACCACCCCGGACGGGCCCGCCACCGCGAGGTCGGCGCGGTCGGCGAGCTCCGGGACCTCGGCGGAGCCGGAGCAGACCAGGAGGCCCGGGAGGCCGTCGCCGCGCAGCTTCTCGACGGCGGCGAAGGCCGGCAGGTCGCCGAGGTCGTCGCCCGCGTAGAGGACGGAGCCCGCGCCCTTCTCCCGTACGAACTCCGCCAGCGCCACGCCCTTGTCCATGCCCGGCGGCCGCAGCTCCAGGACCAGCCGGCCCGGCTCCAGGACCAGGCCGTGGGCGGCGGCCAGGTCGCCGAGCGGGTCCTTCAGCGCCTCGAAGGCGCCCTGCGGGTCGCGGGCGCGGCGGGTGTGGACGGCGACCGCGCGGCCCTTCTCCTCGATCCAGACGCCGGACCAGGCGCCGTGCCGGTCGAGGAAGCCGGGGAGCTCGGCGCGGACCGAGGCGACGCCCGGGTGCGGGGCGGCGGCCGTGACGGTGCCGGTGACGGCGTCCCAGCGCTCGGCGCCGTAGTGGCCGAGGACGGTGAGGTGCTCCAGGCCGGGCACCCCGGCGAGGCCGCCGTGGCGGACGGCGACCCCGGCGGGCCGGCCGGTCACGACGACGACGGCGGCCAGGTGCGGGGCGAGGGCGGCGAGCGCGGGAACGGCGCCGGGATGGGCGCGGGCCCGCTCGGGGTCCGGGACGATCTCGGCGAGCGTCCCGTCGAAGTCGAGGGCGACGACGGCCTCGGAAGGACGCGCGAGGAGCGCGTCCAGGCCGTCGCGGCCGGCGGGTGTGGCCGGGTGCGGAAGGCTGCTGACCATGGGACCGACCCTACCGACGCGGGCGCGCCGCGTCAGCGTGGCCGGGCTCACCCCCGAAGCCGCCCCGCGGAGGGTCCGCCTCCGGCGCCGCCTGGCGGAGGGGTCACCTCCGGCGCTCCCGCTCCTCCCGCACCCGTCGCAGGCGGTTGACCGTGACGGGGTCGTGGGCGAGGGCGCGGGGGTCGTCGAGGAGGGCGTTGAGGAGCTGGTAGTAGCGGGTCGGCGAGAGGCCGAGGCCCTCGCGGACGGCCCGCTCCTTGGCGCCGGGGCCGGGCCAGGAGCGGCGCTCGACCGCGAGCACGGCCCGCTCCCGCTCACCGAGCCCACCGCCGTCTCCGTCGCTGCCGTCCCCCGGGGTCCCGGGCTCCTCCGGCTCCTCCGGCTCCTTCGGCGTCCCGGGCCCCTCCGGCCCCTCCGGCGTCTCTTCGGTCATACGACCAACCTATTACCCGGCGGTCTACTCCGCCGCCTCCGCCGCCGTCGCCGTGCGGGCGATGGCGCCGAGCACGTCGGCCGGGCGGCCGGAGGGGGTGACGGCCTTGCCGATGTCCTGCTTGATGGTCTCGCTGACCTTGGCCCAGGAGGTCTTGCCGACCGGCGGCAGCTGGGCGGTGGGCAGTGCCTTCAGGAACTCGCGCAGACCGGCGTGCTCGGTCGCGGTCTCCATGCGGGCGGAGGCGCTGACGGTGACGGGCAGCAGGTCGTTGTCGCCGGCGAACTTCAGCACGTTGTCGTCGCTGAAGACGAAGTCGAGGAAGGTGCCTATCTCCTCGCGGTGCCCGTTCTGCTTGAAGCCCATGATCCAGTCGGCGACGCCCATGGAGGCCCTGGCCGGGCCGTCGACGCCGGGCAGCGGGGCCTGGCCGACCTTGACGCCCTGCTTGGCGGCCTCCTGGACGAGGGACGGGTGGCCGTTGAGCATGCCGACCTCGCCGCGCGCGAAGGCGGCGAAGGCGGCCTTGCGGTTGAGCTTGCCGGGGGCGACGGGGCCGGTGAGGCCCTGGCCGACCAGCTCGTCCTTGAGCCAGGTGAAGGTCTCGGTGTTGGCCTCGGAGGCGATGGCGTACCGGTCGGAGTCGTCGGTCCAGCCGCCGCCGCCGGCGAGCAGCCACATCAGCGACTCGGCCTGCGCCTCCTCCGGGCCGAGGGGGAGCGCGAAGGGGGTGCGGACGCCCTCCTCCTTGAGCTTCTTCGCGGCCTCGGCCAGCTCGTCCCAGGTGGTGGGGGGCTTGATCCCGGCCTCGTCGAACAGCTCGGCGTTGTAGAAGAGCGGGCGGGTGGAGGCGACGAAGGGCAGACCGTACTGGGTGCGGTCGTTCTCACCGGCCTCGGCGAGCGCCGGGAGGAAGTTGGCCTGCACGGGGATGCTGAGGAGGTCGTCGGCCGAGTAGAGCTGTCCGGCGGCCGCGTAGTCGGCGTAGGCGCCGATCTGGGCGACGTCGGGGGCCTGGCCGGCCTTCACCATCTCGGCGACCTTGCGGTCGACGTCGTCCCAGGACTCGACCTGGACCTGGACCTTGATGCCCGGGTGTCCGGCCTGGAAGGCGGCGACGAGGTCGTCCCAGTACTTCTTGGTGGTGTTGCCGCCCGTGAGGTCGTAGTCGGCGGCGACCAGGCGCAGGGTCACGTCGCCGCCGTCACCCCCGAGGGTGCCGCAGCCGGCGACCGTGGCGGTCAGGCCCAGGGCGGCGGCGGCCGCGGTCAGTCCAAGGAATCGTCGCCGCTCCACGGCTTCATCCACCTTTTGCTCGTCATTGAGCAGCAGTGAGCTGCACATTCACAGGGTCGGGGGTCGAAAGTCTCCCCCAGTGTCGAACTAGAGGTCTACACCAGTCGGGTATCACTTCCGCAACTCCCGGGCGACCTTCGCCACAAACCCCCCACACCACCGGCCCGAATTTGTATCCGAGCGCAACAATCCTCGGCAGTGGACTAGACCTTTAGGCCGGTCTCGCGCGAGGATGTCCCCCGTGAGACACGTCATCGCCCTGGATGTGGGCGGCACCGGCATGAAGGCCGCCCTCGTCGGGGCGGACGGCACCCTGCTCCACGAGGCCCGCCGCGCCACCGGGCGCGACCGCGGCGCGGAAGCCGTCGTCGAGACGATCCTCGCCTTCGCCGAGGACCTGCGCGCCCTCGGCGAGGAGCGGTACGGAGAGCCCGCCGCGGCCGCCGGAGTCGCCGTCCCCGGCATCGTCGACGCCGACCGCGGCATCGCCGTCTACGCCGCCAACCTCGGCTGGCGCGACCTCCCGCTCCGCGCCCTCCTCAGCGAGCGCCTCGGCGGCCTCCCCGTCGCCCTCGGCCACGACGTGCGCACCGGCGGCCTCGCCGAGGGCCGCATCGGCGCCGGCAACGGCGCCGACCGCTTCCTCTTCGTGCCCCTCGGCACCGGCATCGCCGGCGCCATCGGCATCGGAGACCGCATCGAGGCCGGCGCCCACGGCTACGCCGGCGAGATCGGCCACATCGTCGTCCGCCCCGGCGGCACCGACTGCGGCTGCGGCCAGCGCGGCTGCCTGGAGCGGTACGCCTCCGCCTCCGCCGTCTCCCTCGCCTGGGCCGAGGCCTCCGGCGACCCCGAAGCGGACGCCGCCGACTGCGCCAAGGCGGTCGAGTCCGGCGACCCCACCGCCGTACGGATCTGGCAGGAGGCGGTGGACGCGCTCGCCGACGGACTGGTCACCGCCCTCACCCTGCTGGACCCCCGCACGCTCATCATCGGTGGCGGACTGGCCGAGGCGGGGGAAACCTTGTTCACACCCCTTCGGGCCGCGGTGGAGGCACGCGTGACCTTCCAGAAGCTGCCCGTCATCGTGCCGGCGGCCCTCGGGGACACCGCCGGATGCCTGGGCGCGGGCCTCCTCGCCTGGGACCTGCTCGCCGACCAGCGCCCCACCGACCCGGAGGTTTCCGCCTGATGTCCGATCACAAGGTTCTCGCCGGCGCACGCGTCGTGCTGCCCACCGGGATCGTCGAGAACGGACGCGTGATCGTCGACGGCGCCCGCATCGCGGGCAGCACCCCCGAGGACGCCCCGGTGCTCGACCTCACCGGCCACTGGCTGGTGCCCGGCTTCGTCGACATGCACAACCACGGCGGCGGCGGCGCCTCCTTCACCTCCGGCACCGTCGAGGACGTCCTCAAGGGCGTCCACACCCACCGGCTGCACGGCACCACCACCGTCGTCGCCTCCTTCGTCACCGGCGACATGGACTTCCTCACCGCTCGGGCCGGCCTGCTCTCCGAGCTCGCCGAGCAGGGCGAGATCGCCGGCCTCCACTTCGAGGGCCCGTTCATCTCCCCCTGCCGCAAGGGCGCCCACGACGAGACCCTGCTGCGCGACCCGCACCCGGCCGACGTCCTCAAGCTGATCGACGCCGCCCGCGGCCAGGCCCGGATGGTCACCCTCGCCACCGAGCTGCCCGGCGGCATCGACTCCGTGCGCCTCCTCGCCGAACACGGCGTCATCGCCGCCATCGGCCACACCGACGCCAGCTACGAGCAGACCGTCGAGGCCATCGACGCGGGCGCCACCGTCGCCACCCACCTCTACAACGCGATGCCCGGCCTCGGCCACCGCGCGCCGGGCCCGATCGCCGCCCTCCTGGAGGACGAGCGGATCACCGTCGAGCTGATCAACGACGGCACCCACCTCCACCCGGCCGCCCTGGAGCTGGCCTTCCACCACGCGGGCCCCGAGCGGGTCGCCTTCATCACCGACGCCATGGACGCCGCCGGCTTCGGCGACGGCCGCTACATGCTCGGCCCGCTGGAGGTCGAGGTGAAGGACAGCGTGGCCCGCCTCGTCGAGGGCGGCTCCATCGCCGGCTCCACCCTCACCCTGGACCGCGCCTTCAAGCGCGCCGCCACGGTCGACGGCCTCCCCGTCGAGTCCGTCGTCCAGGCGATCTCCGCCAACCCGGCCCGCCTCCTCGGCGTCTACGACCGGGTCGGCTCCCTGGAGCCCGGCAAGGACGCCGACATGGTCGTCCTCGACGCCGCCTTCGACGTCAAGGGCGTCATGCGCAAGGGCGAGTGGATCGTCGCCCCGCAGGGCGTCCCCGTCCGGGTGCCGCAGAACGCCTGATCGGGGCGAAAGGGACGGCGAACCGCCCGGGGTCTGGGCCGATCGCCGTTCCTTTGGCATGATCGCGCCTGTCCCACAGGTCTTACCGGAGGCAGGGGGGTGGACAGGTGATTCTCACGGTCACCCTCAACACGGCGCTGGACCTCACCTACGAGGTCCCCGCGCTGATCCCGCACACCAGCCACCGGGTCGCGCGCAGCGCCGAGCGCCCCGGCGGCAAGGGCGTCAACGTCGCCCGGGTGCTCGCCGCCCTCGGCCACGAGACGGTCGTCACCGGCTTCGCCGGCGGCCCCACCGGGGACCGGCTCCGCGAGCTCCTCGCCCCGCTCCCCCGGCTGACCGACGCGCTCGTCCGCACCGAGGCGGCCACCCGCCGCACGCTCGCCGTCGTCGACACCGGCGCGGGCGACACCACCCAGCTCAACGAGACCGGGGCCCTCGTCGCCCCGGACGAGTGGACGGCCTTCCGCGCCCGGTACGCGGAGCTGCTGACCGGCGCCGAGGCCGTCGCCCTCTGCGGCAGCCTCCCGCCGGGCGTCCACGTCGGCGCCTACGCGGACCTGATCCGTACGGCCCGGGCGGCGGGCGTCCCGGTCCTCCTCGACACCGGCGGCGAACCGCTCCGCCGGGGCATCGCCGCCCGCCCCGACCTGGTGAAGCCCAACGCCGACGAGCTGGCCGGCCTCACCGGCTCCCGCGACCCGCGCCGCGCCACCCAGGACGCCCGCCGCAGGGGCGCCCACACGGTCGTCACGTCCCTGGGCCCGGACGGCCTGCTGGCCGCCACCCCGGACGGCCTCTGGCGGGCGGCGCCCCCGGCCCCGGTCCACGGCAACCCGACCGGAGCCGGCGACTCCGTGGTCGCCGCGCTCCTGGCGGGCCTGGTCGGGTCCACTCCCTGGCCGGACCGCCTGGCCCACGCCGTGGCGCTCTCGGCCGCCACGGTCGCCTCCCCGGTGGCCGGCGAGTACGACCCCGGGGTCCTCTCGGACCTCCTCCCGAAGGTGACGGTCACGGAGGAGACGGCCTGACGGGCGGACGGATCCGCGCTACCCGCCCTTCGGCGGGGTGACCTCCAGCCAGTCCAGCAGCACGTCGCACTGGTTTCCGGCCTCGCACGAGATCTTGATCTCGTTCTCGCCCTTCTGGAGCTCCACCTGGGCCCAGGTGGTCTGCCAGTTCTTCTCCAGGTTCGGGTCCGAGGACTTGATGAAGTTCTTCAGCCCGATCGGCAGCGTGTTCGGCTTGCCGTTGATGGTCAGCGTGGCGAAGGCGTCGACCGCCGGGATCGCGTACCGGACCTGGAGGGCGTACGTACCGCCCGCGGGCATGGTCGCCTTCCAGGTGACCGAGGAGCCCTGGGCGTTGAAGCCCGCCACGTAGGCGCCGTCCGCGCCCTCGGCGCCCTTGACGTCCTTGGCGAGGGTGGCGCTGCCGCCGAGCGTGAGCGTCGCCGCGTCCTGCTTGGGCAGCTCCGCCTTGGTGGGCTCGGTGGTCGGCTCGGTGGAGGAGGACGGCTCCTGGCTGGGCGTGGCCGGGGCCGAGACGGTCGGGGTGCCGCCCGCCGTCTGCTCCTTCTCGCCGTTCTGGTTGCCGATGATCGCCGCCGCGATGCCCGCGACGACGACCGCGACGACCGCGACCGCGCCGATCAGCAGGCCCTTGGCGTTGGGCCCGCGCCCGCCGCCGCGCTGCCGCGGCGCGGGGGTCGCCCGGGTCGGCTGCTGGCCGCCGTACGTCTCCGGCGCCGCGTACTGCGGGTGGGGCTGGCCGTACGGCGCCTGCTGCTGCGGCGGCACGTAGGGCTGGGCCGGCGGCTGGCCGTACTGGCGCTCGCCGACCGTCCTGACCTGGTTGTACGAGGTGCGCGGCACACCCGGCTGCGCGGGCCCGGGGCCCGGGTAGCCGTAGCCCCCGCCCTGGGATGCGCGGCCAGCCGCCGCCTGTCCGTCCGCGTACAGATAGCCGAACGGATCGTCGTCCTCGGGCTTGTTCGCGCCGTCGTTACCGGCAGCCATCCGGGTCACCTCTCCATGCTCGCCAGCCGTCGCCGACCCGGCGAGCCTACCCCGAACGAATGAAGCCGCCGTGCCGGGAACGATCATCCGGCCCGGCGCTGCACCTTGGCACGGGACCGTTTCTCCACGTACATCCGCTGGTCGGCGGAGTTCAGGACCTCTTCGACGGTCATCCCGCATTCGGCCCAGCCGATGCCGAAACTGGCCCCGACGCGGACCGCCCGGCCGTCCACCCGGATGGGCGGGATGATCGCGTTCCGCAGCCGGACCGCGAGGTCGGCGGCGTCGGCGGCGCCCAGGCCGTCGGCGAGGACGACGAACTCGTCACCGCCCAGACGGGCGACCGTGTCGCCGTCGCGGACGCCGGTGGTGAGCCGGCGGGCGACCTCGATGAGGACGGCGTCGCCGGTGTGGTGCCCGAAGCGGTCGTTGATCGACTTGAAGCCGTCGAGGTCGCAGAAGAGGACGGCGAGCCCCTTGGTGCCGTCGTCGGTGTCGCCGCCGGTCGGCGCGACCGTGTGCACGTGGTGGTCGTACGTCCCGCCGCCGGCCGGTTCGAAGCCGAAGCCGTGCTCGTGCTCGTGGCCGTACTCGTAGCCCCCGTCGTGGGCCGCGGGCAGCGGGTCGGGGTCGTAGGCGAAGCCGGCGTCGGGGCCGGGGCCCTGGTAGGCGCCGGTGTGCGCGGGGCGCTCGCAGAGCCGGGCGGAGAGCCGGGAGCGCAGCTCGGCGCTGTTGGGCAGGCCGGTGAGGGCGTCGTGGGAGGCGCGGTGGGCGAGCTGGAGCTCGTGCCGCTTGCGCTCCTCGATGTCCTCGACGTGGGTGAGGAGGAAGCGGGGGCCGTCGGCGGTGTCGGCGACCACCGAGTTCCGCAGCGAGACCCAGACGTAGGTGCCGTCGCGCCGGCCGAGCCGCAGCTCGGCCCGGCCGCCCTCGGCGGAGGTGCGGAGCAGGGTGCCGATGTCCTCGGGGTGGACGAGGTCGGCGAAGGAGTAGCGGCGCATCACGGAGGCGGGGCGGCCGAGGAGCCGGCAGAGGGCGTCGTTGGTGCGCAGGAGCCGGCCGTGCTGGTCGCCGCCGAGTTCGGCGATGGCCATGCCGGAGGGGGCGTACTCGAAGGCCTGGCGGAAGGATTCCTCGCTGGCGCGGAGGGCCTGCTGCTCGCGCTCCAGGCGGATGAGGGCGCGCTGCATGTTGGAGCGGAGCCGGGCGTTGCTGATCGCGATGGCGGACTGGGAGGCGTACATCTGGAGGGCTTCCTGCCCCCAGGGTCCCGGGTGCCGGCCGTTGCGCGGGCGGTCGACGGATATGACGCCGAGGAGCTCCCGGCCGGTGCCGGAGGCGTACATGGGGGCGTAGAGGCGGTCGTGGGGGTGCCACTCGTCCTCGAAGCGGGGGGCGGGGCCGTCGGTGTGCCACTGGGGGACGTCGTCGTCCATCAGGACCCAGCCCTCGGTGTGCGGTATGAACCGCAGGTCGCCCCAGTGGAGGGCCATGGTGAGGCGGCGCTCCCAGGCGTCGCGGGAGCCGACGCGGCCGGTGATGAGGGCTTCGGCGGCGGGGTCTCCGGCGAAGGCGGCGACGACCAGGTCACCGTCGGGCCGGACCAGGTTCACGCAGGCCAGCTGGTAGTTGAGGCCGGCGACGACGCCGTCGGCGACGGTCTGCAGGGTGTCCGCGAGGCTGCGGGCGGTGTTGAGGTCCGCCACGACCTGATGCAGCTGCCGCAGGGTCGAGAGACGGACGTAAGGCTCCGACTCGGTCTCCATCGCTCGCTCTCCCCGAGACCTCGACAGCAACTCCAGGATTCTCATCGGCTTCGTACCGCACTGTCCCCGCCACTGAATCACAGCGAGCTGCGCACCCGGTACACAGGGTCAGCAAATAGTGCTCTCTGTGACTCAAGTCACAGCATTTCATGGCGGGATCCGGTGGGTCGACGGTGACCGGAGGGGACGGCCGTGCCCCCTACCGGCCGGGGGTACGCGGGGGGGGCGGCAGAGGTACGGATCGGGGGCGGCGGTCCGGCCGGCGCGCGCCTCCGGGGCGGCGGTCCTAGGACCCGCGCCGGGCGCCGGTCTGGTCCCCCGGTCCGATGCGGCCCGCCGGAGGCCGGGGCTAGCGTGCCGGTGTGCTCCAGAAGACCCCGACCTCGCCGCCCGTCACGGACCTCGCCATCCCTCATGCTGAGGGGGTGAGCGACGACGAGTTCCGGGCGGCCATGTCCCGCCTCGCGGCCGGTGTGGTCCTGGTGACCGCGCACGACCCCGACGACGGCCCGCGCGGCGAGGACGTCGGCATGACGGCCACCGCTTTCCTCTCCGTCTCGCTGGACCCGCCGCTGGTGCTGGTGAGCCTGCGCAACGGCTCGCGCATGGACGACCTCCTGGAGGAGGTGCCGGTCTGGGCGGTGTCGGTGCTGGCCGAGAACCAGCGGCACGTCGCCGGCCGCTTCGCCATGAAGGGCCGCGTCTCCGACCGCCTCCTCTTCGCCGACCTGCCGTCCACCCGCGGCGAGGAGAGCGGGGCCCCGCTGCTCGACGGGGCGCTCGCCACCCTGGAGTGCCGCACGGAGAGCCGGGTGGTCGCGGGCGACCACACCCTGGTCGTCGGCCGCGTCCTGAAGGTCGGCCTCCCCGCCCCGGACGGGGACCCCCTCACGTACTTCCGCGGCAAGTACCGCCGCCTGGGCTGACCGGCGGGGCGGCTCAGCCCCAGTCGCGGCCCTGGCGGCCGCGCTTGGTCTCGGCCCGCTGCTTCTTCTCGCGGAGGCGGCGTTCGTTGATGCCGCGCGGGATGCGGGTGGCCTTGCGGGGCTTCGGCGGCGGGGCCGTCGCCTCGGCGAGGAGCGCGGCGAGGCGGACGGCGGCCGTCTCGCGGTTGCGCCACTGGGAGCGGTGCTCCGAGGCCCGTACGGTCAGCACGCCGTCCACCAGCCGGGAGGCGAGCCGTTCCAGGGCGCGGGACTTCCACACCTCGGGCAGGGCCCCGGTCGCCGCGAGGTCGAAGAGCAGCTCGACACGGGAGTCGGAGGTGTTCACATGCTGGCCGCCGGGACCCGAGGAGCGCGAGAATCGCCACTGGAGCTCGGCCTCGGGGAGCGAGACGGAGCCGCGGATCTGATACGGACCTGACATGCCTCCATGTTCCCCGGGACGGGCACGGACCGTCATCCTGTTTTCGCGTTCGGGAACCGTGGGGCGCCGTTCCGCGTTTCTCCGGGCGAAGACAGCGTGTGAACCACGATGAAAGGGACTTCCCATGGCAGTGAGCCTCTCCAAGGGCGGCAACGTCTCCCTGACCAAGGAGGCGCCGGGCCTGACCGCCGTCACCGTGGGCCTCGGCTGGGACGTCCGCACGACGACCGGCACCGACTTCGACCTGGACGCCTCCGCGATCGGCGTCGACGCCGCCGGCAAGGTCGCCTCGGACGCCCACTTCGTCTTCTTCAACAACAAGTCGACCCCGGACCAGACCATCGTCCACACGGGTGACAACCGCACCGGTGAGGGCGGCGGCGACGACGAGCAGATCAACGTCAACCTCGCGGGCCTCCCGGCCACCGTCGACAAGATCGTCTTCCCGGTCTCCATCTACGACGCGGTCTCCCGCTCGCAGAACTTCGGCCAGGTCCGCAACGCGTACATCCGCATCGTGAACCAGGCCGGCGGCGCCGAGATCGCCCGCTACGACCTCTCCGAGGACGCCGCCGTCGAGACCGCCATGGTCTTCGGCGAGCTGTACCGCAACGGCGCCGAGTGGAAGTTCCGCGCGGTCGGCCAGGGCTACGCCTCCGGCCTGGAGGGCATCGCCCGCGACTTCGGCGTGAACCTCTGACGGTCCCCGCACCGGCAGTCGAGCCCCGGCCGGGCGTCCGCCCGCCGGGGCTCCGCCGTGTCGCTACCCTGGCCGCGTGATCGTCGAGACCCTCGCACCCAGGGCCCAGGAGGACGGCGCCGCGCTGCCCGGGCCGCTGCTCACCGAGCTCACCGCGCTGTACGCGTCGAACCGCGCGTTCCACCAGCTCAGCGGCGACTTCCCGGACCCGGACGACGTGCGGCCCGAGCAGGTGGCCGCCGCCCTCGCCGCCGATCTCGCCGAACCGTCCGCCGAGGTGCTGCTGGCCCGCTCCGAGGGCCGGCTGGTGGCCGTCGCCGTCACCCTGGGCCGCCACCCCGACCCGGCCGACCCCGACCCGTGGCTGGGCCTGCTGATGGTCCACGCCGACGAGCACCGCGCGGGCTTCGGCCGCCGCCTCGCCGGCCGCGTCGAGGACGGCTTCCGCGCCTCGGGCCGTACCGGCCTCAAGCTCGCCGTCCTGGAGAACAACCCGGCGGCCCTCGCCTTCTGGACCGCCCTCGGGTACGAGGAGACCGCCCGCCGCCCCGACCTGGCGCACGGCCGCCCGTGCGTGGTCCTCAGGAAGGCCCTCTAGACCTCGCCGGTCAGGGCTTCGCGGGCCGGCCGTCGCCGTACAGCCAGACCTTCCACACCGCGTCCAGGTCACGGCCCGCGACGCTCTCCGCGTAGGCCGTGAAGTCCTCCGTGGAGGCGTTGGCGTGCTCGTGCTCGGCGGCCCAGCCGCGCAGCAGCCCGTCGAAGACCCCGTCGCCGACGGTCTCGCGGAGCTTGTGGAGGACCATGGCGCCGCGCTGGTAGACGGGCGGGTCGAAGAGGTTCTCCGCGGTGGGCGGATCGGCGGGCGGGAAGGCCCAGTTGGCGTCCTCGGCGAAGGCCGCCCGGAAGCTCTCGCGGGCCGGGACGGAGCCGTGCTCCTCCGCGTACAGCCATTCGGCGTAGGTGGCGAAGCCCTCGTTGAGCCAGATGTCCCGCCAGGTCTCGGGGGTGACGGAGTTCCCGAACCACTGGTGGGCCAGTTCGTGGACGAGCGTCGGGCGGTCGAAGGAGGCTGCCGGGAAGACGGGCCGGGTCTGGGTCTCCAGGGCGTAGCCGAGGAGCCCGTCGGTGGTGACGACGGCCCCGGCGGCGCCGAAGGGGTAGGGGCCGAAGCGTTCCTGCTGGCGGGCGAGGATGCCGGGGAGTTCGGCGCGGAGCGCGGCCGTGGCGGAGACCAGCGAGGGCTCGACGGCGGTGAGGACCGGGACCGTGCCGAGCGCGGTGCCGGTGGTGGTCGCGTACCGGCCGATCATCACGGTGGCGAGGTAGCTCGCCATCGGCTCGGACTGGCGCCAGACCGTGCGGGTGCGGCCGTCGGACACGGCGCCGGAGGAGACGCGGACGCCGTTGGAGAGGGCCGTCAGTCCGCTCGGGACGGTCAGCGCGATCTCGTACTCCGCCTTGTCGGAGGGGTGGTGGTTGCCGGGGAACCAGGTCATGGAGCCGGCCGGTTCGCCGACCGCGACGGCCCCGTCGGCGCTCCTCAGCCAGCCCTCGGTCGACCCGTCGGGGTCGGTGAGCGGCTCGGGCACCCCGGTGTAGCCGACCGTGACGGTGAACTCGCGGCCCCGCGGCAGCTCGTCGTGCGGGCGGATCGTCAGCTCGTTCCCGGCGCGGCTGACGGCCGCGGGCTCGCCGTCGACGGCCGCCTTCCCGACGGTGAGGCCGGAGAGGTCGAGATTGAGGGCGGAGAGGTCCTGGGTGGCGCGGGCGGTGATCCGCGCGGTGCCGTCGAGGCGGCCGGTGCCGGGGTCGTAGGCGAGGTCGAGGGCGTAGCGGCCGACGTCGTAGCCGCCGTTGCCGAGCTTGGGGAAGTACGGGTCGCGCAGCCCGGACGCTCCGGGGGTGCCCCTCACCCCGCCGGTCGCGGGGGTGCACCCGGCGAGGAGGCCGAGCACGGCGAGGGCCGCCGCCAGGGAGGCGGCGGCTCTCGGGGACCGTCCGGTCCGGCTGCTGGGGGTCACGTGAGGATCCTAGACAAGTCGGACAGAAGGTGACGGCGAGGGCGCCCGTCGGGGGGAGTCGGGCGCCCTCACCGGCTCTCGGGGTGTCCGCCGCGGGTGACCGGCTCCGCGCGGCGGGGGCGTCGCCGCGGAGCGGGCGTCACTCCGGAGCGGGGGCGTCGCCGCGGAGCGGGTGCCGCGGGGGTGCTTACTTCGCCAGCTCGGCGACGCCGGCGCGGGCGAACTTCTCGTCGAGGTCGCCGGAGGGGGCGCCCGCGACGCCGATGCCGGCGATCGGGCCGCCGGCGGCGGTGACCGGGGCGCCGCCGCCGAGGAAGAGGGTGCCCGGGATGTCCTTCAGGTTCGGGGCCTGCTCCAGGCGCTTGACCAGCTCGGAGGTCGGGGCGTTCCAGGAGACGGCGGTGTACGCCTTCTTCACGGCGGACTCGTAGGACTGCGGGCCCGCGCCGTCGCCGCGGAGGGTGACGATCGTGTTGCCGTTGCGGTCGACGACCGCGACGGAGACGCGCTGGTTCTCCTTCTCGGCGGCGTCGAGGACGGCCTCGGCGGCGTCGGTGGCGGCCTCGATGGTGAGGTGGGTGGTCTGGCGCAGGTTGTCGTCGCCCGCGTCGGCCTTGGCGACGGCGGCGGGAGCGGCGGCCGGGGCGGAGGCGTTCGCCGAGACGGCGCCGAAGGTGCCGGCGGCGAGGACGGCGGCGACGGTGGTGCCGAGGACGAGCTGCTTCTTCTTCATGGTGGGCTCCCGAGGAGGTCGTGGGCGGACCTGACCGGTCCGGGTGGAGGAGGGCCGTTCCTTCGCTCCGCCTCCATCCTGGGTCCGCCCCCTGCCCCGTACGGTCGGCGTTCCGGCTGCCCTCGGGGCGCGCACCGGACGATGCCGGGGTCAGCCGATCGGCTGATGCCCGCGTGGCCCCCGCGGGTCAGCATGGATACGTACACCCAGGTCAGCGTGGGCGAGCGGCCGCGCGGCCCGGGTGCGCACACCCAGGTCGGCGCGGGCGAGCGGCCGCGCGGCACCGGGCGCACAGCCCGCGAAGGAGGCGAGACGGTGGACCGGACCGGCCGGCACGCGCGGCACATCCCCCAGGCCCCGCACGCCCCGCACGACCCCCAGGCCCCACACGACCCCCAGGCCCCGCACGACCCGCGCGCTTCCGCGCCGCGGGGGCGGCTCCCCGGCGCCCCGCCGGGGCACGACCCGGACGCCGGCTGGCTCGCGCGCGTCATGCACGTGGCGTTCTTCCTGCTGCTCGGCGCCTCCCTGGCGCGGTTCCTGCTGCGCCACGAGTGGGAGGACCGCAGCCCCTGGATCATCGCGCTCTCCGGTGCGCTCGCCGCCCTCTACCTGCTCGGGCCGGTCCTCGGCACCCGCGCCACCCCGCGCCGGATCGCCTGGCTGTGCACGGTCGTCGCCGTCTGGGTGCTGCTCGTCGTCCTCGCCCCCAGCTTCGCCTGGTGCGCGGTCCCGCTCTTCTACACCGGGCTGCGGACCCTGCCGCCGAAGGCCGCGATCGTCCTCGTCGCCCTCCTCACCGCATTCGTCGTCTTCGCGCAGGTGCAGCTCTCGCACGGCGGCTGGGACCCCAACCTGATCGTGGCCCCGCCGGCCGTCGCCGCCATCGCCACCGGCGTCTTCGTCCACGCCGACCGGCAGGCCGCCCGGCAGCGCGCCCTCATCGACGACCTGATCCGCACCCGCCGCGAACTGGCCGCGATCGAGCGGCGCGAGGGCACCCTCGCCGAGCGGCAGCGGCTCTCCATGGAGATCCACGACACCCTCGCGCAGGGCCTGTCCAGCCAGCAGATGCTGCTCCAGGCCGCCGACCTGACCTGGGAGAGCGACCCGGGGGCGGCCCGCCGGCACGTGCGGACCGCCGAGTCGATCGCCGAGCGGAACCTCGCCGAGGCCCGCCGCTTCGTGCACGACCTGGCCCCCGCGGACCTCGCCGGGGGCGGCGGCCTGGAGCAGGCGCTGCGCGGGCTCGCCGGGCGCGAGTCGGCGGCCTTCCGGGTGGACGGCACGCCGGTGCCGCTGCCGGACCGGGCGCAGTCGGCGCTGCTGCGGATCGCGCAGGGCGCGCTCGCCAACATCCGGGAGCACGCCGCCGCCACCTCCGCCGCGATCACCCTCACCTACCTCGACGACCAGGTGGTCCTGGACGTCGCCGACGACGGCAGCGGTTTCGACCCGTCCGCGTCCCGCGCCGACGAGGGCGTACGGGGCCACGGCCTGCCCGCGATGCGGGTGCGGGCCCGGCAGCTGGGCGGCACGCTTACCGTGGAGTCGTCCCCCGGCGAGGGCACCGTGCTCTCCGCCGCCATCCCGCTCACACCGCTCGCACCCCCGACGGAGGCCGGCCCGTGACCGTACGCATCCTGCTCTGCGACGACCACGCCGTGGTCCGCGCCGGACTGCTCGCCCTGCTGGGCAGCACCCCCGACATCGAGGTCGTCGGGGAGGCCGGCAGCGGCGAGGAGGCCGTCGCGATGGCCGCGAAGCTGAAGCCGGACGTGGTCCTGATGGACCTCCAGCTCGGCGCCGGCATCGACGGCGTGGAGGCGACCCGCCGGATCGCGCCGACCGGCGTCCACGTCCTCGTCCTCACCACCTACGACACCGACGCCGACATCACCCGCGCCATCGAGGCGGGCGCGACCGGCTACCTCCTGAAGGCCGAGCGGCCGGAGGAGCTGTTCGCCGCGATCCACTCGGCCGCCCAGGGCCGCACGGCGCTCTCCCCGCCGGTCGCCAGCCGGGTCATGGACCGGATGCGCGGCGCCGCGGGCCCGTCCCTCACCGACCGGGAGCGGGACATCCTCGGCCAGCTGGCGCACGGCCTGGGCAACAAGGAGATCGCCCGGGCGCTCTTCATCAGCGAGGCCACCGTCAAGACCCACCTCGGCCGGATCTACGCCAAGCTCGGCGTCGACACGCGGGCCGGCGCCGTGGCGGTCGCGAAGGAGCGGCGTCTGCTCCCCTGAGGCTGCTACTGTGCGCCACTGTTCCAGCGCACAGCGTCATGTCTCCGTGGGAGCGCACGTGAAGATCGCCGTCGTCGGTGGCGGGCCCGCCGGCCTCTACCTCTCGATCCTGCTCAAGCGGCAGGACCCCTCCCACGAGATCGCCGTGTACGAGCGGAACGCGGCCGGCTCCACCTACGGCTGGGGCGTCACCTACTGGGCCGGGCTCCTCGACAAGCTGCGGGCCGGCGACCCCGGGTCCGCCGCCGCCGTCGCCGACGCCTCGGTGACCTGGACCGACGGCCTGGCGATCGTCCGCGACGAGCGGACCGTGCACCGCGGCGACGCCGGCTTCGGCATCGGCCGCCGCCGGATGCTCGGCCTGCTCGCCGACCGGGCCGCCGAACTCGGCGTCGAGGTCGCGTACGAGCACCCGATCGACGGCCCGGACGCCCCCGAACTGGCCGACGCGGACCTGGTCGTGGCCGCCGACGGCGTCCACAGCGTCCTGCGCGAGGCGCACGCCGAGCACTACGGCACCGCCTTCGCCACCGGCCGCAACCCCTACATCTGGCTGGGCACCACCAAGGTCTTCGACT
Organism: Streptomyces sp. NPDC014656; assembly: GCF_043084305.1. Taxonomy (NCBI): domain Bacteria; kingdom Bacillati; phylum Actinomycetota; class Actinomycetes; order Kitasatosporales; family Streptomycetaceae; genus Streptomyces; species Streptomyces sp. NPDC014656. Next base: position 53,206 of record NZ_JBIBZN010000019.1, read on the forward strand.
CCTTCAGCTTCGCCTTCAAGGAGACCGACCACGGCTGGATCTGGTGCTACGCCTACGGTTTCAGCGGCGAGCGCTCCACCTGCGTGGTCGAGTGCGCGCCCGGCACCTGGACCGGCCTCGGCCTGGACACCATGCCCGAGGGCGACTGCCTGGCGCTCCTGGAGAAGCTCTTCCACGACCTCCTCGACGGCCACGGGCTGATCGGCCGCGACCGGGGCGCCGAGCCCGCCCAGTGGCTGCGCTTCCGCACCCTCACCACCAAGGTCTGGCACCGCGGCCGGACCGTCCTCCTCGGCGACGCCGCCCACACCACGCACTACTCGATCGGCGCGGGCACCACCCTGGCCCTGGAGGACGCCCTCGCGCTGGCCGAGGCCCTGCGCGACGGCCCCGGCGACCCCGCCGCCCTCGACGCCGCCCTCGCCGCCTACGGCCGGCGCCGCCGCGCCGCGCTCGTCTCCGCGCAGAGCGCGGCCCGCCTGAGCGCCCAGTGGTACGAGAACCTGCCCCGCTACATGGGCCTGGAGCCGGACCGGATGTTCGCGCTCCTCGGCCAGCGCCACTCCCCGCTGCTGCCGTACGTGCCCCCGCAGCTCTACTACCGCCTCGACCGCGCAGCCGGCAGCCTGGAGCCGCTGCGCCGCCTCAAGCGCTGGCTCGGCCCGAGGCTGGCCCGGGCCACCCACCGCGTCTGACGCCGGGCCGGGGGCGTGACACCATCGGTGGGTGCTCGACATCGGCTACTCCCTCTCCCGGCGCTTCCCCGACCCCCCGCAGACCGACTACCGGCGGGCGGACGTCCACTCGCTGCGCCACGACCTCTTCTGCGGCGACGTCTACCTCGCGGACACCGAGCAGGACCGCGAGGTGTCCACGGCCTGGGGGTGGGTGCCCGTCCTCGACTTCGCCTGGGCGCTCTGCGACATCGTCGAGCAGCTCGACCGGGACCCCCGGGGCAGCCGCGCCTCCCGCCCCCAGTACGCCGAGCTGGACTTCACCGAGTCCTCGGACCGGATGCTCTTCGAGCGCCGCTTCGGCTGGGTCGACGTCGAGTCCGACTGGATGCCCGGCGACGAGGCCCCGCTCACCTTCTCGCACGCCGAACTGCGCCGCGAGGCCCGCGACTTCCTCCACGACCTGATCGCCGACCTCACCGACATGCACGAGGGCCTGGCCGACAACCCGGCCGTCTGGGACCTCCAGGCCCGCTTCCCCCGCGTCAAGTAGTCCCGGGGGGCGCTCAGTCCTCCACCCGCACCCCGAGCCGCGCCGCGAGGACCGGCGCCAGGTCGAGCAGCTGCGCCGAGGAGATCACCGCGCCCGCCAGGGACTCCACACCGCGCGCGATCTCCAGCCGGCGCACCCCCCGCAGGTCCGCGTCGGCCAGCTTCGCCCCGGAGAAGTCCACCCCGATCAGCTGGCAGTCCACGAACGCGACCCGCTCCAGCCTCGCCCCGCCGAAGTCCGGCTCCACCAGGACGCACCCCTCGAAGGTCACGTCCCGCAGGGTCGCCGACCGCAGGTTCGGGTAGTCCCACTTGCCGCCCCGGACCAGCACCCGCTCCCACACCGAGCCGTGCAGCCGCGTCCCCCCGAGGCGCGCCTCCACGACCTCCGCGTCCCGCAGCCGAGCCTGGGACAGGTCGGTGCCCACGCCGCGCACCGCCTCCAGCCGCGAGTCCAGGAACCGGGCGCCGGTCAGCCGCGCCTCGTCCAGCGCGCACTCCCGCACGGCGCAGTCCAGGAAGCGGGCGCCCTCCCCCGAGGCGCCCGTCAGGTCGAGTCCGGCCAGCTCCAGGCCGTCGTAGTCCCCGTCGGGCGCGAGCCCGCCCTCGTACGGCTCCAGGGGCGGCAGCCGCAGTTCCACCCGGCGGGGCGCCTTGGTCTTTCGCTTCATGCCCCCATCGTGACCCACGCCACTGACACCCCGCCCTTGACCTCAAGCAAGGTCGAGGTACGAGCCTGGGACCAGCGCCCGCGCCCGGCCGACCACACGACGACAGGGGAACCGCCATGCACGCCGTCCGCCTCCACGCCTTCGGGCCCGCCGAGAACCTCACCCACGAGGAGGTTCCCGACCCCGTGCCCGGCCCCGGCCAGGTCCGGATCGCGGTCGCCGCGGCCGGCGTCCACCTCCTCGACACCGCCCTCCGGGAGGGCCTGCCCGGCCCCTTCCCCGCCCCCGCCGCGCTCCCCACGATCCCCGGCCGCGAGGTCGCCGGCACCGTCGACGCCCTCGGCGAGGGCACCGACCCCTCCTGGCTCGGCCGGCGGGTCGTCGCCCACCTCGGCATGAACCCCGGCGGCTACGCCTCCCTCGCCGTCACCGACGCCGCCCGGCTCCACGCCCTCCCCGACCACCTCGGCGAGGCCGAGGCCGTCGCCATGATCGGCACCGGCCGCACCACCCTCGGCATCCTCCGGTTCACCGCGCTCGGCCCGGAGTCGGTCGCGGTCGTGCCCGCCGCCGCCGGAGGCATCGGCACCCTCCTCGTCCAGTACGCGAAGAACGCCGGCGCCACCGTCGTCGGCCTCGCCGGCGGCCCCGCCAAGACCGCCCGCGTCCGCGAGAACGGCGCCGACCTCGCCGTCGACTACACCCGCCCCGACTGGCCCGCCGAGGTCCGCGCCTTCCTCGGCGACCGCACCGCCACCGTCGTCTTCGACTCCGTCGGCGGGGCCACCGGACGCGCCGCCGTCGATCTCCTCGGCAAGGGCGGACAGCACCTCGTCTTCGGCTGGTCCAGCACCGGACTCCACGACGGCGCGGCCCTCTCCTTCACCGAGGCGGAACTCGCCGAACGGGGCATCACCTCCACCTCCGTCCTCGGCCCCGCCATGATCCAGAAGGCCGGCGGCGACATCCGGAACCTCGAACTCGCCGCCCTCGCCGCCGCCTCCGACGGCACCCTGCGGCCCGCCGTCCACCGCTTCCCCCTCGCCGAAGCGGCGGAGGCCCACCGCGCCCTGGAGAACCGGGGCACGATGGGCAAGGTGGTACTCGTCCCGTAGGGGACCGGCTCAGACGCCGAGCACGTCCCAGGAGTGCGCCTTGAACTCCTTGCGGAAGTCCTCGTGGTCCTCCCACATCCGGGCGATGGAGCGCAGCGCGTCCCAGTTGTGCTCCAGCGCCTGGTCCACCACCTGGCGCAGCTCCGGCGCCGTCTCCCGCTTCTCCACCAGACCGGTGACCTGCGAGGCGGCCTGCACGGTGTAGCGCAGCGCCCGCAGGGCACGGGAGGTGTCGTCCATCCCGAAGCCGTGGTCGCTGCCGTTCGAAGGGTCGAAGAGCGGGGTCAGGCGGTCCTCGATGAAGGCGGTGATCCGCCGGAAACGGGCCTCGACGCCCATGTCGTCGCCGTGGTTGCTGTGGTCGTTGCACATGGGGACTTCCTACACCGTCGCCGGGGCGCCGAGCGCCGCCAGGGCCCCGTCCGTCAGCCGGTAGACCGTCCACCCGTCCTGCGGGCGGGCGCCCAGCGACTCGTAGAAGTCGATCGACGGCCTGTTCCAGTTCAGGACCGACCACTCCAGGCGCTCGTAGCCGCGCTCGACGCAGATCCGGGCCAGCTCGGCCAGGAGGGCCTTGCCGTGGCCGCCGCCGCGCGCCTCCGGACGGACGTACAGGTCCTCCAGGTAGATGCCGTGGACCCCGCGCCAGGTCGAGAAGTTGAGGAACCAGAGCGCGAAGCCGACCGGCTCGCCGTCCCCGTCCTCGGCGATGTGGGCGTAGGCGGCGGGCCGCTCGCCGAACAGCGCCTCGTGGAGCTGCGCGGGGGTGGCCCGGACCTCGTCGAGGGCCTTCTCGTACTCCGCGAGGTCGCGGATCAGGGCGTGGATGACGGGCACGTCGGCCGGGGTGGCGGTACGGATCATGGGGTCAGCGTGCCAGCAGCGCCCGGGCGATGACCACCCGGCGGGCGTCGAGCGCGGGCGCGCCGGCCTCGACCTCCCACAGCCCGTTCTGGAGCACCCGCCCCAGCGTCCAGGCCAGGGCCCGCTCCCGGTCGAGCCCGAGCCGCCCGGTGAGCAGGTCGAAGCGCCGGCGGATCCCGGCCGGGTCCGGGTCCCAGAGGTTGGTGAGCGCGGGCAGCAGCTCGAAGCCGGGATCCCCGGCGAGCGGCTTCGGGTCGATGACGAGCCAGGGCTCGCGCTCCGCGCCCAGCACGTTGTCGTAGTGCAGGTCCCAGTGGAGCAGCCGGTCGCCCGGCTCGCCCGCCACCTCCCGTACGGCGGCGGCGCAGTCCGCCAGCAGCGCCGCGTCCGCGGGGCCGAGCCGGGCCGTCGCGGCGGGGGTCCGCGCGAGCATCCGGGCGGCGATCGCGTCGAGCCGCCGCAGGCCGGGCGGGGCCGGGCGCGCGGACAGCCGGGCCAGCAGCCCCGCCAGGATCCGCACCGCCTCGCGCGCGTCGCCGAGGCGGGACAGGTGCCGTGCGGGGTCGGCCCGTTCGAGCAGCATCGTGCCGGTCTCCGGGTCGTGTTCCAGGAGCCGGACGGCCCCGTCGCCGTCCCACGCGCGCAGCGCGGCGGCCTCCCCCTCGGTCTCCTCGTCGAGGAGCTGGAGCTTGAGCGCCGCCGGCGTGCCGTCCGTCCGCTCCACGGGCAGCACCAGCGACACCGCCCCGTGCATCGGGGGCCCGGCGAGCCGCAGCCCCCACCGGCCGAGGAAGTCCCCGGCCAGTCCGGGCAGCGCGGCGACGAACGCCCGCCCCGCCTCGCCGTTGTACTTCGCCTGGGAGGCGGCGAGTTCCTCGGGTACGTCGATCACCCGGCCGAGCCTACGACCCCAGCGCGCCGTCCAGCAGCCTCCCGAACGCGCCCGCGTCGTACAGCCCGGTGCGGGCGTCGGGGAAGGAGGCGACGCCGTACTCGATCCCCGGCTCGCCCTCCGCGGCCCGCTCGGCCGGCACCGTGCCGCCGCTCGCCCCGAACGTCGCGCAGCGGGGGCAGCGGGGGTCCGCGTACACGGTCACCGCGTGCGGGGCGTCCGCGTCACCGACGACGATCTTCGTGCCCTCCACCGCCGACGGCAGCACGCCCAGCGTCCCCGCGGGCGCGGCCGGCGCCGCCGCGGCCTTCCCGGCCGGGCCGGCGTCCGCGCCCGCGTCCGGCGAACACCCCACGGCGGCAAGGCCGGTGAGGCCCGCGGCGACCTCGGCGGCGAGGGCGCGCCGGGTCCTGCGCACAGACATGGGGGGGATCCTTCCGGAGCGACGAAATCCGCACTCCCGGACCCAGCCGCGCCCCCGGCCCCCGCCCGCCGCCGAAAGACCCGTATCCAGAGGACCGACGCCCCCGGTACCCTCCCGCCACGCACCGGGAAGAGGGACAGGCATGAACAGCAGTACGGGCAGCACGGGCACGGGCGGCACGGGCACGGTCAACGGCGGCATCTCGTTCTGGTTCGCCCAGGAGGGCCTGCCCGAACCCCGCGAACCGCTCCCCGGCGACCGGACCGCCGACGTCTGTATCGTCGGCGGCGGCTACACCGGCCTGTGGACGGCCTACTACCTGAAGAAGGCGGTGCCCTTCCTCGACATCGTCGTCCTGGAGGCCCGCTTCTGCGGCTACGGCGCCTCCGGCCGCAACGGCGGCTGGCTCTACAACGGCATCGCCGGCCGCGACCGCTACGCCAAGCTCCACGGCCACGACGCCGCCGTCCGCCTCCAGCAGGCCATGAACGCCACCGTCACCGAGGTCCTCGACGTCCTCGACGCCGAGAAGATCGAGGCCGACCAGCACCGCGGCGGCGTCCTGGAGGTCGCCCTCTCCCCCGCCCAGCTGGCCCGCCTCAAGGAGTTCCACGCCGTCGAGCACGCCTTCGGCGAGACCGACCGCGAGATCCACGGCGCCCGCGAGACCGCCGAACGCATCCGCGTCGCCGGCGCCGTCGGCTCCTCCTGGACCCCGCACGGCGCCCGCCTCCACCCGGTGAAGCTGCTCCACGGCCTGCGCGCGGCGGTGGAGGCCCTGGGGGTCACGATCCACGAGTCGACCCCCGTCACCGCCATCGAGCCGAAGCACGCCCGCACCCCGTACGGCACGGTCCGCGCCCCCTACGTGCTCCGCTGCACCGAGGGCTTCACCGCCTCCCTGGCCGGCCAGCGCCGCACCTGGCTCCCCATGAACTCCTCCATGATCGCCACCGAGCCGCTCACCGACGCCCAGTGGGAGGCCATCGGCTGGAACGGCCTCGAAACCCTCGGCGACATGGCCCACGCCTACATGTACGCCCAGCGCACCGCCGACGGCCGCATCGCCCTCGGCGGCCGGGGCGTCCCCTACCGCTACGGCTCGAAGACCGACAACGACGGCCGTACCCAGCCGCAGACCGTCGAGGCCCTCCGCGAGATCCTCATCCGCTTCTTCCCGCAGCTCGCGGGCGTCCGCGTCGACCACGCCTGGTCCGGCGTCCTCGGCGTCCCCCGCGACTGGTGCGCCACCGCCACCCTCGACCGCTCCACCGGCATCGGCTGGGCCGGCGGCTACGTCGGCTCCGGCGTCGCCACCACCAACCTCGCCGCCCGCACCCTGCGCGACCTCATCCAGCAGGACTCCGGACAGTCGGGCCCCACCGACCTCACCACCCTCCCCTGGGTGAACCACAAGGTCCGCAAGTGGGAGCCGGAGCCCTTCCGCTGGCTCGGCGTCCAGGCCATGTACGCCGCCTTCCGGGGCGCCGACCACCGCGAGGCCACCACCCACACGGCCACGACGGACCGCGTCGCCGTCTGGGCGAACCGCGTCGCGGGCCGCTGACGCACCCCACGGCACGAAAAGGGCCCCGCACCCTCACGGGCGCGGGGCCTTCCTCGCGTACGGCTCAGAACAGCAGGTTCACCGAGGACGGCAGGTCCGCCACCCCGATCGCGCTCCGGGCCGAGTACGGCACGGCCAGCTTGCCGGTGCCCCGGTACAGGTAGACCTTCCCGGCCCCGTCCCGGGCGACCAGGTCCGCCCTGCCGTCGTCGTTCAGGTCGCCCGGCGCCGTCACCATCGGGTACGCCTGCCAGCCGCCGCCGACCTTGACCCGGGCCCCGAGCGGCCCCGACGCCTTGCCGGTGCCCTTGTAGGCCCACAGGACGCCGGTCTTGTCCCGGGCGATCAGATCGGCCTTGCGGTCGCCGTCCAGGTCACCGGAGCCGGTGATCTGGTTGTACGTCTGCCAGCCGCCGCCGACCTTGACGCGTACGGCGAACCCGCCGGTGCCGTTGCCCTGGTACAGCCAGAGCACGCCGGTCTTGTCCCGGGCGATCAGATCGGCCTTTCCGTCGCCGGAGACGTCGCCGACGCCGGTGATCGAGTCGTAGATCTGCCAGCCGCCGCCGACCTTGGTGCGGGCCGCGAAGGGCTCGTACCAGCGGCCGGTGGTCCGGTAGTGCCAGAGCACGCCGGAGGCGTCCCGGGCGACGAGCCCGCCGCCGCCGGCCTGCACGGTGAGCGGCGCGAGCTTGGTGACCGTGTTGTAGATCTGCCAGCCGGAGCCCACGCTCTCGGCGTAGTCCCGGAACGGCGACGCCGCCTTGCCGGTGCCGTAGTGCCAGCGCAGGGCACCCGACTTGTCGCGGGAGACCATCGCGAACCGCGCCGGAACCGGGCGGGAGCTCTGCACCGCGAACTCGCTGGACGCCTCCGGGTTGCCGAGGCCCCAGTCGTAGACGTCATAGGTCGCGTAGGTGTTGATCCGCCAGGCGGCGGTCGTGGACGCGGCCTTCATCGTGTAGGAGACGGTGACGTCGACCGGGCCGGCGCCGCCGGGGTCGACGTCGCAGCTCAGGCCGGCGCCTTCGGAGACGGAGTCGGTGTAGTGGTCGCACTGGGCCGCGGAGGAGCTCGTGCCGGTGCCGGTGACGTACACCGGCACCTCGCCCATCTCCCAGTCCCGCATCCCCGTGCCGGGCTCGAAGCCGATCTCCAGCTTGCCCTTGTCGACGGCGTGGACCGTGACCGTGTGGGTGGCCGTGCCGCCCGCGGGCAGCTGCGGCGTGGAGAACTTCACGGTGTTCTGGGAGACGTGCGCCAGGGACTTCACCGTGACCGTGCGGGCGGCCCGCCAGCCGGTCTCCGCCAGCGAGCCCGCCGTCTGGGCCTCCTTCACGGCCTTCGCCATCGTCGCCGCGTCAGCGCCGCGCGGGACGTAGACCACGCCGTAGTGGAGCGTGGTGCCGTGGGCGGTGGACGCGGCGGCGGCCACGTCCAGCGCCGTCCAGCCGTTCTCGTCCGTGATCGGGCAGAGGTAGATCCCGGTCGCGGAGCCGGGCGAGCAGGTGCTCCCCTCCTCGTCGAGGCTGAGGCCCGTCGGCAGGCCGCCCTTCGTCCAGGCCGCGTCGGTCAGCGGCGCCTTGCTCAGGGCGTAGACGAGCGTCCCGTCGAACGAGTCGGAGCCGTCCTCGTCACCGCCGTACGAGAAGCTGGTCGGCCCCAGCTCGGCCCAGCCCACCCCGGGCTGGAGCACCCGGTTCTGGACCGTGAAGTCGATCAGTTCCTGCGTGGCCGCGGAGGCCGCCGAGGCCCCGCCCACCGCTCCCGCCGCCAGCATGACGACGGCCCCTCCGAGCGCAACGATTCTTCGCAAGCGATTCAGCCCCCTGTGCGTCGCGGCACCCCCCTGGTGCGCGCGCCGCACGGTACCGCGAAGGCCCCGGCCCCCTCACGGGGGGGCCGGGGCCTTCGTCGTACGGAGCCGCCTGTCGGAATCGAACCGACGACCTCAAGATTACAAGTCAAGCGCTCTAGCCAACTGAGCTAAGGCGGCGGGCGCGCACGTGGCCACGCGCGCGTGGCCCACTCTACACAGCGGCCCCCGCACCCCACGAGGAACTCCGGATCCGTTCCGGGCCGCCGCGGGCCCCCTGCCGGTCCCTCCGCCCGGCCGTCTGACCGGTCATCGGAAATCTCTTCGTCTGTGACTACTGACAGACCGGACGGCGTCGGGGTAGCGTCGAGCGGAGTTCACCCTGGTGGACTAGACCTCAATCCTTCCTTTACTCGGATCGTCCGGCACGTTCCTGCCGGTGAAGGGACACATCACCATGGCTTCCGTCACTTTCGACAAGGCGACCCGCATCTACCCGGGTGCCACCAAGCCCTCCGTCAACCAGCTCGACATCGAGATCGCGGACGGCGAGTTCCTCGTCCTCGTCGGTCCCTCGGGCTGCGGCAAGTCGACCTCGCTGCGCATGCTGGCCGGCCTGGAGGACGTCAACGCGGGTGCCATCCGCATCGGCGACCGCGACGTCACCCACCTGCCGCCGAAGGACCGGGACATCGCCATGGTGTTCCAGAACTACGCGCTCTACCCGCACATGAGCGTCGCCGACAACATGGGCTTCGCGCTCAAGATCGCCGGCGTCAACAAGGCCGAGATCCGCGCCAAGGTCGAGGAGGCCGCGAAGATCCTCGACCTCACCGAGTACCTCGACCGCAAGCCGAAGGCGCTCTCCGGCGGTCAGCGCCAGCGCGTCGCCATGGGCCGCGCCATCGTCCGCGAGCCGCAGGTCTTCCTCATGGACGAGCCGCTGTCGAACCTCGACGCCAAGCTCCGCGTCTCGACCCGTACGCAGATCGCCGGCCTCCAGCGCCGCCTCGGCATCACCACGGTCTACGTCACCCACGACCAGACCGAGGCCCTCACCATGGGCGACCGCGTCGCCGTGCTGAAGGACGGTCTGCTCCAGCAGGTCGACACCCCGCGCAACATGTACGACAAGCCCGCCAACCTCTTCGTCGCCGGCTTCATCGGCTCCCCCGCGATGAACCTGATCGAGGTCCCGATCACCGAGGGCGGCGTGAAGTTCGGCAACAGCGTCGTCCCGGTCTCCCGTGACGCGCTCGCCACCGCCGCGGCCAACGGCGACACCACCGTCGTCGTCGGCGTCCGCCCGGAGCACTTCGACGTCTCGGGCCCGACGAGCAAGGACGGCGTCGCCGTCACCGTCAACGTCGTCGAGGAGCTCGGCTCCGACGGCTTCGTCTACGGCTCGACCCGCGTCGGCGGCGAGGACAAGGACGTCGTCGTCCGCGTCGGCGGCCGTGAGATCCCCGCCAAGGGCTCCACGCTCCACGTCGTCCCGCGCGCCGGCGAGCTGCACGTCTTCTCCAAGTCCACGGAGCAGCGCATCAGCGAGTGAGTCCCGGGCCGGAAAAGGCCCGTGGTGAACGGCCCCGTGTCCCTTCCGGACGCGGGGTCGTTCGTTTAAACGGGCTTACCCCGGAAAACCCCGGCATTCGGGGCCCTCCCCGGAGCCCGGCGTCAACACAGGATTCGAAAAGCCGCGTCGAACCATCCCTCGCGAGAGTGACTAAATGTCGCCATATCACTACCGGCCGCTACGCTCGCCTGCGTGACGCACACTGCCCGCCGTATCGGCCGCTCCCTCGCCCTCGTCCTGCCCGTCGTCCTGGTCCTGTCGGGAACGCTCGCGGTGTCCGCCGTGCCGTGGGCCGGCCAGGACTCCGACGGCCAGATGCTGACCGCGTCCTCCGCGGACGTCTCCACCCGCGCCAAGTCGCGCGCCCCGCAGGACGTCCTGCGCGACCGGCTCCTCGCCGAACTCCAGGAGAAGGACCCGGGGGTCGCCCTCACCCACCTCCAGCGCGAGGTGGAGAACCGCCCCTCGCTCGCCGAGCACTGCGTGTCGATCGCCCGCGCGCTGGGCCGCGCCGCCGTCGAGCACTACGGCCCCGCCCGCGCCCAGGCCTTCTCCCGCCCGGTCTGCGACACCGCGTACGCGACCGGCGTGATGCGCGCGACGAGCTGAGCCCGGTCACCGCGCCCGCGCCCGCGGGGCACCTATCGTTCCCCGTATGCACACCACTCCGACGCAGGCCGTGGTCCTGGCGGGCGGCCAGGGCTCGCGGCTGCGCCCCTACACCGACGACCGCCCCAAGCCGATGGTCGAGATCCCGGGCACCGGGACCCCGATCATCGGCCATCAGCTTTCCTGGCTGGCCGCCGAGGGCGTGACCGACGCCGTCGTCTCCTGCGGCCACCTCGCCGAGGTCCTCCAGGAGTGGCTGGAGGAGGCCGACCTCCCCCTCAAGGTGACCACGGTCGTCGAGACCGAGCCGCTGGGCCGCGGCGGCGGCCTCAAGTACGCCGCCGCGCACCTGCCCGAGCCGGACCGGCCCTGGTACGCCACCAACGGCGACATCTGGACCCGCTTCTCGCTGCGCGAGATGGCCGCCTTCCACGACGAGCGGGACGCCACCGCCACCCTCGCCCTGGCCCGCCCCCGCATCCCGTGGGGCGCCGTCGAGACCGACACCTTCGGGCACATCACCGACTTCGTCGAGGCGCCCCCGTCGCCGTTCCTCATCAACGCCGGCGTGTACGTCTTCTCGCCCGCCTTCACGGAGCTCCTGCCCGACCTCGGGGACCACGAGCGGACCACCTTCCCCCGGCTCGCCCGCGAGAAGCGCCTGGCCGGCTTCCCGCTGCCCCAGGGGGCGTACTGGAGGGCCATCGACACCGCCAAGGACCTGACGGAGGCCGCGAAGGAGCTCGCCGCGCAGGGCCACTGACCGGCGCGCACGCGAAGAGGCGGCACCGCCCTCACGGGACGGTGCCGCCTCTCTCGTACGCGGTACGGCTCCGGGCTCAGCCCAGCAGGCCGCCGATCGGGTTCTTCGGGGCCTCGCCGCCGGTCGTGGCCTCCTCGGTCGGCGGCTGCTCGGCGGTCGAACCGGTGGAGCCGTCGTCGGTCGTCCCGCCGGAGGTGCTCGGGGTGTCGCTGGTGGACGGCGGCGGGGCCGGCTTGGACTGGGTCGGGGAGGAACTGCCGCTGGTGGCGCCCCCGGTGGTGCGCGGCGCGGTCGGCTGCCGCTCCTGCGTCGGGGAGGAGCTGCCGCTGCCGGTCTCGGTCGGGCGGGCCGCCTCCTGGGTCTCCTCCCGCTCCTCGCGCGCCTCGGTGCTCGTCGACGCGGACGGCTCGGGGCGCTCGCCGCGCGGCGACTGGGAGGGGGCGCGGCGCTTCGCGGGCTCGGTGGGGAGCGGCTGGCCCGGCAGGTGGTTGATCGGGTCGTCGTTCGGGCCCGGGACGGTGACCATCTCGGTGGAGCGGACGGCGCCGCCGAGGACCGAGCCGATCAGCAGGGTGAGGCCGACGAGCACGGAGGCGAAGAGGGTCGAGCGGCGCACCACCCGGCGGCGCAGCTCCCACAGCTCGGCGCGCGGCCCGAGGGTCCGCCAGGCCTCGCCGGCGATGCGCGCGTCGAGGGAGTAGACGGGGGCGCCGGCGATGATCAGCGGCGACCAGGCGGCCAGGTAGATGATGTCGGGCGCGTCGTAGACGGGGACGGTCCGCCAGCTCACGGTGAGGATGAGCGCGGCGGACAGCAGGGCGCCGACGACGGCGGCGACCCGCTGCCAGAGGCCGAGGACGGTGAGGACGCCGACGACGACCTGGAGGAAGGCGACGGTCAGTCCGGCGCCGACCGGGTGCTGGAGCGCGAAGTCCCGCAGCGGCTCGGCGAGCGGCCACGGGTGCAGCTGGGTGAGCCACTTGACCATGGAGCCGCGCTCGCCGCCGTCGAAGTAGACGGGGTCGCAGAGCTTGCCCATGCCGGCGTAGACGGAGATGAGGCCGAGGAAGACGCGGAGCGGGAGCAGCACCACGCCCAGGTTCATCCGCCGCCCGGGGTAGTAGGCGTGCCGGACCGGGTCGGAGCCCTGCCGCTGGGGCGCCGTCCGGTCCTCGTCGTACGCCGCCGTCTCCGGCCGCATCTCGTACACGTCGTCGTAGGCGCCCTCGGCCCGCCGCATCGGCGGCAGGAGCGGGGCGGCGGCCTCGGCGGGCACGACGGGGGTGGGCATCGTGTCGTCGATGCGCGGGATGGTCTGGGTGGTCGGCTCCAGCGTGGAGACCGCGGCGGCCGAGGACTCGCGCACGGCCTGGAGGAGCCCGGTCGCTCCCGGCGTGGCCTTCCCGGTCCACACGACGGGGCGGCGGCGCGGCGCCCCCGCGTGGGCGGCCACGCGGGGGTTCGCGGCGAACTTCGGCTGCGGGGCCGGCGCGAGCCGCACCCGGAAGCTGGCGTGGTTCACGATCACCTGGGCGGGATCGGAATCCACCTTGACCATGCTCAGCGCCGGCTGATCGTCGAACCCCGGCCGGGGCGTTCTGGTGTCCACACTCATCTAACCGAGTGACACGGGGTTAGGACACTGCCTTGACGGGCTCGGAATGTCCGAGACCCGTCAAGATCACGGCCGGGGTGCCTCACCCGTTCGGGTCAGGCGGACGGTCAGGCCATGCGGCGGCGGGCCGCCTCGTACAGCACGACGCCGGCGGCGACACCGGCGTTGAGGGACTCGGCGCCACCGGGCATCGGGATCCGGACGAGGAAGTCGCAGTTCTCGCCGACCAGGCGGGACAGGCCCTTGCCCTCGGAGCCGACCACGATGACCACGGGGCCTTCGAGGGCCTCCAGCTCGTGGACCTCGGTGTCGCCGTCGGCGGAGAGGCCGACGACCGTGAGACCGGCCTTCTGGTACTCCTGCAGACAGCGGGTCAGGTTGGTGGCGCGGGCCACCGGGGTGCGGGCGGCGGTGCCGGCCGAGGTCTTCCAGGCACCGGCGGTCATGCCGGCGGCGCGGCGCTCGGGGACGACGACGCCGTGGCCGCCGAAGGCGGAGACGGAGCGGACGACGGCGCCGAGGTTGCGCGGGTCGGTGACGCCGTCGAGGGCCACGATCAGCGGGTCCTCGTGCTCGTCGTAGGCCGCCGCGGCGAGGTCCTCGGGGTGCGCGTACTCGTACGGCGGGACCTGGAGGACGAGGCCCTGGTGGTTCAGGCCGTTGGTCATCCGGTCCAGCTCGGGGCGCGGCGCCTCCATGATGTTGATGTTGCCGCGGCCGGTGGCGAGGTTGAGGGCCTCGCGCACGCGCTCGTCGTTGTCGATGAACTGCTGGACGTAGAGGGTGGTGGCGGGCACGCCGTCGCGCAGCGCCTCGAAGACCGGGTTGCGGCCGACCACCATCTCGGACTGGCCCTTGCCGCCGCGGCGGGCGACGGGCTTGCGCTTGGCCGCGTTCCTGGCCATCGCGTTGGAGACGCGGAACGCCTTGTGGCCCTTGCGGTCCTCGGCCTTCGGCGTCGGACCCTTGCCCTCCAGGGCGCGGCGTCGCTTGCCACCGCTGCCGATCGTCGCGCCCTTCTTGTTGGACGTGCGACGTCCCCTGCGCTGGCTGTTCCCGGCCATGACTGCTACCTGTTCCTCTGGCGTACGTGCGGAAGTCTGTAAGTGAAGTGTGCCGCCCGGGGCTCCGGGCGGCACATCATCGGGGCGTTCTACTTGTCGGCGATGGTCCAGCGGGGGCCGTCGGGGCTGTCCTCGATCGACAGGCCGGACCGGGTGAGCTGGTCGCGGATCGCGTCCGCCGTGCCCCAGTCCTTGCGCTCGCGGGCGGCCTCGCGCTGCTGGAGCACGAGCCGGACCAGGGTGTCGACGACGCCGTGGAGCTCCTCGCCGCCGGACCCGTCGGCCCACTGGGGGTCCAGCGGGTCCAGGCCGAGGACGCCGAGCATGGCGCGGACCTCGGCGAGGCGGGCGATGGCCTCGTCCTTGTCGTCGGCGCCCAGCGCGCTGTTGCCCTGGCGGACGGTGGTGTGGATGATCGCCAGCGCGTGCGGGACGCCCAGGTCGTCGTCCATGGCCTCGGCGAAGGCCGGCAGCACCTCGGCGGCGGGCGGGACGGTCCGGCCGGCCTTCTCGGTGGCGCGCTGGACGAAGCCCTCGATGCGGCCGAAGGCGGCCTCGGCCTCGCGCAGGGACTCCTCGCTGTACTCGATCATCGAGCGGTAGTGCGGGGTGCCCAGGTAGTAGCGCAGGACGATGGGGCGCCAGTTCTTCACCATCTCGCTCACGAGGACCGAGTTGCCGAGCGACTTCGACATCTTCTCGCCGCTCATGGTGACCCAGGCGTTGTGCACCCAGTACCGGGCGAACTCGTCGCCGAAGGCCTTGGCCTGGGCGATCTCGTTCTCGTGGTGCGGGAAGACCAGGTCGAGGCCGCCGCCGTGGACGTCGAAGGCGGAGCCGAGGTACTTGTGGGCCATCGCCGAGCACTCCAGGTGCCAGCCGGGACGGCCGCGGCCCCACGGGGTCTCCCAGTCGGGCTCGCCCGGCTTGGTCGCCTTCCACATGGCGAAGTCGCGGGGGTCGCGCTTGCCGGAGACGCCCTCGTCGGGCTGGCGGAGGTCGTCCAGGTCCTGGTTGGAGAGCTCCAGGTAGCCGGGGAAGGAGCGGACGTCGAAGTAGACGCTGCCGTCGGCCTCGTAGGCGTGACCGCGCTCGATCAGACCGCGCATCATCTCGATCATCTCGGGCACGTGGCCGGTGGCGCGGGGCTCGTACGTGGGCGGCAGGCAGCCCAGGGCGTCGTAGCCGGCGTTGAACGCGCGCTCGTTCTCGTAGCCGATCGACCACCAGGGGCGGTTCTGGTCCCTGCCCTTGGCGATGATCTTGTCGTCGATGTCGGTGACGTTGCGGACGAAGGTGACGTCGTAGCCGCGGTAGGCGAACCAGCGGCGCATGATGTCGAAGTTCAGCCCCGACCGGATGTGCCCGATGTGCGGGGCCGCCTGGACGGTGGCGCCACAGAGGTAGATCGAGACGCGGCCCGGCGTGAGCGGGGTGAAGTCACGGATCTGCCGGGCGCTGGTGTCGTACAGGCGAATAGTCACGGGGTCCAGGGTAGTGGGCGTGCGGTGGTGCCCCGCGACCGATTCCCGGTCGCGGGGCGCGTTTTCCGCGGGGGTCAGCGCGCCACCGGGTAGACCAGGGCGGTCGCGAGGGCGGCGAGGCCCTCGGCGCGCCCGGTCAGGCCGAGCCCGTCGGTGGTGGTGCCGGAGACGGAGACGCGGGCGCCGGCCGCCTCGCTCAGCGCCTTCTGGGCCTCGTCGCGCCGCTTGCCGATCTTGGGGCGGACGCCGACGACCTGGACGGCGATGTTGCCGATCTCGTACCCCTCGGCGCGCACGATCCGGGCGGCCTCGGCGAGGAGGGTGACGCCGGAGGCGCCGGACCACTCGGGGCGGGAGGTGCCGAAGTGGGCGCCGAGGTCGCCGATGCCGGCGGCGGAGAAGAGCGCGTCGCAGGCGGCGTGGGCGGCGACGTCGCCGTCGGAGTGGCCGGCGAGGCCGTACTGCTCGTCCTCCCAGAGGAGGCCGGCGCACCAGAGCTCGCGGCCCTCCTCGAAGGCGTGGACGTCGGTGCCGATGCCGACGAGCGGGACGAGGGGGGCGGGCTGCGGGTCAGAAGCCATCGTTGGCCCTCCTGCGGGCGAGTACGGCCTCGGCGAGGACGAGGTCGAGGGGGCGGGTCACCTTGAAGGCCTCTTCGTGGCCGGGGACGACGACGACGGGGGCGCCGAGCTTCTCGACCATGCCGGCGTCGTCGGTGGCGCCCTCGCCGGCGAGGGCGATGGTGGCGTGGGCGTCGACGAGGGTGGCGCGGTCGAAGCCCTGCGGGGTCTGGACGGCGCGGAGGCGGGCGCGGACCGGGGTGGCGACGACCTGCTCGGGGTCGCCGGGCCTCCCGGCCGGCTCGACCTCCTTGACGGTGTCGGCGACGGGCAGCGCGGGGACGACGGCGACGGCGCCGTCGCGGACCGCCTCGATGACGGCGTCGACGGTGTCGACGGGCACGAGGGGGCGGGCGGCGTCGTGGACGAGGACGGTGGTGACGTCCTCGGGGACCGCCTGGAGGCCGAGGCGGACGGACTCCTGGCGGGTGTCGCCGCCGGCGACGACGAGGTAGTCCGTGCGCTCGGGGAGGGCGTGGTCGCCGAGGAGCCGCTTGACCTCGGCGACGCCGTCGGCGGGGGCGACCACGACGACGAGCTGGACCGCGCGGGAGGCGGCCATCGCGCGGACGGCGTGGACGAGCATGGGGGTGCCGCTCAGCGCGCGCAGCGCTTTGGGGGCGCCCGGACCGAGGCGTACGCCCCGCCCGGCGGCCGGGATCACCACGGCGGTACGGCTAGGACGCGCTTCGTCTGACATCGGTTGCACTCCGGCAGGTTTGTTTCCGCGGGCGGCGTGGGTATGGCGTGAGCAGGCTTTGATGCGACGCCTCGACCGGGCCCTTTCCGTGACGACGGTCGAGGCGTCGCCATGCGAGCCACCGCACGTCGCACGGCTCATGGGGAGGGAAGCGAAAAGAAGACGGACATGCCGCGGTGCCCGGCGACGGCACTGCGGGATCCAGGACCGGAGTCCGGGATTCACAGCGCGTCGACGGGCACCGCGGCATTGCTGCTGGCATGGCCGGTGCCATGCGTCAGGACGCGAGCACCTCGTCGAGGAGGGCCTCGGCCTTGTCCTCGTTGGTGTTCTCGGCGAGCGCCAGCTCGCTCACCAGGATCTGCCGAGCCTTGGCGAGCATGCGCTTCTCACCTGCGGAGAGACCGCGCTCGCGCTCCCGGCGCCACAGGTCGCGGACTACTTCGGCGACCTTGATGACATCGCCGGAGGCGAGCTTCTCGAGGTTCGCCTTGTAGCGGCGGGACCAGTTCGTCGGCTCCTCGGCGTACGGCGCGCGCAGCACCTCGAAGACCCGGTCCAGCCCGTCCTGCCCGACAACGTCGCGCACGCCTACGAACTCCGCGTTGTCCGCCGGCACGCGAACCGTCAGGTCGCCCTGCGCGACCTTGAGCACCAAGTAGGTCTTGTCCACGCCTTTGATCTGGCGAGTTTCGATGGCCTCGATCAGCGCGGCCCCGTGATGGGGATAGACCACGGTGTCGCCAACCTTGAACGTCATGTGACAGGTACCCCTTCCGTGGCTATCCAGGGTAACACGGAAACTGCTTCTTCTGAATGGCGTTTCCGCAGGTCAGGGCATATCTCGGGGCTTGACAAGTGTGTCGCCCGCGTGCTGCGGAGGGCTTCCGGAAGGCGGTATTCGCAGGTCGGAGCGGCTACGTCGACGGAGAGAAACGCGCACGTCACACACATCCGGGACCTACCGGAGCGGGCGCTATGTACCGTTTCGTCCGGCCCGTAGTGGCCCTCTTCACGTACTCCGTTCGAGGATCGACCACCCGTACGGAGTGATCACGTCAAGAATCCGGAATTGATCAGCGGACGACCCGTCCGTGCTTTTCCGTAAGGGAAGGGATGCGGAATGCGACGCGGCCGCCGGAATTGATCACGTCGGTTATGTGAACGCCGGGTCAATGGGGTGTGTTCCGGCCACGCGCGGAACCGCGCGCGGGCGTCTCCCACAGGTCCCCCGACACGGGGGCCGGCACGGGGTCCGGTGCCGCTCCCGGTACGGCGTCCGGCGGGGCGTCCGACGGGGCGGCGGACGCTAAGGGGCGGGTCGGGTGCGGGACGGAGAGTCAGGCTCGGTAACCTGAACGCGCTGACGCACCTTTAGCTGGTCCTTAGTCCCTCTCCCGTCCGTACGTCCTAGGAGTTGCCGCCGCCGTGAGCCGCAGCCTTCGACGCGGCGCTCTCGCCGCCACCGCCATCGTGTTCTCGATCGCCGCGCTGTCCGCCTGCGGTGCGGGCAACGACGCCCAGACGCTCGGGGTCCGGCCGGACAACGCCGCCGTCACGGTGGACGACGTCAAGATCCAGAACGCGCTCGTCATCACCCAGCCCACGCCCGGCGCCAAGGGCCCGGCCGTCGTCTCGGCCACCGTCTTCAACAACGGCCGCGCCCCGCAGACGCTGGAGTCGATCAGCCTGCCCGGCAGCAACGCGGCGGTCGTCCTGAAGTCCGCGAAGGGCTCCGGCCCCGTGGTCGTCCCCGCCGGCGGCTCCGTCGTCATCGGCGGCGAGGGCAACGCCACCGCCACCATCGAGAACGGCCACGAGGCTGCCGAGAACGGCGACGCGCAGAAGGTCGTCTTCAAGCTGAGCGAGACCGGCGACGTCGCCCTGAGCGCCTTCGTGGTCCCCTCCACGAGCTACTTCAAGGACTTCGGCCCGTCCGAGGTCCCGCTCCCGCCGTCCGCCAGCCCCACCGCCGACGCCACGGCCGGGGCCGGCGAGCACGGCACGGCGGGCACCGGCGAGCACGGCGCCGAGGGCGGCGAGGCCGGCCCGACGGCCGGTCACTGAGCCACCGCGAGCCGGCCGAGCCACTGAGGCCGGCCGAGCGCACGACGCCGGAAGGGCGCCCCCACCAGGGGGCGCCCTTCCGGCGTACGGGCACTCTCTACGGCTCGCACCCCTCCCCGCGCGCCCCCCGCACCGGCCGGCCCCTGGGGGCCTCCCGGGCTTCGGGGCGCTGTGCCGGACTCCGTCCGGCCTCGGGGGCGGGCGGGGCGCTCTACGGCTCGAACTTGTAACCCAGGCCGCGGACCGTGACCAGGTAGCGCGGGGCGCCCGGGTCGGGTTCGATCTTGGCGCGCAGGCGCTTGACGTGGACGTCGAGGGTCTTGGTGTCGCCCACGTAGTCGGCGCCCCAGACGCGGTCGATGAGCTGCATGCGGGTGAGGACGCGGCCCGCGTTGCGCAGCAGCATCTCCAGGAGGTCGAACTCCTTCAGGGGGAGGTCGATCTTGCCGCCGCCCACGGTCACCACGTGCCGGTCGACGTCCATGCGGACCGGGCCGGCCTCCAGGGCCGCCGGGGTGACCTCCTCCGGCTCGCCGCGCCGGCGCAGCACCGCGCGGATGCGGGCGACCAGCTCGCGGGAGGAGAAGGGCTTCGTGACGTAGTCGTCGGCTCCTATCTCCAGCCCGACGACCTTGTCGATCTCGCTGTCCTTCGCGGTCACCATGATGACCGGGACGTTGGAGCGACCGCGCAGCTGCCGGCAGACCTCCGTGCCGGGCAGGCCCGGCAGCATCAGGTCGAGGAGGACGAGATCCGCTCCGTTGCGCTCGAACTCGTCGAGGCCGTCGGGGCCGGTCGCCGCCACGGCGACCTCGAACCCCTCCTTGCGGAGCATGTACGACAGGGCGTCGCTGAAGGATTCCTCATCCTCGACGACAAGGACTCGGGTCACGGAAGGACCTCCGGTGCGGGAAGCGGTTCGGTCATGAGATCGGGGGTGAGGGAGGCGGGGGTCCTGCGGTCCCGTGCGGAGCCCGCCTCGGGCAGCCGCAGGGTGAAGGTGGAGCCCTGACCCTCGGTGCTCCACACCGTGACCTCTCCGCCGTGCGAGGCGGCCACGTGCTTGACGATCGCGAGCCCGAGCCCCGTGCCGCCGGTGGCACGCGAGCGTGCCGGGTCGACGCGGTAGAAGCGCTCGAAGATCCGCTCGCGGTCCTTCTCCGGGATGCCGAGGCCCTGGTCGGTCACGGCTATCTCGATGAGGTCCCCGCCGGGGGCGGCGACGCGGCGGGCGGCGATGCCCACGCGGGTCCGGGCCGGCGAGTAGTTGACGGCGTTCTCGACCAGGTTGCCGAGGGCCGCGGCGAGCTGGCCACGGCTGCCCCAGACGAACAGGTCGGCGGCGCCTCCGGAGGCCATGGTGATCTGCTTGGTGGAGGCCGGGTGCCGCGAGCGGTCGATCGCCTCGGCGACCAGCTCGTCCACGGACACCGGCTCGGAGTCCTCCAGCGGGTCGTCGTTCTGCACCCGCGAGAGGTCGATGAGCTCCTGGACCAGGTTGGTCAGCCGGGTCGCCTCGATCTGCATCCGGCCCGCGAAGCGCACGACGGCCTCGGGGTCGTCCGAGGCGTCCATGACGGCCTCGGAGAGCAGGGAGAGCGCCCCGACCGGCGTCTTCAGCTCGTGGCTCACGTTCGCGACGAAGTCGCGCCGTACGGCTTCGATGCGGCGCGCCTCCGTCAGGTCCTCGACCAGGAGCAGCACGAGCCGGGAGCCCAGCGGGGCCACGCGCGCGGAGACGGCGAGGGCCTCGCCGCGTCCGCCGCCGCGCCGGGGCAGGTCCAGCTCGACCTGTCGTATCTCCCCGTCCCTGCGGGTGTCGCGGGCCATGTTGAGCATCGGCTCCACGGCCAGCTTCCCGCCGCGGACGAGCCCGAGGGCGTACGCCGCCGAGCTGGCCTTCACCACGGAGTCGCTCTCGTCGAGCACGACCGCGGAGGAGCGCAGCACGGAGAGCACGGTGTCGACGCCGGGCGGCAGCACGGCGTCGGTGTGCAGGGAGGTACGGGTGGGTCGCGCCTGGTCGCGTTCGCTCCAGCGGAACGCCAGCATGGCGATCACGCCGGTGCACACGCCGGCGATCGCTGCCAATGCGGCGACCGCCGCGTTCACGTCCATGCCATCCAGGTTATGCGTGGTCACGCACACTCTCCCAGCCGTCCGAGTGGCTGCTCGAACACTCGTCGCTCAGAGTTCACCGTGGGGACGGGGGCGGTTCACTTGTCCCGGGAGGAGCGGGGGCCCGCGTCGCCCAGAGTTCACCTGGAGGCCGGTGGCGGTTCACGTGAGGGGACGGAGCCGGACGCACAGGGGGCCGAACGTGGGAGCGTGGGAGCCGGAGAGCGGCCATCCCCTGTGAAGAAGACGAGCACTGCCGGAGAGAGGGACATCCATGCGGGACGCGTACCACGAGGAACTTGATTCGATCGGCGAGGGCCTGGTCGAGATGGCCCGCCTGGTCGGATCGGCGATCGGGCGCGCCACCACGGCGATGCTCGACGCGGACCTGAAGCTCGCGGAGAGCGTGATCGCCGCGGACCAGAAGGTCGACGACCTCCAGCACGACCTGGAGGCGCGGGCGATCGCGCTGCTCGCGCGCCAGCAGCCGGTGGCGACGGACCTGAGGATCGTGGTCACCTCGCTGCGCATGAGCGCCGACCTGGAGCGGTCCGGCGACCTCGCCCAGCACGTGGCCAAGCTGACCCGGCTGCGCTTCCCCGACCGCGCGGTCCCCAACGACCTGCACGCGACCATCCTGCAGATGGGCCAGCTCGCGCAGCGCCTGATGGCCAAGGCCGCCGAGGTGATCATCACCAAGGACGTCGACCTGGCGATGCAGCTGGAGCAGGACGACGACGAGATGGACCTGCTGCACCGGGCGCTCTTCCAGCACCTGATGGACGACCGGTGGAAGCACGGCATCGAGACGGCCGTCGACGTGACGCTGCTGGGCCGCTACTACGAGCGGTTCGCCGACCACGCGGTGTCGGTGGCGAAGCGCGTGGTCTACCTGGTGACGGGCGAGCACGCGGACGAGCTCCAGACGCAGGACGCCCCGGTCGAGGGCGCGTAGGCGCGGGACGGGGCAGCCCGGCGCCGAGGGGCGCGGTCGCGGGGCGCCCCGGCGCGAGGGGGCGCGCAGGGCGCACGGGGGCGCTTTGGCGCGCGGGGCTCCCGTGCGCCGTTGATGCGCCGGTCCCGGTGGGCATGGAATGGGGGACGAGGGACGATCCGCGTCCCGCGAGGGAGGGACCCCATGGCCGATTCCCCCACCACGACCGAGTCCCCGGCGCAGGCCCCGCGCGAGCCGGCGCGCCTGCCCGTGCTGGGCGCGTGCGGCTGCGGCTCGGGCTGTGGCTGCGGCTGCCAGTCGGGCGCGCCGTGCCAGTGCGGCGGCTGCTCGGGCTGACGGAGCGGAGGGGCGGGGGCCGGCGGCTCCCGCCCCTCCCTCACGCCCGCGCCCTCACAGGTCGAGTACGCCGACGACCTGGCCGCCGCTCCGTTCGCCGGTGGTGCGGAAGCCGAGCCCGCGGTAGAAGCCGCCGGGCCCGTCCTCGCCGGGCTCCCAGGTCACGTACATCCGTCCGGTTCCGCGCCGGCGCAGTTCCCCGGCGAGGGCCTCCACGGCGAAGCGGCCGTATCCCTCGCCCTGGGCGTCGGCGGAGATGTTCAGCCGCCACAGTCCGCTGCGCCGGTCGGCGGGGTCCTTCTCCTCGTCCCAGACGACGTCGAGGAAGCCCATGAGGAAGCCGACGAGCCGGTCGCCGTCGAGGATCAGCCGGGGCCAGGCCGTCTCGCCGTACGCGTACGCCTCGGCCAGCGACTTCACGATGGGCGCGACGTTCTTCTCCTGGTGGGGGTGGACGCGCAGGGCGAGGGCGGCGTCCACGGTGGCGGGGGTGACCGGCTCCAGGCGCGGTGATCGTGTCATGTGCGGGACGGTAGCGAGCGGCCCCGGTCCCGCGCGCCCGGATATCGCCCCCCGTCCGCCCCTGGACCCCGTTCACCTTGGATTACCGTGGGTCACCCCTGGGCATCGCCGCTTCCGCCCGCCAGAATTGCCGCCATGCCCTCCGCGCGAGCGACCCTCCTGACAGCGGCGGCGGCCGGGACGGCCGCGCTGCTGCTCACGGGCTGCTCGCCCGCGCCCGCGGGGCTCGCCGGGGTGTCGGTGGCGGAGGACGGCACGCCGCTCGGCGTGCTCCTGATGTGCCACGACCACGTCGACGGCGCGATGCTCTACCCGGACGACGCGCCGGAGGAGTCCCGCGAGGTCACCGGCGACTGGCGGCACGACGGCCCGGTCACCGGCTTCACCTCCTGGCCACTGCTGCAGACGGCGGGCGCGCCGGCGGCGGAGCGGTGGACGCCCCGGACGCAGGCGGAGCGCCTGGAGAAGGGCCGCGGCTACCGCCTCGCGGGCTGGACCGAGGACGGCTCCTGGTCGGCCGCCCCCGTCCGCTTCACCCCGGAGGACCTGGCCCGCCTGAAGCCCGGCCAGGTGCGCTACACCCTGGACGACGAGACCCTCACCAGCTCCCTGGACGACTTCCGCGACCGCGCCTGCGACGAGGCGGCGGGCGGCCGCCAGGAGCACTGACCCCGCTCCGGACACGAAGAAAGCCCCCGCCGGCGACCGTTCCACCGGGCGGGGGCCTTCCGCGCGTCGGGCTACTTCTTCTTGCCCTGGTTCTTGACGGCCTCGATGGCGGCCGCGGCGGCCTCCGGGTCGAGGTAGGTGCCGCCGGGGTTGAGGGGCTTGAAGTTCTCGTCCAGCTCGTAGGAGAGCGGGATGCCCGTGGGGATGTTGAGGCCCGCGATGTCGGCGTCGGAGATGCCGTCGAGGTGCTTCACCAGGGCGCGGAGGCTGTTGCCGTGGGCGGCGACCAGGACCGTGCGGCCGGCGAGGAGGTCCGGGACGATGCCGTCGTACCAGTACGGGAGCATGCGCTCGACGACGTCCTTGAGGCACTCGGTCCGCGGGCGCAGC
This sequence comes from Streptomyces sp. NPDC014656, assembly GCF_043084305.1. Lineage (NCBI taxonomy): Bacteria > Bacillati > Actinomycetota > Actinomycetes > Kitasatosporales > Streptomycetaceae > Streptomyces > Streptomyces sp. NPDC014656. Next base: position 77,269 of record NZ_JBIBZN010000019.1, read on the forward strand.
TCCGGCGGGATCGTCGCGTAGCGGGCGTCGCCGGCCTGGGAGTACTCGTTGTCGTCGGCGAGCGGCGGCGGCGGGGTGTCGTACGAGCGGCGCCAGAGCATGAACTGCTCCTCGCCGAACTCGGCGAGGGTCTGGGCCTTGTCCTTGCCCTGGAGGGCGCCGTAGTGGCGCTCGTTCAGGCGCCAGGAGCGGTGGACCGGGATCCAGTGGCGGTCCGCGGACTCCAGCGCGAGCTGGGCGGTGCGGATGGCGCGCTTCTGGAGGGAGGTGTGCAGCACGTCGGGGAGCAGGCCGGCGTCCTTGAGCAGCTCGCCGCCGCGCGTCGCCTCCTTCTCGCCCTTCGCGGTGAGGTTCACGTCCACCCATCCGGTGAACAGATTCTTCTCGTTCCACTCGCTCTCGCCGTGGCGGAGGAGGATCAGCTTGTACGGTGCGTCGGCCATGCGCACGAGCCTAATGGACCTCTGACGATTGACGCGCGTCGTCAATTCGCTGGCGTCCGCCTGCCGAGATGCGTAAGTTTCGAGGGCCGTTGGAGGGTCTTACAGCACACGGGGGGCGCACCTCACATGTCCATCGATTCGCTCAGACGATCGGCGCGGGCCACCGTCTCCGGTCTGCCGCAGGGCTTCTGGTGGCTCTGGCTGTCGACCTTGGTCAACAGGACCGGGGCCTTCGTCCTGACCTTCCTCTCCCTCTACCTGACGATCGAGCTCGGGCACTCCGCCTGGTTCGCCGGCCTCGTGGTCGCCCTGCACGGTCTCGGCGGCGTCGCCGGCTCCCCGCTCGGCGGCGTCCTCACCGACCGCTGGGGCCGCCGCCCCACGATGATCACCATGCACCTGGCGGCCGCCTCCTGCGCCGCCGCGCTCGCCTTCGTCACCAGCGCCTGGGGCGTGGCCCTGGTCGTGCTGCTGATGGGCGTCGCGATGCAGGCCGTACGGCCCTCGATCAACGCGACGATCTCCGACATGGTGCCCGCCGACGACGTGCGCCGCGCCTTCGCCCTCAACTACTGGGCGCTCAACCTCGGCTTCGCCGTCGCCTCCATCGCGGGCGGCGCCGCCGCCTTCCTCGGCTACCGCACCCTCTTCCTCGTCGACGCCGTCGCCACCACCCTGTGCGCCGTGATCGTCTTCCTGCGGCTGCCGGAGACCCGGCCGGAGCGGGCGGCGGCGAAGGGCGGGGAGAAGCCGGCCGACGAGCGGGTGTCGATGCTCGACGTGCTGCGCGACGCGCCCTTCCGGACCCTCGTCCTGCTCAACCTGCTGGTCTGCGTGGTCTTCACCGCGCCCTGGATCGGCCTTCCGCTGACCATGGCCGAGCAGGGGCTGTCCCCGTCCTCGTACGGCATGGTGATCGCCGTCAACGGCATCGTGATCGTCGGCTTCCAGCTGCTGGTCAACAAGGTCACCGAGCGGCGGTCGCCGGTCGTGCTGCTGACCGTCTCCTCGCTGCTCTTCGCCGTCGGCACCGGCGCCACCGCGCTGGCCGGCTCGTCCGTCGCCTTCGCCGCGACCGTCGTCGTGTGGACGGTCGGCGAGATGGTCCACGTGCCGACGAACGCCGCCGCCACCGCCCGGCTCGCGCCGGAGCACGCCCGGGGCCGCTACCAGGGCGTGATGGGCATGTCGTGGGCGGTCGCCGGCTTCGTCGCGCCGATCCTGGCGGGCGCGATCGTCGACGGGCCCGGCTCGGACGTGCTGTGGGCCGGCACCTTCGCGATCGGCGCGCTCGCCGCCGTCGGCTACACCCTGCGGCTGCGCAGGGCGCTGTGCGAGGAGGAGCCGGAGACGGCGGTCGCGGAGGAGCCGGGGGCGGCGGTGGCCCCGGGGAAGTCGGGGGCCGTGGAGGGCGTCAGTCCCGCTGCGGCGCAGCCGTCTCCCGCGTCAGGTTCCTGAACGCGTCGAGGTTGCGCGTCGACTCCCCCCGGGAGACCCGCCAGGCGTACTCCCGCCGGATGGCCGACGCGAAGCCGAGTTCGAGCAGCGTGTTGAAGTCGCCGTCCGCCGCCTCCAGGACCGAGCCGAGCAGCCGGTCCAGCTCCTCCGGCGTGACGGCGGCCAGCGGGAGCTTGCCGGCGAGGTAGATGTCGCCGAGCTTGTCGATCGCGTACCCCACGCCGTACAGCCTGAGGTTCCGTTCGAGGAGCCAGCGGTGGACGCCGGCCTCGTTCTCGTCGGGGTGGCGGACGACGAAGGCGTTGAGGGAGAGGGAGTGGCGGCCGACCCGCAGCGACAGCGTGGTGAACAGCTTGCGCGTCCCGGGCAGCTTGACCACGTACGAACCGGGCGCGGGGCTCTCCCACTCCAGCTCGGCCTCGTCGAACGTGCCCTCGATGATCCGCCTGATCCGCTCCGCGCCGGTGAGCGTGTCCCCGGCGGTCCGCGGTGCCTCCTGAGCGTCAGCCATGGTGGGAGCGTACGCGACGGTGCTGCGCCTGCTGGCGGTGGTCGTGCATGGCGGCCGTGTACACGTCGGCGGTGCCCGACGCGGCCGTGTCCCAGCCGAAGGACCCGGCGTGGCGGGCGGCCGCCGCGCCCATCCGGGCGGTGAGCTCCGGATCGGCGGCGAAACGATCCAGCACGCGCGCGTAGTCGGCGGGGTCGTGCCCCTGCACCAGGAAGCCGGTCCGCTCGTCCCGTACGGCGACGGGCAGGCCGCCCACCGAGGCCGCGACGACCGGCGTGCCGGCCGCCTGCGCCTCGATCGCGACCAGCCCGAAGGACTCGCTGTACGAGGGCATGACGAGGACCGACGCGGCCCGGAACCAGTCCGCGAGCCGCTCCTGGCCCACCGGCGGGTGGAAGCGCACCAGATCGGCGATGCCCAGCTTCGCGGCGAGCTTCTGGAGCCCCTCCGGCTTGGCGAGGCCGCTGCCGCTGGGACCGCCGACGACCGGCACCACCATCCGGGAGCGGAGCGAGGGGTCGCGGTCGACCATCAGGGCGGCGGCGCGCAGCAGGATGTCGGGCGCCTTGAGGGGCTGGATGCGGCCGGCGAAGACGGGCACGAAGGCGTCGCGCGGCAGCCCGAGGCGGGCGCGGGCGGCGGCCCGGCCGTCGGCGGGCCGGAAGCGGTCGAGGTTGACCCCGGGGTGGACGACCGCGATCTTGCCGGGGTCCGCCTCGTAGAAGCGGGCCAGCTCGTCGGCCTCCTCGGTGGTGTTGGCGATCAGCCGGTCGGCGGCGGCGACGATCTGCGTCTCGCCGATCACGCGGGCGGCGGGCTCGGGGGTGTCGCCCTCGGCGAGCGAGGCGTTCTTGACCTTGGCCATGGTGTGCATGGCGTGGACGAGCGGGACGCCCCACCGCTCGGCGGCGAGCCAGCCGACGTGGCCGGAGAGCCAGTAGTGCGAGTGGACGAGGTCGTAGTGGCCGGGGCGGTGGCCCGCCCACGCCTGCATCACGCCGTGCGTGAAGGCGCAGAGCTGGGCCGGCAGCTCCTCCTTGGCCAGCCCCTCGTACGGGCCCGCGTCGACGTGCCGCACCAGGACGCCGGGGGCCAGCTCGACCACCGGGGCGAGGCCGCCGGTGGTGGCCCGGGTGAAGATCTCCACCTCGATGTCGATGGCGGCGAGCCGCTTGGCCAGCTCGACGATGTAGACGTTCATGCCGCCCGCGTCGCCGGTGCCCGGCTGGTGGAGCGGGGAGGTGTGCACGGAGAGCATCGCCACCCGGCGGGGGGTCCGGTGGCGCCCCGGCAACCGGAGCCGGGAGGGCGCTGCCGGGTGCCGGTGCCGGGTGCCGGCGAACCGGGACACGTACTGGCTCACGTCGGCGGTCCTTCCGCGAGAGGGGCCTGGCGTGCGGACATGACAGGCGGAGGGCGCGGTACACGTCCTCCGCCCCGCACAACACCGGAACGAGTCCTTTCATTTCCACCGCCTCCGGCGCTTTGCCAATTCATTACGCGACGGCCGCCCGCTCCTCCCCCTCCCCCTCCCTCCGTATCCTCTTCGCATGGCCCCGCGCACCACCCGCCCTGTCGGCACCCCGACCCGCGGGACCACCAACCCGAACCGGCTGCGCCGCATGGACCGCTGGATCGCCGCCGTCCACGGCCCCGCCCTGCGCCGCTCCCCCGAGCCGCCCGTCGCCGTCGACCTCGGCTACGGCGCGGCCCCCTGGACCGCCGTGGAACTCCTCGCCCGGCTGCGCACCGCCGACCCCAGGACCCTGCTGTACGGGATCGAGATCGAGCCCGCCCGGGTCGAGGCGGCGAAGCCGTACGAGGAGCGGTACGAGGGCCTCGCCTTCGTGCACGGCGGCTTCGAGGTGCCGGTGCCGGGCGCGCCCGCGCTGATCCGGGCGGCCAACGTGCTGCGCCAGTACGACGAGGAGCGGGTCGCGGCGGTGTGGGCGCGGCTGTGCGGGCGGCTCGCCCCGGGCGGGCTGCTCGTCGAGGGGACCTGCGACGAGATCGGGCGGCGGCACGTCTGGGTGGCGCTCGACCGGAGCGGCCCCCGCACGGTGACCCTCGCGACCCGGCTCGGCTCCCTCGACCGCCCCTCCGACCTGGCCGAACGCCTCCCGAAGGCGCTGATCCACCGCAACGTGCCGGGCGAGCCCGTCCACGCCTTCCTGCGGGACTTCGACCGCGCCTGGGCGGCGGCCGCCCCGTACGCCTCCCTGGGCGCCCGGCAGCGCTGGATCCGCTCCGTCCGCGACCTGGCGGCGGACTGGCCGGTCACCGACGGCCCGAAGCGCTGGCGCCAGGGCGAGGTCACGGTCCGCTGGGAGGCGCTGGCGCCCCGCGGCGGGTGACGGGCAGGCGCCCGGGGGGACTCCGGCGCCCCACGGTTCCCCCCCGTCGCCGTGAGGCGGGAACGTCAGCACCTCACCGGGCGTCACTCTGGTGGGGTACCTGTCGTTTTCCGTTTCCGCGTGGCACTATCGCCAGGACCACACAAGTTACTGACGGTAAATCAGAAAGTGGCCAGGGGGGAAGCCCGGGCCACGAGGGGGAGTCCAGTGAACCGACGACGCCGACGTCCGTACGCCGCCGCCGCGGTCACCGCGGCCTGCGCCCTGGCCCTCCTGGCCTCACCGGCGCTCACCCTCCAGGCCGGCGCCGCCCCGCTGCCGCCGCCCCCGCCGAAGAAGACCCTCGAACAGGTCCGGACGGAGATCGACGCGCTGTACCGCCAGGCGGCCGCCGCCACCGACGCGTACAACCTCGCCGAGGAGCGCACCGAGACGCAGTCCGCCGAGATCGTCCGGCTCGCCCGCATGATCGAGAGCGGCCGCGAGCGGATCGACGCCCTCAAGGCCCAGGCGGGCGCCGCCGCCCGCGCCCAGTACCGCAGCGGCGGCATCCCCGAGAGCGCCCAGCTCGCCCTCACCGGCGACCCGCAGCTCTTCCTCGACACCGCCGGCCGGCTCCGCGAGGGCGCCAAGGCCACCAGCGACCTCATCGGCGAACTCTCGCGCACCCAGGCCGAGTTGAACACCTACGCCACGGAGGCCGGCGACAACTGGACGAAGCTGGAGGCCGACCGGGTCCGGCAGGCCGAGGCGAAGAAGGAGATCAACGCCAAGATCGACGCCGCGAAGAAGCTGGAGAGCGAGCTCGCCGCCGAGGAGCGCGAGCGGCTGCGCCGCCTGGAGGAGCAGGCCCGGCAGCGGGCGCAGTCGAAGTGGGTCGGCTCCGGCATCCTCGCCGAACTCAGCGCCGAGGCCACCCCCGAGGGCCGCAGGGCGATCGAGTCCGCCCTCGCCCAGGTCGGCAAGCCGTACGTGTGGGGCGCCGAGGGCCCCGACTCCTTCGACTGCTCCGGCCTGACCCAGTCCGCCTGGGCCGCCGCGGGCAAGCGCATCCCGCGCACCTCGCAGGAGCAGTGGCGGCTGCTCCCCCGCGTGCAGCCGAAGGACATGCGGCCCGGCGACCTGATCGTCTACTACCAGGACGCCAGCCACATCGGCATGTACATCGGCGACGGGAAGATGGTCCACGCACCCCGGCCCGGCCGGAACGTGACCGTCGCCGGCGCCGGCTCGATGGAGATCCTCGGCATCGTCCGCCCGCGCTGACCCCCGGCCGGCGCTCCGGCCCGGGTCCCGCTCCCGCCCCGACCTGACACATCCGGGCCGAGTGACCTTTCTCATGGGCCCGGGGCCCGCCCGCACCCGCCGGAAGCGCAACTACCTCCCCTTCCGCGGCATATGCCAAGGAGCTCACGGCCGCCCGCGGAGTGATCGCCATTCCGCCGGGCGCCGCACTGCCGCTATGGTCCCGGACGGGCGGGACGCCACCCGGCGCCCGGCGCACCCTCGGGGGAGGGAAGGAAACCCGAACCGATGCCCGTATCCGTACCGCGCCAGAGAATCGTCTCTGCTGCGGGGCAAGGCGAGACCACCGCCATGGACGCCACCGCTGTGACAGACACAGGAACAGGCACAGGAACAGGAACAGGCCCCGTCGCGGCCCCCGCGCCGGCGGCCGACCGCGACCGCACCGACCTCACCCTCCTGGTCGTCGAGGACGACCCGGCGGGTGCCCTCGCCGTACCCGAACTGCTCGACGCCGCCGGCGCGGGCGGCACCCGGGTCCGCATCCGCACCGCCCGCAACCTCACCGAGGCCGAGCGGCTCCTCACCGACGACGTCCACTGCGTCCTCGTCGACCTCGCGCTGCCCGTGCCCCGGACGGCGGCCGACGAGGACCCGCTCGCCCCGCTGCGGCACATCCTGCGGCTCGCCCCCCGCCACGCCGTCCTCGCCCTCGCCCCCTCCGCCGACGCGGAGCTGGCCGCCGAGGCGGTGCGCGTCGGGGCCCAGGACCACCTCTTCCGGGAGGAGCTGGACGGCCGGCTGCTGAGCCGCGCCATCCGGTACGCCGTCGAGCGCAAGCGCAACGACGCCGCCAAGGTGAAGCTCGCCGAGTCCCGGCTGCGCGCCCAGGAGAACGCCCGGCTGGAGCGCGGCCTGCTGCCCACCCCGCTGCTGGAGGGCTCCGACCTCCGCTTCGCGGCCAGCTACCGCCCCGGCCGGTCCCGCGCGCTGCTCGGCGGCGACTTCTACGACGTCGTCCGCACCCCGGACGGCACCGTCCACGCCATGATCGGCGACGTCTGCGGCCACGGCCCCGACGAGGCCGCCCTCGGCGTCGAGCTGCGGATCGCCTGGCGCGCCCTGACCTTCGCCGGACTGTGCGGGGACGAGCTGCTCTCCACCCTCCAGCAGGTCCTGGAGCACGAGCGGGAGAGCGAGGAGATCTTCGCGACCCTCTGCACGGTCGACATCGCGCCCGACGGCCGCCGCGCCGGGCTGTGCCTGGCCGGCCACCCGGCGCCGCTCGTCGCCCAGCGGGGCGGCACCGCACGGCTCCTGCCGTACGAGGACGGCGGCCCGGCCCTCGGACTGCTGCCGCGCGCCCGCTGGCCGCGCCGGCAGGTCGAGCTGGGCGGCGCGTGGAGCCTGCTGCTCTACACCGACGGCCTGATCGAGGGCCGGACGGCGGGCCCGGGCTCGCCGCGGCTCGGACAGGACGGCATGGTCGACGTGATCAACCGGCAGCTGACCACCGGCCTGCGCGGCGAGATGCTCCTGGAGGCGGCGATGGCCGAGGCCCGGGCGCTGAACGGCGGCGAGCTGACGGACGACGTGGCCCTGCTGGCCCTGGAACGGGACAGGGCCCGGGGATAGGAATCCCCGGGCCCCGCCCGCGCCGTACGTTCCCGGTCACGCGCTCCCGCGCCGTGCGGTCCCGCGCCGTGCGTCCCTGCCGCTACCGGCCGCCGTTGTACGGGCCGTAGGGCCCGTCGCTGCTGGAGCCGCCGCCGCGCCGGCCTCCCCCGCCGCCGCCCATGACCTGCCTGAGGGCCGGGCGGACGTCCACCATGAAGACGATCGCGGCGATCAGGCCGGCGATCAGGAGGAAGAGGAGGCCGGGGAGGAAGAGGTTCAGCGCGAGGTTGACCCCGAGGAGGATCAGCCAGAACTTCTTCGTCTGCTTGTCCGCGGCCCGGTAGGCGTCCTCCCGGACCATCGCCGCGATGACGAACGAGGCGACGGCGAAGCCGGTGAAGACCAGGAACATCAGCAGGTTGAGGGTGTTGTCGAACCGGTCCATCAGCATGCTGAACACCGCCTAGGGGGTCATGGGGTACGTGCGCCTCGCGGTCAAGGTACCCGTTCCAACGCTCCGGGCCCCAGGAATGGTGCCCGGCTCCGCTATTCGGCCGCGCCCGCCGCGGAGTCGGCCTTCGCGTCGGCCTTGGCGTCGGTCTTCGAATCGGCCTTGGCCGCCGTCTTCTTGGCGGGGGCCTTGCGGGCGGCGGGCTTGCGGGCGGCGGCCGGCTTGGCCTCGGGCGCGGTCTCCTCGGCGGCGGCCGGCTCCACGACGGGCTCCGGGCCGGCGGCGGGCTCCGGGTCCGGCTCGACGACGACCGTGATCTCGGTGGCCGGCCCGGCGGTCTCGCCGCGCCAGGCGCGGACGGTCTCCTCGCCGCGGGCGGCGACCTCCTCGTACTTCTCGCGCGCCTTGACGGCGTACTCGGCGGCCACCCCGACGCCCCGCAGGGCCAGGTCCTGCGCGGTCTCGCCGAGCTTCTTGAGGTCGGTGTCGAGACCGCCGACGACGCCGACGACCTCGGCGACCGTGGCCTGCACCTTCTCCTGGACCTTCTCCTGCACGGCCTTCGGGTCGGCGTTCCGCACGGCCTCGATCCGGCCGGGCGCCTCGGCGGCCAGCTGCTCGATCAGGCCGGGCACCTTGCGGGCCTGGCGCACGGCGAGGTCGGCGGTGCCGGCGGCGAAGTAGAGGGGGGTCCGCAGTTCGTCGATGAGGGGCATGCTGGTGGTCCTCCCGATGGGTCGGAACAAGCTGACGTACAGGCCGGCGTACCGGCCGGGGTGGGCGTACTAGCCGGAGGCTCCCGGCTCGGCGGCGGCGCGCGCCGCCGCCTCCGCGGCGCTCTCCGCCGCGTTCTCCTTGCGGAAGGAGTCGTAGATCTGGAGCAGCACCTGCTTCTGCCGCTCGTTGATCGAGGGGTCCGCCAGGATGACGGCCCGCGTCTCCAGCTCCTCCAGGTCCTTCTCGTCGAGGATCCCGGCCCGCACGTAGAGCGTCTCGGCCGAGATCCGCAGGGCCTTGGCGACCTGCTGGAGCACCTCGGCGCTGGGCTTGCGCAGCCCGCGCTCGATCTGGCTCAGGTACGGGTTCGACACCCCGGCGGCGTCGGCGAGCTGCCGCAGCGAGAGCTGCGCGGTGCGCCGCTGCTCGCGCAGGTAGTCGCCGAGGCTGCCGAGATTGCCGACGTTGAGCGTTGCCATGCTCCGTACCCTGCCACCGCTTGCTAACTATTGCAAGCAGATGCTTGCAATAGTGTTCCCGGCGTGGCGGCCGCGCCCGGTACGGTGGCGGTGTGACGCGTGACACTCGCATACCGCTCGACGACCTCCGGCGCCTGCGCAGGGCGCGGGACCGGATGGACCGGGACTACGCGCAGCCGCTGGACGTGCCGGCGCTGGCCCGGACGGCGCTGATGTCCGCCGGGCACTTCGCGCGGAGCTTCCGGGCCGCCTTCGGGGAGACGCCGTACGGCTACCTCATGACCCGCCGGATCGAGCGGGCCAAGGCGCTGCTGCGGCGCGGCGACCTGTCGGTGACGGACGTCTGCATGGAGGTGGGGTGCACGTCGCTGGGCTCCTTCAGCTCGCGGTTCACCCAACTGGTCGGGGAGACGCCGAGCGCCTACCGGGCCCGCGCGCACGGGGCCGACGCCGCCCTGCCCGCCTGCGTCGCCAAGGTGGCCTCGCGACCGGTCAGGAACGGAGAAGCGCCGCTCGACACGGCTCCCTAGCGTGGAGGACATGGACATCAACCTGCACCAGTGCTTCATCGCCACCGACGACCACGAGGCCGCCCTCGGCTTCTACCGCGACGCGCTCGGCTTCGAGGTCCGCAAGGACGTGGGCTACGAGGGGATGCGCTGGGTGACCCTCGGGTCGCCCGCCCAGCCGGACGTCGAGCTCGTCCTCGAACCGCCGCTGGCCGACCCCGGCGCCACCGACGAGGACCGCAAGGCCGTCGCCGAGCTCCTCTCCAAGGGCCTGCTGCGCGGGGTCAACCTCCGCACCGCCGACGTGGACGCCGCCTTCGAGCGGGTCCGGGCGGCCGGCGCCGACGTGCTCCAGGAGCCGATGGACCAGCCGTACGGCGTCCGCGACTGCGCCTTCCGGGACCCCTCCGGCAACATGATCCGGATCGCCCAGGCGTAACCCCTCCGCTTCATGATCCGGATCGCCCAGGCGTAACCCCTCCGCTTCCGGACCGTCCGGAACGGATCCTTTCTGACTACCCTGGCGGACATGACCGCCATGACGCCCCGCCGCAGCGAGCCCGATCTCTCCTACCTCCTCGACCACACCAGTCACGTCCTGCGCACCCGCATGGCGGCGGAGCTGGCGGAGATCGGGCTCACCGCCCGGATGCACTGCGTCCTCGTCCACGCCCTGGAGGAGGAGCGGACCCAGGCGCAGCTGGCCGAGATCGGGGACATGGACAAGACGACGATGGTCGTCACCGTGGACGCCCTGGAGAAGGCCGGGCTGGCCGAGCGGCGCCCGTCGAGCACGGACCGGCGGGCCCGGATCATCGCGGTCACCGAGGCGGGCGCGCGGGTCGCGACGGAGAGCCGGCGGATCGTGGACGGCGTCCACGCGGGCGCCCTCGGCTCGCTCCCGGAGGAGGAGCGGGAGGTGCTGGTCCGCGCGCTCGGCCGGCTGGCCGGGGACCACCTGAGGACCCCGGTCGAGGGCCCGGCGACCGCCCGCCGGGCCCGCCAGAAGAACTGACCCCGCCCCGGAACCGGGACGGGAACCCCTCCATCAAGGTCCGTAAAAAATGGTCCGCGACAAAACCTTCTACTAGAGCCCCTCCTGTCGCCTCCACGGACAGGAGGGGTCCCCTGCGCGCCCGGCCCCGCTCCTACCGCTCGCCGCCCCCGCGGTCACGGCGGCCGCGCTCCGCGCGAAGGGCCCGGCCCGGCCGGAGGCAGCCGAGTCCGGTGCCGTCAGGGCCGCCTGACGGCGACTCAGGACGCGCGGGCCTCCACGAGGGCCGCGACGCCGTCCAGGATCCGGGCCAGGCCGAAGCGGAACTCGTCGCCGGGGCCGTCGGCCCGGTCCAGCACGCCGGACTCGATCACCCGTGACACCTCCGGGTACACGGCGGGATCGACCAGCCGCCGCAGGGTCCCGCTGTACCGGCGCATGGCCTCCTCCGGAGCGTCCCCTCCGCCCGCCATCGCCTCGCCCAGCTCGACCGCCATCAGGGCGTCGTTCTTCACGAAGCCGCCCAGCAGCATGGCCACCCCCAGCTTCTCCCCCTCGTCGAGGCCGGTCCCGCCCAGGGCGACCAGCCCCCACTCCCACCAGGCCACCGAGTTCGGCGTGGCGGGCGGGCCGGAGAGGGGGATCCGCAGCAGCCACAGGTGGCGCATGTAGACCTCCCGCAGGGCCCAGGCCCAGCGCTCCAGCCCCTCGCGCCAGTCGGTGCCGGGGCCGAAGAGCTCGGGCGGGGCGCCGGTCGCCGCCTCCTGCATGAGCACGTACAGCTCGTTCTTGGCGGAGACGTACCGGTAGAGGGACATCGTCGAGACGCCCAGCTCCTTGGCGACCCGTCCCATCGAGACGGCGGCGAGCCCCTCCGCCGAGGCGAGGTCCACCGCCGCGGCGACGATCCGGTCCAGGCTCAGCCCGGGTTTCGGCCCCTTGGTGGGGCGCTCGCGCAGCCCCCAGGCGGCCTCGATGGAGGCCGGCAGAAACGTGCCGCCCCCGCCCGAGGACGTCTTCCCGTCCTCTCCGTCCTTCTCGCCCGCCATGCGCGTCGCCTCCTGAGCTCGCTCGCTTGACGCCCATCCTAGTAATGCGTAACCCTTACACAGTAACGCGTAGGGCATACGCAGTACTCCGCCGAGCGCAGCAGAAGGGGACACCCATGCCTCCCGCCATCGAGACGGCCGGCCTCACCAAGACCTACGGCGCCGTCCGCGTCCTCGACGCCCTCGACCTCCGCGTCGAGGCCGGCACCGTCTTCGCCCTCCTCGGGCCCAACGGCGCCGGCAAGACCACCACCGTCCGGATCCTCACCACCCTCACCGCCCCCGACGCCGGACAGGCCCGCGTGGCCGGCCACGACGTCGTCGCCGAGCGGCGCGCGGTCCGCCGCGCCATCAGCCTCACCGGCCAGTACGCGGCCGTCGACGAGACCCTGACCGGCGCCGAGAACCTCCGCCTCACCGCCCGCCTCTCCGGCCTCTCCCGCAAGGCCGCCGCCCGCCGCGCCGACGAACTCCTCGAACGCTTCCGGCTCGCCGACGCCCGCGACCGCCAGGCGAAGACGTACTCCGGGGGTATGCGCCGCCGCCTCGACCTCGCCGCCGGCCTCGTCCGCGACCCCGGCACCACCCGGATCGTCTTCCTCGACGAGCCCACCACCGGCCTCGACCCGCGCAGCCGCAACGAACTCTGGGACGTCGTCCGCGAGTTGTCCGGCCACGGCACCACCGTCTTCCTCACCACCCAGTACCTGGAGGAGGCCGACCGGCTCGCCCACCGCATCGCCGTCCTCGGCGGCGGCCGCACCCTCGCCGAAGGCAGCCCCGAGGAGCTGAAGAGCCGTTACGCGGGCCACCGCCTCGACCTCGTCGCCCGCGACCGGGAGGCCTACCTCCGCCTCAGCCCGCACGCCACCGCCCACACCCCCGGGACCCTCACGCTCGGCGTCCCCACCGACGGCAGCGCCGCCCACGTCCGCGCCCTGCTCGACGAACTCGACCCGCACCGCACCGACATCGAACGCTTCGCCCTGCACAGCGCGACCCTCGACGACGTCTTCCTCCACCTGACCAGCACCACGAAGGAGCCGAGCCATGTCTGACGCGACCGCCCGCCCCCTCGCCGCCGCCACCGTCCTCGCCGGGCGCGGCGTCCTCCTCGGCCGGCGCAACCCCGACGCCGTCATCAGCGCGCTGGTGATGCCCGTCATGCTGATGCTGGTCTTCGTCTACTTCTTCGGCGGGGCCATCGACACCGGCGACACCCGCTACGTCACCTACGTCGTCCCCGGCGTCATCGTCCTGTGCGCCGGCTTCGGCGCCGCGGGCACCGCCGTCTCCGTCAGCGAGGACATGCGCGGCGGCACCGTCGACCGGCTCCGCACCCTCGACGTCGGCGCCGTCCCCTTCCTCACCGGACACGTCGTCGCCACCGTCGCCCGCAACCTGCTGGCCACCACGCTGGTCTTCGGCGTCGCCTTCCTCATCGGCTTCCGCCCCGCCGCCACCCCCGCCGGCTGGCTCGCCGCCATCGGCCTGCTGCTCGCCTACATCACGGCCGTCTCCTGGCTCTCCGCGGCGGCCGGACTGATCGCCCGCACCCCCGAGGCGGCCAACACGGTCACCTTCCTCATGATGTTCCTGCCCTACCCGAGCAGCGCCTTCGTGCCCATCGACACCATGCCGGGCTGGCTGCACGGCTTCGCCGAGCACCAGCCCGTCACCCCGCTCATCGAGTCCCTGCGCGGCCTGCTCCTCGACCAGCCGGTCGGCACCGCCCCCTGGACCGCCCTCGCCTGGTGCGGCGCCCTGCTGGCCCTGGCCGTCACCGTCTCCGGCGCGCTCTTCCGCCTGCGCACCCGCTGACCGGGCCTCCCGGAGCCGGGACGGGCCTCAGAAGACGTCCGGCGAGAACGCCCGCAGCGGCGTCCGGAACAGCAGCTCGGCCCGGGCCGCCGCCCCCGGCACCGCCTCCTCGATCCGGCCGAGCAGCGCGAGCCGGACCGGCGACGCGTCGCCGAGGACCAGCCGGGCCAGCTCGGCCACGTCGAGCACCAGATCGGCGGAGGCGGCCGTCGGGGCGCACGACGCCCCCTTCGGCGAGGCGTCCAGGCGGTAGCGGCCGCCCGCGAGGCCGTCGCCGTCCCGCACGTCGAGGACCAGCCCGTCCGTCACCGGATACGTCCGCTCCTCCAGGACCCGCACCACGTCGAGGACCCGCAGCCACATCATGTCCGCGTGGGTCACCGTCCGCGCCGCCCGCGGGTCCGGCAGCAGCATCGGCAGCGGGTCGTCCGGCGCCCGGTGACCGCTGCGGACGGTCGTCACCCAGTCCACCGAGCAGACGAACCGCCACAGCGCGTGCTCGGCGGCCGGCGTCGCCGCGACCAGGTCCCGCACGGTCAGCGTGTTCTCCGGCTGCTTGCCGTCGCCCCACTTGTCGTCGCAGCGGTACGACACGTACCCCTCGGGCTCCCCGGAAACCGAGCGGTAGACCGCGTAGTACGGCTCCGTCCACGGATCCAGGTGGTGCCCGCCGCCCGTGCCCACGTCCCAGTTGCGCTCCGTGCGGCCGGTGACGCCGGCCCGGACACCGGCGAGCCGCCGGTGCAGCCCCGGCCCGATCCGGCGGATCTCCGCCCCGTCGGAGAGATCGATCCGGCCACCGTCCTCCGGACGGCCCGCGCGCCGCGGATCGAGCCCCGCCCGGCGCACGTCCACGCTCCACTCGGTGGTCCAGCTCGCCGGACCGAAGCCGAACCGGCCGTAGATCGGGTACTCGGCGGCGATCAGGGTCGCGACCGCGTCGCCCCGCTCCCTGGCGGCGGCCAGGTCCCTCGCCATCAGCCGGCTCAGCAGCCCGCGCCGCTTGTGCGTCGGCGCGACCGTCACCTGCGTGACCGCGTCCGCGACGAGGGAGCCGCCGCCGACGGTGCTCAGCTCCTGCCGGAAGGACCGGAAGGTGGCGACCACCCGGCCGTCCTCCACCGCGCCCAGCGTCCGGTCGAGATCGACGTGCGCCAGCCGGTCGGCCACCAGCGCGTCGGGCACCACGGGCTCGTGCAGGAACCCGGTCCGCAACGCCCGCAGCCAGTCGGGGAACTCGGACTCGGTCACCGCGCGCAGTTCGACAGACATCCCCCGACCCTACGCACGCCCCGCCGTTCCGCCACCGGATTTTTCCCGGCTCCCCGGCCGGTCAGGCCAGCAGGTCGTCGACCTGGGCCTCGCCCTCGCGGTAGCGCCGGGCGATCTCCGCCCCGCAGTCGTCGGCGGTGCGCTGGAGGGCCTGGCGGCGCTGCGAGACCTGCTGCTCGTAGCCCGCGAGCCGCCCCATCGCGGTGTGCAGCTCCTCGTCGGTGCGGGCCGTCAGGTCCGACAGCTCGACCTCCGACAGCATCTCGGCGGCCAGCCGCCGGTACTCCTCCCCGCGCGGCGTGGACAGCGTCACGTGCCGGGCCGAGGTGCGGTGCCGCGACGGCACGTCCGCCAGGATCTCGGAGAGCCGGTCGAGCACCGGCGCCTCCGGATCGGTCCGCCGGGCCAGCTCGGCCCGCAGGATGTCGATCCGGCCCTGGAGCATCCGCCGCACGTAACTGAGATCGGCCTCGTCGCTCTGCGCGTCCCGGCGCAGCGCCCGCAGCTCGGCGAGGCGCAGCCCGCCCAGCTCCTGCCCCGGGCGGCCGGACGGCGCCGGCTCGGCGGTCCGCTGCACGGGCGGCCGCCCGACCGGCCCGCCGGGCACCGCTCCGGCGGAGCGGATCAGCGGTACGGGACCGGACGGCGTCGGCCCGGTGCTGGAAGCACTCATGAGAATCGTCCCCTCGACCGGTGCGGAGCCGCACCGCCTCCTGGCATGGTGCCACCCCGGCACGCGCGCGTGCAGGCGCTCTGCACCCGTTCGGCCCCCAGAAATCCCCGATCGATAGGTTGGGACCCATGCGAGCTGTGGTGCAGAGGGTGGACGGCGCGAAGGTGGTCGTCGCAGGGGAGACGGTCGGCGAGATCACCGGCGAGGGACTGTGCGTCCTGGTGGGCGTCACCCACGACGACACCCCGGAGAAGGCGGCCCGATTGGCCAGAAAGCTCTGGTCCGTCCGGGTACTGGAGGAAGAGCGCTCCTGCTCCGACGTGAACGCCCCGCTCCTGGTGATCTCCCAGTTCACGCTCTACGGCGACGCCCGCAAGGGCCGCCGCCCCACCTGGAACGCCGCCGCCCCCGGCCCCGTCGCCGAACCCCTCGTCGACGAGGTCGTCGCCCAGCTGCGCGGGCTCGGCGCCCACGTGGAGACGGGCCGCTTCGGGGCCGACATGCGCGTCAGCCTCACGAACCACGGCCCGTTCACGGTCCTGCTGGAGGTCTGAGCCCTACGGCTCGACGACGGTCTCCTGCGCGGCGGCCGTCGTCCCCGCCACCAGCGGCGCGTCCACCGGCACGTTCCGCTTCACCAGGGCCAGGGCGATCGGCCCCAACTCGTGATGGCGGACCGCCGTGGTCACGAACCCGAGCTGACGCCCGTCCGGCCCGTCCGCGGCCAGCCGCAGCGGCGTGCCGTGCGCGGGCAGCGTGACCTCGCTGCCGTCCAGGTGCAGGAAGACCAGCCGGCGCGGCGGCTTGCCCAGGTTCTGCACCCGCGCGACCGTCTCCTGCCCCCGGTAGCAGCCCTTCTGGAGGTGCACGGCGGTGCCGATCAGCCCGACCTCGTGCGGGATCGTCCGGTGGTCGGTCTCGAAGCCGAGCCGCGGCCGGTGCCCCTCCACGCGCAGCGCCTCGTACGCGAGGACACCGGCGGTCGGCCCGTGCGCGGCGGCGAAGGACTCCAGCTCCTCGCGCGGCAGGAACAGGTCGCGGCCGTACGCCGTCTCCCGCACCACCACGCCCTCCGGCGCCTCGGCGGTCGATCCGGCCGGCAGGTGCACGACGGCGACGTCCTCCGTCCGGTCGGCGACCTCGACCCGGTAGAAGAACTTCATCGACTCCAGGTAGGCGATCAGCTCGCCCCGCGTACCCGGCTCGACGTGCGCCCAGACCGTCTCGCCGTCGTCGACGAGGGAGAGCGCGTGCTCGATGTGCCCGTTCGCGGAGAGGATCAGCGCCTCGGTGGCCCGGCCGGCCGGCAGGTCGCTGACGTGCTGGGTGAGCAGCAGGTGCAGCCAGCTCAGCCGGTCGTCACCGGTGACGGTGACGACCCCCCGGTGCGAGAGGTCGACGAAACCGGTGCCGTCGGCGAGGGCGCGCTGCTCGCGGAACAGGTCGCCGTAGTGGGCGGCGACGCCTTCGTCACGGCCTTCGGCCGGAACGGCGCCGGGCAGGGACAGCAAAGGGCTCTTCATGGGAAAAGCCTACGACTCCGCGTCCGCCGCCTTGCGGGAGCAGTCGGCGCACCGGCCGAAGATCGCGAAGTGCTTCATGTCGGTGTCGAACCCGAAGGTCTCGCGCAGCTTCCCGGTGAACTCCGCGGCCACCTCCACGTCCGCCTCGATGACCTCCGAGCAGTCCCGGCAGACCAGGTGCAGATGGTGGTGCCGGTCCGCCAGGTGGTACGTCGGCGCCCCGTGCCCCAGGTGCGCGTGGCTGACCAGCCCGAGCTCCTCCAGGAGCTCCAGGGTCCGGTACACGGTGGAGATGTTCACCCCGGAGGCGGTCTTCCGCACCTCGACGAGGATGTCGTCCGGCGTGGCGTGCTCCAGCACGTCCACCGCCTCCAGGACAAGCTGGCGCTGCGGCGTCAGCCGGTAGCCGCGCTGCCGCAGGTCGCTCTTCCAGTCGGTGCTCACCACGCCCCCCAGTTTGACATCCTCCGTCCCGTACAGGCGACGGATTCCCTCCTCAGGCCGCGTGCGGCCCGGCGGGTGGTTGACGCTTCACAGACCGGGTGTTCCCAAGGTCTCCGCGTCCTGACACCGCCTGCCCGGCGGCGTGATCGATGTTGCGGCCCGCATTGGTGTCCGCGTTGGCCTCGAACCCGCAGCCGGGGTTCTTGCAGACGAAGCGGGACTGGCTCTCCCGGTTCCCGGGTGTGACGACACCGCAGGCGGAGCAGCGGCGGGAGGTGTTCGGTGCGGGGACCCTGACCACGACACCACCGCGCTCCGCGGCTTTGTACTCCAGCATGGTCACCGTCCGGCCCCACGCTTCCGCGGCGATCGCCCGGTTGAGCCCGGCCTTCTGGCGGACGCCCGTGCCGGGGGCTTCCACGGTTCCCGCGGCGGACTTGACCATGTGGGTGACGGCCAGGTCCTCCACCCCGATGCGCGAGAACGTCTCGGCGATGCCGGTGGTGGTCTTGTGCTGCCAGTCGACCGCTCGGCGCTTGGCTGTCGCGCGGAGCCGGGCGATCTGGTCGTACGTGCGCGTCAGACGGCGTGAGTTCTTCTCGCCTGGCTTGCGGGCACGGCGCTTCCGTTCCCTGGACCTCTCCAGCCGGCGCAGGCGCATCGCTTCGCTCCTGGTGAGCCACGGACCGTGTTCACGGAACGTGCCGTCGGAGAGGGCCAGGGGCTTGGTGATGCCCCGGTCGATTCCAACCGTGGGGCCGGTGTGTCCGGCGGGGTTGGGCACCTCGCTCCGGAGGCGGAAGACGACATGCCAGCCGTCGGCCTCCTTCACGAGCCGGGCCCCGGTGACCCGGTCGCCCTTGTCCGCGCGCTTGCCGACCGGAAGATCCCTGGTCCAGCGGAACCGGACGTGCCCGATCTTCGGTGCCCACATGCGCCCCCATCTCCGGTTCAGCCGGACGATCCGGAGGTCACGGCCCTGCGGGATGTCGATGGCCGTGCGCGAGCGAAAACGGCCCTTGAAGTTCGGGGGCCGGGAGCGGCCGCCCCAGCAGTTCTTCCACGCCTGGAAGTACGTCTTCAGCACGGCCTGCGCCGCTTGAGCGGGGAGAACACCGAGCCAGGGAAGATCCTTGCGGCCCTGCCGGATCGCCTCGTCGGCGGCGGTCAGGTTGCGGCGCTCCTTGGGAAGCATCGTCCACCAGTCGTGGACGAGGTTCCACAGCGCGCGGGCCGCATGTCCTTGGTCCTCGGCTGCAGCGAATTGGGCGGGGGTGAAGTACACCTTGGTCTTGCAGCCACGCTGACGTTCCAATCTCCCTGCCCACCACTCGTACATCCGACAGGCGACGGCGGGGACGCCCCCGCTCAACCGGCGGCTACGACGCTACCCGGCCGCCTCGGCCATCCGGCCCCGATGACAGGAGGCTTCGACATACCGGCCGCCACCTGCGCGTTCATGCGAACTCGTGTCACCGGTCCGGCATCGGATGATCATTGATGTCGGCGTTCCGTCCGTACGGCCGGTCCCGTACGGGTGGCTGGGAGGGATGTGCCCGAGGGCCCGCCGACAGCGTCGGCGGGCCCTCGGGAAGCCTGCGGGTCCTACTTGAAGAAGGCGATGCCGTCGTCCGGCATGTCGGGGAGGTTGCGGGCCATCTCGGCGACCTCTTCCGGGGTGACGACCTTCTTCAGGTGCGCCGACATGTAGGGGCGGAGCGGGACCTCGGGGGTCGCCTTCTCGCCGACCCACATGAGGTCGCTCTTCACGTAGCCGTAGAGGCGCTTGCCGCCGCTGTACGGGCCGGAGGCCGCGGTGCGGGCCACGGCGTCGGTCGCCAGGTCGATCTGCGGCTTCTGGTCGGCGAGCTCGCCGTACCAGACCTCCACGACGCCGTCGTCGCGGACCATGACGACCTCGACCTTGCGGTCCTTGTCGATCCGCCAGAAGCCGCTCTCGCTCTCCAGCGGGCGGACCTTGTTCCCCTCGTTGTCGAGGACCCAGGAGTGCGAGTGGTACTCCAGGAAGTCCCGGCCGTCGTGGCTGAAGGTCACGGACTGGCCGAAGTTGCACTTCTCGGCGCCGGGGAAGTCGGACACGCCGGCGCCCTCCCAGGTCCCGAGGAGGAACGCGAGCGGGACGAGGTCCGGGTTGAGGTCGGACGGGATCTGGATCATGAGCGACTCAGACGATCTGTGAAGGGGGATCGGTGAAGGAGGGGGAACCGGAAGGTCAGCGCTGGCCCTGGTACAGCTTCTTCACGGTCAGACCGGCGAAGGCGAGCACGCCGACGGCGACCAGGACCAGCAGGGTCTCGAAGAAAACGATCACGGGGTGCTCCTCGGCTGAGGGTGAAGGCGGAACGGGCCGGACCCCAGCTTAGTGGGCGGGGGCCCGGCCCACTCGGTGAGGTGGGTCTCGCCGGCGATCAAGCACCGGTACGGACGCGGCCGTCAGCCCAGCAGCTGCGCCTGGAGCGCGACGGTCTGCTGGAAGGGCACGGTCAGCGTGCCGCCCTTCCGCGTCTGGGTGACCACCGCGAAGGTGTCACCGGCCTGGATGAGCGACCACCGGGTCTGCCGCGGGCCGTACGGCTCCGCCTCCTTGTACGCGTAGACCGCGAGGTACGGCACCTCCACGTCCTGGGTGGTGCCCGCGTCGGCCTCCTGCGTCTCGACGCCGACGGGCAGCCACTCGCTCCTGACGAGCCGGCGGGCCGTCTCGTCCTTGAAGTCCTCCGCGAAGGCCACCGACGAGAAGCGCAGCAGGTGGATCCGGGTGCTGGTGCCGTCGGGCGTGGTCCAGCCGCGCGCGGCGACGTGCCGGAGCGCCGAGTCGGCCAGGTACGCCTTCACCTCGCCCCGGTCCTGCTCGGCCAGCTCCGCGAGGTAGGAGTCGACCCCGGCCCAGCCGCCCTTCAGCTTCGGGTCGACGGTCGCCCCGGCCGGTGCGGGGAGCAGCAGCTTCCGCACATCGGTGTGGTGGACCTCGGCCTCGTTGCCGTCGGTGAACGGCCGCTGGACGCCCTCCGGCAGCGCCGGGAGCGTGAGCTCCGGGTACTCCCAGCGCCCGTCGGACTCGGTCGCGAGCCCCGGCACGTCGGTGCGCTCCATGGCGGTGATCCCCATGGCCGCCCCGGCCCCGACCCCTCCGCAGACGAGCACGGCGGCGGTCCACCGGAGGATCCCCCGGAGCACCCGCCGGGACTTCTTGGGGGCGGGAGCGGGGGCGGGCTCGGCGACGGGGTCCACGGCGGTGACGGGGACGGGGACGGAGGGGGTGTCCGCGTCCACGGATCCGGCCCGCTCGGGCACCGGGCTTCCGGCCTCGGGGACGGGGGCGGGGGCGGCCTCGGCGCCGGTCCCGGTCCCGGTCTCGATCTGGGCCTGCTCGGTCATACGTACTCCCCCGGGGATGCGATGTGGTCGAGCTGCCGCGTCATCAGCTTCGCCACGCGCGCCTTGTCGAACGGCTTGGCGCCCGACGCCGTCATGGTGACGAGGACCTCGGAGTCGTACGCGAGGCAGACCATCCGGTCCAGTTCCTCGGCCCGCTCCTTCTTGTCCAGCTCCTCGTCCTGGGGCGTCATGTGGCAGACGGCGTTCTTGTGCCCCTGGACCTTGGGCCCCTTCGGGAACTCCAGGAACTCCAGGATGTCCTTGCGGAGCCGGTAGCTGCTCCGGACCTGCTTCTTGTCCTTCATGCTCGTGACCGTGAAGGAGACCTCCAGACCGTTGTCGGGGTCGGCGAAGGAGCGCACCCCGACGCCCTGGAGCCCGAGCTTGTCGATCTCCTTCTCGAAGGCGCGGCGCTTCTTCCCGGAGAGCCCCTCGCCCGCCTGCTTCATCAGCGCGGTCGCCTCGGCGGCGCCGAGCTCGCCGTCGTTGCCGTACAGCTCCTGGTCGGGGCCGAACTCGTAGCCGTCCGGCAGCGGCAGCAGCAGCCGGCTCAGCGGCGTCGCGGTCCTGCCGCGCTCCAGGCCGGCGGCGGGGTCGCGGTCCCGCGCGGTCTTCTCCGTCGGGCCCCAGACCCGGGTGGGCGAGGTGCGGTCGGCGGAGCCGACGGTGAGCAGGGTGTAGGTGACACCGCCGCCGATCAGTCCGAGGACGAGCACGGAGGGCAGCACGACCCGCAGCAGCACCCGCCCGAGGCCCCTCTTCTTCCCGGCCTGCTCCGCCGGGGGCAGCTCCGCGGGTTCGGTCACGTCGTTCCGGTCCTCACTCACAGGCGCCCCAGCTGTCGCTCGGCCAGCGAACGGATGTCCTTCTCGGAGATCTTCTTGGTGTCGAAGATGAAGATCTCGACCGCGATGTCGCCCCGGTGGAAGTAGGCCCGGGCCTGGTAGGAGTCCAGGTACCCGGCCTTCCGCTCCACGGGGAAGACGTAGTAGCGGCCGTTGGTGGAGCCCTTGAGTTCCACGCCGTCGCTGCGGGCGTAGTCCTCGTCGGGCATGTAGTCCTGCTGGTCCAGGGTGTGGTCCCGCGCGCCGAGCTCGGTGCCCGCGCGGTACTGCACGAGCCGGACCTCGGTGCGGCGGTGCTCGCCCGAGGCCCAGGAGGTCGCGGCGACCCGCCGGAGGTCGAGCTCCAGCTGGTAGCCGAGGGCGCCGCCGGGGTTCTCGAAGTCCGAGGCGAAGGAGGCCGCCGACATCCAGCCGTCGACGTTGTCCGCGTACCGGTCCTCCTTCGCGCCGGCGGGCTTCGGCACCAGCAGCTTCCGCAGGTCGCCCCGGGCCTTGGCCTGGCGGTCCTCGGAGGCGGGCAGCGGCGTGGGCTCCTGCCCCTTCGGCAGCGGCTTCGCCGGGTACGCGAGCCCCGGCTGGTTCAGCGGCGGGAGCGGCGTCGGCTCCCGCTCGGCCTGGATGCCGTAGCCGACGGCGGTGCCGCCGACGAGGCCGATGACGGCGGCGACGGCGATCAGCCCGGCCGTGCGTGCCAGTCGGCGGCCGCGGCCGGGAACCGACCGCGCGGGCGGCTCCGGGCCGGGATCCGGTGCGGGCACCGGGGTGTTCTGAGCGGTTTCAACCGCTTCCGAGGCTTCCAAGAAAGTCCCCCCACGAGACTAGAAGGACGGATTCCGCGATCCGCGCATCCACCTGACCCGTGAGGCACGCATGAAGTTGCACGGCCTCGCATTACAGTTCGGTATATGGCGAAGAAGCTCGTGATCAAGGTGACCGCCGGGGCCGACGCCCCGGAACGCTGCTCCCAGGCCTTCACCGTGGCCGCCGTAGCCGTCGCGAGCGGCGTCGAGGTGTCCCTGTGGCTGACCGGCGAGTCCTCGTGGTTCGCCCTCCCGGGCAGGGCCGCCGAGTTCGACCTCCCGCACGCGGCCCCCCTGCCCGACCTGATCGACTCGATCCTGGCGGCGGGCCGCATCACCCTCTGCACCCAGTGCGCCGCCCGCCGCGAGATCACCGAACAGGACGTCCTGGAGGGCGTCCGCATCGCCGGTGCGCAGGTCTTCGTCCAGGAGGCCCTCGCCGACGGCACGCAGGCGCTCGTCTACTGACCCGGCCGGACTACTCCCGCGGCCCGCGCTTCCTGCCGTCGAGCTCGTCCCACCACTCGTCCGACTGCGGGTCGCCCGAGGGGTCGTCCCACCACCGGTCCTCGGGGCCCCGCCGGTTCGCGACCACCGCGGCCACCGGCGGGATCACCATGGCCACCACGCACATCCCGATGGCCGCCGGCATGGAGAAGAGCCGCACCACGGCCCAGGCGCCCACGAAAAGCACCAGGCAGGCACCCATCATCCAGAAGTAGACGTGCCGACGCCGCGCGTACACACCTCCAGCGTACGACCGCGCCCGGCCGCCGGACAGGCGACGACGACCGGCGGCCCGGCGGCCGGAGGCCGCCGCAGCGAGCCGAAGCCCGGGAGGCGCCCAGGCGCCGAGCGGTGCGAGGCACGCCGAAAGAACACAGACCGGAGGGCCGTGCCTCAAGTCCTGGAATAGGCGTCCAACCCCCCAGGAGGCACGGCCCTCCGGCCGTTCGGGTGCCGCTCGCGCGGCGTGCGCGGATCAGACCGCGATGGCGACGTCCGTCAGGCTGCCCGTCTCGGTGACGACGACCTTGCGGTCGGCCTGGGCGCCGGGGACGAGGGCCCGGAGGGTCCACTCGCCGGTGGCCGCGTAGAAGCGGAACTGACCGGTGGCGGAGGTGGGGACCTCGGCGGTGAACTCGCCGGAGGAGTCCAGGAGGCGGACGTAACCGGTGACGGGCTCGCCGTCCTTGGTCACCTGGCCCTGGATGGCCGTCTCACCGGGCTTGAGCGTGCTGACGTCGGGGCCGCCGACCTGTGCTCCACACATGTTCTCTGTCCTGTCCTGTCGCGAGGGGAGTCTCTTACTTGTTGGCGCCGAGCTCGATCGGCACGCCGACGAGGGAGCCGTACTCGGTCCAGGAGCCGTCGTAGTTCTTGACGTTCGGGACCTCCAGCAGCTCGTGCAGGACGAACCAGGTGAGCGCGGAGCGCTCGCCGATGCGGCAGTAGGCGACGGTGTCCTTCGCCAGGTCGACCTGCTCGGCCTCGTAGAGGGCCTTGAGGTCGTCGTCGGACTTGAAGGTGCCGTCGTCGTTGGCGTTCTTCGACCACGGGATGTTGCGGGCGGACGGGACGTGGCCCGGGCGCTGCGACTGCTCCTGCGGGAGGTGGGCGGGGGCGAGCAGCTTGCCGGAGAACTCGTCGGGCGAGCGGACGTCGACCAGGTTCTGGGTGCCGATCGCGGCCACGACGTCGTCGCGGAAGGCGCGGATCGAGACGTCCTGGGGCTGGGCCTTGTACTGGGTGGCCGGGCGGGCCGGGACCTCGGAGCCGTCGACCAGGTCGCGGGAGTCGAGCTCCCACTTCTTGCGGCCGCCGTCGAGGAGCTTCACGTCCTGGTGGCCGTAGAGCTTGAAGTACCAGTAGGCGTAGGAGGCGAACCAGTTGTTGTTGCCGCCGTAGAGGACGACCGTGGTGTCGTTGCCGATGCCCTTGGCCGAGAGGAGCTTCTCGAAGCCCTCCTGGTCGATGAAGTCGCGGCGGACCGGGTCCTGGAGGTCCTTGGTCCAGTCGATCCGGATCGCGTTCTTGATGTGGTTCTTGTCGTAGGCGGCGGTGTCCTCGTCGACCTCGACGATCGCGACGGCCGGGTTGTCGAGGTTGGCCTCGACCCAGTCGGCGTCGACCAGTACGTCGCTGCGAGCCATGCTGTTTCTCCTCCGGGGCAGTGTGCGGCGGGGTGGTGCGGGGTGGGGCTGCGTGGGCGGGTACGCGTCGTGGCAGGCGCCCGACGGCGTGGCGCCGCGCGGTTCGGCCCCGACCGGGCGGGTCGGACGGGCCGGGGAATACGGGCGCGGAGCGCGTCCCGCTCAGACGGAGCGACAGAGCATGGCGGCGATGCGGCACAGGTCTACTGCCCGCCGCTTCGTGAGTTCCGCCTGTCGCTTCATGCCGTCGATCGTAGGGACGGACAGGCGACCGTGTCACCGGCGTGTCGCATGGTGAGACGCGATCGTCCGATATGCGAGACGAGAGAGGGGCCGGAGCGGGCCCGCGGCCCCCGCCCCACCGCCGTCCACCCCGCGCTTCTGCGGATCGGACGCGGCCGTCTCAGTATGTGAAAACCGGCCGTTCGGGCCGCCGGAGACGGGTCCCGGTCAGCCCGCGACGGCGACGTCCCGGCCGGTCACCGTCACCGCCAGGCCCTCCGGCCGGGGCTCGACCTCGGCGACCCGCATGCCGGCGACGCGGCCGAGCGGGCGCTCGAAGTCGGTGCGCTCGCGGATCAGGTCCTCCAGGAAGGGGAGGCCCTCGCCGGGCACCTCGTCGGCGCGGACCTTGACGGTGCCGCCGTCCACCAGCGTGACCGAGGACACGACGGTGCGGGTCACCTTGCGGCCCAGGACCGTGACGCTGCCCGTCACCTTCACCTTGCCGGGCCCGCCGTACTCCATGGCGGTCGCGCGCTCGGAGGCGGCGACCAGGTCCGCGTAGGAGATGAGCGCCGTCCCGTCCGCCGTGCCGGCCCGGAAGCCCTCCCAGTCGCCGGTGACGGTCACCTCCCGCAGGGCGAGGGTGAGTTCGCCGATCCGGACGGGCTTGCCGCCGGCCTGGGTGTGGACGCCCTTCGCGACCACCTCGACCTCGCCGAAGCGCTTGTCGGCGGCCTGGGTGAGGAAGGGGAAGCCCTTGATGTCGACCTCGACGGAATCGGTCCTCCCGCCGGCGAGCGAGGCGCGTCCCGCGACCTCGGACTCGGCCCAGGTGGCGGCGAGCCGGTCGGCGCCCAGCAGGACACCGCCCAGGACCACGGCCACGACCAGCAGGATCCGCAGTGCTCGCATGGCTGTCTCTTCCCCCGTCGCCAGTTCCTCGGTGTTCCGGTGCTGCGTGCCGGCCCCCCGACACAAGATCGACGTGTCGGGGGGCCGGGCGGTTCCCGGGCGCTCCCGGCCGGTGCGGTCTCCGCTCAGACCAGGGCGCGGCCGAGAAGGTACACGGCGGGCGCGGCGGCCGTCAGCGGCAGGGCCACGCCGGCCGTCATGTGCACGAAGCGGGACGGGTAGTCGTAGCTGGCCACCCGCAGCCCGACGAGCGCGCAGACGCCGGCGGCGAGGCCCAGGAGCGCCCCGGAGGTCCCCATGCCGCCGAAGGAGCCGGCGGCGATGCCCGCGCCGGCGCCCGCCAGCAGCGAGACGACGAGCGAGACGGGCCCGGGCAGCGGGAGCGCGCGGGCGAGGACGGTCGCGGCGACCGCGGCTGAACCGGCCACCACGGCGTCCGGTTCGGCGCCGAGGTGCCCGGCGGCGAGGACGGTCAGGGCCGCCGAGGCGATGGTGGCCATGAGGCCGTACATCCGCTCGTCGGGGTCGGCGTGGCTGCGCAGCTGGAGCACCAGGCTGAGCAGGACCCAGACGCCGAGGGTGCCGAGGATCGCGGGGGCGGCGTGCTCGCGGCCGGTGGCGAGGAGGGCGGCGTCGGCGACGAGCCCGCCGAGGAAGGCGAGGGCGATGCCCTGCCGGGCGGGCCACATGCCGTTGAGCCGGAACCAGCCGGCGGCGGTCAGGCCCTGGAGCGCGACCAGCGGCAGGAGGAGCCCGTACGCGCCGAGCGCGGCGCCGCCGGCGAGCAGCAGCCCGAGCGCGGCGGTCAGCACGGCGGGCCGCATCCCCGGCTCGATGATCGGCGACCGTCCCTCGGCCCGGGCGCGCTGGGCGTCGGTGACGCGGGTGTTCCCGGAGGTGGTCGGCGAGGAGTACGCGGGCCCGGCGGCGGGCGCGGGAGCCTGCGCGGGCTCCGGCACCGGCTCGTGGGCCTCGGGCCGGACGTACGCCTGCGCGTAGGGCTCCGGCTGGTGCTGCGGCTCCGGCTGGTGCTGCGGCTGGGCGTACGGCAGCGGCTCCGGCTGGGCGTACGGCAGCGGCTCCGGCTGGGCGTACGCCTCCGGCTGCGGCTGCGCGTAGGCCTGCGGGTACGGCTCCGGCTGGGCGTACGCCTGGGGGTGGGCCTGCGGGTACGCCTCCTGCCCGTACGCGTACGGCTGCTGCGGGGCCGGGGCCTGGGCCTGCTGGTGGGCCGCGTGCCCGTACGCGTCCTCCGGGCGGACCGCCGGCTGGTACGTGGTGTCCCAGGTCTGGCCCTCCCAGGTCTGGGTGACCGAGGGGTCGTACGCGTTCGGGTCGTGCGGCGGGCCGCCGTACCGCTGGTCGTTGCTCATGCTGTGGGGTTCACCCTCCTGCGAACGGGGGGAGCACCTCGACCGTGCCGCCCTCGGCAAGCCGTACGGTCTCATGGCTCCGGGTGCCGACCGGGTCGCCGTCGACGAGGAACGAGCAGCGCCGGAGGACCCGGACGAGCTCGCCCGGGTGGTCCGCGCGGGCGGCGTCCAGGGCCTCGGCGAGGGTCTCGGCGGTGTACGGCTCCTCGGCGACCCCGGCGGCGGCCTTGGCCGCGGCCCAGTAGCGGATGGTTCCCGCTGCCATAGCGGCGCTCCCTTCGTTCGTGTGCGCGCCGCTCCCCATGATGGGCTATCGGCGGACGAGCCAGGCGCCGAGCCGGTCGAGCAGTTCCTCGCCGGCCGCGTTCTCGGCGTGGCCCATGCCCGGCTCCAGCCACAGCTCCGCCGGGGCGCCGGCGGGGGCGGCCGCGGCGAGCATCCGCGGGTGGTCGAGGGGGAAGTAGGCGTCCCGGTCGCCGTGGACGAGGAGCAGCGGGACGGGGGCGATCAGCGGGACGGCCTCGAAGGGCGGCAGCGGGACGGGGTCCCAGGGGCGGGCGTCGACGCGGGTGCGGAGCCCGTAGCGGCCGACGAGCCGGCCGGTGGGGCTGGTGACCATCCAGTGGAGGCGGCGCATCGGGGCCGTCCCCCGGTAGTACCAGCGGGCGGGGGCGGAGACGGCGGCGACCGCGTCGGGTCCGGTGGGCGCGGAGCGGTCGAGGGCGGCCTGCCGCAGGACGACGGAGCCGCCCATGGAGAAGCCGAGGGTCGCCACGCGCGCGTGGCCCTGCTCACGGGCCCAGCGGACGGCGGCGGCGAGGTCGAGGACCTCGCGGTCGCCGAGGGTGGAGAGGCCGCCGGAGCCGCCGTGGCCGCGGAAGGAGAAGGTGACGACGGCGGCGGCGTGCCGGCCGAGGACGGCGGCGGCGCGCCGGACGGCGGGCCGTTCGAGGGACCCGGTGAAGCCGTGCGCGACGACGACGGCCGTGTCGGTGACACTGGCGGGTGAGGGTTCGTACACCGCCTCGATACGGACGCCGTCCTCCGCCCGGAGGATTGCGCGGCGAGGTCCGGAAGTGAGCGAGGAGACATCCATCATGTGAAATCGGCCCTCCGCCTCGGAACTCATGTGGGCTATTCTCCTGGGAAGGGATCCGGGCGATGTCGCCACCGGGTCCTTTTGCGTTTTCCGGCCGTTGTTACGGACGGATGAACAAAGGCTCTCAGGGCGCGGGAGCCGCACGTGAGACCCGCAGTGCCGCAGTACCCGAGCAGTACCGCAGATGTCCTCGCAGGGACCGAGGAGGAACCGACGTCATGGACGAGCGCACGAAGCACGACCGACCGACGAGCCGGCCGACCCTGGCGGGGGGAGGGGCCCGATGAGTTCTCTGCTGCTCCTCACGAACGCCCTCCAGCCGTCCACCGAGGTGCTGCCCGCCCTCGGGCTGCTGCTGCACAACGTGCGGGTGGCGCCGGCCGAGGGCCCGGCACTGGTCGACACCCCCGGTGCCGACGTGATCCTCGTCGACGGCCGGCGCGATCTGCCGCAGGTCCGCTCGCTCTGCCAGCTGCTGCGCTCCACCGGCCCCGGCTGTCCGCTGGTCCTGGTGGTCACGGAGGGCGGTCTGGCGGCCGTCACGGCGGACTGGGGGATCGACGACGTCCTGCTCGACACGGCCGGCCCGGCCGAGGTCGAGGCGCGGCTGCGGCTCGCCCTGGGCCGCCAGCAGATCGTCGCGGACGACTCCCCGATGGAGATCCGCAACGGCGACCTGTCGGTGGACGAGGCGACGTACAGCGCCAAGCTGAAGGGCCGGGTCCTGGACCTGACCTTCAAGGAGTTCGAGCTGCTGAAGTACCTGGCGCAGCATCCCGGCCGGGTCTTCACCCGGGCGCAGCTGCTCCAGGAGGTGTGGGGGTACGACTACTTCGGCGGCACCCGTACGGTCGACGTCCACGTGCGGCGGCTGCGCGCGAAGCTGGGCCCGGAGCACGAGTCGCTGATCGGCACCGTCCGCAATGTGGGATACCGCTTCGTCACGCCCGAGAAGGTGGAGCGGGCCGCCGAGGAGGCCCGCGCCAAGGAGGCGAAGACGGCGGCCGGGGAGTCCGGCGGGACGAACGGGGAGGAAGCGGGACAGAACCCCCGTGGAGCGGCCCGTTCCGCCGCCGGAGTCAAGGGCGCCACGGCCGACACCACCCGTTAGGGGGACGGTAACGTGGCGTACGCCACAGTGCGACCTGCCGGTAGGTAGGTCACCCCGCGTAGACTTCCGCGCGTGGCCAAGGTGACGCGGGATGACGTAGCGCGACTGGCGGGTACTTCGACCGCGGTCGTGAGTTACGTGATCAACAACGGACCCCGGCCGGTCGCCCCGGCCACGCGCGAGCGTGTCCTCGCCGCCATCAAGGAGCTGGGGTACCGGCCCGACCGGGTGGCCCAGGCGATGGCGTCCCGGCGCACCGACCTCATAGGCATGATCGTCCCGGACGCGCGCCAGCCCTTCTTCGCGGAGATGGCGCACGCGGTCGAGCAGGCCGCCGCCGAGCGCGGGAAGATGGTCCTGGTCGGCAACTCCGACTACCGCACCGAGCGCGAGATCCACTACCTGCGGGCCTTCCTCGGCATGCGGGTCTCCGGCCTGATCCTGGTCAGCCAGGGCATGAGCGAGCAGGCCGCGAGCGAGATCGAGGCCTGGGACGCGCGCGTGGTGCTGCTGCACGAGCGGCCCGAGGCCATCGACGACGTCGCCGTCGTCACCGACGACATCGGCGGCGCCCAGCTCGCCACCCGGCACCTCCTGGAGCACGGCCACCCGTACGTGGCGTGCCTCGGCGGCGTCCCCAACACCCCGGCCGTCGGCGACCCCGTCGCGGACCACGTCGAGGGCTGGCGGCGCGCCATGCAGGAGGCCGGCCGCTCCACCGAGGGCCGGCTCTTCGAGGCCCCGTACAACCGCTACGACGCCTACCAGGTGGCCCTGAAGCTGCTGGCCGGCCCGGACCGGCCGCCGGCCATCTTCTGCTCCACCGACGACCAGGCCTTCGGCGTGCTGCGGGCCGCCCGCGAGCTGCGCATCGACGTGCCGACCGAGCTGGCGGTGGCGGGCTTCGACGACGTGAAGGAGGCGGCGCTCACCGACCCGCCGCTGACCACCGTCTTCTCCGACCGCCCGGCGATGGCCCGGGCCGCCGTCGACCTCGTCCTCGACGACGCGGTCCGCGTCAACGGCTCCCGCCGCGAGCGCGTCAAGCAGTTCCCCTCGGCCCTGGTCGTCCGCCGCTCCTGCGGCTGCCACTGACCCGTCGCGGGCGGGGCCGCCCCCGGCGGCCGACCCCGCCCCCCACCGGTCTTTATTTCGGGCATACAGGGTTCTGTCGGGCTTCTCAGCCGGTCCTCAGACCGTTCTCATCTCCCGGTCCGAGAGTCATTGCCATGACGGACCACACGCAGCCCCAGCAGCCGTACTACCCGCCGCGCCCGCCGTACGAGCCGACGCGGCCGATCACCACCGAGCCGGGCACCACCGTGTGGCCGTCCGGGTCCGGCGGCGGCTCCACCCCGCCCCCGGCCGATCCGGCGTACGCGACGGCCGCTCCCGCGCCCGCCGGGGCCGTCTCCCGGCGGCGCGCCAAGCGCGGCGTCGGCCTGATGGCGGCCGTGGCCATCGCGGCGGCGGCGATCGGCGGCGGCACCGCGACCCTGGTGCAGCAGCTGACCTCGGACTCCCCCGCCACCACCGCCGCCTCCTCCGTGGTGAGCGGCACCAACGTCTCCGCGAGCAGCACCGGCACGGTCGCCGGGGTCGCCGAGGCCGTCTCCCCCTCCATCGTGGAGATCTCCGCGAGCTCCACCTCCGGCAAGTCGACCGGTTCCGGAGTGATCATCACCGGCGACGGCGAGATCGTCACCAACAACCACGTGATCTCCGGCGCCTCCGAGATCACCGTGCGGACCAGCGACGGCAAGACCTACCGGGCCGAGGTCGTCGGCAAGGACCCCGACAAGGACCTCGCCCTCATCAAGCTCAAGGACGCCTCGGGCCTCAAGGCCGCCACCCTCGGCGACTCCTCCAAGGTGAGGGTCGGCGACGAGGTCGTCGCCATCGGCTCCCCCGAGGGCCTCACCGGCACCGTCACCAGCGGCATCGTCTCCGCCCTCGACCGGGACGTCACCGTGGCCAAGGACACCGAGGACTCCGGCAGCGGCCAGGGCCAGGACCAGCAGTGGGACCCGCGGCAGGGCTGGCCCTTCGAATTCGGCGGACAGCAGTTCAACGGCGACACCGGCTCCTCGAAGACCACCTACAAGGCGCTGCAGACCGACGCCTCGCTCAACCCCGGGAATTCCGGCGGCGCGCTGATCGATATGAACGGCGAGATCATCGGGATCAATTCAGCCATGTATTCGCCCAGTTCTTCGAGCGGCTCCACGGCCGGCAGCGTCGGCCTCGGATTCGCCATCCCGGTGAACACCCTCAAGGCCGACCTGGAGGCCCTCCGCTCCGGCGGCCAGAGCTGAGCGCGTGGCACGCTGACACCATGACCGGGCAGCCGAACGACTCCGAACGCATCCTCATCGTCGACGACGAGCCCGCCGTGCGGGAGGCCCTGCGCCGCTCCCTCGCCTTCGAGGGGTACGCGACGCGGGAGGCCGTCGACGGCGCCGACGCGCTCGCCGCGATGGAGTCGTACGCCCCCGACCTCGTCGTCCTCGACGTGCAGATGCCCCGCATGGACGGCCTCACGGCGGCCCGCCGGATCCGGGCCGCCGGCTCGACCGTGCCCATCCTGATGCTGACCGCCCGCGACACCGTCGGCGACCGCGTCACCGGCCTCGACGCGGGCGCCGACGACTACCTCGTGAAGCCCTTCGAGCTCGACGAACTCTTCGCCCGCATCCGCGCCCTGCTCCGCCGCAGCTCCTACGCCGCCCCGGCCGCGACCGCCGCCGAACCGGAGGACGTGCTCTCCTTCGAGGACCTGCGGATGGACCTGGCGACCCGCGAGGTCACCCGCGCCGGCCGGCCCGTCGAGCTGACCCGCACCGAGTACACCCTCCTGGAGATGTTCCTCGCCCACCCCCGGCAGGTCCTCACCCGCGAACAGATCCTCAAGGCCGTCTGGGGCTTCGACTTCGAGCCCAGCTCCAACTCGCTCGACGTGTACGTGATGTACCTGCGGCGCAAGACGGAGGCGGGCGGCGAACCGCGCCTCGTCCACACCGTGCGCGGCGTCGGATACGTGCTCCGCGCCGGAGGCGGCACCGAGTGACCCGGCCCCGCACCCCCCTGGCCTGGTTCCGGTCCCGGCCGCTGCGCTCCCGCCTCGCGCTGCTCACCGCCTTCGCGGTGGCCGTCGCGGTCGCCGCCGTCTCCGCGGCCTGCTGGTTCGTCACGCGGGCGCAGCTGGAGAGCGAGATGGACCGGGCGCTGACCACCACCCGGCTCGACCTGGGGGCGGTGCGGAGCCTGTTCGACACCTGCGTGCGGGACAAGGAGCCGCCGCCGGTCGCCGGCTTCACCATCCAGATCATCGACTCGGCCGGCGGCGTCTGCACCGCCGGCACGGCCCTCCCGGTCGGCGCGGGCGACCTGGCGGTGGCCCGCGGCACGCTCGGGGACGCCCTGCACACGGTGAAGGACGCCGACGGGCACGAGATGCGCGTCTACACCTACCCGCAGCGCCTGGGTCCCGTCGCCGTCGCCGTCTCGGTCGCCCGCCCGCTCGCCGAGATCGACAACTCCCTCTCCACCCTGGGCTGGGTCCTGCTGCTGGTCTCCGGCATCGGGGTGGTCGGGGCGGGCGCGGCCGGGCTGTGGGTGGCGCGGACCGGCCTGGAGCCGGTGCACCGGCTGACCGGGGCGGTGGAGCACGTGGCCGCGACGGAGGACCTGACGGTACGGATCCCGGCGGACGGCGAGGACGAGATCGCGCGCCTGTCGCGGTCCTTCAACCAGATGACGGCGGCGCTCGCGACCTCGCGGGACCGGCAGGCGCGCCTGATCGCGGACGCCGGACACGAACTCCGCACCCCCCTCACCTCGCTGCGCACCAACATCGAGCTCCTCGCGCGCAGCGACGAGACCGGCCGGGCGATCCCGCCGGAGGACCGCCGGGCCCTGATGGCCTCGGTGAAGGCGCAGATGACGGAGCTGGCCGCGCTCATCGGCGACCTCCAGGAGCTGGCCCGGCCCGACGCGGTCCGCCCGGGGCCGCTGGAGGTCGTCCCGCTCCACACCGTCCTGCGCACCGCCCTGGACCGCGCCCGGCTGCGCGGCCCCGAGCTGACCTTCACCACGGACCTGGCGCCCTGGTACGTCCGGGCGGAGCCGGCGGCGCTCGAACGGGCCCTGGTCAACGTCCTCGACAACGCGGTGAAGTTCTCGCCCCCGCGCGGCACGGTCGAGGTCACGCTGATGCGCGGCGAACTGACGGTCAGGGACCACGGCCCCGGCATCGCGCCCGACGAACTCCCCCACGTCTTCGACCGCTTCTGGCGCTCCCCCTCGGCCCGCAGCCTCCCCGGCTCCGGCCTGGGCCTGTCGATCGTGGCCCGCACGGTCAAGCGGACCGGCGGCACGATCGCCCTCTCCCCCGCGGAGGGCGGCGGCACCCGCGCGATCCTCCGCTTCCCGGGCGCCCCGACCCCGCCGCCGGAACTGACGACGGACTGACGCCCGGCCGCTACTGCCCCACGCGGCCGTCGACGCGTTCGCGCAGCAGGTCGGCGTGGCCGCAGTGGCGGGCGTACTCGGTGATCTGCATGGTCAGCAGCTCGCGCAGCTGCCCGCCGTCGGGCAGCCGCGCGCCGAGGTCCGGGGCGGCGGCGACGAAGCGGTCGGTGAGCGCGGCCTCCTCCCGCCACCGCGCCCACGCGTCCTCGACGACGGCGGGGTCGGCGACGGCGCCGGTCCAGTCGGCCTCGCGGTCGTCCGGGGTCCGGTAGATCCGGGGGGAGTCCTCGCCGGCGAGGCGGCGGAAGTGCCGCTCGTCCTCGGCCATGTGCCGGATCAGGCCGAGCAGGGACATGGTGGAGGGCGGGACGGAGCGCCGGGCCAGCTGCCCGGCGTCCAGGCCCTCGCACTTCAGCTCCAGGGTGAGCCGGAAGTGGCGCAGCGCGTCGAGGAGCGCCCCGCGCTCGTCGCTCACCGCCGGGCCGCCGCCCTCGCGCGGGTCGTCGTCGGGGTCGGCCCACATGTCGGTGTGGACGGTGGAGGTGGTCCACCGTCGTACGTCCGTGTCGTTGCTCTCCATGCGGGCATGGTCGTACGGGGGCGGTGGCGGCGCCAGCGAATTGGCCGCCCGCCCCCTCCCCCGGCCGCCCGGCCGCCCGGCTCAGTTGTGCCGGAGCAGGGCCTCGACGAGCCCGGCGCGGGTGGCGGGGAAGTCGAGGGGGACGATGCCGAGTCCGGTGCGGCCGGCCGCCCAGGAGCCGTCGAGCCAGGTGTGGACGCGCGGGTTGAGGTTGTCGGAGTTCCAGCGGGGCGGCAGGGCGGCGGAGGTGCTGACGAAGTTCACGTACAGCGGGCCGGGGCGTTCGACGGCGGTGCGGAAGTGGGCCTCGATCTTGGGGTACTTGGCGTCGGGCAGCGCGTTCCAGTCGTCCTGGACGGCGAAGTACCGGGAGTCGGCCCAGCGCAGCCCGGGCAGCCCGCCGTTGTCGGCGAGCAGCACGACCCGGCCGCGGGCCTCGCCGAGCGCCGGCAGGCCGTCGCCGATGCGGAAGAGGGAGCGCCAGCCGCGCCGGTCGAGGTAGTCGTCGAAGACGGCCCGGAAAGTGGCGTCGGACTCCTCGGAGTACTCCTGCTTGACCCGCATCAGCACGGTCTCCGACGGGTGCGCGGCGAGGAAGTCGCGGCAGGCGACGAGGACGTCGCCGAACATCATGTTCTGGTAGGCGGCACCGTGGTGGATGGCGAAGGACCCGCCGGTCACCCGGCACCGCACGTCCAGGAACCGCACCCCGCTGTCGAGCTGCTGCGCGATGGTGGTGTTCTGGCACTGCGCCCACGGCCCGCCGAACCGGGCCCCGGAGTCGTGCGTCCCGGGGATGGTGAGCCGCGCGAGCGCGGTCCCGTCCCCGTGCGCGGCCATCCACGCGCGCGTGTCCACGGCCGCGGCCCGTGCCGGGGGCGCCCCCGCGAGCAGTGCGGCTCCGGCCCCGAGGGCCCCGGCGAGAAAGCGTCGTCGCTCCATGGAACCGGATGATGACAGGTGCGCGTCAAACTCCGCCAGGGTGCGGCCGGCCGCGGAAGAGGGGGCCGTCCCTCCGCCCGACCGGCGGAGGGACGGCCCCCTCGGGGACCACCGGCGTTACTTGATGACCGTGATGCGGTCGGTCGCCGGGGCCCGGAGCGGCTCGGCGGCCGAGGAGTTGGCCGTCAGGTAGGCGATGAAGACGTCGAGGTCCGAGGCGCCGACCAGCTTGTTGGTGCCGGAGGCCAGGACCGGGAAGCCGTCGCCGCCGCCCGTGAGGAACTCGTTCATCGCGACCCGGTAGCTCTTCGACGGGTCGATCGGCTCACCGTTCAGCCGCACCGAGTCGACCACGATCCGGTCGGCGCCCGTCTTGGTCGTGTCCAGGGTGTACGAGAAGTTCTTGGACACCTGGAGGATCTTCGGGGCCGCCAGGTTGGCGCCGCTGACCTGCTGCTGGAGCGCGGTGACGAGCTGGGCGCCGGTGAGGTCGACCACGGTCATCATGTTGGTGAACGGCTGGACGGTGTACGCGTCGCCGTAGGTCACCACACCGTTCTCCCGCTTGGTCAGCGGGGCGCGGACGCCGCCCGGGTTCATCAGCGCGAGCTGGGCGCCGCCCTTGTCGGCCGGCGACAGGCCCGCCAGCTGCGCGTCGGCGATCAGGTTGCCCAGCGGCTTCTCGTACACGCCGTTGGGGTTCTCGATGCTCTCGCCGATGTACCCGACGGGACGGTTCGCGATCGGCGCGGCCAGGGCCTTCCAGCGCTTGATCAGGTCGCGGATCGCGCTGTGCTCGTCGACGTCCCGGGTGACGACGTGGTTGGCCGAGGTGACGGCGGTGCGGACGATGTCCTTCGTACGGCGGTCGTAGGTGAGCGTCGTGTCGGTGTAGAGCCGGCCGAAGGAGGCCGCCGAGGTCACCGTGCGCGGCTTGCCCGACGGGTCCGGGACGGTGCACGCGTACGCCTGGTGGGTGTGGCCGGTGACCAGGGCGTCGACCTGCGGGGTGACGTTCTTGGCGATGTCGACGATCGGGCCGGAGATGCCGGCGCCCGCGCCCGGGGTGTCGCAGTCGTAGTTGTACGCGCCCGAGGCGGGCAGGCCGCCCTCGTGGAGCAGGGCGACGATCGACTTCACGCCCTTGCGCTCCAGCACCTTGGCGTACTTGTTGATCGTCTCGACCTCGTCGCCGAACTTCAGGCCCTTGATGCCCTCGGCGGAGACGATGTTCGCCGTGCCCTCCAGCGTGACGCCGATGAAGCCGATCCGGACGCCGTCCTTCTCCCAGATGAAGTACGGGTCGAGCAGCGGCTTGCCGCTCTTCTCGTCCGTCACGTTGGCCGCGAGGTAGGGGAAGTTCGCCCCCTCGAAGGTCTTGCCCTCCTCGAAACAGCCCTCGACCGGGTGGCAGCCGCCGTTCTGGATGCGGGCCAGCTCGCGCGCGCCCTCGTCGAACTCGTGGTTGCCCACCGAGCTCACGTCGAGCTTCATCTCGTTGAGCGCCTCGATGGTCGGCTCGTCGTGGAAGATCCCGGAGACCAGCGGGGAGGCGCCGATCATGTCGCCGGCGGCGGCCGTGATGGAGTACCGGTGACCCGCGCGGGCCTGCTCCAGGTGCGTGGCCAGGTACTCGGCGCCGCCGATGTCGTTGATCTGCTCGGTGGAGCCGTCCTCCTTGACGCGGGTGAGCCGGGCCGACGAACCGGTCGGCGGCTCCAGGTTCCCGTGGAGGTCGTTGAAGGACAGCAGCTGGACGTCGACCATCCGGCCCCAGCCCTTGCCGTTCGTCCCGCCCGCGGCGGCGTCGGCCGCGTCCTGCGAGGCACCCGCCGGCAACGCGGCGACGAGCGCCCCGACCGTCGCCAGCCCCGCGCCGGCGGCCAGAATCCGCCGCCCGGCCTTGCTCTTGCTGCGCTTCACTGCCATCTCTCCCGTGGTCCCCTTTTCCCCTTGCCCCGATTCGCGGCTTTGATCGTCGACCGCGCGTGCGCTCGCAGCCTAGGGTCAACGCGCGTAGCGCAACAGGGGGTAGCTGGTTACAAGACAGTTGCCACCGGCTGACGGAGGGTTCGCCGTAGGCTCGGTGCATGACTTCCGACGCGGCGCCGGCCCTCGAACCGGGACGGCAGATCCAGACGTACGACGAGCTCAGCCCCGAGCAGGTCCAGGAGGTCATGGACCTGCTCGCGGCCGCCGACCGCGCCGACGGCGTGCACGCCGTGTCCGAACAGGGCCGGCTCTACCTCCGGCACGGCCGGCGCGAGGGAGTGCGGCACTTCCTCCTCACCGTCGGCCCGCACCTCTACGGCTACGCCCAGCTGGAGGAGACCGACCCCGTCGAGGCCCCGGCGGCCGAGCTGCTCATCCACCCCGACCAGCGCGGACGCGGCCACGGCCGCGCCCTCGGCACCGCGCTCCTCGGCGCCACCGGCAAGCGGCTGCGGGTGTGGGCGCACGGCGGCAAGCCCTCCGCCCGGCACCTCGCGCAGGTCCTCGGCCTCACCCTCTTCCGCGAACTGCGCCAGCTGCGCCGCCCGCTGGCACCCCTGGACATCCCCGAGCCGGTCCTCCCCGAGGGCGTCACGATCCGCACCTTCGTCCCCGGCCAGGACGACACGGCCTGGCTCGCGGTCAACGCCGCCGCCTTCGCCCACCACCCGGAGCAGGGCTCGCTGACCCAGCGGGACCTGGACGACCGGATCGCGGAGCCGTGGTTCGACCCCAAGGGCTTCTTCCTCGCCGAGGACGCCGACGGCCGCCTGATCGGCTTCCACTGGACCAAGACGCACGCCGAGGAGCGGCTCGGCGAGGTGTACGTGGTCGGGATCCTGCCGGACGCGCAGGGCGGCGGCCTCGGCAAGGCCCTCACCGCGACGGGCCTGCGGCACCTGGCGGCGCAGGGGCTGCCGACGGCGATGCTGTACGTCGACGCCGACAACACGGCGGCGGTGCGGGTCTACGAGGGCCTGGGCTTCCGGACCCACGAGGTGGACCTGATGTACCGCTCGGAGTCGTAGGCCCGGCGGCGCCCGCGACGCCTTTTCCCCAGGGGGCGGTTGACACCGCCCCCTTCCTTCCACCACCCTTTCACTACTTGATTAGTGAAAGGGTGGTGGAAGGGACGTGGTCGAGTACCGCATCGACCGGCGCAGCGGCGTCGCCACCTACCTCCAGATCGTCCAGCAGACGAAACAGGCCCTCCGGATGGGCCTCCTGGAACCCGGCGACCGACTGCCCACCGCACGCGAGGTCGTCGAGGCGACGGCCATCAACCCGAACACGGTCCTCAAGGCCTACCGCGAGCTCGAACGCGAGGGCCTCGTCGAGGCCCGCCGCGGCCTCGGCACCTTCGTCCGCGCCACGCTCGGCACCACCGCCCCCGCCGACTCCCCCCTCCGGGGCGAGCTCGACGCCTGGGCCCGCCGCGCCCGCGCCGAAGGACTCGACCGCGAGGACGTGGCGGCACTCTTCACCGCCGTACTGACGCAGCACTTCGAGGGGGACGAATGACCGACCCGGTCATCGAGGCCGAGGGCCTCGGCATGCGCTACCGACGACGAGACGACACCTGGGCACTGAAGGACTGCACGTTCACCCTGCCGGCCGGTCGGGTCGTCGCCGTCGTCGGTCCCAACGGGGCGGGCAAGTCGACGCTCCTCACCCTGACCGCGGGCCTGGCGCGGCCCATGGAAGGCAGGATCACGGCACCCGCGCGGGACCGCCTCGCCTACGTCGCCCAGGAGAAGCCCCTGTACGGGCAGCTCACCGTCGCCGAGACGCTGCGGCTGGGCCGCGAGCTCAACCCGGACCGCTGGGACCCCGCCGTCGCCGAACGCGTCGTCGCGGGCGGGCCCCTGTCCGGGAAGGCGCGGGTCCGTTCCCTCTCCGGCGGTCAGCGCACCCGCCTCGCACTGGCCCTCGCCCTCGGCAAGCGTCCCGAAGTCCTGCTCCTCGACGAGCCGATGGCGGACCTCGACCCGCTCGCAAGGCACGAGCTCATGGGCACCCTCATGGCCGACGCCGCCGAGCGCGGCACCACCGTCGTCATGTCGTCCCACATCCTCACCGAGCTGGAGGGCGCCTGCGACCACCTGCTCCTCGTGCAGGACGGACGGATACGCCTCGACGGCGCCATCGACGAGCTGCTCGCCGCGCACACCCTGCTGACCGGACCGATCGCCGACCTCGCTCCGCACACCGTCGTCGACTCGCGCACGACGGGACGTCAGCTCACCGCGCTGGTCCGCCGCCGGGGGCCCGTGGAAGGCGTCTGGGAGGCCTCCGAACCGTCCCTGGAACAGCTCCTCCTGGCTCATCTCCGAGCCTCGCGCTCCCCGGAAGGAGCCTCGGCATGACCTCCCTCGCCCTCAGGGGCCCCCAGTGGGTGACGCTCCGACAGCACCGGCGCGCCCTGTGGTGGGCGCTCGCCCTCGCAGCCGTCGCCGTGGCGGCCATGGCCGCCTCCCGGTGGTGGTCCGACAGCGCGGTGACCGCGCTGCGCGAGGCGGGCTGCGCCGTGGACAGCACGGACAGATCCTGCTTCCAGGCTGCCCGCGACTACGCGGACGACCAGTGGTTCGCCCGGAACCTCCTCGGGTACACCGCCATCGGCATGCTGGTCCTGCCCGGCGTGCTCGGAGCGTTCGTCGCGGGCCCCCTCATCGCCCGGGAGCTGGAGACCGGGACGTACAGGCTGGCGTGGACGCAGTCCGTCAGCCCGGCCCGCTGGCTCGCGGCCAAGATCGCGGTCTCCGCCGCGCTCACGCTCGCGGTCGTCACCGTCCTGAGCCTGGCCTTCCGCTGGTCCTGGTCGACGGGCCCCGCCAACGACTACCCCACGTACTGGTACGAGCCGACCATGTTCGTCTCGTACGGCATCGTGCCGACGGCCCATGCCCTCCTGGGGCTGGGCCTGGGAACGGCCGTCGGCCTCCTCGTCCGCCGCACCGTCGTCGCGATGGGCGTCACGGCCCTGGTCACCGGCGTGGCCCTGGCGGTCCTGGCCCGGCTGCGCGAGAACCTCTGGCCGATCCAGACCGTGACAGGCCACGGGATCGACCTCCGGGGCGTCGTCTGGCAGCTGGACCGGGGCATGCTCACCTCGTCCGGCGAGCGCCTCCTCTGGGACGACTGCCTCACGGCCCGGCCGGACAGCGCCAGGCAGTGCATGACCGACCGGGGCGGTGTCCTCGAGTTCGTCGACATCCACCCGGCCTCGCACTACTGGCCCCTCCAGCTCGTCGAGTCCGGCATCTGTCTCGCCCTCGCCGCCCTCGCGGCCTACGCCGCCTTCCGCCTCCTGCGGGCCCGGCACCCGTAGGGCCGCGGGCGGCACCGCGCCCGTAGCGGCCCCTCACCCGGATGGGTGAAAATGGGGGGCGGGGCCCGACACAGGCCCCGCCCCCGATTCCCGCACGACATGTCGTCGTCACCCGCCATTCAGACGCGCTTGCGACGCTCACGCAATGAAGCGATCCGTGATCACGTCCGGCGGGGGGATCCCCGCGGGAAGACTCCCGAAGGGGAGACTGCCCTCCCCCACGGCCCGCTCCGACGCGCCCGAGGACCCCTTCGCGCGGAAGAATGGGTCCATGAGCCAGCAGCCCGCCGAGGTCCCGGTCCAGACCTCCGCCACCGCGTCCCCGCAGCCGTCCCCGGGTTCCATAGCGGCGCACCGCCCGTACACCGCCCCCGAGGCAGACGGCAGCGCCCTTGAGGCCGGTCTCGACGCAGAGATCGACGCGTACGACGCGGACGACGGCGACGACGGCTCCCGCGAACTGCCGCAGGGCCGCTTCCTGGACCGCGAGCGCAGCTGGCTCGCCTTCAACGAGCGGGTCCTGGAACTCGCCGAGGACCCGACGACCCCCCTCCTCGAACGGGCGAACTTCCTCGCGATCTTCGCGTCGAACCTGGACGAGTTCTTCATGGTCCGGGTCGCCGGCCTCAAGCGCCGCATCGCCACCGGCGTCGCCACCCGCTCCGCCTCCGGCCTCCAGCCCCGCGAGGTCCTCGACCTGATCTGGACCCGCTCGCGCGAGCTGATGGCCCGGCACGCCGCCTGCTACCAGCAGGACGTGGCCCCGGCCCTGGCCGACGAGGGCATCCACCTGATCCGCTGGCCGGAGCTGACCGAGAAGGAGCAGGCGCGGCTCTTCACGCTCTTCCGGCAGCAGGTCTTCCCGGTGCTGACGCCGCTCGCCGTGGACCCGGCGCACCCGTTCCCGTACATCTCCGGCCTCAGCCTCAACCTGGCCGTCGTCGTGCGCAATCCGGTCAGCGGCCACCGCCACTTCGCGCGCGTCAAGGTGCCGCCGCTGCTCTCCCGCTTCCTGGAGGCGTCCCCGCAGCGGTACGTCCCGCTGGAGGACGTGATCGCGGCCCACCTGGAGGAGCTGTTCCCGGGCATGGAGGTGCTGGCGCACCACATGTTCCGGGTGACGCGGAACGAGGACCTGGAGGTCGAGGAGGACGACACGGAGAACCTCCTCCAGGCCCTGGAGAAGGAGCTCATGCGGCGCCGCTTCGGCCCGCCGGTGCGCCTGGAGGTCGAGGAGTCCATCGACCCGTACGTGCTCGACCTGCTGGTCCGCGAGCTGAAGGTCTCCGACGCCGAGGTCTACCCGCTGCCCGGCCCGCTCGACCTCACCGGACTGTTCGGCATCGCCTCGCAGGACCGGCCCGAGCTCAAGTACCCGAAGTTCGTCGCCGGCACCCACCGGGACCTCGCCGAGGTCGAGACCGCGTCCGCGCCCGACGTCTTCGCCGCGATGCGCGAGCGGGACGTCCTCCTCCACCACCCGTACGACTCCTTCTCCACCTCCGTCCAGGCGTTCCTGGAGCAGGCGGCGGCCGACCCGGACGTCCTGGCGATCAAGCAGACGCTGTACCGGACCTCCGGCGACTCCCCGATCGTCGACGCCCTGATCGACGCGGCCGAGTCCGGCAAGCAGGTCCTCGTCCTCGTCGAGATCAAGGCCCGCTTCGACGAGCAGGCCAACATCAAGTGGGCGCGGAAGCTGGAGGAGGCCGGCTGCCACGTCGTCTACGGCCTGGTCGGCCTCAAGACGCACTGCAAGCTGTCGCTGGTGGTGCGCCAGGAGGGCGAACTGCTGCGCCGGTACTCGCACGTCGGCACCGGCAACTACCACCCGAAGACGGCCCGGCTCTACGAGGACCTCGGCCTGCTCACCGCCGACCCGCAGGTCGGCGCGGACCTCTCCGACCTCTTCAACCGGCTCTCCGGCTACTCCCGCCGCGAGACCTACCGGCGGCTGCTCACCGCCCCGAAGTCGCTCCGCGACGGGCTGGTCTCGCGGATCACCAAGGAGATCGCCCACCACCGGGCGGGCCGGCCGGCGTACGTGAAGATCAAGGTCAACTCGATGGTCGACGAGGCCGTCATCGACGCCTGCTACCGGGCCTCCCAGGCGGGCGTCCCGGTCGACGTCTGGGTCCGCGGCATCTGCGCCGTGCGCCCCGGCGTCCCCGGCCTCTCCGAGAACATCCGGGTCCGCTCCGTCCTCGGCCGCTTCCTGGAGCACTCCCGGATCTTCGCCTTCGGCAACGGCGGCGAGCCCGAAGTCTGGTTCGGCAGCGCCGACATGATGCACCGCAACCTGGACCGGCGCATCGAGGCCCTGGTCCGGGTCTCCGACCCCGCCCACCGGGCGGCCCTCACCCGGCTCCTGGAGACCGGGATGTCCGACACCACCTCCTCCTGGCACCTCGGCCCGGACGGGAACTGGACGCGTCACGCGACCGATCCCGAGGGCAAGCCGCTGCGGCACGTGCAGGAGATGCTCATCGACGCGCGGAGGCGCCGGCGTGCACAACCTTGACCCCACCCAGTCCACGCGGG
Organism: Streptomyces sp. NPDC014656; assembly: GCF_043084305.1. Lineage (NCBI taxonomy): Bacteria > Bacillati > Actinomycetota > Actinomycetes > Kitasatosporales > Streptomycetaceae > Streptomyces > Streptomyces sp. NPDC014656. Next base: position 120,602 of record NZ_JBIBZN010000019.1, read on the forward strand.
AGGACGTGACCGCGGGCGAGGTCCTGGCCCCCTACCTGCACGCCCGGGCCGCGGACTTCCTCCGCGGCCTGCGGCAGCACGGCGAGAGCGGCGCGGACACGTCCGGAGCGGAGGAGGCCGCCGGCACGCTGCGGGCCGCCGCCCGCCGCATCAGCGGGAGCCTGCACACCTACCGGCCGCTGCTCGACCCGGCCTGGGCCGACCAGCTCAGGACCGAGCTGGCCTGGCTCTCCGGCACCCTCGCCCTGGAACAGGCGTGCACCTCCCGGCTCGTGCGGCTCATGGACGCGCTGAACCGGCTGGCCGGCGGCGGCGGGCCGGTGCCGGCCGCCCGCGGCTCGGAGAGCGCCGGGCTCGCCGTCGGCGCCGCCCGGGCCGGCGCCCTCCTGGAACGGCAGCTCACCCTCGCCAGGACCCGCGCCCACTCGGCCGCCCTCCAGGCCCTCGGCTCCTCGCGCTTCCACGCGCTGGCCGACTCCGTCGCCCTGCTCGCCTCCGAGGTGCCGCTCGGCCCGGCGGGCGCGGCCCCCGCCCCCGAGGTCCTCGACGCCTCCGCGTCGGTCGCCCGCCGCCGCCTCCTCGACGCGGTCGAGGCGCTGCCGCTGACCCGCGCCGCGCACCCGTACAACGCGGAGGCGCTGGCCCTGGCCGCCGGCGAGAACCAGGACGCCCCCTGGCACCACACCCGGCTGCTGCTGAGGCTCCACCGGTACGCCACCGAGGTGACCTCCCTCGGTGGCGTACCGGACGCGCCGCTGTACGAGGCGGCCCGGGCCCTCGACCGCCACCGCGACGCCGCGGAAGCCGCCGCGGCCGCCGCCGGCGCCGCCCGCACCCCCCGCATCGCGCCGGCCACCGCCTACGCCCTCGGCGTCCTCCACGCCGACCAGCGCCACGAGGTGGAAGCCGCCCGCTTCGCCTTCCAGCGCGCCTGGCGCACGGCCGCCGTGCCCGTCCCATGACCTCCCCGGAGCCGGTCCTGGCGGCGGGCTGCGTCCTGTGGCGCCCGTCGCCTTCCGGCCGCGGCATCGAGATCGCGCTGGTCCACCGGCCGAAATGGGACGACTGGTCGCACCCGAAGGGGAAACGGAAGCGCGGCGAGGACGCGGAGGAGTGCGCGCTGCGGGAGGTCCGGGAGGAGACCGGACAGCGCTGCGAGCTGGGTGCCCGGCTGCCCACCGTGCGCTATCCGGTCGAGGGCCGCCCCAAGGAGGTCGACTACTGGGCGGCCCGCGCCCTCGGCGGGACCTTCGTGTCCGGCCGGGAGGTGGACCGGCTGCTCTGGCTGCCGCCGGCGGCGGCCCGCACGCGCCTGACCCGGCCGCGCGACCGCGAGCTGCTCGACGCCCTCCTGGCGACCGCCCCGGCCCCGGACCGGCAGCCGCCCGACGCCCGCTAGCCCCTCCCCTCGTACCGGCTCCGCTCCGCCCCGCCCGTACCGGCCCCGAGCCCCCGCCGGTACGGCCCCCGGGTCTGCCCCCGCTCGGGACACCCCGGCCCGCCCGCGCACGGCCCCGGGCCGTCCAGTCGCCCCCGGCCGCGCGGGGCGGTCCGGGCGTACCTCCCCGGCACCCCGTGCCGAGCCGCACCGTGGCTTACGGCACGGTTCACCTCGCGTTCACTCTCCACGGCTGGCCGCTTCACCTGATCTGCCTAATTTCGGCCTTACGCGGTGCACGGAGCCTGACGATGCACCCGACAACCCGACACGCGCCGCCTCGAAACGACGGACACCCGGTCCGGAACACGGCGGCCTCTGGAAGGAACCCCCGAAAGTGAAGCTTTCGCGCAACAACGGGCTTCGCGCCTCCGCGATCGGTGCCCTCGTCGTCTCCGGCGCGCTGGTCCTCTCGGCGTGTGGCTCGGACGACAACAACGAGCCCACCAAGGGCGGTGGCAAGCAGACCTCGGCCGCCGCGTCGAACATCAAGTGCGACGGCGCCAAGGGTCAGCTGCTCGCCGCGGGCTCCAGCGCGCAGGAAAACGCGATGGACCTGTGGGTCAAGAACTTCCAGGCCGCCTGTGAGGGCGTCGAGGTCAACTACCAGGGCATCGGCTCCGGTGGCGGCATCACCAAGTTCAACCAGGGCCAGGTCGCCTTCGCGGGCTCCGACTCCGCCCTGAAGGACGAAGAGGTCGCCGAGTCCAAGAAGATCTGCAAGGGCGGCACGGGCGTCAACCTGCCCATGGTCGGCGGCCCCATCGCCATCGGCTACAAGCTGGAGGGCGTGGACAACCTCGTCCTGGACGCCTCCACCATCGCCAAGATCTTCGACACCAAGATCACCAAGTGGAACGACCCGGCGATCGCCAAGCTGAACCCGGGCGCCAAGCTCCCCGACTCCACCATCCAGGCCTTCCACCGCTCGGACGAGTCCGGCACCACCCAGAACCTGGGCAAGTACCTCTCGACCGCCGCCGCGGCAGACTGGAAGTACGACCCGAAGACCAAGTCGTGGCCGGCCCCCGGCGGCCAGGCCGCCAACGGCTCCTCCGGCGTCGCCCAGGCCGTCAAGGGCGCCGAGGGCTCCATCGGCTACTTCGAGCTCTCGCACGCCACCGCCAACAAGATCTCCACGGTCAGCGTCAACACCGGCGCCTCCGCCCCGGTCGCCGCCACCTCGGAGAACGCCTCCAAGGCCATCGCCGCCGCCAAGGTCAAGGGCACCGGCAACGACGTGGCCCTCTCCCTCGACTACGCCACCAAGGCCGAGGGCGCCTACCCGCTGGTCCTCGTCACCTACGAGATCGCCTGCGACAAGGGCAACAAGGCGGAGACCCTGCCGACCCTGAAGGCGTTCCTCAACTACGCCATCAGCGAGGAGGGCCAGAAGGTCCTCACCGACGCCGACTACGCCCCGATGCCGGCCGAGATCGCCGCCAAGGTCCGCGCGATCGTCCCGACCCTGTCCTGACCCCCGGCCGGGGGCGGCGCCCACCTCCCGTGGAGGGCCGCCCCCGGCATCCGGTGCACCGCCGCCAGGAGCCCGTACGGACGTACGGCTCCGCAGACCGGAGAAACCGATGGTTACCACGACACCACCAGCAACGGACAAGAACAGGAGCCGGCGCGCCAAGAGCGCGGCCCGCCCGGGAGACCGCATCTTCAGCGGCCTCTCCAAGGGCTCCGGCATCACCCTGCTCGTCATCATGGCCGCCATCGCGGCCTTCCTGACCTACCGCACCGTCCTCGCCGTCTCCAAGGACAGCACCAACTTCTTCACCACCTTCGAGTGGAACCCGGCGGGCGACCCGCCGGTCTTCGGCATCGCCGTCCTCGCCTTCGGCACGATCGTCTCCTCGGTCATCGCCATGGTCATCGCCGTGCCCGTCGCGATCGGCATCGCGCTCTTCATCTCGCACTACGCGCCGCGCAAGCTGGCCAAGCCGCTCGCGTACGTGGTCGACCTGCTCGCCGCCGTGCCCAGCATCATCTACGGCCTCTGGGGCGCGATCTTCCTCGTCCCGTACCTGGACGGCCTCAACCAGTGGCTCGACCAGTACCTCGGCTGGACGTACGTCTTCGACAAGTCCGCCGACGGCGTCGCCCGCAACCTCTTCACCGTGGGCATCCTGCTGGCGATCATGATCCTCCCGATCATCACCAACGTGACCCGCGAGGTCTTCCTCCAGGCCCCGAAGATGCACGAGGAGGCCGCGCTCGCCCTCGGCGCCACGCGCTGGGAGGTCGTCCGCATGGCCGTGCTGCCCTTCGGCCGCTCCGGCATCATCTCCGCCTCGATGCTCGGCCTCGGCCGCGCGCTCGGCGAGACCATGGCCGTCGCCGTGGTCCTCTCCCCCAGCTTCGTCCTCTCGGGCCACCTGCTCGACCCGGGCGGCGGCACCTTCGCCCAGAACATCGCCGCGAAGTTCAACGAGGCCAACGAGTACGGCCGCGACGCCCTGATCGCCTCCGGCCTCGTCCTCTTCGTCATCACCCTGCTGGTCAACGGCGCGGCCCGGTGGATCATCGCCCGCCGCAAGGAGTACTCGGGGGCCAACGCATGAGCCACGCCGTCCAGGAACGCCCGGTCGCCTTCACCAAGCCCCGCGGCCCCCTCTCCCACGCCCGCCTCCCGCGCTGGACCCCGGCCGCCATCGCCGCCGGCTCCGTCGCCGCGGGCGTCGGCATCGGCCTCGCCGCCGGCTGGCACAGCAAGGTCCAGTGGGGCATGACCGCCGCCCTGGTCTTCGTCCTCGCCACCTATGTGATCACCACCAAGGTGGAGGGCTCCCGCCAGGCCAAGGACCGCATCGCCACCAGCCTCGTCTGGGTCTGCTTCGTCCTCGCCGTCGTCCCGCTGCTCTCCCTGGCCTGGGTCACGGTCAGCAAGGGCATGGAAGTCCTCGACGGGTACTTCCTCACCCACTCGATGAACGGCGTCCTCGACGTCGAAGAGGGCGGCGGCGTCTACCACGCCCTCCTCGGCACCATCGAGCAGGTCGGCATCGCCACCCTGATCGCCGCCCCGATCGGCCTGCTCACCGCGGTCTACCTGGTCGAGTACGGCACCGGGAAGCTCGCCAAGGCCGTCACCTTCTTCGTCGACGTCATGACGGGCATCCCGTCGATCGTCGCGGGCCTCTTCATCCTGTCCACCTGGACCCTGATGCTGGGCTTCGGCCCCTCCGGGTTCGCCGGCGCGATGGCCCTCGCCATCCTGATGATGCCGGTCGTCGTCCGCTCCACCGAGGAGATGCTCAAGCTCGTCCCGAACGAGCTCCGCGAGGCCTCCCTCGCCCTCGGCGTCCCCAAGTGGCGCACGATCCTGAAGGTGGTCCTCCCGACCGCGATCGGCGGCATCACCACGGGCGTCATGCTCGCGGTCGCCCGCATCACCGGTGAGACGGCCCCCGTGCTGCTCCTCGTGTTCGGTACGAAGCTCATCAACCCGAACCCCTTCGAAGGCGCCCAGTCCTCCCTGCCGCTCTACGTGTACGAGCAGTACGCGGTCGGCACCGACGCCGCCGTGGCCCGCGCCTGGGCCGCCGCGCTCGTCCTGATCGCCTTCGTCATGATCCTCAACATGGTGGCCCGCGGCATCGCCCGCTGGAAGGCCCCCAAGACCGGCCGCTGACCGCGGCACTCTGGATGTGAACTGATATGGCCAAGCGAATCGACGTCAGCGGCCTCTCCGCCTACTACGGCAACCACAAGGCGATCGACGACATCTCCATGACCGTCGAGCCCCGCTCGGTGACGGCCTTCATCGGCCCCTCCGGCTGCGGCAAGTCCACCTTCCTGCGCACCCTGAACCGCATGCACGAGGTCACCCCCGGCGGCCGCGTCGAGGGCAAGGTGATGCTGGACGACGAGAACCTGTACGGCTCCGGCGTCGACCCGGTCGCCGTGCGCCGCACCGTCGGCATGGTGTTCCAGCGCCCCAACCCCTTCCCCACCATGTCGATCTTCGACAACGTGGCGGCGGGCCTCCGGCTCAACGGCTCGTACAAGAAGGCCGAGCTGGCCGACGTCGTGGAGCGCTCCCTCAAGGGCGCGAACCTCTGGAACGAGGTCAAGGACCGCCTCAACAAGCCGGGCTCCGGCCTCTCCGGCGGCCAGCAGCAGCGCCTGTGCATCGCCCGCGCGATCGCGGTCGAGCCGGACGTGCTCCTCATGGACGAGCCCTGCTCGGCCCTCGACCCGATCTCGACCCTCGCGATCGAGGACCTGATCGGCGAGCTGAAGGAGCGCTTCACGATCGTCATCGTGACGCACAACATGCAGCAGGCCGCCCGCGTCTCGGACCGCACCGCCTTCTTCAACCTGGCGGCGGTCGGCCAGCCCGGCAAGCTCATCGAGCTGGACGACACCGAGCGCATCTTCTCCAACCCGAGCGTCCAGGCGACCGAGGACTACATCTCCGGCCGCTTCGGATAACCAGGACGTCCCGCCCGTGCGTCCCGGCCGCCGGGGCGACCACATCGCCCCCGGCCCACCTCGCGCACGGTGCCGGACCACCCCGTCTGCGGTGCTGCATGGCGGTGCCACCGCACGACGAAGGGCCCGGCTCCCCCCAGGGGAGCCGGGCCCGACCATTTGCTTCCGTCCGCCCGTCAGCCGAAGAACAGCCGCACCGCGTAGAAACTCAGCGCCGCGACGATCGCCGCGGCCGGCATCGTGATACCCCATCCCCCGGGGGACGACCCCCGGACCCCCGGCAGAGCCGGGGCGAAGCCACCGTCAGCCGAAGAACAGCTGCACCACGTAGAAGCTCAGCGCCGCGACGATCGCCGCGGCCGGCATGGTGATGAACCAGCCGAGGATGATGTTCTTGGCGACGCCCCAGCGGACCGCGTTGACGCGCTTCGTGGCGCCGACGCCCATGATCGCCGAGGTGATGACGTGGGTGGTCGAGATCGGCGCGTGGAACAGGAACGCCGAGCCGAACATGATCGACGCGCCGGTGGTCTCCGCCGCGAAGCCCTGCGGCGGGTCCAGCTCGATGATCTTGCGGCCGAGGGTCCGCATGATGCGCCAGCCGCCCGCGTACGTACCGAGCGAGAGCATCACCGCGCAGGCGATCTTGACCCAGACCGGGATCTCGTCGCCCTGCTGCTGCACATCGGCGATGACCAGGGCCATCACCACGATGCCCATCGTCTTCTGGGCGTCCTGGAGGCCGTGGCCGAGGGCCATGCCGGCGGCCGAGACGGTCTGGGCGATGCGGAAGCCGCGCTTGGCCTTGTGCGGGTTGGCCCGGCGGAACATCCACATGATCGCGCACATCACCAGGTAACCGGCGACGAGGCCGACGACCGGCGAGATGAACATCGGGATGACGACCTTGTCGAGGACGCCGCCCCAGATGACCTCCGTGCCACCGGCCAGCGCCGCGCCCACCATGCCGCCGAACAGCGCGTGGGAGGAGGAGGACGGCAGGCCGAAGTACCAGGTGACCAGGTTCCAGATGATCGCGCCGACCAGCGCGGCGAAGAGGATGCCCATCCCCTTGTCGCCGTGCGGCGTCTCGATCAGGCCCTCGCTGACCGTCTTGGCGACCCCGCTGCCCATGAAGGCACCGGCGAGGTTCATGACCGCAGCCATCGCGAGGGCGGCCCGCGGGGTCAGCGCCCGCGTCGACACCGAGGTGGCGATCGCGTTGGCCGAGTCGTGGAAGCCGTTCGTATAAGTGAAGCCGAGCGCGACGCCGATGGTCACGATCAGGGCGAAGGTGTCCACGAAGCCTCAGGACTCCTTGACCGCGATGGTCTCCACCGTGTTGGCCACGTGCTCGAACGCGTCGGCCGCCTCTTCCAGCACGTCGACGATCTGCTTGAGCTTGAGCACCTCGATGGCGTCGTACTTGCCGTTGAAGAGGTGGGCGAGCAGCTTGCGGTGGATCTGGTCGGCCTGGTTCTCCAGCCGGTTGACCTCGATCCAGTACTCCGTGAGGTTCGCCATCGTCCGCAGGTTCGGCATCGCCTCGGCGGTGAGCTCCGCCGCCCGGGCCAGGACCTCGATCTGCTGCTCGACGCCCTTGGGGAGTTCCTCGACGTTGTAGAGGACGACCAGGTCGACGGCCTCCTCCATGAAGTCCATGATGTCGTCGAGGGACGAGGCGAGGGAGTAGATGTCCTCACGGTCGAACGGCGTGATGAACGAGGAGTTCAGCTGGTGGAAGATCGCATGGGTGGCGTCGTCGCCGGCGTGCTCCGCTGCCCGCATCCGCTCCGCGATCTCGGCCCGGGCGGAAGGCTCCGCTCCGAGCAGTTCCATCAGGAGCTTCGAGCCCGTGACGATGTTGTCCGCGGACGCGGCGAACATGTCGTAGAAGCTCGTCTCCCTGGGGGTCAGACGAAATCGCACGTGAGGTCCTCGGGGTGCTGGGTTTCGGTCAGGCTGATGCTAGGCGCATCATCCAGCCACGGCTAACCGGCGTCCTCTCAGTGTCGCCCATCAGGCACAGTGATCTGCACGAGACCCCCGGCCCCGATCGGCGGGGATCGGTACCATATACCCACGAGGGGTATACACCCCCTTATCTGGACAACGGGAGGACGCGATGACGACCACCGAGGCGGACCAGGTCACCCCCGAGGCCGTCGAGTCCGTCGAGCCGGCCGACCACGCCCACGGGGTGCACGGCTACCACAAGCAGAAGGACGAGCACCTCAAGCGGCTGCGGCGGATCGAGGGCCAGATCCGCGGTCTGCAGCGGATGGTCGACGAGGACGTCTACTGCATCGACATACTCACCCAGGTCTCGGCCTCCACGAAGGCGCTGCAGTCCTTCGCCCTCCAGCTCCTGGAGGAGCACCTGCGGCACTGCGTGGCGGACGCCGCGGCCCACGGCGGCGACCTCGACGCCAAGGTCGAGGAGGCCACCAAGGCGATCGGCCGGATGCTCCGCACCTGAGCCCGCCGGCCCCGCGCCCTCCGACGCGCTCAGCCGGCCGGTTCGACCCGGAGCACCTCGTCGATCAGGTCGGCGCTGAGCCGTTCCCCGTCCGCGGCCGAGGCGGCGATGATCAGCTCGCCACACAGCTCTATCTCTGCGAGGGCGACGCCGTCGGGGTCAGCGGTCGCGGTTGCGGTACCGGGCGGAGCCACGCGCCTTCACCTCTTCCTTCCGGAGTCGGTGTCCCAGCGTAGGGATCGGGCCACGGACCGCGCATGACACGGACGGACCATTTGACGATGGTCCGAACCACGCGCCGCCCGGCCGGGCTCCTCAGACCTCGACCTTGCCCGCGTAGATGTCCCGCCCGTCCGGCAGCGTCACCAGGACCCGCGCCCCGAAGCCGTACAGCAGCGTCGTCGAGGAGACGGCGACCGCGCGCCCCTGGTTGCTGAAGCTGAACCGGTGGCGGACCTTCCGCAGCCGGCCGTCCCCGTCGAGATACGCGTCGAAGGGCACGGCGTCGGTGGTGAACCCTTTCGCCGCCGCGGCGAGCGGGCCCCGCAGCTGCGGCACGGCGACCTTCGCGGCCACGGCGATGTCCGCGACGCCCCGGTAGTGCCGCACCTTCACGCCCGCGAGCTCGGTCTCCCCCACGTACGTCACGTCCCGCGCCCCGCGCAGCAGCTCGGCCGCCGCGCCCGGGTCGGTGGCCCCGCCGGTGACCAGATTGCCGTCGTCGAGGGCGGTGGTGTCGACCCGCACCCACTTGTCGGCGGGGACGCCGGCGCCGCGGTTCTTCATGTAGAGGGCGCCGGGGGTGAGGAGCTCGGTGATCGGCCGGTGCTCGCTGGTGCCGGCCGCGTCCTTGGGGAGCACCACCTGGAGGTGGCCGGTGCGGCGGCGGAAGTCGTAGCCGCCCTCGCCCCGGATGGTGACGCGGGTCCCGCCGGACGCCATCTCCATCGCGGTCGACGCCTTGGCGCTGCCCGCCCTGACCAGGACGTCGGCGGCGCCCCGCACCGCGCCCGCCGGGTCCGGCGGCGGGGCCGGCTCCTCGGCGCCGACACACCCGGTGACCGCCGCGGCGACCAGGGACGCGGTGACGGCGAGCGCCCCGCCGCCGAGTCCGCGCGGACGCCCGTACCGCTGCACCACCATCGCCCGTCAACCCCCAGAAGACTGGATTCCCGATGCGGATAACGACGGCACGGACGAGCCGTCACGCGCAGTACGGTGGGGGCGTGCATGAGCAGAGCGCGACCGGCCCGCACCACACGACGACGACGGAGCGCGGCTCCTTCGCCCTGGCCCGCTGCAGCTGCGGCTGGACCGGCCCGGCCCGGCGCTCCCGCGACCGCGCCCGCACGGACGCCACCGACCACCTGAGCACCACCCGCACCGGGGACGACGTACCGGCCTAGGACCTGTCTGATAATTGATCTTGTGGTGGGTCGTGGTGAGCTGACGGATGCGGCGTGGGAGCGGATAGTGCCCCTGCTGCCGGGTGTTGATGGTCGTGGGCGGCCGTGGCGGGATCACCGGCAGGTGATCAACGGGGTGTTGTGGCGGTTGCGGACCGGTGCTCCGTGGCGTGACCTGCCGGAACGCTACGGGCCGTGGCAGACGGCCTATGAACGGTTTGCTCGCTGGGAGGCGGACGGCACCTGGGCCCGCCTGCTCGAACAGGTCCAGGTCCGTGACGACTCCGTCGGAGCCGTGGAGTGGACCGTGTCGGTCGACTCCACGGTCAGCCGAGCTCACCAGCACGCCGCCGGCGCCCGCAAAAGGGGGCGGCGTCGGGGGACGAACTGGAAGATCCGGCACGTCCATCGGCTGGCCAGGCGCTCGGCCGGTCCCGCGGCGGGCTGACCACCAAGGTCCATCTCGCCTGCGACGGCCGGGGCCTGCCCCTGGCCGTCGTCGTCACGCCCGGCAACGTCAACGACTCCACCGTCTTCGACACGGTCATGGATGAGGTGAGGGTGCCCCGGACCGGTGCCGGGCGCCCCCGCCGGAGGCCCGACGCGGTGATCGCGGACAAGGCGTACTCGTCCCGGGCGATCCGCCAGACTCTGCGACGGCGGGGCATCCAGGCGGCGATCCCGGAGCGGGCCGACCAGAAGGCCAACCGGCTGCGGCGAGGGAAGGCCGGTGGCAGGCCGCCGGCCTTCGACCGCGAGCTCTACAAGGCCCGCAACGTGGTCGAACGCTGCTTCAACCGCCTCAAGCAGTTCCGCGCGATCGCCACCCGCTTCGACAAACTCGCCGCCCGCTACAAGGCCGGAGTCCACCTCGCCGCACTCATCCTCTGGCTCCGCGAACCCACCCAAGATCGTTTGTCAGACAGGCCCTAGGGCCCGTCGGGCCGTGGGTGCCGGGCCCGGCCCGCCCGGCGGGAACGGTTCGGACGGGGTCTAGGCCGCGAGGCCCTTCTCGCCGCGGCCTTCCTCGGCGGGGCCGCCGAGACGGGGTTCGGGGATGCCGACCGTCTCCGGGCGGGCGGCGGAGCCCCCGGCCCGGCGGGAGCGGACCAGCCGCGCGCCGCGGCGCGAGCGGGCGGCCGCGGAGACCAGCGGGGTGAGCAGCGCCAGCGTCAGCGGGGCGAGGAGCAGCGCCACGGCGGTGCCGAGCGCGAGGCCGCCGATGACGTCGGTGGGGTAGTGGACGCCCATGTAGACCCGGGCGAAGCCCTCGGCGAGGGCGAGCCCGATGGCGAGCAGGCCGAAGCGGCGGTGGGCGACGAAGAGGGCGACGGCGATCGCCATGGCCATCGTGGCGTGGTCGCTGACGAAGGAGTAGTCCGTCTTCCCCGCGACCAGGACCTCCAGGCCCTCGTGGTCCTCGAAGGGGCGGGGCCGCTCGACGAAGCCCCGGATGGGGATGTTGACGAGGAGGGCGAGACCCGCCGCGAGCGGGGCCCAGACGATCCCGGCGACGGCCGAGACGGAGTCCGCGAGGGCGCCGCGCCGGCGAACGCTCCACCAGCACCAGAGCACCACGAGGACCATCGCGAGCATGATCCCGTACTCGCCGGTGAACTCCATGACCCGGTCGAACCACGGGGGAGCGTCCTTCGCCAGCCCGTTGATGTCGTACAGCAGGGCGACATCGGGACTCGAACCGTCCGATGCGAGTTCAGCCATCTGTCGCGGCCCCTTGCTCTCGTGTCTGGTTTCCAACCCCCGTGGTTCAGACGTGGTCAGAGTCGTCGGAGGGGGAACGAACCTCCTGAGGCACTCGTTCCGCCGTCTCCCGTGGATCATGACGACGTTACCGAAGAGTGACGCTCCCCCGCAGCTCAGGGCCCGCGCATGACGGAGAGTTCCGACCGGGCGGGCCGTCAGTTCAGGCCCGTGCCCCCGGCAGACCGGTCGGCAGGGCGGCGGCGCCGTCCTCGGTGACCCGGGTCGCCCCGAAGTAGTCCGGTGTGTCGATCCGGTCGAAGCGGATCACCGCCCCGGTCCGCGGCGCGTCGATCATGTAGCCGCCGCCCACGTAGATGCCGACGTGACGGATCGCCCGCGAGTTCGTCAGGTCGTCGGAGAAGAAGACCAGATCACCGGGGAGCAGCTCGTCCCGGCTCGGATGCGGCCCCGCGTTGTACTGGTCGTTGGCCACCCGCGGCAGCTCGATCCCCACCGCGTCGTACGCGGCCTGCGTCAGCCCCGAGCAGTCGAACCGCCCGCCCTGCGCCGCCGTTCCGGTGCCGCCCCACAGGTACGGCGTGCCCAGCTTGCCCTGCGCGTAGTGGATCGCGCCCGCCGCCTGCTGCGAGGGGGCGAGCCGGCCCTTCGGCCGGGCGAAGCTCTTCTCCAGCGACCGGATGATCCGCACGTAGTTCCGCGTCTCGCCGTACGGCGGGACGCCCTTGTACTTGATGACGGCGTAGGCACCCGCGTTGTACGCGGCCAGCATGTTGCTCGCCGGATCGCCGGGCACGTCCTTCACGTAACCGGCGAGCGCGCAGTCGTACGAGGCGGCCGACGGGATCGCGTCCTGCGGGTCCCAGATGTCCCGGTCCCCGTCCCCGTCCCCGTCGACCCCGTGGCTCGCCCAGGTGCCCGGGATGAACTGCGCGATGCCCCGCGCGTCCGCCGGCGACACCGCCCGCGGGTTCCAGCCGCTCTCCTGGTACAGCTGCGCCGCCAGGAGCGCCGGGTTGATGGCCGGGCAGAGGTTGCCCCAGCGCTGCACGAGCCCCTGGTACATCGCCGGCACCGAACCCTTGGCCAAAGCCACCGTGCCCGTCGCCGCCGAACCCGCGCCGCCGAGGAAGCCGGCCGCCGCCGCGTACGTACCGACCAGGAGCAGGGCCAGGAACCCGGCACAGAGCCCGAAGGCCCCGCCGGTCAGCAGCCACGCCTTGCCCGCCCTACGCACCGTCAACCACCCCTCGGCTCATGGCAGTACGCCCGGAGCGCCAGTCTAGGCGGGACGCCCCCGCCCGGAAACGGTGCCCGCCCGACGCGGCCCCAAGAGTGCAACAACGACAATCATTGCCCGGAGTCACCCTCCGTGATACACAGAGTGACCATACGCTTCTTCGCATGGAATCCGGCCGCACCGCCGCAGGTCAAGACGGTCGGACCGGTCACGTGTGCGGGAATCGGGTAAAGAGAGCCGTCAAGCCGTCACACGCGGGCGGTTTCATCAGCGAAGATAGTGGTGATGCCCCATGCCGTCCGGCAGGGGGGACCAACGACCCGACAGGGGCGGTGAGTTATATGTACCTGGCGGCTGAGAAGGGCGACATCACCACCATCATCGGTGGAATCGCCCCGAACTGGGGCCCTTTCGGAAGCCTCGGCGCCGAAGCCAAGATCATGATCGAGGTCGTGATGGCCATTGCCATCCTGCTCTGCCTCGGCATCGCCATCTGGGGAGCGGCCAAACAGCGCATCGGCGCGACCGCGCTCCGCGACACCTTCAGCGCGGAACAGGGCAAGGGCCTGATCGTCGCCGGCCTCACCGGCGTCTTCATCATCGGATCCCTCGGAACGCTCTTCACCATCGTCTACGGAATGGCGATCTGACCGCGCGTCACCCGCGGTCCCATCCACGAACGAACGAGGGGGCGTACCCGGCATGAGTCCCGGCGACGAGCACGACGGCTACGGCGGCTCGGGCCAGACCCGTACCCGCCTGCCCGAGGGCAACACCGGTGACGTCCACGGCGGCACCCGACGCCCCGCCCGCGGCTCCCGCTCCCTCCTCATGGGCGTGGGCGTCGTCGTGCTGCTCGTCGCCGCCATCGCCCTCGCCAACCGCGGCGGCGAACCGTCGGACGCGTCCCCCTCCACCACCACCCCCGGCAAGGCCGCCACCGCCCCCACCGGCACCCGCCCGGTCACCGGCACCAACGGCACCGTCCCCACCGGCCACGCCCACGACGAACAGGGCGCCCAGTCAGCCGCCGCCAACTACGCCGTGGCCCTCGGCTCCACGGACATGTTCCAGAAGGGCCCCCGCGAAGCCATCGTCCGGGCGGTGTACGCCCCCGAGGTCGTCGACGACCTCCTGAAGCGCCTCGACGCCTCGTACTCGCCCGAGCTCATGGCGAGCCTGGGCCTGGAGAGCAACGGCAACGCACCCAGCGGCCTCACCTTCGTCTCCCGCACCGTCCCGGTCGGCACGAAGATCAAGGAGTACGGAGAGGACACGGCCACCGTCGAGGTCTGGTCCACCGGACTCGTCGGCCTGGCGGGCGAAGGTTCCACCAGGCCCGTCACCTCCAACTGGTTCACCCTCACCCAGAAGCTCGTGTGGAGCGGAGGGGACTGGCGGATCTCCTCCTCCAGTCAGACCGAGGGCCCGACCCCGGTCAACGGCGACAACCGCGCCTCCGTCGCCGGCGAGATCGCCGAAGCCGTCGAACAGTACGGAGGGTTCACCTATGCCCGCTAGCCGAAGCCTCGCGGGCCGTGCTGCCGTGCGCGCCGGTGCGCTCGCCGCGCCCCTCCTCGCCGCTGCCCTCGCCGCGCCCGTGCTCCTCGCCGGCACCGCGCACGCGGACCCCACCCCCACACCGACCGGACCGAGTCCGACCGGCAGCCCTTCGGTGCCCACGCCCTCGCCGACCCCCACCAACAGCGACTGCGGTCTCATCGTCGGCCAGGCCAGGGAACTCTGCGAAAGCAGCCGGCCCGGAGGCGGGTCCAACACCGGCGGCAGCGACCCCTCGGACCCCGCCTCCGCCCTCGACCCCCTCACCTCCCTCGCCCGCGGCTGCGCCGACGCCGCCGTGGCCGTCATCGACTACCTCTCCAAGGCGGTGAAGGAGACCGCCGAGGTCGACTTCACGAACACCGAGTTCCTCGGCCGCTACGCCGTCGTGTTCGCCGCCGCCACCTTCCTCACCGTCCTCCTCTGGCTGCTCGCCGTCGCCAAGCGCGCCATGCGCGGCGTGCCGCTCACCACCGCGCTCTCCGAGGCCGTCGGCTTCCTCTGGCTGACCGTCCTCGCCTCCGCCTTCACCCCGCTGATCCTCTACACCGTCGTCAACGCCACCGACGCCATCACCGAGGTCATCGCCTCCGGCACCGGCCAGCAGACCGACGTGTTCTTCGGCGCGTTCAAGCAGGCCCTCCAGAAGGGCGACTCGATCAGCGGCGGACCGATCATGCTGATCATCGTCAGCCTGGTCACCGTCCTCGCCGCCGGCGTCCTCTACCTGGAGCTCTTCCTCCGCGCCGTGCTCCTCTACGTCGGCGCCCTCCTCGGCGTCGTCGTCTACTCCGGCCTCGTCGACAAGAACATGTGGGGCCACGTCCGCCGCTGGGCCGGCATCATGATCGCCGTCATCCTGGTCAAGCCGGTCATCGTGATCGTCCTCGGCCTCGCCGGCGCCCTCTCCTCCGGCACCGGCCCCGACTCCTTCTCGGCCGTCGTCTCCGGCCTCGCGATCATCCTGCTCGCCATCTTCTCCTCCGCGATGATCTACCGCTTCGTCCCCGGCTTCGGCGACGAGATCGTCGCCTCCCGCAACAACCGCCTCCACCGCGCCGGCGAGAACGCGGCCGCCGCCGTCATCTCCTCCCCCGCCTCCCTCGTCTCCCAGGGCATCAAGACCCACAGCACCCGCGACAGCGGCTCCGGCGGCGGCCAGGCCTCCTCCTCCGCCACCCCCCGCCCCGCGAACCAGCTCTCCGGCGGCGTCGCCGCCCACAGCAGCCGCACCCCCCAGGGCGGCGGCGCCACGCCCCCGCCCCGCAACAGCAGCCCCACCGCGGGCACCCCGCACAGCAACCGCAAGAACACAGGAGCAGGAGGTGCAGGGCGTTGACGACCCAGTCCCAGCCGGTCACGCCCCGCCGCACGTATCTCATCGGCCGCGCCCGGCCGAACGCGATCGTCGGCAAGAACCGCGAGACCGGCGAGATCGCCATGATCGTCGTCGGCGCCTTCCTGGGCATGATGAGCGGACTCCTCGTCCCCCTCCTCCCGCTGCGGATCGCGCTCCTCGCCGGCCTGCCCATGCTCGCCATCGCCGCCGTGTACCTCCCGTACAAGCAGCGCACGTTCTACAAGTGGTTCGAGATCAACCGCAGCTACAAGCGGATGCTCAAGCGCGGCACCGCCTACCGCTCCACCGCCGTCGAGGCCGGCACCCGCCTCGACGGCCGCGAGGTCGAGGTCGGCCCGCCGCCCGGCATCGGCCGCGTCAGCTGGCTCGCCGCCCCCTTCGGCCCCGACGAGATCGCCGTCCTCCTCCACGCGGACCGCCGCACCGTCACCGCCGCCATCGAGATCGAGGGCCCCGGCGTCGGCCTGCGCGACTCCGAGGACCAGGAGGCCCTGGTCGACCGCTTCGGCACCCTCCTCAAGCACGTGGCCAACGGCGACGGCTTCGTCACCCGCCTCCAGATGCTCGCCCGCACCCTCCCCGCCGACCCCGACGCCCACGCCAAGGACGTCGCCCAGCGCGGCGACCCGACCGCGCCCGGCTGGCTCCAGGAGTCGTACGACCAGCTCCAGTCCATGGTCTCCACCTCCAGCGAGCAGCACCGCGCCTACCTCGTCGCCTGCATGCACTACACCCGCGACCTCGCCGCCGAGGCCAACGCCATGGCCCACGCCACCCGGCACGCCACCGGCGCCCGCCGCCTCGACCGCGACGGCGGCCTCGCCGTCGTCATGGCCCGCGAGCTCACCGACATCTGCGCCCGCCTCACCGAGGCCGACATCCGGGTCCGCCAGCCCCTCGGCCAGTCCCGGCTCGCCTCCCTGGTCCACTCCATGTACGACCCGGACCACCCGATCGACCACATCCAGGCCATGACGAAACGAAACGCTTGGCCCGCCGAACTCGACGCCATGGAGGCCACCTACCTCCAGGCCAAGACCCGCGAGTCCTCCACCCGCGCCCCCTGGTGCCACGCCACCGCCTGGGTCAAGGAGTGGCCGATGACCCCGGTCGGCGTGAACTTCCTCGCCCCGCTCCTCGTCCACACCCCCGACGTCATCCGCACCGTCGCCGTCACCATGGACCTGGAACCCACCGAGGTCGCCATCGAGCGCATGCTCACCGAGAAGACCAACGACGAGGCCGAGGCCTCCCGCCAGGCCAAGATGAACCGCACGATCGACCCGCGCGACATCGCCGCCCACGGCCGGCTCGACCAGCGGGGTGAAGATCTCGCCAGCGGCGCGGCAGGCGTCAACCTCGTCGGGTACATCACCGTATCGGCGCGCTCGCCCGAGGCCCTGGCCCGCGACAAGCGCACGATCAGGGCCTCCGCCGGCAAGTCGTACCTCAAGCTGGAGTGGTGCGACCGCGAGCACCACCGGGCCTTTGTGAACACCCTGCCGTTCGCGACCGGCATCCGCCGCTAAGGCCGAAGGGGCACCGACCGATGCGAGATCCGCTGTCCGTCCTCACCGAAGCCTTCACCTCCTTCGTCCTCGGGAAGGTGGAGACCACCCGCCTGCCCGTCCGCACCTCCACCGGCCAGGCCCAGGCCGTCTACCTGCCGACCGCCGCCCCCGGCCTCGGCGACTCCGGCGTGATCATCGGCCGCGAGGTCTACAGCGGCAAGGGCTACGTCTACGACCCCTTCCAGCTGTACGGACAGCAACTCCCCGCCCCCCACTGGCTCGTCCTCGGCGAATCCGGCAACGGCAAGTCCGCGCTGGAGAAGACGTACGTGCTCCGCCAGCTCCGCTTCCGCGACCGGCAGGTCGTCGTCCTCGACGCCCAGGGCGAGGACGGCGTCGGCGAGTGGAACCTCATCGCCCAGGAGCTGGGGATAACCCCCATCCGCCTGGACCCCATGGTCGCCAACGACGCCGGGATCCGCCTCAACCCGCTCGACCCCGCCATCACCACCACCGGCCAGCTCGCCCTGCTGCGCACCATCATCGAGGTGGCGATGGGCCACGGCCTCGACGAGCGCGCCGGCTTCGCCCTCAAGGTCGCCCACGCCCACGTCAACGAGCACGTCACCGACCGGCAGCCGATCCTCACCGACATCGTCGAGCGCCTGCGCCATCCCGAGGCCGAGTCGGCCGAGGCGATGAACGTCGACATAGACGACGTACGGGCCTGGGGCCTCGACGTCGCCCTGGTGCTCGACCGGCTCGTCGACGGCGACCTGCGCGGCATGTTCGACGGCCCGACCACGGTCGGCATCGACCTCGACGCGCCCCTGATCGTCTTCGACCTCTCCCACATCGACCGCAACTCCATCGCCATGCCCATCCTCATGGCGATCGTCGGCGTGTGGCTGGAACACACCTGGATCCGCCCCGACCGGAAGAAGCGCATCTTCCTCGTCGAGGAGGCCTGGCACATCATCAACAGCCCCTTCGTGGCCCAGCTGTTCCAGCGCCTGCTCAAGTTCGGCCGCCGCCTCGGCCTCTCCTTCGTCGCGGTCGTCCACCACCTCTCCGACGTCGTCGACGGCGCGGCCGCCAAGGAAGCGGCGGCGATCCTCAAGATGGCCTCCACCCGGACCGTCTACGCCCAGAAGGCCGACGAGGCCCGCCACACCGGCGGGGTCCTCGGCCTGCCCCGCTGGGCCGTCGAGATCATCCCGACCCTCACCCCCGGCATCGCCGTCTGGGACGTCAACGGCAACGTGCAGGTCGTCAAACACCTCATCACCGAACGCGAACGCCCCCTCGTCTACACCGACCGCGCCATGACCGAGTCCTCCGGCCCCGCCGACCCCGACCTGGAGTGGGAGACCGAACAGCGCGCGCTGATGATGGAACGCCAGATGGACGACAGCTCGCAGTCGACGGTGGCGTGACGTGACGGAGGCACGGCAGAGGCAGGGCGGCGGCGTCTCGGACGGGTTCCTGGTCGGGCTCTTCGCCCTGATCCTCGGCCTGGCCCTGCTCGTCTGGTCCGCGACCGGCCTGTCCGCGTTCCTCGCGCACGGCGCCTGGCCGGACGGGGTGGAGCTCGCCAACACCCCGCAGGCCCTCCGCTCCCTCGCGGCCGCCCCCACCGACCTCCCCGCCGCCTGGCCGGCCACCCCGCCCGGCCGGCTGTCCGGCTACGGCCTCTTCTGGGGCCTGGTCATCGGCCAGGCGATGGTCCTCGCCGTCCTCGCCGTCTTCCTCCTCGGCACCTTCGCCCGCTGGCGCGCGGTCCGCGCCCACCGCCGCGCGGGCACGTACGCCAAGCCCACACCGGAGCCGGCACCGGCGCCGGTTCCGGTACGCGACCCGGCCCCGGCCCCCGCGCGGGAACCCGCCCCCGAGCCCGCCCCCGTACCGATACAGAAGACCGCCCCCGGAGAACCGGAACCGGAACGGCGACCGGAGCCCACCCCGGCCCCACCCCCGACCCCGCCCCCCTCCCAGCCCCCCGGCACCGTCTACGGCCCGCCGGACGCCCGCCGCCCCCTGGCCGTCCAGGCGATCGCCGACGCCGACGGCCCGGTCCTGGTCGTCACCTCCGACCCCACCGTCTGGGCCGGCACCAAGGACGTGCGCGGCAAGCTCGGACCGGTCCTCGTCTACGACCCCGGCCACCTCTGCGACACCCCGGCCCGCCTCCACTGGTCCCCCGCCGAGGGCTGCGCCGACCCGGACACCGCCCAGGCCCGCGCCGCCGCCCTGCTCGCACCGGTCCGCCCGCACGCCCGGCTCGACGCGGCCACCGCCACCACGGCGGAAACGCTCCTGCGCTGCTGGCTGCACGCCGCCGCCGTGGACCGCCGCCCCTTCCGCCAGGTCCACCGCTGGGCCCAGGGCACCGACGCCCACGAGCCGGTACGCATCCTCCGCGGCCACCCGAAGGCCGCCTCCGGGCTGGCCGGCCTGCTCGAAGCGGCACTCACCGCCCACCCCGACACCCGGCGCACGGCCCAGGAACTGACGGCCCGTGCCTTCTCGGCCTTCTCCTCGGTCCACATCCGCGAGGCCTGCACCCCGAATCGAACGGATTCGCTGGCCCTGGCATCTTTCCTCGCCGAAGGGGGCACCCTCTACGTGGTGGGTGAACCGATCGAGGACCCGCGCACCCACCCGGGCGCGATGCCCCTCCTCACCGCGCTCGCGTCGCACGTGGTCGAGCACGGCCGCCGCATGGCCGCACGGTCATCCGACGGTCGGCTCGACCCACCACTCACCCTCGTCCTCGACGACATCGCCGCGGTGGCCCCCCTCCCGCAGCTCCCCCACCTCCTCGCCGACGGCCCCCGCCAGGGCCTCCCCACCCTCGCCCTGATGCGCTCCCCCGAACAGTCCCGCACCCGCTGGCCGGAACACACCCTCAGCCCCTGAGCGAAAGCCCAGGACGTCCCCGGGGCCCCCGGGGACCCGGGGGCCCCGGGGGCCCCGGGGATCCCGGCCGCCCGGGCCCCGCCAGCCTCCTCCTCCCCCCCGGAACCGGCTACACCCCCGCCGGCCTCAGCAGCTCGTACTCGTCCTCGTACGCGCCCGCGCCACCAGGCATCGGCACCCGCTCGCCCGAGGCGACGAAGCCGTACCGCCGGTAGAAGGCGGCGGCCCTGGCGTTCTCCTCGTGGACGTAGAGCCGCACCCGCCGGATGCCCTCGACGGTCCACGACCACTCCACGGCCGTCCGGAACAGCGCGTCGATCACGCCGGTCCCGCGCGCCTCCGGCCGCACGAACACGCCGACCAGGTGCGTCTGGTCGACCTTCGCGACCTCCCCGAACCGCACGCCGTCGTCCGTCGGCCGCTCGACCAGCGCCGTCACCGTGCCCAGCCAGCGCCCGTCCGGCGCCTCGGCGACGAACTGCCGCACCCGCCCGTCACCGGTCGGCGCGGCGGCGGCCGTCCGCCCCCGCCAGAAGTCGTCGGGGCGCGCCACCGCGTCCTCGTGGGTCTCCAGGAAGGCGAGGTGCGCGACGGGGTCCAGCAGCGCGGCGAGCCGCAGCTCGCGCGCCTTCTCCCACTCGTCGGCACGGACGGGACGGATCTCGAGGTTCATGCGGCATCCTCACTCGCCGCCGCCGTGCCCCACAAGGGAATTGCCGGCTCGGCGCCGCGCTCGGGGCCGCCCCGTCGTACCCCGGTACGACACCGCCCGCGCGGCTGCCGACCACGGTCGGACGCCCGCGCCCCGCCCGCTCCGTAGCGTCGGCACCATGATCCGAGCAGAGCGACTCACCAAGCGGTACGGCGAGCGGACCGTCGTCCGCGACCTCTCCTTCACCGTCCACCCCGGCACCGTCACCGGCTTCCTCGGCCCCAACGGCGCCGGCAAGTCCACCACCCTGCGCATGGTCCTCGGCCTCGACTCCCCCACCCACGGCACCGCCACCGTCGGCGGCCGCTCCTACGCCTCCCACCCGGCGCCCCTCACCCAGGTCGGCGCGCTCCTCGACGCCCGCTCCTTCCACCCGGGCCGCACCGCCTTCCACCACCTGATGGCCCTGGCCCACACCCACGGCATCCCCCGGTCCCGCGTCGAGCACGTCCTCGGCGTCACGGGCCTCGCGGACGCCGCGGGCCGCCGGGTGAAGGGCTTCTCCCTCGGCATGGGCCAGCGCCTCGGCATCGCCGCCGCCCTCCTCGGCGACCCCGCCGCCGTCGTCCTCGACGAGCCCGTCAACGGCCTGGACCCGGAGGGCGTCCGCTGGGTCCGCACCCTCCTCACCTCCCTCGCCGCCGAAGGCCGTACGGTCCTCGTCTCCTCGCACCTGATGAGCGAGATGGCGCTGACCGCCGACCGGCTCGTCGTCATCGGGCGGGGCCGGCTGCTCGCCGACACCACCGTCACGGACCTCGTACGGGACGCGGGCGCGGCCTCCGTCCTCGTCGTCACCCCCGACGCCGACCGCCTGCGCGCCCTCCTCCCGCCGGACGCCCACGCCACCGCCGAGGCCCCGGACACCCTCCGGGTCACCGGCCCGGACGCCCCGGCGATCGGCCGGATCGCCGCCGCCCACGCCGTCGAACTCCACGCCCTCACCCCCGAGACCGCCTCCCTGGAGCAGGCGTTCATGGACCTCACCCACGACTCCGTCGAGTACCAGGGAGCAGCGGCATGACCACCACCCCCGCCCCGTACGGGGTCGGCCTCCCGCGCGTCCTGCGCTCCGAGTGGCACAAGCTGTGGACGGTCCGCTCCACCTGGATCACCATCCTGTCGGCGGTCGCGCTCGTCCTCGGTGTCGCCCTCCTGATGGGCGGCACCTACACCTCGGGCGGCGGGGACTCCGACGTCGACGTCGTCGTCCTGACCCTCTACGGCTCGCAGCTGGGCGGCATCTGCCTCGCCGTCCTCGGCATCCTCGTCACCGCGGGCGAGTACTCCTCCGGCCTCGCCCGCGCGACCTTCACCGCCGTCCCCGGCCGTCTGCCGGTACTGGGCGCGAAGGCCGCGGTCCTCGGCGCCACCGTCCTCGTCCTGAGCCTCCTCACCAACCTGGCGGCCTTCCTCACGGCCCAGGTCTTCCTCGACGACACCGACCAGGCCGCCTCCCTCACCGACGACGGCGTCCTCGCCGCCCTCGCCGGCAACGCCGCCGGCCTCGCCCTGCTGTCGCTGCTCGCCCTCGGGCTCGGCGCCGCCCTCCGCTCCGTGCCCGGTGCGCTCGGCGCGTTCATCGGCGGCGTCCTCGTCCTCCCGGAGGTCGTCGGGATGCTCCCGTACGACGCCGTCGACACCGCGCTGCGGTACTTCCCCACCCAGGCGGCCGGGGTCCTCGGCTCCGCGTCACCGCTGCCGGGCGCGCCGTCGGCGGGGGCCGCGCTGCTGGCCCTGGCGCTGTGGGCGGCGGCGGCGCTCGCGGTGCCCGCGGTGTTGCTCCGCCGCCGGGACGTATGAGGATGACGGCCGGATGAGGAGGATGGGCGGATGACGACGGAGACGACGGCCCCCAGCCGGTGGGCGCACCAGCTCATCACCCGGGTGCGGGCGGCCGACGCGGCCCGCCCGTGGCTGTGGGACGGCGCGCTCACGGCCTTCTGGACGGTCGGGGCCCTGGTGGACGCGTCGGGCGGCTGGCGGAACGTGGCCCGGGACCCGTCCCTCCCCGCCGGCATGGTCGTCGCCCTCAGCCTCGCCCTCTCGCTCCCCCTGTACGCGCGCCGCCGCCGGCCGACGACGGTCCTCGCCGTGATGGCGGCGGCGGCGTTCGTCAGCGAGGCGTCCGGCGCCTTCCTCCAGGCCGGCTTCCTCCAGGCCCTCCCCCTGTTCCACATCGCGCTGGCCCGCCCGCCGCGCCGCCTCCTGTGGTCCTTCGCCCTGCTCCTGGCCCCGCTCCTCATCGGCGCGCTCCGCTTCGACGGCGAGGAGTGGCACGTCCACGTCACCTCCGCCCTGTGGGGGTACGTCTTCGTCGCCCTGGCCGGCATCACGTTCCGCTCCCGCCGTGACCACACCGCGAGCCTGGTGGACCGGGCGCGCCGTCTGGAGATCGAGCGCGACCAGGAGGTCCGGCTGGCGGCCGCCGCCGAACGGGCCCGGATCGCCCGGGAGATGCACGACATCATCGGCCACAACCTGTCGGTCATCACGGGCCTCGCGGACGGCGGCCGGTACGCGGCGGCGAAGAGCCCCGAGCGGGCGGCGCAGGCCCTGGACGCCATCGGTACGACGAGCCGCCAGGCCCTGGACGAACTCCGCCGCCTCCTGGGCGTCCTGTCCGCCCCCGACGACGCCCCGGCCGCCGCCCGAGCCCCCCAGCCGACCCTGGCGGACCTGGAACCCCTCCTGGAAGGCGTACGCAAGGCGGGCCTGCCCGTCGTGTCGGAACTGCCCGCGCCCCTGCCGCCGCTGCCGCCGGGCGCCCAGCTGACGGTCTACCGCGTGGTCCAGGAGTCCCTGACGAACACGCTCAAGCACGCGGGCCCCGCCGCCACGGCCACCGTCCGCCTGGTGGCGGAGGGGGACGCGGTCCGCCTCACCGTCACCGACACGGGCACCCCGCCCGCCACCACCACCGACCGGGGGCAAGGACAGGGCCTCACCGGAATGCGCGAGCGCGCGGCCCTCTATGACGGCACACTCGACTGCGGTCCCCTGCCGTCGGGTGCCGGCTGGCAGGTCCGCCTCCGCATCCCCACGGCTCCCCCTCCCGCTCACGTTCCCGTCCCCGCTCCGGAGGATTCCCGCCCGTGACGACGGTTCTGATCGCCGACGACCAGCCGATGCAGCGTTTCGGCTTCCGGATGCTCCTGGAGAGCCAGGACGACATGACGGTCGTCGGGGAGGCCGCGAACGGCACCGAGGCCGTCCGCCAGGTCGCCGAACACCATCCGGACGTGGTCCTGATGGACATCCGCATGCCGGGCCTGGACGGCATCGAGGCGACCCGCCGCATCATCGCCGCGGGCGCCCGCACCCGCGTCCTCATCATCACCACCTTCGACCTGGACGAGTACGCGTACGACGGCCTCCGCGCCGGCGCGAGCGGCTTCCTGGTGAAGGACGCCCAGCCGGAGGAACTCCTCGCGGGCGTCCGCGCGGTCGCGGCGGGCGACGCGGTGGTGGCCCCGAGCCTGACCCGCCGCCTCCTGGACACGTACATCCACCATCTGCCCGCGACCCCGGAGTCCGCGTCCGCCGCCCCGTCCCCGCGGGAGGACTCCCGTCTGAGCGGCCTCACGGAGCGCGAGCGCGAGATCCTCACGGTCATCGGCCAGGGCTGGACCAACACGGAGATCGCCGACCGCCTCCACCTCGCCGAGTCCACGGTGAAGACCCACGTGGGCCGCATCCTCGCGAAGACGGGGGCGAGGGACCGCGTCCAGGCGGTGATCCTGGCGTACGACACCCAGCTGGTGAAGCCGGCTTAGAGCTCGTAACACGATCATGAGTTGTGCTTCTTGAGCCGTCGCCAGCAGATGAGGCCGCAGGCCAGGGAGACGAAAGCGTCGTGCAGTTCGGTACGACGTTCCCAACGGACAGCGAGGCGCTTGAACTGGTGGAGGAGAGCGAAGGTCTGCTCCACCACGTAGCGGAGCTTGCCCAGACCCTCGATGTCCGGGCACCCCTGCGGGAGATCACCGGCAGGATCCGGCGCTTGCGCAGTGCACGGCGGTTGAGGTCGGAGTCGTAGCCCTTGTCACCGAGCAGGGCTTCGGGACGCCTGCGGGGCCGGCCAGGTCGTCCGGCGACGGGCGGAATACCGTCGACCAGAGCGAGGGTCTGGGTGACGTCGTTGACGTTGGCCGCGGTGGTGATGACCTTCAGCGGGGTGCCGCGTCCGTCGCAGATCAGGTGGTGTTTGCTGCCCGTCTTCCGCCGGTCGACCGGCGACGGACCGGTGTCGGCGCCCCTTTTTTCGCGCGGACGTGGGAGCCATCGACGCACGCTCTGGACCAGTCCAGTTCACCCACCGCGTTCAGCTCGGCGAGCAGGACCCGGTGCAGCTGGTCGAAGACTCCCGCCTGCTGCCACCGCTCAAGGCGCCGCCAGCAGGTCTGCCCGGAGCCGAACCCCAGCTCCAGGGGCAGCAGTTGCCAGGCGATGTCGTTGTGCAGCACGTACAGGATGCCCTGCAGGCACCGCCGGTCCGCCACCGGCCGCGGGCCGGGAGCCTTCTCGGGCCAGGGCGGCAGCAGCGGCTCGATCAGCGCCCACAAGTCATCGTCCACGATCCACGGCCTGGTACTCACACCATCCCGAACGGCCGAATCGTCACACCGGTCACGGCCGACCAGGACCGTTCACTAAGATCCTGTTACGAGCTCTTAGGAGGATGTCGGGGAAACCCCCGGAAACGCAGAAAAGCCCCGCACCAGATGGTGCGGGGCTTTCCCACAATGATTGTTCGGCGGCGTCCTACTCTCCCACAGGGTCCCCCCT
>NZ_JBIBZN010000020.1:0-132477 GCF_043084305.1 Streptomyces sp. NPDC014656
GGGCGGGCACCTTCGGTGACCGCGGGGTGGTGGGGGTGGTGTGCCGGGTGCGGGTGGGGGGTGGGGGGGGTTGTTTGGGGTGGGCGCCCGCCTGCGGCGGGATGTGGTGCTGGTAAGTAGGTTGTTTTGGTGGGTGGTTGAGAGCGTGCCGGGTGGGGCGGGTGTGTGGTGGGTGGGGCGCGGCCCCTGCGGGGCTGGCGGTGCTTGCCGATTGTTTGCCGGGCTCTTGGGTTGCACTTCGAGGGGTGGAGGGGTGGTGCTCCACGGGCGCAGGACGCCACATAGGGTGTCACTTTGAGTGATGGATGGGAGGAAAGCTCGAACATAGTTGTCTAGACCTGCATCAAAACAACACAAACCCCTCACATGCCGCCAAATATCATAAATCTTGCTGCGGGTGAGGGCCGCTCAAAAAGCCGTCAGCGGACACCTCCTGGCGGACCATCAACGCCCCTTGCGGAAAACCCATCGAGACGAACAGTCACCCACCCACCCTCTCCGAAGACAGACACAGCCACAGGGACACACCGGCGGCGTGACGCGCGCCGGGGCGCGGCGCGGACAGTGCCGGCTCGAGCACACCGCCCGGGCACTCGAGCGGGCGAGCGGGCACAGGCCATGCGCCGACAACCGGGAAGGAGACGTGGAGAGCAGCCCTTCGCGTGCATACGGAAAGCGCATGCACGACTACCCGGCAAGGCTGGTCATCCCCTATGCAGAAACCGCATCCTCCTGCCCGACACCCACGGGGAGCAGCCCAGGCTCAGACGTCACCCTCACACACAGCCCCGTCCCCGCGCCGGACAGGGACAGGCACGAGAACCACGCCCGATACCGCCCAAGCCACCCACAAACACAGAGCAGGAAGACAGAAGGGCGTTGTGGACACCGTGAAGGGCAGTGCCGGCCCAACGGAGCTTCTGCCACACGGAACACGGCCCGACAAAAAAGCCCCCAGCCCGGCCGACACTGTACGACCAGAGACAAGCAGCAGGAGCAGGAGCAGCACGCCACGCCGACAGGAACACCTACCCGGCAACCCACCTACCGCATGCGGAAAACGCATACGGCATAAAGAACCCCACCCCATACCGAAAACACATCACCCACACAACCACCCACCAAAACCACCCCCACATGCGTCCAGGGAAGCACCCCCACGGCCACCCCTTAGGTTCTAACGGTCATCGCAACACCCGACCTTCGGGAACGCGATGGCCTTCGAGATCCGCAAGATCCGCACAGCTCAGAAACGGAAGAAGCTCGACCGTGAGCGGGCGGAATACTTCCGGCTCATGAAGGATCTTCAGCGTCGCCTCTCGAGGGTGAGGACGGCCTTGGTGATTGACGTGAGCCGGTTGGGGCTGATCCGCGCTTTGCGGAAGATCCGCCAGGCCTTGAGCCTGGCGAAGGCGCGCTCGACGGGGAAGCGGAGTCGTGCGTGTGCTCGGTCGACGGCTGCCTGTCTGGTGGTGAGGGGCCTTCCGAGGTGGCGTTTGAACGGGACCCGGAACGTGTCGCCGACGCCGGCATAGGCCTTGTCGGTGAGGGCGGGGAACCGCAACCGTTCACAGATGGTGATGATGCGGGGGGCGGGCGGCGGTGATGCCGAGCGTGCGACCGGGCAGTGCGGGTGAGTACCGGATCAGCTCGCCCGCGGGAGCGGCGACGGCCTGGATGTTCACGCCGTGGCCTCGGGCCTTGCCTGAGTAGTCCTTCTCGTGGTCGCCGACACGGTCGCACTCGGCGTTGGTGCCGTCCACCAGGACGTGCTCGGCGCAGCGCCTGCGTGAGGGACGGTGCTCTCGCGGCGAGGAGTTTGATCACGCTCTGTACATACGTGTGGGCGGTGCCCTCGCTGATCCGGAAGCCCGCGGCGAGCTTCGCGCAGGTGGTGAGGGCGCGTTGCGAGGGCCGTAGTTTGCTCCGGCGGTTGCCCTTGGGGATAACGATCAGCATCGTGGCCCACTCCACGCGCGCGCGTGTGCGGCAGGTCGAGTACGGCAGGATAGACGACCAACGAGGCCTCCGGTCACAGCGGTTGAGACGTCAGACATCTCGGACCACTGCCCGAAGGCCTCGCCTGCTCTCCGCCCTCGGCCGACACCCGATCGGTGACCACTCTGAAGATCCTTATGGATCAAGGCGTGAGCAGTCGGGAGGCGTGCCGGATCGTCGGCATCAACCGGCGTACCGGCAAACGCTGGCGCAACGGCACCAACGCAACGAAGAAGAGACCCGCTCAGCCCGCACACAGAGTGCGGGCTGAGCGGGTCTCTTCCGCGTCTCGGCACCTGACGCTGGAGGAGCGTCTCTACATCGCCGACCAGGTGTAGGCGAAGGCACCGGTCCGGAGGATCGCCGCGGAACTGGGCCGCAGACCATCGACGATCAGCCGCGAGATACGCCGCAACCGCCACCCCATCAACGGCCAGTACCGGCCCCATGCCGCCGAGGCCCGCGCCGAGTCGCGCCGGCCCCGCCCCAAGACCGGGAAGATTGCCCAGAACCCGGAGCTGCGGGACTACATGCAGGAGCGTCTGGGCAGGCGCTGGAGTCCGGAACAGATCGTCCAGCACCTGCACCGGGACTTTCCCGACCGGCCGGAGATGCACGTGGTCCACGAGACGATCTGCCAGGCCCTCTACGTCCAGGGCCGGGGAGAACTGCGCCGGGACCTGGCGAAGGCCCTCCGCACAGGCCGGGCCCGCCGCAAGCCCCGCCGTCAGGCCCAGCAACGTCAGCCCCGCTTCCGCGAACCGATGGTCATGATCAGCGACCGACCTGCCGAAGCGGAGGACCGGGCAGTGCCCGGCCACTGGGAGGGCGACCTGATCCTCGGCAAGGACGGAGCCTCCGCCATCGGCACGCTCGTCGAACGCTCCACCCGCTACGTGATGCTCCTCCACCTGCCAGACGGCCGCGGCACCGAGCTGGTCCGCGACGTCCTGGTGGAGGCCGTGACGGCTCTGCCGGTCCATCTCAGGCGATCCCTGACCTGGGACCAGGGCAGCGAGATGGGACGGCACCACGAGTTCACCATCGCCACGGACGTCCCTGTCTACTTCTGCGACCCGGCCAGCCCCTGGCAGCGCGGCTCGAACGAGAACACGAACGGCCTGCTCTGGCAGTACTTCCCCAAGGGCACCGACCTGTCCGTCCACAGCCGCGAACGCCTGAACGCCGTCGCCGCCGAACTGAACAGCAGGCCCCGCAAGACGCTCGGCTGGGAGACGCCAGCCGAGCGCCTGTCTACACTGCTCAAGGCCCAATAGAGCCGGTCGTCGCCTTTCCGTCGGCACACGGCACAACCGCGGCAGGGGGAGCGGTGAAAGTACCGGCGGAGCTGGTCGGCACCCGTGTCACGCGCACGGCCTTCGACCATCAGGTCCGGATCAGCTTCACCGACTACGCCCCAGACGGCCGCGTCCGCGTCCGCGTCGATGGTGAGCTCGTCATCGAGACACCGTTCACCCTCACAGACACCTCGGGCCACCAGACCCTCCTGACGCCGGCCACTGGACCGTCCTTGGCGCCGCTGCTCGGCCTGTTCGCCAAGTCCGTCACCGAAACCGAGGTCACCGGGCAAGGCACCCTGTCCCTCGGCTTCGATGACGGCACTCGACTCAGCGTCGAACCAGACCCCGACTACGAGTCGTGGAACCTCACCGGCTCGGGAATCGATCCCGTCCTGGTAGGCCCGGGCGGCGAAACCGACTGGCAACACTGATCACCGCCGCAACCGACACCGTTACGGCACTCAACCCGTGTTGCGACGACCGCTGGAATCCCCCCTAACCGGCCAGCAGTCAAAAACCACCCCCGCAGGAGCGAAGAAGATGGTCATTACAACAACATGAAATCTTCATAGGCATACAGACCGGGTGGGCCAAGGAGCCCGAGCCTGCAAGCACCGAGACACCCGCGTAGGCGGGTTCACCAACACATCCATCCACCAGCAAAAACAGGGGCAGACCTACCCCTCTCACCACCCAAGCTGCAGTAAGCGCATCCCACCGCCACCCAATCTGAGCCGGCCTGTCATCCGATCAGTGGCCGCTCTGAAAGAGCTCAGTGGATGCGGCCGACTTCACGACCACGGTGGCGACGTCACGGCGGTCGCGTTCTCGCAGCGTCCACTCGCGCAAGGTCGCGCGGTTGATACCCAGGTCAGCGGCGACGCTCTTGTACGTCGCTCCGGGTGTGGACGAGTTCAAGGCCGTGGCATCGGCCTGGAACTCGTCCGGATAGTCCTTCGTCGCCATCGGAGGTCTTCCCGCTTCCTCCGGATCAAGCAGATCGAGCATCGGCGTGTCCACCACTCGTGGAGAGGCCCCGATACCTCCCGTGAGGCTGATCGGCCTTTGGTCTGCTGTGGTGTGCTCGCCCTTCGCGGATCAGGCCGTCACCCGCTCGGTGACCACCCGGAAGAAGCTCCCCGAGCCGGGGTTTCGTCTGCCGTCCGTGCCGCATCGGAATCTTCATGGGCATGGACGGCACCTGGCCGAGTGGCTGTCGGGGCGTAAGCGATGATCTTGGTCGGGACTGGCGGTTAGAGTGAACCGTGTCTGTGACCAGGGATCGTGACGACGTCGTCGAGCAGCTCGAACCGTTCCGGAGAGAGCTGACGGCGTACTGCTACCGGATGCTCGGTTCCGCGTTCGAGGCCGAGGACGCGGTGCAGGAGACTCTGGTTCGAGCCTGGTCGAAGCACGGCGGGTTCGAGGCGCGTTCGACTTTGCGGACGTGGTTGTACCGGATCGCGACGAACGTGTGCCTGGACATGGCGCCGGCCGCGCAGCGACGAGCTCGCCCGATGGACCTGACTTCGCCGGTCGCCGCATCCTCGCCGGATCTGACACAACGGGAGGAGAACATCTGGGTGGGCCCGGTCCCCGACCGGCGGGTGCTGGGCGGTGATCCGGCCGAGGTGGCGGTGGGACGGGAGACGATCCGGCTGGCCTTCGTAACGGCGCTGCAGACGCTCCCGGCCAAGCAGCGGGCGGTCCTCGTGCTGCGGGAGGTGCTGACCTGGTCGGCGGCGGAGACCGCCGAGCTGCTCGACACGACGGTCGCCTCGGTGAACAGCGCGCTGCAGCGGGCGCGCGCCACATTGGCCAAAAGCGGGGGAATCCCGGCGAGCGACACCTACAGGCCTCTCGACGAGACGCAGCAGGCCCTGCTGGCGCGCTATGTCCAGGCGTTCGAGGCGTTCGACATCGAAGGGTTGAAGAAGCTCCTTCACGAGGACGCCGTGCTCAACATGCCGCCCTATCAGATGTGGGTCCGCGGTGCGGTCGAGCTGGGCGAGTGGTGGCTCGGTGCGGGCTGCGGCTGCCGCGGGTCGCGGCTGCTGGCCGTCGAGGCGAACGGTTCGCCCGCCTTCGCGCAGTACCGGCCGGCTGAGGACAAGAACGGCTGGACGCCGTGGGGCATCACGGTGCTGGAGATCACCGACGGCCGGATCGCCGCCATGACCAACCACATGGACACCGACCGCCTGTTCCCGCTGTGGGGCCTGCCCATGCGGTTGCCCGCCACCGCTGCCGGTGCCTGACGGGTCCGCGTACCTCGGCGCCTCCGTCAGGTCGGTCAGCGCCGGCACCAGCCCGAGGCGCCGGCCGGGCAGGACCTGGTCGGGGAAGTCACCTCCCGGACCACGACCGGACATCGGATTGCTCGGCGAGCAGCAGGGCCGGGCGGCTCGGCAAGGCCATGCCTTTACCGGGACGGCCGGGGCACGGAGAACGACAAAGCCCCCATCTCCTGGGACTTCCCGATGGTGCGCGGCCTGTCGACGGGCACGACCCGACGAAAAAGATCTTGAGAGGTTTTCGCGAGGCCGACGGATCCGATGCCGATACCCCGTCCGACCGGGTGAGAGCGACCAACACCCGACAGGCGACAGGCGACAGGGAGCACCGTCATGGGCAAGGTCGGCGGCGGACTGTTCATCACCGCCGCCGGCGTCGTGGAGAGCCCGCGGGAATGGCGCTTCGCCCACTTGAAGCGCTCTGGGACCGGTGGAGGCTCCATGCATCGACTCGAGCCGCTGATGGGGGCCGGTGTCGAGCGTAGTGGTCGGTCTCGTGTTCGTGGGACGGGATGGCTCCGATCACGTGGTGCGGGCGTCGATCGCCGAACCGGTCGACCCGTTCGGCAGTCACGCGCTCGATGTCGGGCGGGCCCCGCCGGGGTTACGCGGCTTGGTCGACCCGGTCCCGCAGATGCCTGGCCGGGACGCCACGAGGGCACTGCCCAGGGCATCGCCTACGGTGCCGGCCGAGGCATCGACGCCGGTCCCGAGGAGGCGGGCGGTGAAGTCGCGTCGCAGCGGATCACCCGTCCGCTCGTGACCGACGTCGCGGACCCGTTCCCACAGGCACGAAAAGCAGGGGCGGCGGTGATGGCCGGCTGTCGTGGTCGGGACCATCCGCGCGGGCACGGGGAGCAGACGGGCGGAGGCCCGGCCACTGCACCGTGGCAGTCGCTCCCATGTCAGCCGATACGGCCGACATGGATGACCAGGACCATGACCGTGGCATCGGTGATCTCGTACAACACCCGGTACCGCCCCACATGCATCCGCCGCAGATCCGGCGAGCCGTACTCGACGCTCCCCGCCAGACGTGGGTCACCGCCAGCAGGTCCACGCTGTCCATCAACAGCCGCAGACGATCGGGATCGTCCTTCGGGAACCGGGCAGCCGCGTCGATCGCGGCCTCGTCCCAGACGACCTCGTACCTCACCCGTGTTCCAGGCCCAGACGCGCACGCACCTCGTCCTGCCCCACGCCCACGCTCCCGTCGGCCGCCTGACGCTCCCGGTACCTCGCCAGGGCCAGAGCGTCTTCGAGATCCGCCATCTGCGATGTCCTGCCGTCTCAGGATCGCCCCTCCGTTCCGAGAGGTTCGTGGCGGGTCGGGCGGGACAGTCGCAATGGGTGTCTCACGTGCGAGGTCTTCCTATGAGGTCTTCCTAGTCATATGGACCGGGGCGGTAAGGACACCGGGCCTGCTGACGCTGCGGCGCCCGTGTGGACGGGTTCACCGGCATACGGCCTCTGGTGCTTGCCGAGGTCTCTTCTGCACGGGAGCCTGGGAGGATCGGCCGTTCCCCTTGTCGGCATCAGCCGAGGCCAAGCAACCCCCTGGGTCCGCAGTCGACAGTCGGCGGACGGATGTACCTCGACCGCCCTGCGTCATCAGCCACTCAATCCATTTCACGGGGCGCGCCACAGCGCTCCTGAGAGTGTCGGGCGGGCCGGTGGGCCCACAGCGAGCGGGGCCGCTTGCGGACCCGGGAGCCCGCTCGCCGCAACGCGGCGCACGTGCGGAAGGCCGCCTCCGATATGCCGGAGATACTTCCGGTGCCGTATGGACCGTTGCCGTTGCTGACGGTGTTGAAAAGGCGAGCTCTCTGCGGCGTGGCGGTTTGCGCACAGCTGGTTTGTCGGGTATCACGCGCGCGCGCTCTATAGAGAAGACCGGCGCGTTTCCGCTGGTCAGAGGGGTGAGGCGCGAAAGTTATGTCAGCCCAGGACTGACATAACTCGACGGGGAGGTCAGCGGTTCCTGACCGACCCGGAGAGTTTCGTGCCGCTACTGCCACGAAACTCCGTGTGGAGGGTCAGGGGCCATCGGCTCCCGTTCCGAGAGCGGATGTCAGAGCCGGCTGACGCTCGGGCGACTTTCGTGTCGCTGCTGCCGCGTTTTGGTGGCACTACTGCCACGGTGCCGGGCTAAGGTGCAGGCATCACGGTGATCAACGGAGAGAGCGATTCCATGACCTCAGGGCCCCTTGACGGCAGCACGGCGCCGCAGCTGCCCGGTGCGCCGTCCCGTCGGCGGCGGCGTCCCAAACCGCCGCCCACTGCGTACGGCCGGACCCCGAGCACCACCGTCGACCTGCCCCCGGGCCACATCGCCCAGCTGATCCCGATCGGAACCAGCACGGGTTTCGTCGGGGATTCGTTCTCCATGGACAGCCTTGAGTTCATGCGCTGGGCCGCCGTGCGCTACGACGGCGACCGTTTCGTGTTGGTGGTGCTGCTGACCCTCATGGGCTCGCAGGAGCCCGGGGGTCTGATCGAGGCGACCCACGAGGACATCGCGAAGACGCTCGGATACAGCCGGTCCCACATCAGCCGGGTTTTCAGCATCCTGGAGGCCGACGGGGCACTGCGGAAGGTCCGGCGGGGCATCTACCAGCTCAATCCGGCCGCCTCCCTTCGGGGTGGCTACCGGCAGCCGCGCAAGGGCGAGAAGAAGCGGATCCGGCCGGGTGTGGGTGACCGGGTGGAGCAGCTTGACCTGCTACGCGAGATCATGGAGGACCCGAGTGCTCCCGAAGCATTCCGGGCGATGGCCGCTCCCGGTGCGAAGCTCGAGGCACCCAAGGAGCCGAATGGGGAAGGGAAGGCCAGGTCATGACGTCGGCTGCTGAGGAATGGGCCCCGCGCCACGTGCTGTGGGGGAGCTTCAACGGGCTCGCCTACGTGCCACGGCTTCCCCCGACCGCTTACACACTGCTGCTGCACATGATGACCGAGCAGGACCCTGGCGGGCTGGTCGTGGCCACGCACGATGAACTTGCCGCCGGCCTCGCGCTTGATCGCGGCATGATCAGCCGTGCCATGCCCCACCTGGTCGCGGCGCGGCTCGTCACCGTGGTGCGCCGAGGCCGTTTTCAGCTTCATCCGGCGATCTCGGCGTTCACCGATCCCCGGGATCAGCAGCGCGCCATGAAGGCCCTCCCCCGGAGCATGCGACTCGACGTCGGCGACTTCGAGGACGAGTACGAGCGCCGCTTCCAGATCCACCTGGAGGAGAAGGCCCGCAAGGCTGAGGCCAGGGCGAAGGGAAACGTCACGACCCTCAGGTCCGCACGCCTCAAGCGCGTCCAGTGATCATCTGTCGGCAAGGATGAAGATCCGCCGATCGCGCAGTACCGCAGGAGAGCGGGGCGCAGCCGATGTCGAAGCCCGGTGGTCGGGTCTCCGTCCTGGGCGGGGACGGAGACCCGACCACCCCGGCTAATGCTCTTCGAGCAGCCCTGCGGCGACCTGTTGAAGGATCTCCGCCAGGGAGGCACGCGCGTGCCTCTCGAGATCGGTCCGGAGGTCCGTCACGACAGCGCCCACCCCGGCGCTCCGCTTGAAGTAGCGCTGGATGAAGGCACCGCGCTGTCCGGGGTCCAGGCTGTCGAAGGCCAGGTCCATAAAGGCGGCGCCATCATTCAACGGCACCTTCTTGGTTGCCGGTCCCCCGTCGGCCGAAGCCGAATCGGCTGGACGGTCCGGGACCGAGTTCTGCGCCGGAGCGGCCGCCGGTGCTTCCGTCGGGCTTCGGGGCGCGGGCACCTCGTCCGTGGTGAGCCGGCTGTCCTCGGTGGTCGGGTTATCACGGCGTGATAGGTCTCGCTTGGCGGCAGCCTTCCGTTCTGCGGCTTCCGCGCGGCCGTCGGCTTTCGCCCGCTGTTCCTCGGGGGGCAGCTTGGAGAGGTTGCGAACGTGCTCGACCGTCCGGCGCCCTTCGACGAGGTCTGCCTGGAGCTCGAGGTCCAGGTCGAGAATCGAGAGCTTGGAGGAGATGGTCGACTGGGCGATGCCGAGGCGCTTGGCGGCCTTGTTCTGTGAGCCGTAGAACTTCACGAGCGTCTTGAGCGCGTGGGCCTGCTCGATGGGGTTCATGTCGTCGCGGTGGACGTTGGCCACGAAAGCGGCTTCGAGGAGGGCCTCGTCGGTGGCGACGAGGTCGTTGTTGACACTGACCCGGATCGTGGTGGCACCGGCGAGGCGTGCGGCTTCGAGTCGTCGATGGCCGTCTACGACGATGTATCGGGCCCCTTCGTCCACGTCGCCGGCCCGGTCGGGCCGCTCGGCCAGATAGGAATCGAGAGTGGCGACAGTGATGGAGTTGACCAGACCGATCTCGCGAACGCTGTCTGCCAGGCCTTCGAGGTCGCGAAGTTCCTCGCGGGGGTTGTCGGGATTCTGGCTGATGAGATGGAGCGCGAGCTCGGTGGGGTCCGGAACGCCTTCGGTGGGTGCGGCGGTGGCGGCACCGATCGCGGCACGACGGGCGCTGATGGGGCGGGCCTGTGCGAAGGAGGCGCCGGCGCCGAGGTTCCTGGCCTTGCTCACTTGCTGATCTCCCGGGCGAGGGCTCGGAGGGCGACGGACTGCTCACACCGGGGTGCGTAGGCGAGGAGGGGTCGCTTGGCGCGCACTGCTTCCTTCTGCTCTTTGAGGTCACCGATGACGCCGACGACGCGGGGATCCTTTATGTCCATCCAGGACTGGAGGGATGAGGTCGCGATGTAGCCGCGGCGGGCGTCGTAGTGGTTGACGACAAGACCGAGGTAGTCGATGTCGAGGGCGAGGTCTCCGCGCATGTCCTCGATCTGGGAGGTGAGCAGACCATAGGCGTCAGCGCTGCTGTCTTCGGCCTGAACGACGATGAGGACACCCGAGTTACCGGTTTCCTCGTCGTCACGTCGGCGACCGTAGTAGGAGGCGGCGTCCATGCTGAGGCCCAGGCTCGGGGGGCAGTCGATCAGGATGACGTCGTAGTCGGCTTCGACCGCGCGCAGGGCGCGTTCGAGGGCGGCTTCGCGGGCGCGGACGGAAGCGAGGCGGACGTCGAGGAGGAAGGCGTCGGTGCAGGCGGGCAGAAGGTGGAGTCTGCCGCCGAAGTGCTCCTCGTCCACGGCGACGATGAGGTCTGCGAGTT
The DNA here is from genome assembly GCF_043084305.1 of Streptomyces sp. NPDC014656. Taxonomy (NCBI): domain Bacteria; kingdom Bacillati; phylum Actinomycetota; class Actinomycetes; order Kitasatosporales; family Streptomycetaceae; genus Streptomyces; species Streptomyces sp. NPDC014656. Next base: position 10,734 of record NZ_JBIBZN010000020.1, read on the forward strand.
CGCCCTTGGGCTCGCTCGCCATGTGGTTGGTGAGGGAATCCCCGGTCATGAGGAGCGACTCGTGGCCGAGCTGCTTGGTGAGGTGCCCCTGGGGATCGAAGTCGACGAGGAGGACACGCTGTCCGAGGCCGGGAAGGTCCTCCAGCGCGAGCGGGTCGTCCGGTCGGTCGGATTCGTCGAGCAGCGCGGCGAAGTACTTCGAGACGCGGACGGGGACGAGGGCGGCGGGGTTCTCCGCGAGGGCTTCGCCGAGGCCTGCGGTGATGGCGGTCTTTCCTACGCCGCCCTTCTGGTTGCAGACGACGATGCGCCGGACCGTGTCGGGGCGCTTGGCCTCGGGAACGGGGTGGTGGTCGAGCCAGAGGGTCACTGCTTGGGCGATGCCCTGCGTGAGGGAAACGCCGCGGTCCTTGCAGTCGTTGCGGAAGCCGTCCCACAGCCCGGAGGGGAGCCAGGTGGCGTAGGTCTCCGCGCCCGCGGTATCGACGGGGGCAGGGTTCGAGCCGAGACCACGCCAGGCGGCGATGCCGGCTTCGACCGCTTTCTGCATGTCGAGACCGCGGAGGGCGGCACGGATCTTCAGTTCCTGCCGGAGGGTGCTGGGAAGTTTGGTGACGACCTTCTCCCGGTCGCCGCCCGTCTCAGGTGACGTCATGGACGTCACTGTACTAACGACTTGGTTCAATTTCTGCCATTGCCACGTTAGTAAGGTTACTGATCTCCTCGGGGTTATCACGGCGTGATAACCCGGCCCCGTCCCTTCAGCGACTTATCACGGCGTGATAGGTCGCTGAAGGGACGGTTCGTGACGTCGGAACTTTCCGGCCCGGTGGAAGGACCGCGCCTCCATCCCGACGGGACCGGGGGCGGCGCCGTGCCCATCGGACCGGGCCCTGACGAGGCGCCAGAATGCGCCGGGGTGGCAGTGGACGGTGGCGTGGGTGTGGACGGCCCGCTGGGGATCAGCCCGTCGGGACCGTCTCCGAAGCAGGGGCCACCCACGGGTCCAGGCCTGAACGCGCTCCCCGGAGAGGGCGGCGGTCTGGCTGACGGTGTTGGCCGCCCGGCTCACATCCCGGTTTGAGGAGACCGGCGGCGAGGCCCTGATCACCAGCCGCTCGGGTGGACCACCCACCGTGGGTCGGTGCGCCGACCGGCGTGCTCGGACGTGCGACGCGCCGACGGCGTCCGGCTCGACACCCGCGCCGACTGCGACAACCGCGTCGACGTGCCGCACGCACGCCCGGCCTGGCGGCCGCGGTCGAGCGGGAGGGCGCGGCCGCCCGGAGGGCCGTGGCATGCCAGGACTGCGGCCGGGCGCGCTCGGCCGGGCTGTGCGCGGCGCGCGGCCACGGGCGACAGACCGAGGCCCCGATCAGCGAGACCGGCCTCCTCGCCGCCGCCGGGCCGGCCGGCGTCGTGTCGTCACCTCCGAGGACCGCCAGGCGTACGTCACGGAGCTCGCCAAGTCCTGGCACCAGGCCATGGCCGACAGCGACGACGCCCTGCGTGCCCGCGACCGAGGCCGCCGTGCGGGCCCAGGCCCGCACCGTCGAGCACCTCCTCGGTGTGCGGCTGGGGCAGCCGCACACCGAGGGTCCGGCCCGATCCGGACCGGCCCGCGGCGCCACGCCCGGGACTTCGTACGTGGCCGGTGCCACCGCACCGGCCACGGCGTTGTCACGAACCCTCCGACTGAGCCGAGTGCCCCGGCGAGGACGGACAGCGGCCTCTGTCCGCCCTCGGCGGTGGAGGAGCCGGACCGCGCGCCGGGGTGCCGTGGCCGGTGCCCGGCATGTCGCCCGTTCGACCGAGGAACGGGTGGCGCTCCCGCCCTCGCGGTGTGAGGATCGGCGACGGCCACAGGCCTGCCGGGAAGGACGGCCGCGGCTGATGTCCGACTCTTCGCCAGGGCACCGTGACGACTCCTGTGCGAAGCGAAGAGGCAAGTCGATTCATCGCATCGCCCCGGTTTCGGACTGCTTGATGACGGTGCGCGCGAGGCGGGAAGAACGGTGACGTCGATGTCGAGAATCCGTTTCCCGCTCCGACCGAGGAGTGACAGCGTGCCGACGGGGCGCGCGAAACGGGGAGGAAACCTGAGATGAAGTACGTCGCGATGATCTACGCCAACCCGGCCAACCAGGATCTCTTCCCGGCCGAGGAACGGCCCGAGGTGCTCGCCAGGCAGGAAGCACGCGACGAGATACATCGCGGCGGCGGACCGCTGGACGCCTCTGACCCGAAGGACGCGGCTGGGATCCCCCCGGCGGACCAGGGGGCCGTTTGACCGCCGGCTCGTGGGTCCGGCCGTACCCGGTGCGGCCGGGGCGGGCCTGAAGACGTGGTCCTCGACGAAGCGGGGGAGGGAGGGGAGACGCCCGGCTGCCGTCGTGGGCATCGCCTCGGCTCGGACGGAGCAGCGGCGTGCGGGGACCGGCGCCGTACAGCTTCGCCCGTGATCCTCCGGGCAGCCACCTGGTCGACCGCGGAACTCACACGGTCGGAGCGGGGCCTGCGAGAACGGGGGTCCGGGAGCGGTCGGTCGCCGGCTGCCGCGCCGACTCCAGAACACGGCGCCAGGAGGTGACGGCGGGCTTGCGCCGCAGCAGCCTGCGTCGCTCCCGTTCGGTCATCCCGCCCCAGATCCCGTGCTCGATCCGATGGTCGAGGGCATAGGCGAGGCACCGGGTGCGGACGGAGCAGTCGGTGCAGATGGCCTTGGCCTGGTTCTGGGCCGTCCCCTGCACGAAGAGGTCCTCGGCGTCGGCCGCCCGGCAGACAGCGTTCTCGATCCAGTCCTCGCTCACCCCGTGCCCGCCCTTTCTGAGTGGTGCCTTGTGGCTGTCGAACGACTCGGACGAGCCGTCGGGCCTCGACCGTACGAGAATCGCGGTCCGCGCGGCAGGGCCTTGCCGGCTCTCGCTGCACCTTCAGGTGGTCCGTCCGGTGGGGCGCGCCTGTCGTGCTGTTCACCGCGCAAGGGGTATGTCCAGGTCCCCGCAACGGTGCTGGGAGGGAGGGCGGTTCCGGAGAGGGGGCGGAGTCCGCCGGGGGACGGGCCTCGCCCGACGCGGAACCGGCCCGGACACTGTCAGGTCCGGTGCCGTGAGCGTCGGACGGGAACCGGAGCACCCGCCGGCGGAAGGCTTGGGAGGCGGGGAACGCCTTTGCGGCCCGGGGCGATGCGGCCGACCTCATCCTGCGCACCATGGGCGATGCCCGGCAGCGGACCCTCCCTGCCGGGCCCGGGAAAGTGAGCACGTGAGAAGTGGCTCGCCGGGCATGCGCCTCCGTAGCGTGATGGAGCCGTCATGTACGTCACGTCTGCCCGAGAACCGGACAAGGAGCCCATCCATGGTGCCCATGGACCACCCGCACGGAGGCCACGGAGGCCACGAGATGGGAGGCGCGGTCTCCTCCCTGGACACGTGGGGTGCCGTCCTGTTCACCGGGTGGGCCGTCGTCATGTGGGCTGCCGTCATCGTGGTGGCGTACGCCAATCGAGGGCCGGTGCGGCCCTGGCTCTTCAGGACCTCGGTCGCCGTCATAGGTCTCGGCGTCATCGGGCAGATCGGGCACTTCCAGGAGCACGTCGTCCAGGCGGGCTACTGGGTGGCCAACCCGTACTCCGCCGCTTGGATGACTCCATGGGCGAACAGCATCGCGCGGGGCATGGGACAGGTCGACCCGACCAAGCCCGCCCTCGGCATGGAGATCCTGCACCTCACCGGCAACTTCATCTTCCTCGCGGGACTCGTCGGCATCGTCCAGATCACCCGCCGGGCCACAGGGGCCCTCAAGTCCCGTAAGTGGGCCAAGATGGGCGTCTGGATGCAGGGCATCCACGGCATCGAGCACATCGTGCTGACCGTGTCGGTCGCGCTCGGCGCCAGTCGCGCCATCGGCCTGTCCACCTGGTTCGGCGCCATCGACCCGGGCCCGGCCCTCGTCACGTACCGCGTGTGGTGGCACTTCGTCGCCAACCTCGTCGGTACCGCCATCCTCGCCGCCGCGCTCTACCACCTGTGGAAGGAGAAGAAGGCGGTCAAGGACGGCTACCTGCCCGAGCCCGCGGTCTCCGCCGACGGGGACCGCGCCTTCTTCCCGGCTTCCGCTTCCGCCGCGGACTCCGCGGAGCAGTCCGCTCAGGGTGCGGAGCCCGTCCGGGAGCGGGAGCTGGTGAACCGCTCGTAGGGCGTGCCGACCCAGGAGTGGGGAGGGGGCCGCGCCCGGTGCGCGGCCCCCTCCCCCTTCCGTCTCGGTGGCCGTGCGGTGCGTCATCCCGTCGTACCGGCCGTGCCCGTCGAACGGGCCAGTCGGCGTAGTGCCGACAGCAGTTGGTCGCCCAGGACCGCCGCGACGACCAACCGCTCGGCCGGGCCCGTGCCGCCGGCGGGGGAGCTCAGCAGTTCCGTGTCGGCCGCCGCCGCCCGCTCCGCCGCGTCGGCGTACGCGTCGATCCGGTCGGCGAAGTGGTGCTGGTCCAGTTCGCCCAGGGCGTCCAGGATCTCGACCACCCGCGCGAACTCGGGTCCGTCGGTGGGCGCGTGCCAGCCGCGGCGTTCGACGAGTGCGTCGACCAGGGTCAGGGTGCCGGGGTCCGCCGCGAGGATCGCGAGCGAGCCGTTCTGCGTGGCGGGGGCCGTCAGCGCCTCCAGTGCGTCCGGCCCGGCGACCGGCCGGCCACGGGCCTGGGGGTCGGCCTCGCCGTCCAGCACGGTCACGATGGCCCGGACCTTCGCCACGGACAGGCCGCCGAGGTCGAGCAGAGCCCGGATCAGGCGCAGCCGGTGTACGTGGTCCTCGGTGTAGCGGGCCTGGTTGCTGCTGGTGAGGCGGCCCGCGGGGAGCAGGCCCTCGCGGATGTAGTACTTGATGGTGGGAGTGGACACGCCACAGGTACGGCTGAGTTCCGCGATGCGCATGCCCGCTTCGGGAGGTGCGGTGCTCATGGCGTACCTGCCGGAAGGCGCTTGTCGGTGCGCATGGGCACGGGGGCGCCCTCCTCGGCGCGGCAGCGCCAGCACAGACCGCGCGGTGCCGGGCGTCCACAGGTTCCCTCGCGGCCCCGGCAGCCGATGCCGATCGTCGTGGGGGGTCCGGAGGCCGGGGTGAGTCCGGGGCGGGGCCGGCATTCCGCGCACAGCCCCGAGTTGCCGCGGTGATGGGGGCGTTCGCACTCGGGGCAGCACTCCACGATGCGCAGCCGTGCCCCGACCGCCGGCCTGGTGGGGGCGGGCGGTGCGGTGGGCGGTGCGGTGGGCGAGGCGGTGAGCGGCGCGCTCCGACGACGGGCCGCGCGCTCGGCGATCACCTCCCGGCAGACCCGGCATTCGACGCCCGTCGACCAGAGCACTCCCGCCTCGCAGTCGGGGTCGGCGCAGCCCCAGCGGGGGAGTCCGACGCCCAGTAGCCAGCGGCCGGGGTCCCGGATGTCGGCGATGAGGGTCCGGGCGAGGCGGTGGGTGAGCCGGGCCCGCAGACGGGGGACCTCGGTTCCGTGATCGAGCTGCCGGGAGATCTCCTGGCCGATGCGCCGCTGCACGTAGGTGTTGACCCTCGTGAGCAGGAAGCGCACAGGCTCCAGGACGGTGTGAAGTCGGGGGCTGAACGTCAGCTGTGGACCTCGGTACGGAGGCTTGCTGTTGCTGTTGCTGTTGCTGTTGCTGTTGCTGTCGCTGTCGCGTGCGGGGGAGGGGCGGGGGGTTTCGCCGTCCGCGCGCAGCGCGTGATCACGCGAGGCCGCGACGGGGCGCGCTGTTTCGGCGAGCTCGTGTGCGGGCTCTTCCACCTGTGGTTCGCCTACGGCGGGTGACCAAGGCGTCGGTTCGTTCTCGAGTCGGTCAGTCTTCAGGTCTTCCTCATACGCGAGGGATCGGTCGTGAAGATCGGGACCCGACCGGTCATCAGGCGCGGAGGACGGCGTGGTCCTCTCGACGAGGACGCTGAAGAGGTGGCGCCCCTGTGCCCCGGCCCGCCGGTCGACGACGACCCAGTGGGATTCGGCCAGTTCGTCGATGATGCGCCCCGCCGCCTCGGTGGTGATCGGCTGACCGGCCCTGTGGCCGGAATGGTGCCGCAGGTAGCCGGCGAGCTCGCGTTCGGTCAGGGGAATGTTCTGCACGACGGCGAACGAGATGACGGCGTAGGCGCGCAGCAGACGGGGCCGCAGCCGCTCGGAGGCGACGACGGGCAGCCAGATGAACCGTTCGTTGGGCCACATCTCGCGGACCTTGCGGCGTGCGGTGGTGCCGGTGCCGCCGCGAAGGGTCCGGCGACGGCTGTCAGGCAGTTCGACGACGCCGTCGGGGGCGGGGGAGCGCAGTTCCGCGAGGCCGCGCTGCACGGTCGAGACGGAGAGACCGAGGTACGAGGCGAGAGTGGCGAGGCCCGCGGTGCACGCCTCCTTGCGCGCGCCGAGGGCCTTGATCTTGATGTAGACGGTCACGGCGGCGTCGGAGTAGTGCGCCGACTCGACGAGCCGCATCGGCACTTTCACCCGTCCGCGGTGGAGGAGATCGGGGGTGGCAAGAGACATCTCCGGCCGAACTTGGCTGGAATCAGCTGGGGAGATTTGGTCATCAAAGGCGTGAGAGGCCTCAGAAAGGTCTGTGGGGGGCTGGAGAATTGCAGCGCTTTGGTTCATCATGAGGGGGACTCCTCGTCATGGTTTGAGGGGGCTCCTCTCGTCGTGTGACGAGGGAGGTCTCCTTGTCGTGTGATGAGGGGGGTCTCCTCGTCCTGTGACGAGGGGGAGGTCTTCTCGTCGTATGACGAGAGGGCGGTCTTCGCGTCGTATGACGAGAAGGCGGTCTTCGCGAAGTGCTGGAGTTCGTCTCCTTCCTTTCGTGGGGATTTTTTCTTCGCGAAGTGCTGGAGCTTCGTCTCCTTCCTTTCGTGTCGAAGAAGCCGCTGTACCGGCGGTTGTTGGTTCCTGGCAGAACCCGTAGTGCACGTCTTTGGGGTGGCACCCGGAGATGGAGCTTGGCTCGTCGAGTTGGCACTCGGCGGGCGGTGTTGTGACGACTCACAGTCCTCAGTGGTGGCTCACTGAGGCAGAGTCGTCGCTCACTTACTCTGCTGTGACTCTCTCGTTCTCCTCTCCTTCACGCATGGACGTACCGAACGATCAGAGCATAGTGATGTCCGTGACCTCGGTCGTCGCGTTGAACGCGAACGAGCCGCCCTGGAGGGCGTTGACGCGGATCGAACGCCGCCCGGAGGGAACCTCGGTGTCGCCGACCGGCTCCGCCTCGATCCAGCACGGTTCGTCGAACTCCACGTAGCGGTTGAACGAGATGTCCATCGAGGTGGGTATCGCGGCCTTCCCCACCGGTTGGGTCGCGTGGGCCGCCTGACGGACCGCCTCCAGCAGGACCATCCCCGGCACGTGGTCCACGGCGTGGTCGAACAGGACCGGGTGGCTGGTGTCGGCCCGGAGTTGCCAGCGGCGGCGTTCCCCGGTGGGCGACAGGACGATGTCCTGCTGGCGGAGCCGGCCCACGCTGCCGCGCGAGACGGGCTCCGGGGGCGGGGGAGCCGCCGCGAAGATCTCCGCGATGTCACTGCGTCCGGCGCGCATCCGCTGGTAGACGGCGGGGGAGTGACAGCCGAACCGGGTGCTGACCATTGCGACCAGGGAGTCGTCGCGGACCACCTCCAGGTGCATGGTCATCATGGCCGGGAGCCGCTTGTGGTAGCGGATGTCCGAGACCACCGCGTGGATCGCCAGGTCGGCCGGGGTGCGTTCGATGTACAGGGCCTGCGGGTTGATCGCGAACTGCAGACGGGACCAGCTGAGCTGGTAACCGAAGGGGACGTCGTACGCGACGTGCGTCAGCAGCGGGAACGTCTGACGCACCGTCTCGCACAGCAGGAGCGGGTCGTGCAAGCCGTGCTCGGAAGCGTAGAAACTGTGGCTGCGGGGCCACTGGGCGCTGACCGTGAAGGTGTCGCTGCCCACCTTGTTCCATCCCGTCAGGAACACCTCAGACAGGGCCGCGCGGTGCACGTACTCCTTGGCGACCGTGGTGGTCAGCGCTGGGCGTACCACGGCAGGACGTTCCGATGTGATGAGCATGCCTCTCCCCTGGGGCGTGCGTATGTGAAGGCTCCGGGTCGGGCTTTCGGTTGCCGGAGCCGACTTGTAAAATAAGGGCGTTCGTTTTTTTTGTCGAGAGAGGCAGGTCGAGTCCGATGGACGAGCCGAAGCAGGACCGGGCCGTCAAGACGCGGGAGGCGATCCTGCACGCCGCCGCGGAGGTCTTCGACATCTACGGTTACAGCGGCGCCAGCATCAGCAAGATCATGGAACGCGCCCAAGTGACCCAGGGTGGGATGTACTTCCACTTCAAGTCGAAGCTGGGCCTGGCGCAGGCCGTGCTGGCGCACCAGCAGGAGTTCGTGCACTTCCCGCCGACCGGCCACGACGGGCTCCAGCTCCTCATCGACCTCAACTTCTTCCTCGCCCGCGAGCTGCAGACCAACGTGGTCTTCCGGGCCAGCGTCCGGCTCGCCGTCGAGCAGGGCGACTTCGGGATGCGGGACGACACGGCCTACCAGGAGTGGGTCGAGCAGTTCTACGGACTGCTGTGCGCGGCGCGCGAGAGGGGGGAACTGCTGCCGGGCGTCGACGAGCGGGAGTTCGCCAATGTCCTCGTCGGTGCCTACAGCGGTATCCAGGTGTTCTCGAACGTCGCCTCCGGGCGCGCCGACCTCCCCTCGCGGCTCGCCTCGATGTGGCGTTACCTGCTGCCGGCGATCGCCACTCCGCAGGCCATCGCCGAGATCAGGCTCCCCCAGGGCGTACAGAAGTTCGCAGCGTGAAGGTGGACCGTGTGGTGTTAACGGGGGCCACCGGTTTCATCGGATCGGCCGTTCTACGGGAGCTGTGCCGCCTGCGCGAGGAGCGTCGTGGCGCCTTCGTCGTCCGCGCGGTGGGACGGCGGCCGCCCGCCGGCCCGACCGGCGTCGGCCCACTCGCCGGCGCCGGACATACCGGCGTCGACGAGTGGGCCGACGCCGATCTCGCGGATCCGCGCACGCTCGCGGGAGTCTGCGACGGAGCGGACGTGCTGCTGCACCTGGCCGCGCTCGTCGCCGCCGACGAGGAGGCGTGCGTCGCCGTCAACGCGCGGGGGACCGAGGCCCTGATGGCGGAGGCCGTCCGCGCCGGGGTGGGCCGGTCGGTCCATCTGTCGACGGCGGCGGTCTACGGCCTCGGACCGTTCCGGGGGATCGCCGTCGACGAGGTCGTGCCCGCTCCTGTGTCCCCCGCGAGCCGCACCCGGCTCGCGGGGGAGGCCCACGCGCTCGCCGCCGGGGCGAGCGTGCTGCGGCCCGGCCTCGTGCTCGGGGCAGGCGACCGATGGGCCGTGCCCGCGCTCGCCGAACTGCTCGGCGCCGTGCCGGCCCTGTGGGACGGCGGGCGGGCGAGGACGTCCCTCACCGCGGTCGAGGACCTGGCCCGGCTGATCACGCGCACCGGACTGACCGGTGCGCTGCCCGGCGGCCGGATCTGGTACGCGGGCCATCCCGAGCCGGTCACCCTTGCCGCGCTCGTCGCCGCGCTGGCCCGTGAGGGAATCGTGGCCGCACCAGAGCGCACGCTGCCGCTGGCCGACTGCCTGGAGGAACTGCGGGCATCGGCCACGCGATTGAGCCCCCGACAGTTCTCGCTGCTCGCCGAGGACTTCTGGTTCGACAGCCGGGAGGTCTGGCGCGTCGCCGACTGTCCAGCGGGTCCCGGCCCGCTGGACCGGCTCGCCGCGTCGGCACAGTGGTACCGGGAGCTGTTCAAGGGCCGGGCGGACCGATGATCACGGCTGCCCGGCCCTTACGGCGTTCGGAACCCCTACGCGGGGTTCTCCGGGGAGCCGCCCGTCTGCCGCGGCACGACCGGCCCCTCGGCGGAGACGCCGGCGAGCGCGAGTCGCCACACCCGCTTCAGCTGGGCGACCGCGCTCTCGAACGCGGGGTCGGAACCCATCCGGCTGCGCAGGTACGCCTCGGCGCCACTGGTCAGGTGCTCCACCAGCGTCGTGACGTCCGCGGGCAGCGCGTCCGTGCGGAGTTGACCGTTCTCGTACGCCCGGTCCAGCAGGGTGCGGACCGTCGGCAGCCAGGCGTCCGACCAGGACTCCGTGGCCGGCCGCTCCCGGCTCAGCCGGATCGCGGAGCGCACCGCGGGCTCCTGTTCCATCAGCCGGGTCAGCTCCAGCGTCAGGTCGATCACCATGCGCAGCGGCGTCATCGGTTCGGCCGCCAGGCGTTCGAGCGCCGCCACGGTCACCGACCTGCCCTCCTCCTGCACGGCGTCGGCCAGATGGACCTTCGTCGGGAAGTGGAAGGTCACGGCACCTATCGACAGGCCGGCGGCCTTGCTGATCGCCGACAACGACGTGCCGTCGTAGCCGTAGCGGTCGAACTCCGCCGCCGCTGCCTTCATCAGGGCCTGGCGCGTACGCACGGCCCTCTCCTGTTTCACCACACCAACTCCCGAAGAGGGCTGTCTCGTGGGGGACTCATGACCACCTTCCTATCCAAGGCTTGCCTCTCTCTGTCGCGGCGGACAAGGCCGAGTTGCCCAAGCTGTCTTGGATTTGCGCAGGTCACAGCGGTGTGGATGGTCGGTCCACGAGGCCCCCGGGGGAACCGACTTGCCGAAGTGCATGCGGCAACTCTCCTGAGTCACAAAAAAAAGAGGGCGTTCGCTATTATTTTAGCGTGGTCGGCAGCCGCAGGCCGAGAGCAGGGGAGGGAACGAGCCATGACCGCGTACGCCCTGACGATGCATCGCACGTCCGTGCCGGTGTTCGCCGAAAGGATCTTCGAGTGCCTGCCGCGGGCTGACCAGCGGCGCTGGGCCCAGACCTACATGCAGGGGCTGCTCACCACTCCGGGCAAGAAGTCGGTACGCAATCTCGCCGCGGCGGTCTCGGCCTCGCCGGCCGCCTCCCAGTCGCTGCACCAGTTCGTCAACGCCAGCCCCTGGGACTGGATGCCGGTCCGCGCGGAACTCACCCGGTGGGCCGAGCAGCAGATGGCCCCGCGAGCCTGGGTGATCAGCCAGGCCGTGCTGCGCAAGCGCGGTGAGCACTCCTGCGGGGTGCACCGCAGGTTCCTCGCCTCCACCGGCCGTTCGGTGACCTGCCAGGTCGGCGTCGGGATGTTCCTCTCCTCCTACGACCGCGCGCAGCCCGTCGACTGGCGCCTGCTGCTGCCCGGCTCCTGGGCGAAGGACCCCGAGCGGCGCGAGCGCGCCCGGATCCCCGCCGAGGTGGGACCGCGCACCGTCGAGCAGCACGCCCTCGACCTCGTCGACACCCTCTGGGACGTCAGCAGGACCACCCCGCTGCCGGTCGTCGCCGATCTGGAGGCGCTCGGCGGCACCAGCGCGACCGCCCTCGTGCACGGACTGGCCCTGCGGGGCCGTGACTTCGTCGTCGCCGTCCCGGACACGCTCCAGGTCGCCGCCGGCCGCCACCTGAGGGTCCAGCGCCCGCAGCAGAGGGGCGACGGACAGGGCCCGGTGGTCGCGGCGCGCAGTCTGTTCGAGTTCGACGCGGCCGCCCTGACCAGGATGGAGAAGGTCATTCCGTGGGGCGGCCGCGGCCGGCACCTCACCGTCATGTCCAGCTTCGTGCGGCTGCCGCACACCGGCCCGGGCGGGGAGCGGATCCACCGCACCTACCGGCTGTTCGCGGTCCGCCCCGAGAACGGCCGCCGTCCGGTCCAGCTGTGGCTGACCAGCCTCACCCACACCCGCATGGAGTCGGTGCTCGCGCTGACCAAGACCCTCGCGCACGCCGAGGAGTCGGTGCGGGAGATGAGCGAGGACTTCGGACTGCTCGATTTCGAGGGCCGCTCCTTCCCGGGCTGGCACCATCACATGACCCTGGTGTCCGCCACGTACGGCTACAGCAGCCTGCAACGCGCGCATCAGCCGACCGGTGGCGGCGAGCGGATGCTGGTGGCCGCCTGACCTGCGGACCCCGGGACGACTTCGCCAACTCGGGTTCCTTCACGCAACCCGCCCCGCCCTAGAGTGAGCGCATGCTGAAGCACACGTACGAGGGACAGGACTGCAACCTCGCCCGGTCACTGGAGGTGATCGGCGAGCGCTGGACCCTGCTGATCATCCGCTCCGCGTTGCTCGGCACCTCCCGTTTCGACGGGTTTCTCGCGCACCTCGACATCGCGCGCAACGTGCTCTCCAGCAGGCTGGCCCGGCTGGTGGAGCAGGAGATCATGGAGCGGGTGCCCTACCAGGACAAGCCGGTGCGCTACGAGTACCGGCTCACCCCGGTCGGCCGCGATCTGACCCGGGCCGTGATCGCCCTCATGCAGTGGGGCGACCGCAACCTGCCACAGGAACTGGGCCCGCCGCGGCGTGCCGACCACATCGGCTGCGACGGCGTCGTCCACGTCGAACTGCGCTGCGGCTCCTGCGGGCGCGCCGTGCACGACGAGGAAGTGGACGTGCGCCGCATCCGCTGAACACGGGGGCGGCAGAGCAACGGGGAAGATGCCGCCGGGTGACCGGCGCGCCCACGATGACAGCCCCGCCGCCCTGACCGAAAGCGGCGCTTACGAGGAGGCGTCCGTGCCCGCACTGGGAGCGCTGCGCAGGCTGTTGATGGCCCCGTCCCTGGAGGACGTGAGCTTCGCCGGCCGTGGCTTCACGGTCGAACCGACCCCGCTCACCAAGCAGCTGGAAGCCGTGCCGCAGGCCGTGGTGACCGGCTTCGAATGGGGCATCGAGGACAAGGACCTGGCCACCACCGAGCGCAGGCTCGCGCTCATCGCCCCCCTCAACCGGGGCTTCGCCTACGAGGGCGCCACCATGGCCTGTGCCATCCGCGACACCATGGGACCCGGCGGGCACCGCGCCGCCGACCTGCTGCGCGGCGGCGGCCGGCCACACATCTTCCTGAACTACATCGGCATCGGCTTCGCCATGGCCAAACTGCCCAGACCGCTGTGGAAGAAGCTCGTCCCCACCCTGACCGAGCCCGACCTCTACCCGGCGATGAGCTGGCTGTGCGTCGACGGCTACGGCTTCGACCGAGCCTATTTCGACACCGACACCTGGGTCGGCGGACAGCGCCTGGACACCCCCTACGACTGGGACGGCGACGCCTCGTACTGGCAGCGCGCCTTCGACCAGGGTGTCGGCCGCGCGCTGTGGTTCATCCACGGCGGGCACGTCGGCAACGTCTCCGCCGCCGTTCGGGCGTTCGCCGGCGACCGCCGGGCCGACCTGTGGAGCGGGGTCGGTCTCGCGGCCACCTTCGCGGGCGGCAGCACGCCCTCGGACCTGGCCGCGCTGCGCTCGGAGACCGGCGAGCACGCCGACCACCTGGCGCAGGGCTCGGTGTTCGCCGCCAAGGCCCGCCACCACGCCGGGTTCGTCCCCGAGCACACCGAGGCGGCCGTCGCCGCGTTCACCGGACGCACCGTCGAGGCGGTCGCCCGGCTCGCCGACGACTGCGCGGCCACCGCCCCCGAGCAGGGCGCCGGGCCCGCCTACGAGGTCTGGCGGCGGAATGTGCGGACGCAACTCGGCACCCTCGTTGTTTGAGCACATCTGAAGTAGACGCCCCTCCGGGCCCGCTGGCTAGATTCGATTCGCTGGGTGAATTCAGGGATTCGAGTGGGATTCGAGAGGGGCGGTCTACTGCCGTGTCCAGTGTGTTTGGTGCATTCCGACGCCGATTGCTCACACCGCCTGTTTCCGAGACGACCATGGAAGTCCGTGGCTTTCATGTGAAGAATGCGGAAGCAAAGGCCAGGCTCGAGTACATCGGTGAGGTCTTCCTCCAGGGCTACGCGTACGCGGTGGAGGCCGCTTCGCCCGCCGAGGCGGAGGCACTCCTGGAGACCGTCCCGCGGGACATGCGCGGCTTCGCCTACGAGGGCGCGGGCATGGGAGCGGCGGTCTACGACTCGCTGCCCGGGCACGGCGGCCGGCTCGCCGGTCTGCTGGCCGGCGCGGGCCGCCACCACGACTACATGATCTACGTCGGTGTCGGCTGGGCGATGGCGCGGCTGCCGAAGCCGCTGTGGCCCGACATCCGCACCACCGACCCGCTGCTGCGCTGGCTCGCGCTCGACGGGTACGGCTTCCACCAGGCGTACTTCAAGACCGCCTCGTACGTCCGGACCCCGGAGGTCCAGCACCCCTTCCGCTGGAACGGCGGGCACAACCACTACACGCTGAACGCCGTCGACCAGGGCATCGGCCGGGCGCTGTGGTTCGTCGGCGGCACCGATCCCGACGTCGTCACCGAGCTGATCCGGTCCTATGACGAGCGCCGCCACAGCGACCTGTACGCGGGTGCCGGGCTCGCCTGCTCCTACGCGGGCGGCGTCACCGAGGACGAGCTCGCCCGCTTCGTGGAAGGCGCGGGCGAGCACCGCTGGGCGCTCGCCCAGGGGGCGGCCTTCGCCACCGAGGCCCGCGTCCAGGCGGACACGATCATCGACCACACCCACCTCGCGGCCCGTGTCGTGTGCGGCACGACCGCCGAACGGGCCTCGCAGGTGTGCCGGGACGCCCGGCCCGCCGGGTCCGTCGGGGGCGCCTCCCCGGCCTACGAGAAATGGCGGCGCGACGTCGCCGCGGAACTCGCTTCTGACTCGCTCATCTCGAAAGGTGCCGACCAGTGACGGTCACAAAGAACTGGATCCGCAGGAATTCACCGGGGATCGTCGCTCTCGCCGTCATGGTGGGCACGTTCTACGGCGTCCGGCTGCCTGACTCCTCCGCCGCCGACATCGACAAGCTGGCGAAGAATTTCGCGTTCGAGCCGATGTCGATCGCGATGCCCGCGGGATTCGACAAGCAGGAGGTCCGCAAGGTCAACAAGGCGTACCAGCACATCGAGGCGTGGATCTCCTCGGTCGGTGCCGGTATCGCCATCAACGACCTCGACGGCGACGGCCTCGACAACGACCTCTGTGTGAACGACGTGCGGATCGACCAGGCGGTCGTCACCCCGGCACCGACCCGCAAGGACAAGTACGCGCCGTTCGCGCTGGACCCGGCGCCGCTCGGCACCAGCAAGACGATGGCGCCGATGGGCTGCATGCCCGGCGACTACAACGAGGACGGCCGCACGGACCTCCTCGTCTACTACTGGGGCCGCACCCCGGTCATCTTCGTGAACAAGGGGGAGAAGGGGAAGCCGCTCACCGCCGCCTCCTTCACGCCCACCGAGCTGCTGCCCGGCAAGTCCGGCGCCACCTACACCGGCCCGCTGTGGAACTCCAACGCGGCCGCCGTCGCCGACTTCGACGGCGACGGCCACAACGACATCCTGATCGGCAACTACTTCCCCGACAGCCCGGTCCTCGACCCGTCCAAGGACGGCGACGTCACCATGAACGCGTCGCTGTCGCACGCCCAGAACGGCGGCGGCGCCCACATCTTCCGGTGGACGAAGGACGGCTACGAGAAGGTCGACGCCATCCCGCAGAACCTGAACAAGGGCTGGTCGCTCGGCGCGTCCGCCGCAGACCTCGACGGCGACCGGCTGCCCGAGCTGTTCCTCGCCCACGACTTCGGCACCTCCGCGCTGCTCTACAACACCTCCACTCCCGGGAACATCAAGTTCTCCGAGGTCAAGGCCGTGCACAACGGCACCGTGCCGAAGTCCAAGGAGCTGGGCCGCAGCTCCTTCAAGGGCATGGGCGTCGACTTCGGAGACCTCGACAACGACGGCCTGTACGACATGTTCGTCAGCAACATCACCACGTCGTTCGGCATCCAGGAGTCGAACTTCGCGTTCCTCAACGACTCCGATTCCCGGTCCGAGCTGCAGGGCCGCTTCAAGGAGGGCGAGGCCCCGTACACGGACAAGTCCACCGACCTGAAGCTGGCCTGGTCCGGCTGGGGCTGGGACGTCAAGACGGGCGACTTCGACAACAACGGCGACCTGGAGATCACCCAGGCGCTCGGCTTCGTCAAGGGCAAGAACAACCGCTGGCCGCAGCTCCAGGAGCTGGCCACCGCCAACGACGCCCTCGTCGCCAACCCCTTCTGGTGGCCCAACGTCAAGCACGGTGACGACCTCGCCGGCAGCCAGCGCATGCGTTTCTTCGCCAAGGACGCCGAGACCGGCGAGTACCACAACCTCTCCGTCGCCCTCGGCATCGGCGAGCCCATCCCGACCCGCGGCCTCGCCACCGGCGACGTCGACAACGACGGCCGGCTCGACCTGGCCGTCGCCCGCCAGTGGGGCGAGCCGATCTTCCTGCACAACGTCGCCAAGAACCCCGGCGCGTACCTCGGCCTGAATCTCACCCACCCGGACGGCGCCCCCGTGGTCGGCGCCGAGGTCTGCGTCGAACTGCCCGACGGCACCAAGCGCATCACCCGCCTCGACGGCGGCGGCGGCCACTCCGGCAAGCGCAGCACCGACGTCCACCTCGGTCTGGGCAAGGACGTCCGGGGCCCCGTGCCCGCCATGGTCACCTGGCGTGACCGGGCCGGCCAGATCCACGAGCAGAAGCTGAAGCTCACGCCGGGCTGGCACAGCCTCGAGCTGGGCACCGAGGTCAAGGAGAAGTGACGATGTCCGCAACGAAGACCGCCGCTGCCCCACGGCACAACCCGAAGGTCGTGACCGCGCTCCGCCGCTTCGCGATCTCCATCTCCGTCCTCAACATCTTCGGCTACACCGTCCTCGGTTTCGAGCAGCCCTGGACCTGGCCGTTCATCGCCCTGGCGACGGGCTACACCACCGAGATCCTGCTGGAGATCCTCGGCGCCCGCGCCGAGGGCCGCGCGCCGCGCTTCGCCGGCGGCGGGGTCAAGGGCTTCATGGAGTTCCTCCTGCCGGCCCACATCACCTCGCTCGCGGTGAACATGCTGACCTACGTCAACGACCTCGTCTGGGTCATGGTGTTCGGCGTCATCGTCGCCGTCGGCACCAAGTGGGTGCTGCGCGCCCCGGTCAAGGGCCGCCTGCGGCACTTCATGAACCCGTCGAACTTCGGCATCGCCGTCATCCTGCTGCTCTTCCCGTGGGCCTCGATCGCCCCGCCGTACCACTTCACCGAGTACCTCGACGGCGGCTTCGACTGGCTCGTCCCGGCGATCATCATCACGCTCGGCACGATGCTCAACGCCAAGCTGACCGAGCGCATGTGGCTGATCCTCGCCTGGGTCGGCGGATTCGCCCTGCAGGCGGTCGTCCGCGGCCTGCTGTTCGACACCTCCATCCCCGCGGGCCTCGCGATGATGTCCGGTGTGGCGTTCGTCCTGTTCACCAACTACATGATCACGGACCCGGGCACCACGCCGTCGTCCAAGTGGGGCCAGATCGCCTTCGGCGGCGGCACCGCCGCCCTGTACGGCGTGCTCACCGCGATGAGCGTCGCCTACGGCATCTTCTTCGCCACCGCTCTGGTCTGCGCCATCCGCGGTGCCTTCCTGTGGACCGCCGACGTCGTGTCCAAGAAGCGCGCCGAGGAAGCCCTCGCGCTGGCCGCCGTGACCCACTCCGTCGCTCAGGCCGACGCCGCCGCCCGGGCCCAGGCCGACGCCGCCCAGGCCGGGGAGGCCGCCGCCGACGCGGCCGGCTGCCCGTGCCCCGCGGGGGCCTGCGCCTGCCCGCCCGCCGTGACCGCCGCCGACGCGGCCGGCTGCCCGTGCCCGGCGGGCGCCTGCGCCTGCCCGGCCCCCGCGACCGCCGAGACCGAGAAGATACCGGTGACCGCATGACCAGGATCGCCATCGTCGGCATGGCCTGCCGCTATCCCGACGCCACCAACCCCCATGAACTGTGGGACAACGCCGTCGCCGGACGGCGCGCGTTCCGCCGGCTGCCCGACGTCCGGATGAACCTGGACGACTACTGGGACGCCGACCCGACCACCCCCGACACCTTCTACGCCCGCAACGCCGCGGTCATCGAGGGCTACGAGTTCGACCGGATCGCCCACAAGATCGCGGGCAGCACCTTCCGGTCGACCGACCTCACCCACTGGCTGGCCCTGGACACCGCGGGCCGCGCGCTCGCCGACGCCGGATTCGCCGGCGGCGAGGGCCTGCCCCGCGAGCGCACCGGCGTCGTCGTCGGCAACACCCTGACCGGCGAGTTCTCCCGCGCCAACGTGATGCGGCTGCGCTGGCCGTACGTCCGCCGGGTGATGGCCTCCGCCCTCAAGGAACAGGACATCTGGGACGACGAGCGCATCGCCGAGTTCCTGGACGACGTCGAGCTCGCGTACAAGGAGCCGTTCCCGGCGATCGACGAGGACACCCTCGCGGGCGGTCTCGCCAACACCATCGCCGGTCGGATCTGCAACCACTTCGACCTGAACGGCGGCGGCTACACCGTCGACGGCGCCTGCTCGTCCTCGCTGCTCTCGGTCACCACCGCGGGCACCGCCCTGATCAACGGCGACCTCGACGTCGCCGTCGCGGGCGGTGTGGACCTGTCCATCGACCCCTTCGAGATCATCGGTTTCGCCAAGACCGGTGCCCTCGCCAAGGGCGAGATGAAGCTCTACGACCGAGGCTCCAACGGCTTCTGGCCCGGCGAGGGCTGCGGCATGATCGTGCTGATGCGCGAGGAGGACGCCCTCGCGGCCGGCCACCGCATCTACGCGACCATCGCGGGCTGGGGCGTCTCCTCCGACGGCCAGGGAGGCATCACCCGCCCCGAGGTCAGCGGCTACCAGCTGGCCCTGCGCCGCGCCTACGAGAAGGCCGGCTTCGGCATCGAGACCGTCCGGCTCTTCGAGGGCCACGGCACCGGCACCGCCGTCGGCGACGCCACCGAGCTCACCGCCCTGATGGGCGCCCGCCGGGCCGCCGACCCCGACGCGCCGCTCGCGGCCATCACGTCCATCAAGGGCATGATCGGACACACCAAGGCCGCCGCCGGCGTCGCCGGTCTGATCAAGGCGGCCATGGCCGTCAACCACCAGACCCTGCCGCCCGCGATCGGCACCACCGACCCGCACGAGCTGCTCGGCGACGAGAAGGCCAACCTCAAGGCGCTGCGCAAGGCCGAGGCATGGCCCGAGGACGCGCCCCGGCGCGCCGGCGTCACCGCCATGGGCTTCGGCGGAATCAACACCCACGTCGTCCTCGACGAGCCCGCCGGACGGCGCCGCACGGCCCCGAGCCGTCGCTCCGCCGCCCTGGCGCACGCCCTCCAGGACGCCGAACTGCTCGTCGTCGACGGCGAGTCGGCCAAGGCGCTGCGCGCTCGGCTCAACGAGGTCGCCGCCTTCGCCGCGCAGGTCTCCTACGGCCAGGTCGCCGACCTCGCCGCCACCCTCCAGCGCGAACTGCGCGGCCTCGCGCACCGCGCGGCCGTCGTCGTCACCTCCCCGGAGGACGCCGAGCGCCGTCTGAGCCACCTGGCCGACCTGCTGGAGTCCGGCGAGACGGCGTACACCGCCGCCGACGGCCGCAGCTTCCTCGGCCGCGCCTCCGGCCCGGCCCGGATCGGCTTCCTCTTCCCCGGCCAGGGCTCCGGCCACGGCACCGGCGGCGGCGCGCTGCGCCGGCGCTTCCCGGAGGCCGCCGAGGTCTTCGACCGGGCCGGGCTGCCCACCACCGGCGACATGGTCGCCACCGACGTGGCCCAGCCGCGCATCGCCACCGGCTCCGCCGCGGGCCTGCGGGTGCTCGACGCGCTGCGCCTGGAGGCCTCCGTCGCCGTCGGCCACAGCCTCGGCGAACTCTCCGCCCTGCACTGGTCGGGCGCCCTCGACGAGGACACCCTCCTCGAGGCGGCGCGGGTGCGCGGCAAGGCGATGGCCGAGCACAGCTCCTCCGGCACCATGGCCTCGCTCAGCGTGAAGCCCGAGCGGGCCGAGCAGCTCATCGAGGGCCTGTCCGTCGTGGTCGCCGGATACAACGGCCCCGAGCAGACGGTGGTCGCGGGACCGGTCGAGGAGATCGAGGAGGTGCGGCGCCGGGCCGAACGGTCCGAGATCCCCTGCACCCGCCTCAACGTCTCGCACGCCTTCCACTCGCCGCTGGTCGCCGCCTCCGCCGCGTCCTTCGGCGGCTGGCTGGCGGACGCCGCCGTCGGCACCGTCGCGGGCCGGGTCGTCTCCACCGTCACCGGCGAGGAACTGACCCCCGCCACCGACCTGACCACCCTGCTCGCCGAGCAGATCACCGGCCCGGTCCGCTTCACCCAGGCGGTCAGCGAAGCCGCCCGCGGCATCGACCTGTTCGTCGAGGTCGGCCCCGGCCGGGTGCTCAGCTCGCTGGCCCGCGCCACCACCGGCGTCCCGGCCGTCGCGCTCAACACCGACGACGAGTCCCTGCGCAGCCTGCTGCAGGTGGCCGGTGCCGCGTACGTCGCCGGCGCGCCGGTCGACCTGGAGCGGCTGTTCCAGGACCGGCTGATCCGGCCCCTGGAGGTCGGCCAGGAGTTCTCCTTCCTCGCCAACCCCTGCGAGCAGGCCCCGCGCGACCTCCCGCGGACCGATCACGCGCAGCGCGTCGAGCGGGCCGCCAAGGCCACCGCCAAGGCGTTGCCGAAGACCGCCGCCGCCCAGGACACCGCCGCCGCGGCGGAGCCCGCGCAGGAGGGTGCCGCCGCCGGCGTCGACGCGCTCGAAGTGCTGCGCGCCCTCGTCGCCGAACGCGCCGAGCTGCCCGCCGACCTCGTCGACCCGGACAGCCGGCTCCTCGACGACCTGCACATGAGCTCCATCACCGTCGGCCAGATCGTCAACCAGGCGGCGTCCCGCCTCGGGATCGCCGCCGCCCAGGTGCCGACCAACTTCGCCACCGCCACCCTGGCCGAACTGGCCGAGGCGCTGGACACCCTGGTCAGCACCGGCGGCGCCGCCCCGGAGTCCGAGACGCCCGTCGTCGCGGGCGCGGCCCCCTGGGCCCGGCCGTTCGCCGTCGACCTCGACGAGGTCGACCGGCCGTACGGCGTCACCGACGGAACCGACGGCTCCTGGGAGCTGTTCGGCTCCGCGGACCACCCCTACGCCGAGCAGCTCCGGACGGCGCTGGCCGCCGCCGGACTCGGCTCCGGGGTCCTCGCCGTCCTCGCCAAGGGCTGCCCCCGCAAGGAGGTCGAGGAGGTCCTGGCCGCCGCCAAGAGCGCGCTCGCCGGGGACCGGACCCGCCGCTTCGTGCTCGTCCAGGACGGCCGCGGCGCGGCCGGTCTGGCCAAGACGCTGCACCTGGAGGCTCCGCACCTGCGCACCACCGTCGTCCACACCCCGCGGACCGAGGACGTCGTGGAGCGGGTCGTGGCCGAGGTGGCGGCGACCACCCGGTTCGCCGAGGTCCACTACGACCAGGCCGGGACGCGCCGGGTGCCGACGCTGCGGGCGCTGCCCGTGAAGCCGGAGCGCACCGACGCACCGCTCGACGACACCGACGTGATGCTCGTGACGGGCGGCGGCAAGGGCATCTCCGCCGAGTGCGCCCTCGCCGTGGCCCAGAGCACCGGCGCCGCGCTCGCCGTCCTCGGCCGGTCCGACCCGGCCCAGGACACCGAGCTCGCCGAGAACCTCGACCGGATGCGCGCCGGCGGCGTACGGGTGCACTACGCCCGCGCCGACGTCACCGTCGCCGAGCAGGTCACGGCCGCCGTCACCGAGCTGACCGAGGCGCTCGGCCCGATCACCGGCCTGCTGCACGGTGCCGGACTCAACCAGCCCGGCGCGCTGACCGGCCTCACCGGCCAGGACTTCGACCGCACCTTCGGCCCCAAGGTCGACGGACTGCGCACGGTCCTCGACGCGGTCGGCCCCGAGCGGCTCAAGCTGCTCGTCAGCTTCGGCAGCATCATCGGCCGGGCCGGCCTGCGCGGCGAGGCGCACTACGCCACCGCCAACGAGTGGCTGGCCGACCTCACCGAGGAAGTGGCCCGCACCCACCCGAACATCCGCGCCCGCTGCATGGAGTGGTCGGTGTGGTCCGGCGTCGGCATGGGCGAGAAGCTGTCCGTCGTCGAGTCGCTCTCCCGCGAGGGCATCGTGCCGGTCTCCCCGGACCAGGGCGTGGCGATCCTGCTGCGGCTGATCGAGGACCCGGACGCCCCCGTCGTCACGGTCATCAGCGGCCGTACCGAGGGCATCGACACCGTACGGCGCGACCTGCCCGCGCTGCCGATGCTGCGCTTCACCGGCGACCCGCTGGTGCGCTACCACGGCGTCGAACTGGTCACCGAGGTCGAGCTGAACGCGGGCACCGACCCGTACCTGGCCGACCACCTGCTCGACGGCAACCTGCTGCTGCCCGCCGTCATCGGCATGGAGGCGATGACCCAGGTCGCGTCCGCCGTCACCGGCCGCACCGGCACCGCCCCCGTCATCGAGGGCGCCAGGTTCCTGCGCCCGATCGTGGTGCCGCCCAACGGCAGCACCCGGATCCGGATCGCGGCGACCGTCACCGACACCGACACCGTCGACGTGGCCATCCACGCCGAGGACACCGGCTTCGTCGCCGAGCACTTCCGGGCCCGGCTGATCTTCGGCGGGACCCCGGCGCCGGACGGCCCGCCGCTCCAGGTGCCCGACGACACCCCGGTCGTCCCGCTGGACCCGGCCGTCGACCTGTACGGCGGAGTGCTGTTCCAGGGCGCCCGGTTCCAGCGGCTGCGCCGCTTCCACCGGGCCGCCGCGCGGCACGTGGACGCCGAGGTCGCCGTCCAGCAGCAGCCCGAGGGCTGGTTCGCCGGCTTCCTGCCGGGCGAGCTGCTGCTCGCCGACCCGGGCATGCGCGACGCGCTCATGCACGGCAACCAGGTGTGCGTCCCGGACGCCACGCTGCTGCCCTCGGGCGTGGAGCGGATCCACACCCTCGGTGCCGGCTCGCACGTCCCCGACCAGCTGCGCTACACCGCGGTCGAGCGCAGCCGGGACGGCGACACCTACGTGTACGACATCGCCGTGCGCGACGCGGGCGGCACCGTCGTCGAGCGCTGGGAGGGACTGACCCTGCACGCGGTGCGCAAGACCGACGGGTCCGGCCCGTGGGTCGCGCCGCTGCTCGGCCCGTACCTGGAGCGCTCCCTCGAGGACGTCGTCGGCAGCCGCGTCGCGGTCGCCGTCGAGCCGCACGGGGACGCCCCGGCGGGTTCCGTCGCCCAGCGGCGCGGCTTCACCGCCGACGCCGCCGCGCGGGCCCTCGGCAGCCCGGTCGCGGTCCGGCACCGTCCGGACGGGCGGCCCGAACTGGAGCCCGGCCGGCACATGTCGATGTCGGCGGCGCACGGCCTGGGGGTCACCCTCAGCGCCGTCTCCGACACCGAGGTCGCCTGTGACATCGAGGCGGTCAGCATGCGCTCGGCACACGAGTGGCGCGGGCTGCTCGGGGACCACGCGCCGGTCGCCGAACTGGTCGCCAAGGAGACCGGCGAGGCCCCGGACACCGCGGCCACCCGCGTGTGGGGAGCCGTGGAGTGCCTGCGCAAGGCCGGCATCATGGCGGGCGCGCCGCTGACGGTGCTGCCGCGCCGCAAGGACGCCTGGGTGGTCTTCGCCGCCGGCGACCTGCGGATCGCGACCTTCGTCACCGCGCTGCGCGACGCCCTGGAGCCCGCCGTCTTCGCCTTCCTCACCCACGAGACACCTCTCGCCGAAGGGCGGTCCTAGACCATGGCGGACGACTACTTCGAGTACCGGCACACGGTCGGCTTCGAGGAGACCAACCTCGTCGGCAACGTGTACTACGTGAACTACCTCCGCTGGCAGGGCCGCTGCCGCGAGCTGTTCCTGCAGCAGAAGGCGCCGGACGTGCTCGCCGAGGTCCAGGCCGACCTCAAGCTGTTCACGCTGAAGGTGGACTGCGAGTTCTTCGCGGAGATCACCGCCTTCGACGAGCTGTCCATCCGGATGCGCCTGTCCGAACTGGGCCAGACGCAGCTGGAGTTCACCTTCGACTACGTCAAGGTGACCGGGGGGGCCGAGGTGCTGATCGCGCGCGGCCGACAGCGGATCGCGTGCATGCGCGGCCCGAACACCAACACGGTGCCCTCGCGGATCCCGGACGGCCTCGCCCGTGCCCTGGAGCCGTACAGCACCCAGAACCGGGCGCTGGCCGGGCGGGCCGCATGAGCACCCTGACCGCCGCGCCGCCGCGGGACGCCGTCACCGGCGACCCCGCGCGGCTGCGGCGGGCCCTGGGGTCCTTCGCGACGGGCGTCACCGTCGTGACGGTCGGCGGCGCGACCCCGCGCGGCATGACCGCCAACTCCTTCACGTCGGTGTCGCTGGACCCGGCCCTCGTGCTGCTGTGCGTGGGCAACGACGCCGTCATGAACCGGGTCCTCGCCGAGGCCGACACCTTCGCGGTGTCGGTGCTCGGCGCCGGCCAGGAGGACGTGGCCCGGCACTTCGCCGACCGCTCCCGGCCGCTCGGCGCGGCCCAGTTCGACGCCGTCGACTGGCTGCCCGGACCGGCCACCGCCGCCCCCGTGATCGCGGGGGCGGCGGCCCGTTTCGAGTGCGCCCGCTGGCGCGCGTACGACGGCGGCGACCACACCATCCACATCGGGCGGGTGCTCGCCCTGGACGAACTGCCCGGCCGCGAGCCGCTGGTGTTCCACGGCGGCCGTTTCCGGCAGGTCGTGCCGCGGCAGCCGGGGGGCCACCGATGAGCGCGCACCCCCCCGGCCCACCGTTCTGGGCGCTGCCGGGGCTGCTGCGCAAGCTGGCGGTCGACCGGCTGGGCATGATGCGGGAGGCGGCCGAGCTGGCCGACGCCGTTCGTGTGAACATGGGCCCGAAGAAGCTCTACATCTTCAACCGGCCCGACTACGCCAAGCACGTCCTCGCCGACAACGCGGCCAACTACCACAAGGGCATCGGCCTGGTGGAGTCCCGCAAGGTGCTCGGTGACGGGCTGCTCACCAGCGAGGGCGAGCTGTGGCGCAAGCAGCGCCGCACCGTGCAGCCCGCGTTCAAGCCGGGGCGGATCGCCGCCCAGGCCGGCGCGGTGGCCGAGGAGTCCGGACGGCTCGTGGAGCTCCTGCGCGGCCGCGCGGGAGACACGCCGGTCGACGTCCTCCAGGAGGTCACCGGGCTCACCCTCGGGGTGCTCGGCCGGACCCTGATGGACACCTCCATGGAGGGACACGACGGCATCGCGCACGCCTTCGAGGCCGTGCAGGACCAGGCCATGTTCGACATGGTCACGCAGGGCCTGGTGCCGACCTGGGTGCCGTTCGGCACCCAGCGCCGCTTCCGCGCCGCCCGCCGCGAGCTGACCCGGACCGTCGACGAACTGGTCGCCGACCGGGGCGCGCGGATGAGCGAGGACGACGGCGCGGACGACGCGTTCGCCCGCATGATCCTCGCCGCCCGCGCCCACCCGGACCCGGCCGCCGGGCGCAGGCTGCTCCAGGAGGAGCTGGTCACGCTGCTGCTCGCGGGGCACGAGACGACGGCCAGCACGCTCGGCTGGACGCTGCTGCTCCTCGCCCGCCACCCGCACGTGCGGGACCTGGTGCGCGAGGAGGCCAGGGCGGTGCTCGCGGGGGGCCGGCTGCCGGACGCCGAGGACCTGCACAAGCTGGCGTACACGACGCAGGTGGTGCAGGAGGCCATGCGGCTCTATCCGCCGGTGTGGATCCTGCCCCGGATCGCCCAGGCGGCCGACGAGGTCGGCGGGTTCACCGTCTCCGCCGGGGCCGACGTGCTGGTCTGCCCCTACACGATGCACCGGCACCCGGACCTGTGGGACGACCCGGAGCGCTTCGACCCGGGCCGCTTCGACCCGTCCCGGGTGGCGAACCGGCCGCGGTACGCGTACATCCCGTTCGGGGCGGGACCGCGGTTCTGCGTCGGCAGCAACCTCGGGATGATGGAGGCGGTGTTCGTCACCGCGCTCGTCACCCGGGACCTCGACCTGGCCGTGGTGCCGGGGCACGAGGGCGTCGCGGAGCCGATGATGTCGCTGCGGATGCGCGGGGGACTGCCGATGACGGTCCGCCCGGTGGACTGAGCGCACGCGCCCGCTGCGGGACACGGCGAGAGGGCCGGCCACGATTCTTCGTGGCCGGCCCTCCGTCGTGTCCCGCAGCGGGGGTACGGGCCCGGGGGTCAGCCCGCGATGCGGTCGAGCGCGTCGGTGCGCAGGTCCAGCAGGGCCATCAGGATCGGCGGATCGAGCGCGTCCAGCGGGCGCAGCGTGATCTCGGCGGGCATCAGCAGGGTGCCCTCGCGCACGGTCACCGGGCCGTAGCTGCCGACCGAGACGAGATCCGCGTCGCCGGTACCGGACGGCATGTGCTCGAGGCCGTACGGGACGGAGTGCACGAGCACGTGCCAGGTGCCGGCCGGTACGTCGCGCAGCTCGAAGGAGCCGGGGCCGTCCAGGACGACGCAGCGCACCGGCTGCCCCTGCGGTACGGGCGTGGGGAAGAGCCCCACGAAGCAGTGGCCGGGCTCCCGGTCCGCCGGCAGGTGCACCCGCCCGCGCAGCGCACTGTGCACGGTCGTCGCCTCGGCCGTGGCGGTCCCGATCTCCGACGTGAATCCGCCCAATTCCCGGAACATGCTCGGTGAGACGCCGACACATGACTTGAAACGGGAACTGAAGGTTCCGACGCTGCTGTATCCGACCTGGCTGCTGATGTCGGCCACGCTGAATTCGGTTTCGAGCAGGAGGCGCTTCGCCTCCTGGAGTCGCAGGGCGGAGAGAAAGCGCCCGGGGGACGTACCCGTCACGTCCCGGAAAACCCGGGTGAAATGGAACTTGCTGAACATGGCGGTGCGAGCCATGTCGTCGATCGTGAGTTCCTGGCCGAGATTCGCGTGCATCTCATCGATCACCCGGAGGACAGCGGCTTCGATGGCGGTGGTGGTCACCGTTTCTCCCTGTCGTTGAATCATGCTCCCTGCCGAGAGGCGGAAGCCGCGTGACGTGACGGATCGGGGGCGGCGTCGGTCAGCCGCCGCCGGGCGAGGTCCTCGGCGAACCTCTTCCACACCTGGGAGCACTGGAGGGCCAGTTCCGCGACGGTGTCCGTGCAGTGCGGGGGTACGGCGGCGACCTGCCGCCGCCAGGCCTCGTCGACCATGACGTGGGTGTGCAACCAGCGCAGGAAGTGCCGTCCGGACTCCGAGTGCCGCAGCGACGGGTCGCCGGCGAGCCGCCGCAGCAGCTCCATCGAGCCGCGGGAACCGCCGGTGGCGGCCGTCGGGGCGAGGGCGGTCGTCGTGACGGGCGGCGCGGGGGAGCGGCCGGCGCGGGGCTGTCGGGTGGGCGGCTCGGAGTCGGCGGGTGCGGCGGGTGCGGTGGACCCGGCGAGTGCCGCGGTGGCGCGGCGGGCGGCCGCGGGCCGGCGGCCCTCGGGCACCGGGGCCTCGCCGCGCAGCAGTCGTCGGCGCACGTCGTGCGCGGTGCCGAGGGAGAGCCCGGTCTCCTTGACGATGGCCCGCAGCGGGAGGTCGGGGCGTCGGGTCATGAGCTCGGCGGCGCGCAGTCGCTCGGCCGTGCGGTCCAGCGGATGGATCCGGCCGTCGGCGCCGATACGGATGTTCGAACGCGGATTGTCCGCGGTCGAACGGGGACGGATCGCGGCGACCGTCTTGGCGTCGAGGCCGGTGCAGGAGGCGACGGACCGGTCCGACAGTTCGGGCCGGGAGCGCAGGATGCGCTCGGCCGCCGCCTTGCGGTCCGCCACGGAGAGGGGGAGACCGTGGGTGATGTTGGCGGTCACCGAGCGAAGGAACGCTTCTTCGTCAGCGCCGTCGAAGTACTGCACCTCCACCGAGGTGAGCCCCTGGTGCGCCGCGGCCGCCACCCGGTGCATGCCGTCGACCACGCGCAGCGTGGCCCGGTGCACGAGGACCGGCGGCAGCGAGGCGTAGATGTCGGCCAGGCGCCGCACGTGCTCCTCGTCCAGGCCCTTCAGGCGGGGCGAGTCGGCCGGCAGCAAAGCCTCGATCGGCAGCCGGTGGGTGAAGTGGGCCGGCAGCGTCAGAGTTCTTCCGTCGCGGTTCACCTCTCCCCTTTCCCTTCCGGCGAGATCGAGGCGTGTCCGGCCGTCCCCGAAACTCCATGGAAAAAGCCCGGACCACCGCGGAGGAATGTGCATTCGGGATGACCATAGCGAACGACCTCTTTTTTTCGGAGAGCCGGCGCGGAGACAATGCGACTCCGGTTAGTTGCATCAGAGGACTGGCGTTCGGGCGAACGCGGATCGAGTTGGTTGTTTGAAAAGACTCGGTGCTTCTAGCTTTCTTCTCACGCCACCAGGAACCCCACCCACCGGAGGACGAGTTGCACCGAGCACGGAGAATCCCCGAGCGAAGGGTCGACATCGGGGAAGAAGCCACCTCGACCCTCGAGGCATACGCGGACACCATCGTCCCGGGCGAGAAGCGCTGGCCCGGGGACCGGGCGATCGCCGGCGTCAGCACCGGCGGCGGCGCCGTCACCAGCGGCGCGCTCGACCTCCTGCGCTGGGACGCCACCGGCATCCACGACGGCCTGGAGGACCTGGCCAGGCTCGTCAACGAGCACGCCGTGGTCTACGCGGCCAGGACCGGTCTGACCCTCGACACCGACGTCCCGCCCTTCGTGGCCCTCGGCTACGACGACCGGGTCGCCCTGATCGTCGAGCTCACCGCCATAGGCCACCCGGAGAAGGACTTCTGGGTGCTGCTCTCCCTCTTCTGCAACATGGCCTTCGACTCCGCCGCCCACCTGCACACCGACGACGCGCTCGCCGCCGGTCACCCGGGCCTCACCGCCATGGGCATCACCGCCCCGGACGCCGACGGACTGTGGCGCTTCCAGGAAGCCGGTTACGGCCGGCAGCTCGCCGACCTCCACCCCGCCACGACCCTCTCCGGGAGCCCAGCATGAGCACCACGATCGAGAAGACCGACGTCCTGGTCATCGGGAGCGGTTTCGGCGGGGCGATCGCCGCCTACCACCTGGCCGCCGGCGGTGCGAAGGTCACCGTCCTCGAGCGCGGTCCCTGGCTGAAGAGCGACGAGTTCGAGCACGACTACAAGCTCGGCTCCTCCTACACCCGGATCTTCGACTTCGTCGTCGGCGACGGCATGAGCGTGCTCGGCGGCAACTGCGTCGGCGGCGGCAGCGTGGTGTACTTCGCGGCCATGCCGCGGGCACCGAAGTTCGTCTTCGACCGGCACGGCGGCATCGGCCGCCGGATGTGGCCGAAGGCGGTCAGCCGGGACACCCTCGACCCCTGGTACGACCGGATCGAGGAGTCCCTCTCGGTCAGCAAGCAGGGCTGGGAGGACGCCTCCTACGCGGGGGGCCTGTGGGCCGCGGCCTGCGACCACGCCGGGCGCACCGCCAACCCGCTCGCCGCCGCGATCGACAACTCCAAGTGCGTCAACTGCAACTTCATGATGGCCGGCTGCCGCTTCGAGGCGAAGCAGTCCCTCACCGTCAACTACCTCCCGGCCGCGCTCGCCCACGGCGCCGAGATCCGCCCGCTGCACGAGGTGCAGCACCTGACGCGGACCCCCGAGGGCGACTACCGGGTCCACTACAACATCGTCGACGACGAGGACTACCGGCTGCAGACCGGCTCCGGCGTCATCGAGGCCAAGATCGTCGTGATGGCGGCGGGCGCGGGCGCCACCCCGGTCATCCTGCAGCGGAGCGAGTCCCACCTCGGCACCATGCCGCACGCGGTCGGCCGCTACTTCTCCGGCAACGGCGAGCGCCTCAACACGGCCATCATCAACGAGGACAAGGCCGCCGAGATCCTCGGCCTGACCCGCGGCGACGGCAACCTCCCGTACGGCGCCAACGCGATCGGCAAGGGCCCGACCGTCGCCAGCTGGGACAAGCTCGACGGCTCGCTGCCCGAGTACTCCCGCTACTCCCTGGAGCAGCTCTACTTCCCGCCCGGTCTCGGCACCATCCTGGCCCAGGTGCCGGACGCCTCCGGACCGACCTGGTTCGGCAGGGAGAAGAAGGAGATCCTCAAGCACTGGAAGTCCTGGCTGACCATCTTCTGCATGACGGAGGACGACAACGAGGGCGTCTTCGGCCCGCCGCCCGCCACCGGCAACTCGATGCGCATCTCGCAGCAGATGCTCGGCCGCGGCAACCTCTCCTACAAGCCGACCGAGAACACCTGGAACGGCTGGAACCAGGCCGACGCCGACGTGAAGGAGATCCTGGAGAAGGACGGCCTCGCCAAGGTGATGCCGTGGACCAACGACCTGGTCGGCGCCTACACCGTCCACCCGCTGGCCTCCTGCCGGATGGGCGACGACCCGGCCACCTCCGCCCTCGACGACACCAACGAACTGCGCGGCCACTCCGGAATCTTCGTCACCGACGGTTCCGCCGTCCCCGGCGCCCTGACCGTCAACCCGGCGATGACCATCGCCGCCCTCGCCGAGCGCGCGGTGCCGCACATCGTGGCCGCCGCCCAGGCCAGGGGAGTCGCGGTCACCTACGGCGCCCCGGCCCCCACCGGCTACAAGAGCGGACGCAACGGCGTACTGCCGCTGCTGAAGCAGAAGCGCCTGGTCACCGTGTGATCCCTGTGGACGGCTTTCGCCGGCCAGTGAGTTGCTTCAAAGAACCGACCACATGACCAGTGGGTTGCACCACGCAACCCGGAAGCGCAGAAGGAGGCGGCGATGCGACCGCTCGTACGACTCATGCTGAAGGGCTCGCTCCGGCAGATCCGGCACATCGCGGCCGTCCCGCCCGCCCGGGCCGAGGACACCGTCGCCGAGGTCTACGCCCAGGCCCACCGCGACTTCGGCGTCGTCGCTCCGCCGCTGGCCCTGCACTCCCCGGCTCCGCAGACGCTCGCCGCCTCCTGGCTGCTGCTGCGGGAGACCCTCCTCGCCGAAGGCCGGGTCTCCCGGGCCGCCAAGGAAGCCGTCGCCGCCGGGGTGTCACGGGCCAACGACTGCTCCTACTGCGTCGAGGTCCACGAGGCCAAGCGGGCCACCCTGCCCGGCACCGACACCCACCGGCCGCTCGCCGTCTGGGCGATGGACGCCACCACCGCACGGCAGCGGCAGGAGCGGCCGCCGTTCGACGCGGCCGACGCCCCCGAGATCCTCGGCACCGCCGTCACGTTCCACTACCTCAACCGGATGGTCCGGCTCTTCCTGCCGGACTCGCCCGTCCCCGACGCGGCCCCCGCAGCCGGCCGCGGACCGGTGATGCGCCTGGTCGCCCGTGCCATGCGGGCCGACCGCGGCACACCGGTGACACCCGGTGCCGCCCTGGGACTGCTGCCCGCCGCCCCGCTGCCCGCCGGACTCGACTGGGCGAAGACCAGCCCCACCATCGCCGAGGCCCTCGGCCGGGCCGTCGCCTCCGTCGACCACGCCGCCGAGCGCTGGATCCCCGAAGCCGTCCGCGAACTGCTCCACACCGTCCTCGCCTCGTACGACGGCGCCGTGCCCGGCCCCAGCCGCAGCTGGCTCGCCGAGGCGACGGCCCCGCTCGCCGAGGCCCACCTGCCCACCGGGCGACTCGCCCTGCTGATCGCCCTCAACCCCCACCAGATCACCGGCACGGACCTCGCCGACTTCCGCGCCGCGCACCCCGGCGACCGCGAGCTGGTCGAGCTCGCCTCCTGGGCGGCGCTCACCGCCGCCGTCGACATCGGCACCCGGCTCCCCGCACCCGGCAGGGCGCCCCGCCCCGCGGTCACCGCCCACTGAACCCACGCCCCCGCCGTACCCCGTACCGCCCTTCCCTTTCACTTCCCGTCCGAGGAGACACCACCATGACCGCCACGAACGACGTCCTGAAGGCCCTCGCCATCGAGATCGAGGAGACCGCCCGCCTCGTCGAGGGACTGGACGAGCAGGCCTGGCACACCGCGACCCCCGCCCCCGGCTGGAGCATCGCCGACCAGATCGCCCACCTCACCTTCATCTTCCACCTGGCCGGCACCGCCGCCTCCGACCCCGACGGCTTCGCCAAGCTCGCCGCCGGTGCCGCGGGCGACTTCGACGGCGCCGTCAACGCCGCCCTCAAGCAGTTCAACGGCTTCCCGCCCGCCCAGCTCCTCGCCCGCTTCCGCGCCCTCGGCCAGAACTCCGTCGACGCCCTCGCCGCCGTCCCCGAGGGCCAGGTCGTGCCGTGGCTGGTCAACCCGCTTCCCGCGGCCGTCCTCGCCTCCGCCGGAATCATGGAGATCTTCGGCCACGGCCAGGACATCGCCGACGCCCTCGGCGTGCGCCGCGAGGCCACCGAGCGCCTGCGCCACCTGGTCTTCTTCGCCTTCCTCACCCGGGACTTCGGCTACCTCTCCCGCGGTCTGACCCCGCCCACCGAGCACTTCCGCATCGAGGTCACCGCCCCCAACGGCGAGCTCTGGGCGTACGGCCCCGAGGACGCCGCCGACAAGATCACCGGCCCCGCCGAGGACTTCTGCCTGCTCGTCACCCGCCGCCGCCACCGCGACGACCTGGCCCTGGTCGCCACCGGCGCAGAGGCCGACCGGTGGCTCGACATCGCCCAGGCCTACCGCGGCCCGGCCGGCGAAGGCCGCGCCCCCGGCCAGTTCGCCCACGCCCACTGCGAGCACTGAGCGGACATGACCGCACGACGGGCGGCCCCCCGCCGCACCCCGACCGCCCCGCCCCGAGGCCCACCAGGCACCGGCCCGCCCATCCTCCGTCCCCGCCGCCAGGAGTTCCCATGACCACCGCCACGCTGCGCACCGCCGTCGTCATCGGCTGTGGCACCACCGGCACCTCCGTGGCCCTCGCCCTCACCGGCGCGGGCGTCGAGGTCACCCTCCTCGACGACGACCCCCGCGCCACCGCCGAGGCCGTGGCGCTCGGCGCCGGAACCGCCTGGACCCCCGAGCGCCCGCCCGCCGACCTGGTCGTCGTCGCCACCCCGCCGTCCGCCGTCGTCGACGTCCTGTACCGCGCGCAGAGCCAGGGCCTCGGGCACGTCTACACCGACACCGCCGGAGCCAAGGACGTCATCAGCTCCGACGCCGAACTGCGCGGCTGTGACCTCAAGGGATACGTGCCCGGACATCCGTTGGCCGGACCCGACGCCCCCGGCCGGGCCGGCGCCGGCGCCACCCGCTTCACCGGCCGCGTCTGGGCCCTGTGCCCGTACGAGACCACCCCCGAGTGGGCGCTGCGGACGCTCGACGCGCTGATCGAGGCCTGCGGCGCGCAGCGCCTCGACCTCTCCCCGCAGATCCACGACCGGGTCGCCGCCGAGCTGTCGCACGCCCCGCACCTGGTGGCGGCCGTCCTCTCCAGCCGCTTCGCCGACAGCTCCCTGGCCTTCCTCGGCCTCGCCGAGCAGAGCCTGCGCGACACGGTTCGCACGGCCGGCGGCGACCCGTGGGTGTGGGGAGACGTTCTCGCCCACAACGCCGGACCGGTCGCCGACGTCCTGGACCGGATCGCCGGGCAGCTCACCCGGGCCGCCGCGATCCTGCGGGAGGGCGACGATTCGGCGCCGCTCGAACTCGCCCTCACCCTGGAGGAGGGCAGGCGCGGCCAGGCGGCCCTGGACGGCACCGGAGACGTGCGCACACCGAGAGATGCGTCGGCCGCGGGCCGGGTGTGACGGTCGCGGGGTGACCGTCTCCACGTCTTCGCCCCCGCCCGAGCCGCGACGCGGCGGCGTGCTGCGTCTGCCCGCCCCCGCCCTGCGGCTGGCCGGGCGTCTCTTCACCACCGCCTACTGGTCATTGTCCGATTACGGCTGGGTGTGGATCGGCGTGACGACCCCGACCGCACCGCTCGACCACGGCACCACCCTGCAAGGTCCGCCCCCCGGACACCCGGAACGGCTGACCGCGCTTCCCCCGACTCCCGTGGAAAGCGCCCTGGAACGGCAGTTGACCGACGACTGGGACCCGGTCCCCGGCAACTCCGCAAACCAGGAGATGACCCGGCCGTGATCCGCCGGACAGGCTCTGGGCACGACCGCCGCAGGAGGAGCCGTCCATGTCGGAAGAGAGCCGCGGGGTGACCGTCACCCCGCAGGACGACCGGTACCCCGGTCTGGTGGAGGGGTACAACCACCGCTTCACCGGGCGTCCCGAGGCGGTCCGCCTCGCCGCCACCACCCAGGACGTCGTCGACGCCGTCCAGGACGCCGTCGACACCGGTCGCCGGATCGCGGTCCGTAGCGGCGGTCACTGCTTCGAGGACTTCACCGCCTCGCCCGACATCCAGGTCCTCATCGACCTCTCGCCGCTGTCCGCCGTCTCCTACGACGAACGGACGGCGGCCTTCGCCGTCGGCGGCGGCACCCGCCTCGACCACCTCTACCGGGAGTTGCACGACCGCTGGGGCGTGACCGTCCCGGCCGGAACCTGCTTCGAGGTCGGCGTCGGCGGCCACATCTGCGGCGGTGGCTACGGACACCTCTCCCGCCGCGACGGCCTGGTCGTCGACCACCTGTACGCCGTCGAGGTCGTCACCGTCGACGAGACCGGCCGGGCCCGGGCGATCACCGCCACCCGCGAGCCGGACGATCCGCACCACGACCTGTGGTGGGCCCACACCGGAGGCGGAGGCGGCAACTTCGGCGTCGTCACCCGCTTCTGGCTGCGCTCCCCCGGCCCCCGGCCGACCGCCCCCGAACACGCCCTGCCCCGCGCCCCGCGCCGGATCCGCCGCGCCGACGTCGTCTGGTCCTGGGACACCCTGGACGAGCAGGGCTTCACGGCGCTGCTGCGCGCCTACACCGACTGGCACGAGAAGAACAGCGCGCCGGACTCCCCGGGACGCCACCTCTGGAGCAACCTGATCGTCCTGCACCGCTCCGCCGGATCGTTCGTCCTCAACTCCGTCGTCGACGACGACGTGCCCGGCGCCGCCGAGCTGATGGCCGAGCAGCTGGCCGCGCTCACCGGCCCCGGCGGCGCCGCACCGGCACACGTCGAGGAGCAGGTGGTGTCCTGGATGGACACCTGGATGCCCTCCTACAGCTGGCCCAGCGACCCGCGCGGCCGGTACAAGAACAAGGCCGGATACCTGCGCGCGGGCTTCACCGACCACCAGCTCGCCGCCGTGCACCGCCACCTGACCGACCCCGGCTACGACAACCCGATGGCCTGTCTGGTGCTCACCGGCTTCGGCGGCCAGGTCAACGCGGTCGCCCCCGACGCCACCGCCGTCCCCCAGCGCGACTCCGTCCTCAAGGCGTCCTACTCCGCGGGCGCGTGGACCGCGCCGGAGGAGGACGAGCTGCACATCGCCTGGGTGCGCCGCTTCTACCAGGACGTGTACGCCGAGACCGGCGGCGTCCCCGAGCCGGGCGACGTCAACGACGGTTCGTACATCAGCTACCCGGACGTGGACCTCGCCGACCCGGCCTGGAACACCTCCGGCACCGGCTGGCCCGTCCTCTACTACAAGGAGAACTACCCGCGCCTGCAGCGGGTGAAGAAGCGCTACGACCCGCGGAACGTCTTCCGCCACGCGCTCTCCGTCGCACTGCCCTCCTGACCGGTCGACGCCGCCGCGCCCGCGGCGGCCCGCACCCGTCCCCACCCCGACGAAACACAGGGAGATCCCCATGACCGCCACGACCACCGCCACGGCCCTCGCCGAGGACACCGCCGCCGTCGCCGCCGTGCCGCAGCGCATCGTCGCCGCCTGGGCCGCGCACGACGGCGCCGCCTTCGGCGACGTCTTCACCGAGGACGGCACCATGGTGCTGCCCGGCGTGTACGAGACCGGCCGCGAGCGCATCGCCGGCTTCATGACGCAGGCGTTCGCCGGACCGTACAAGGGCACCCAGGTCACCGGCACGCCGCTCGCCGTCAAGTTCCTCTCGCCCGACAACGCCGTCGTCATCACCCAGGGCGGCGTCCTCGCCCCCGGCGAGACCGAGCCGGCCGCCGAGCGCCAGGTCCGCGCCATCTGGGTGCTGACCAAGCAGGACGGCGAGTGGCTCCTCGCCGCCTACCAGAACACCCCCCGCAACACCCCGTGACCCACGCCGGCCCGAAGAAGGAGAACACGGTGGCCCACACAGCCGCACACCGGGCGGTGGTGCTCGGCGGCAGCATGGCGGGACTGCTCGCCGCCCGCGTGCTCGCCGACACCTACGCGGAGGTCCTGCTGGTCGACCGCGACCGGCTCGTCGGCGTCTCGGGACCGCGGCGCGGTGTGCCGCACGGGCGGCACGCCCACGGTCTGGTGGCCCGTGGCCAGCAGATCCTGGAGGAGCACTTCCCGGGGCTCACCGACGACCTCGCGGCCGCCGGTGCCCCCCCGGACGACTTCGGCCACGCCTGCCACTGGTACTTCAACGGCCGGCGCATCGCCCCCGCCGACACCGGTCTGGTCTCCGTTCCCGCGGGCCGCCCGGTCCTCGAGGAGCAGGTGCGCCGTCGGGTGCAGCAGCTGCCCAACGTCCGCTTCCTGGAGGAGCACGACATCCTCGGGCTCAGCACCACCGCCGACCGGACCCGGGTCACCGGCGCCCGGGTCCAGCCGCGCCACGCGGGCGGCGAGCCGCAGGAACTGGAGGCCGACCTCGTCGTCGACACCACGGGCCGCGGCTCGCGCACCCCGGTCTGGCTCGCCGAGCTCGGCTACCCGGGCCCGGAGGAGGAGCGGGTCGAGATCGACCTCGCCTACACCACGCGCCACTACCGCCTGGACCACGACCCGCTCGGCGACGCCCAGGCCATCATCCCGGCCGCGACCCCCGAACACCCCCGCGGCGGCCTGTTCTACCGGCTGCCCGGCGACGGCGACATCTACGAGCTGTCGCTCACCGGCATCCTGGGCGACCACGCCCCGACGGATCCCGAGGGCTTCGAGACGTTCATGCGCTCACTGCCCGTCCCGCACCTGTACGACGCCGTGGCCGACGCCGAGCCCGTCGACGACCCGGTCAAGTTCCGCTATCCGGCGAGCGTCTGGCGCCACTACGAGCGCCTGACCCGGTTCCCCGACGGACTGCTCGTGATGGGCGACGCCGTGGCGAGCTTCAACCCGGTCTACGCCCAGGGCATGACGGTGGCCGCGCTGGAGTCGCTGGCGCTGCGCCGGCACCTGGCCGCACCCCGCGGCCGGAAGCCCGCCGCGTACTTCAAGGACGTCGCGGCCGCCGTCAAGGCGCCCTGGGAGCTGGCCGCCGGTTCCGACCTCGGCTACCCGGGTGTCTCCGGGCGCCGCACGCTCAAGGTCAGGATGGCCAACGCCTACGTCGCGCGCCTCCAGGCCGCCGCCGAGCACGACCCGGAGCTGAGCAACGCGTTCATCCGCGTCGCCGGCCTCGTCGACCCGCCGCAGGCGCTGATGCGCCCGCGCCTCATGCTGCGCGTCCTGCGGGCCTCCCGCGCCGCCCGGCGCACCGGCCCCGCCACCACCGCACCGCGCCGGCAGCCTCAGGCCGCCACCCGCTGAAGCCCACTTCGCCCGTTCCGGCACGCGCACCACGAGAGGCTGCCATGCGCCCCTTCCGCATCGAGATCCCCCAGGCCGACATCGACGACCTGAACGAGCGCCTCGCGCGCACCCGCTGGCCCGAGGGCGAGATCCCGGACGCCGACTGGTCGCGCGGCGTCCCGGTCGCGTACCTCAAGGAGCTCGCCGAGTACTGGCGCTCCGGCTTCGACTGGCGCGCCGCCGAGGCCAGGCTGAACCAGTACCCGCAGTTCATCACCGAGATCGACGGCACCGACGTCCACTTCCTGCACGTCACCTCGCCGGAGCCGACCGCGAAGCCGCTGATCATCACGCACGGCTGGCCGGGCTCCGTCGCCGAGTTCCTCGACGTGATCGGCCCGCTCACCGACCCGGCCGCGCACGGCGGGGACCCGGCCGACGCCTTCCACGTGGTCATCCCCTCGATCCCCGGCTACGCCTTCTCCGGCCCCACCCGCGCGGCCGGCTGGGACACCCGCCGGGTGGCCCGCGCCTGGGCCGAGCTGATGGGCCGCCTCGGCTACGACCGCTACTTCGTGCAGGGCGGCGACTGGGGCATGCCGATCTCCCTGGAGCTGGGTCTCGCCGACCCGGAGCACGTCGCCGGCGTCCACGTGAACATGTTCGTCACCTTCCCGCCGCAGGACCCGGCCGCCTTCGAGGGCCTGGACGCCACCGACCTGGGCCGCCTGGAGTTCGCCGGGCGCTTCCAGCAGGACGGGATGGGCTGGCAGCGCATCCAGTCGACCCGGCCGCAGACCCTCTCGTACGGGCTCACCGACTCGCCGGTCGGCCAGCTCGCCTGGATCGTCGAGAAGTTCAAGGAGTGGACCGCCGCGGACAAGGTTCCGGAGGACGCGGTCAGCCGCGAGCACCTGCTCACCAACGTCTCGCTCTACTGGTTCACCGGCACCGCCGGCTCCAGCGCCCAGCTCTACTACGAGTCCGCGCACGGCGACGAGGCCTTCGTCCGCACCTGGGGCGGCCCCTGGCCGCTGGAGGCGCCGGTCGGCGTGGCCGTCTTCCCCGAGGACGCCGCGCTGCCGATCCGCCGCTGGGCGGACCCGCTGCTGCCGACGCTCACCCACTGGACCGAGTTCGACAAGGGCGGCCACTTCGCCGCCCTCGAGCAGCCCGCGCTGCTCGTCGAGGACGTCCGCGCCTTCGTCCGACCGCTGCGCCAGGGCTAGTCCCGCACGGGACCACCGGGGTGGCCGGCTCCTGAAGGAGCCGGCCACCCCTTCGTCGTACCGCCGGCGCGGCCGTGCGGCGGGCACGACGGAGGGGTGCCCCCGCCGTGGCGGCGGGGGCACCCCTCGGGGCCGTGCCGGTGGATCAGACGGAGGTCAGGACGCCCTGCTCCGGCGAGGACGGGGAGCCGCTCCCGGGGCCCTTCGGACCGGATGCGGACACCTCGTCCCCACGGTTCTTCGAGCGGCGGTCGAAGAGGCCGCGCAGCTTCTTGTTCAGCGGCTCCTCGATGACGTAGTGGCTGGCCAGCGCGGTGACGAGGGTGCCGAGCAGGACCAGGCTCACCATCTCGGCGAAGCCGACGGTGCCGCGCAGCATGCCCGAGTTGACGGCGGACTTGCCGAACATGCTGCCGTTGTGGAGCACGACGTGGATGAAGAACACGTGCCACAGGTAGATGCCGTACGAGATGCGGCCGAGGAAGGCCATCGGACGGTTCGCGAGGACCAGGTCCATGGTCTTCGAGCGGGCGCCGGGGGCCACCAGCGGGATCACGACGCACATCGAGAAGACGAAGAACAGGGTGTGCAGCACCATCTGCTGGGTGAGGGCGCCCCAGTCGCCCATGCCGGGCTCGCCGAACGGGTGCGGCACGTTGGCGAGGTAGGCGATCAGGGCGACCAGCCAGAAGCCCATCGGCCACTTGGCGGCCCAGCGGAACAGCGCCGGCCGGCGCGGCGCCACCTCGGCGTAGGAGAGCATCACGGCCAGGGCCATGCCGCCGGCGAAGTAGCCGACGTAGCCGAAGGGCCAGAAGGACAGGTACCAGACGTCGGCCGTCATGGACGGCAGGAAGCAGTAGGCGGTCCAGGCCATGCCGATGAGGACCAGGGCGACGAGCGGGACGAACATCCGGCGGGCGCGCCGGGCCGGCGTGGTGCCGCGCACGGCGAACCTGTGGATGGCCCAGGCGATGACCGGCAGCGCCAGGTAGAAGAGCATCTCGGTGGGAACGGTCCACGTCGGCTCGATACCCGTGATCCACTCGGCCCGGGTGAAGAAGTGGATCATCAGGAGCGGCCGCAGGAAGAACCAGACGCCGTCGATCTTGTCGTAGTCCAGGAGCAGGATCGAGGCGAGCACCAGCGCCCAGAACGCGGGAACGATGCGCACGAAGCGGCGCCAGTAGAAGGAGGCGACCCGCGGGGTGGCGCCCTCGCCGGTCACCGTGCGGCGGGCGAAGGGCCGGTAGAGCATCAGGCCGGACAGGACGAAGAAGGGAGGCAGGAAGACGCCCATGCCCTCGGTGAGATAACCCCACAGGTTGTCGCGCGGGTCCGCGAAGTGGTTGCTCACGCCCGCCGTGTAGGCGACGTGATAGACGAGGACTGCGACCGCGCACAGTCCGCGCAGACCGTCGAGGACGGGGATCCTGCGCTTCTGGGGGGATTCGGCGGCGCCTGTCCGGACATTGCGAGATGCCACGTTTCGCGCTCCCTTGGAAGTCGATACCTGATGGGCCGCGAGTCATGCTGGCGTCGGCGCCGCGGCGCCGCACCTTCAGAAGTGCGGTGTTCGCGAGAGGGGTTTGACACGGGGACCACCCCATGCGGACGCGGGCCGGCACACCGCCCGGGGGCGGCGGACCGGCCCGCGGCGCAGCGGGACGGGACGGTCTCGGTACGGGTCTCCCCGCGGACCTCAGACCGTGGAGAAGTAGTCGAA
This sequence comes from Streptomyces sp. NPDC014656, assembly GCF_043084305.1. Classification (NCBI taxonomy): domain Bacteria; kingdom Bacillati; phylum Actinomycetota; class Actinomycetes; order Kitasatosporales; family Streptomycetaceae; genus Streptomyces; species Streptomyces sp. NPDC014656. Next base: position 50,988 of record NZ_JBIBZN010000020.1, read on the forward strand.
CTCCACGCCCTGGCCGTCGAGGGCCGTGCGCAGTTCGGCCAGGGCCATGGTCACCGCGGCGCCCACCGCGGGCACCCGGCAGTCGGCCGACAGCTCCTTCAGGGCCGTGTAGGCGCCGAGCAGCTGCGCCTCCTGCTCAGGGCTGAGAAACGAGTGCGCGTTCGTCACGGAGCCTCGCCGCCTTCCATTCCTGCCGGGGCAGAGCGCCCTCGGGGGCCAGCTCCACCTCGGGCCGTATCCCGATCTCCCGTTTGAACTCCTCGGCGATGCGCCGGGCCAGCGTGGTCACGTCGCCGCCCGGCACGTGGCGCGGCTCCACCCGGACGAAGACCGTGTCCAGACCGCGCACCGAGCTGATGGACGTCGAGAACTCGCTGACCTCGTCGAAGCCGCGGACCACGTCCTCGATCATCACCGGAGTGACCGACACCCCGCGGATCTTGCGCATGTCGTCGACCCGCCGGATGATCCCGCCGTCGTAGAAGTCCCAGGTCCTGCCGCAGCCGCAGGCGGCGGCGGGCCGCTTGACGACCACGTCCTCGGTCCAGTGCCGGAACAGCTGCATGCCCTCGCGGGACAGGCCGGTGGTGACCCGCACCCCCTCCTCGCCGTAGCCGACGGGCAGCTTGGTCTCGGGGTGCAGCACCTCCTCGATCGTCGAGGGCTCGATGATGTGGCAGGCGCCCCGGCGCGACGGGCACTCGAACATGAAGACGCCGCCGAACTCGGTGGTGCCCGCGGCGTTGAAGACGCGAGCCCCGAAAGCCTCCTCGATGGTGCGCGTGGTGAACTTCGACCGGGGCTCGGCGCCCGCCAGAATGATCTTGACGTTCGCCTCCTTCGCCAGGTCGATGCCCATCTCGCGGGCCGTCTCGATCAGGCGCATCGCATAGCTCGGGGTGAGCCCGACGACCTCGATGCCGTAGTCCACGAGGAGCTTGATCCGCGTGCGCGAGTCCAGGCCGCCGGCCGGGACGACCGTGCAGCCCATCCGCTCGAGGCCGTAGTGCATCCCCCAGAAGCCCATGAACAGGCCGTATCCGAAGGCGACCATGCCCTTGTGGTGCGGGCGCACGCCCATCGCGTACAGCGCCGTGCAGAAGGTGTCCGTCGACCAGGTCCAGTCGCCCGCCGTGTCGATGGTGCGCACCGGCGGATTGCCGCTGGTGCCGCTGGTCTGGTGGTGACGGATGCCGCGCGCGGGGTCGATGGACGGCCAGGTGCCGTACGGCGGAGCCTGCTGCTCGGCGGCGAGCAGGTCCGCCTTGTGCAGCAGGGGTACGCGCCGGGCGTAGTCCTCCATCGAGGTGATGTCGCCGGGCAGCCGGTCACGCCAGAAGGGCGAGTGGGCGCGGGCGTGGTGGAGCGCCCGTTGTAGCCTGCGCCACTGCCATGCCTCGAGCTCGTGGCGCGGCATGGTCTCTGCCTTGGGGTTCCAGTACTCCACTTCGCCTCCGTCGCCGGTGTGGTCCCCCCGGATCCTCGTCGGCGCGCGCCCGCCCCCGCATCTCCTGGCGTGCTCACCGGGGGCGGCCGGGCGGGTCGGCGGTGATCACCACCTTGCCGATGTGGCCGGCGGCCTCGAGGTACCGGAACGCGGCCCCGGCCTCCGAGAACGGGAACTCCCGGTCGATCACCGGCCGGATGCGCTGCTGTTCCAGGGCGCGGTTCATGGCCCGGAACATGTCCGCGCTGCCGACCTGGACGCCCTGCACGCACAGCACCTTGCGCAGCAGGGGAACAGGGCTGATCCCGGCCCCGCCGCCGAGCACGCCGATGACACTGATCCGGCCGCCGACCCGGGCCGCCGTGATCGACTGGCGCATGGTGCCCGCCCCGCCGACCTCGACGACGTGGTCGACGCCGCCGTCGCACAGTCCGGCCGCGCGCAGGCCCCATTCGGGCTCCCGGACGCGGTCGATCACCTCGGCCGCCCCCAGCTCGCGCAGCCGCTCCAGCTTGGCCGGGCTGCCGGAGGTCGAGATCACCCGCGCGCCGCCCGCCGCGGCGAACTGCAGCGCGAACACCGACACGCCGCCGCTGCCCAGGGTGAGCACCGTCTGGCCGGGGTGCAGCCCGCCGATCTCCACGACCGCCTGCCACGCGGTGAGCGCGGCGCACGGCAGGGTGGCGGCCTCGGCGAAGTCGAGATGGGCGGGGACGGCGACGACCGCCTCCTCGTCGAAGACCACGTACTCGGCGAGGACCCCGTCGACGGACCCGCCGAGCGCCCGGTCGACCCGGGGGCGCCCCGAGCGCCAGTCGGGCAGGAACAGTCCGGCGACCGCGTCCCCCGGCCGCCAGGCGGTGACCTCCGATCCTGTCTCGACGACCTCGCCCGCTCCGTCCGACAGCGGTACCAGGCCGGGCACGAGGTCACGGCTGTAGCGTCCGTGCGCGATCAGCAGGTCACGGTGGTTGAGGGACCAGGCCCGCATGCGGACCAGCACCTCGCGCGGGCCGGGCTCGGGGACCTCGCACGTCTCTTCGCGCAGGGAGCCCGGGCCGTCGAAGCCGGTGAGCCGGTAGCGCCTCACGCGGCGACGCCGCGGTCCTGCCAGGACGGGAACGCCGCGGTCGCGCGCACAAAGTTGTGGATCATGCGCATGCCGCCCTCCGTCCGGATGGACTCCGGGTGGAACTGCACCGACTCCACCGGCAGCGTCCGGTGCCGGAGCCCCATGACGTAGCCGTCGTCGACGGAGGTCGCACTCACCTCCAGGACCGGCGGCAGGGTGTCCTCGACCACCACGAGCGAGTGGTAGCGGGTGGCGCGGAAACCCTCGGGCATGTCCTCGAAGAGGCCGCGGCCGTCATGGCTGACCCGGCTGGTCTTGCCGTGCATCAGGTGCTCCGCCGGGATCACGGACGCCCCGTAGGCCCGCCCGATCGCCTGGTGGCCGAGGCAGACGCCCAGGATGGGCAGCCGGCCCGCGAAGGCGCGCACCAGCTCCACGTGCCCGCTGATGTCCGGATGGCCCGGGCCGGGGCCGAGCAGCAGCGCGTCGGGCCGAAGCTCCGCCACCTGCTGCTCGCTCATGGTGTGGGACCGCACCATGACCGGTTCGGCCCCGGCGGACATCAGGTACTGCCGCAGGATGTCGACGAAGCTGTCGAAGGCGTCCACGACGAGGACCCGGGGCCCGGGGCCCGGCCGCCCGGCGCCGCTGTTCAGGGCGGTCACGCTCACAGCAGTCCCTTTCCGGTCACCGCCCAGTAGGCGGCGCTCATCTTCGCTAGCGTCTCGGTCCATTCGCGCTCAGGAACGGAGTCGGCGACCACCCCGGCGGAGGCCCGCGTACGGTAGATGCCGTCCTCGTGGAACAGGGTGCGAATGCACAGGGCGAGGTTGGTGTAGCCGCCGATGTCGATCACGCCGATCGCGCCCGCGTACAGACCCCGGCGGCTGCGCTCGATCTGCTCGATGATCTCCATGGCCCGGATCTTCGGCGTCCCGGTCATCGTGCCCGCCGGGAACAGCGCGGCGATGATGTCGTAGGTGTCCCGGTCCGGCTCGGCCTCGCCCACCACCGTCGAGACGAGGTGCAGCACGTGGGAGTAGCGCTCGACGATCAGCTCGTCGGGCACCTCCAGGGTGTCCGCGCGGCAGATCCGGCCGATGTCGTTGCGGCACAGGTCCACCAGCATGATGTGCTCGGCGATCTCCTTCTCGTCCGCCAGCATCCGGGCGCCCGCCGCCTCGTCGTCACCGTCGCGCGGGACGGTGCCGGCGATCGGACGCATGGTGACGGTGCCGTCCTCGACCCGGACGAACAGCTCGGGGCTCGCGCCGAGCACGGTCTGCCCCCGGACGTGCGCCAGGTACATGTACGGAGAGGCGTTGTGCGTGCGCATCCGCTGGTAGACGTCGATCGGATCGACGGCGCTGCGGATGGTCAGCTCGTGGCCGAGCTGCACCTGGTAGATGTCGCCGACGGCGATGTGCTTCAGGGCCCGTTCGACGTCCCGGCGGTACGCGTCGGGATCGGTGTCGTCGGAGGCGGCCGAGGCCGGCACGGGACCGGCGGGGGGCACCGGATGGTCCTCCTCGGCCCGCGCGAGCAGCGTCGTCACCTCGGCCGGGTCGAACGCCCGCCAGTGGTCGGACTCGTGCAGGAGGAGCTCCCCCTCGCCGCTGTCGAGGTCGATGACCACACAGCCCTGGTGCAGCACCAGGTGGACGTCGGGCAGCGGGGGGCGCTCGTCGATGATGTACGGCAGGTCCTCGATGTAGCGGACGGTGTCGTAGCCGAAGTAGCCGAGGAAGCCGAAGCGGAACCGGGTCGGCGAGCCCTCCGCGTCGAACAGCGCGTGCAGCTCCCGCAGGACCCGCCACAGGTCGCGCCGGGCGCGCAGCCGCAGGCCGCCGGCGGTCTCGTCGAGCAGCGGGGCGATCCGCCGCAGCAGCGCCTCGCGCAGGGACGGTTCGCCGTCGACGCCGACGATGCCGTCCGTGACGGACAGCGAGAGCAGCTCGCCGAAGCCGACGAACTGGTACTTGCGGTCGCGGTCCGGTCCCGCGGCCGACTCGAGCAGGTAGACCTGCTCCTTGCCGAAGCGGTGGGCGAGCGCCTGGTGCACCGGGAGCGTCGGGTACGACGGCAGGACCTCACGGCGAGTGGTCACCCGGATCGCGGCGGGCTCCGGCCTGGGGTCGGGCATGGTGGGTCCTCTCCGCTCAGGTGGTGATTGCGTATCGGTGAGCGACCTGACGCGCCACCAGCACCGACGTGTCCAGCGGGCCTCGGTCGTCCAGCACGCGCGCCGCCTTCCAGCTGACGAAGGAGCCGGTGTGGGTCACCGGGTCCAGTTCGTCCTCCACGACGACCGTCGCGTCGAGACCGGTCAGCGCGCGCAGCCGGGCGGCGACGCCGGCGGTGGTGCCGTCCCGGTCGGGGTGGCCCGGCAGCAGGTCGAGCCGTACGGTGACGCGGTCGCCGCCCGCCTCGTCGCGGTCTATGACGACCTGGTAGCCGAGGCAGCCGGAGACCGTGTCCAGGACCGCGGTCTCGAGTTCGGCGGGCTGGAGCACGGCGTGGCCGAGCCGGATGCGGTCGGCGGCCCGGCCGACGACCTCGACGACGTCGCCGGGCAGCGGGGCGCCGGGCGGCGCTTCCGTGATCCGGACCAGGTCGCCGGTGCGGTAGCGGATCAGCGGCTTGATGCCGTCGACCAGCATCGTCAGTACGAGTTCGCCCTCGCCCCGGGTGCCGAGGAACTCCCCGGTGTCCGGGTCGACCAGCTCGAAGAGGTAGTTGGGCTGCGACAGGTGGAGCCGGCCGGTGTCAGCGCCGGTCGCGATGCACAGGGACTCCTGGGAGCCGTACAGCGTCGGCCGGACCTGGGCGTGCGGCCACACCGTGGCGACGTTGGCGGCGAACTCGGGGGTACAGATCTCGCCGAGCACGAGGAACAGCTTCACCGGCAGCCGGGCCAGGTCGTAGCCGTAGTGCAGGGCGGCCTTGGCGAGGCTCAGACAGAGCGCGGGGGCACAGACGATCACCTCGACGCCGAGGTCCTCGATCAGGCGCAGCGCCTTCTGGAAGCCGACGCGCGGGGACTCCGGCCATATCTTGACGTGACAGGCGCCCAGCGCGGCGGTCACCGAGGTGAACACGTCTCCGAAGGCGTACAGCTCCGAGGGCCCCATCAGCCCGACGACGGGCATCCGGTCGCCGAAGCGCGCGCGCAGCACGCGCCGCCAGGACTCCTCCACGGCCGCGTTGCTGGTGGCGATGTCCCGGGCGCCGCGCGGGCAGGGCGTGGACGGCCCGGTGGTGCCGGTCGTCTCGTAGAAGACGGCGGCGTCGGCCGGACTGCCGGAGAGCACGTCGTACATCTCGCGGCGCAGGTCGTCCTTGGTGGTGAAGGGGAGTTCGGCGAGGGTGGCCGGGGTGACCCGGTCGATGTCCACGCCGGCGAGGTGACGGCGGTAGAACGGCGAGCGCGAGGTGACGTGCCGCAGGACGGCGGTCAGCCGCTCGGTCCGCCAGCGCTCCCTGTCCTCGTCGGTCAGGGTGCCGTCGTGGAAGGCGCGCAGCACCGGCTCGTACGTCTCCCAGAAGGCGGGCAGGCCCGGGTCACCGGCGGAGAGCGGGGCGGTGGTGCTCATCCGGCGTTCACCGGCTCGTTCAGCGGCAGGCCGACCCGCTCGTTGCGGTCGCCGCCGGCCAGCGCGTCACGACCGGTCAGCTCGCGGTGCTCACGCAGCAGCCCGATCATGTCGGACATGCGCTCGACCAGGCGCTCGACGTTGCGCAGCCCCTCCTCGTCCTTGGCCGCGTCGCCGCGGTGCAGCGCGTGCACGGTGGCCGGGAAGCCGCTGCCGACCAGGATCATGCGGTTGAGCAGGGCGTTGACGGTCAGCTGGGCCCACACCTCGCCCGCGCTGTAGCGGCGGGCGACGGAGATGATGCCCGCGACCTTGTTGCTGAGCGGACGGTCGAAGCGCAGATAGCCGACCCCGGCCCGCTCGATGAAGGTCTGCATGAGGCTCGCCGTGCCGAAGCCGTGCACCGGGGCGGCGAAGACGATGCCGTCGGCCTCGATCATCCTGCGCACCACGGAGGGGATGTCGTCGCCCACGGCACAGGCGATCGTGCGATCGTTGCAGTCGCCGCACGGGCCGCACCGCTCCATCCGGATGTTCCGCAGGTCGACGACCTCGAACTCGACGCCGAGGGCGCGCGCGTGCGCCGCCGCGTGCCGGAGCACGTCCGCGGTGTTGCCGTCCCGCTCGGAGCCGTTGATGGCGAGGATCTTCGGTGCTGCGGTCATGGTGATGCCTCCTAGAATCGGGCGGCGGTGGCGGGGCGGGCGACGCCGGGCGCTGCCCGGCGTCTCGGCGGCACGCGCGTCTTCGGTCGTGACGGGCGCACCGGACCGGTCGTCGGAATCGTCGCGGCTGGGGACAGACCGCGCATCTCCTTGCGTGCTTGTTTGAAGCCGTGCGCACAAGGGAGTTGACGTACCGTCAGTGAGCATGCCGGAGGGGCGCGACGCGCTCGGCGCCGCGCCCCTCGGGTGCCGTTCTCAGACCCCGGTGCGCTCCGCGACGGCCTCGGCCGTGGCCTCCGCCGGCTCCGGCGTGCCGGACCGCTCCGCCGGGTCCTTCTCCCGGAGCTTGAAGGCGACGGCGACCGCCACGGCGGCCACCGCGGCGGAAGCGACCCAGCTGACCGTGTGCAGCGAGCTGGTGAAGGCGTCGCGGGACGCCGTCACCAGGTCCTGGGCGGCGCCGCCGGACAGCTCGCGGGCGGCGGCGGTGCCGCCGGCCACGGTCTCCTGGGCGGCCTCGGCCAGCGGGGCGGGCAGCGAGGCCGGGACCTGCCCGGTCATCCCGTCCCGGTAGAACGCGGCGCCCAGGGTGCCGAGGAAGGCGAGACCGAGCGTCGAGCCCAGCACGTTGCTGCTCTCGGACAGCGAGGCCGCGGCGCCCGCCTTCTCCACCGGAACGGCGCCCACCACGAGCCCGGTGCCGAGCGCGAACAGCGGGCCGACACCGAAGGCGACGAGCGCGATGCAGACGACGACCCCGAAGACCGAGCCGTCGCCCCCGACCTGGGTGAGGGCGAGCAGCGCGAGGAAGGAGACGCACAGCCCGCCCACCATCGCGGTCAGCGGCTTCATCCAGCGCAGGAACAGCGGGGCGAGCAGCACGCCCGCGGCGATGCCACCGCCCGTCGGGGCCTGCCAGAGCCCCGCCGCGGTCGGGCTCAGCTCCGCCACGGTCACGATGTACTGGCTGGTGAGGAACGAGGTGCCGGCGAAGGCGCCGGAGGCCACGGCCATGCCCGCGAGCGCGAAGGAGAAGGCCGGCCTGCCGAACAGCCTCAAGTCCACGAGCGGGTCGGCGAGCGTGCGCTGGCGGCGCAGGAACACCGCGCCCGCGCCGAGCCCGACGGCCAGCGACAGCAGCGCCGTCGGGGCCGAGCTGTGGGCGCCCCCGGCGGCGAGCTCCTTGACGCCGTAGATCACCGGGAGGATCGCGAACAGCGACAGCGCCACGCTGATCAGGTCGAGCGGTCCGCTCGACCCGCCCGTGCGGTACTCGGGGAGCAGCAGCGGTCCGGCCACCAGCAGCACCACCATCACGGGGACGCCGAGGAGGAAGACCGAGCCCCACCAGAAGTGGTCCAGCATCAGCCCACCGACCAGCGGGCCGACGGCCGCGCCGCCGAACTGGCAGGTCGCCCAGAGCGAGATCGCGAGGCCGCGCTCCCGGTCGTTCCTGAACATGTTGCTGATCAGCGCGAGAGTGGAGGGGTTGAGCGTGGCACCGGCGACGCCCAGCAGGGCACGGGCCACGATCAGCATGCCGGGGCTGCTCGCGTAGGCGGCGAGCAGGGACGCCGCGCCGAACGCGGCGGCACCGATCAGCAGCAGCTTGCGCCGCCCGATCCGGTCACCCAGGTTTCCCATGGTGATGAGGAACCCGGCGAGCATGAACCCGTAGATGTCGGTGATCCACAGCTGCTCGGTGCCGCTGGTGCCCAGGTCATCGCTGAGCTGGGGCAGCGCGAGGAACAGGACGCCGATGTCGAGTGCGATCAGCAGGGTCGGCAGGGCCAGGACGCCGAGGCCGATCCACTCGCGTCGTCCCGCCTTCGCCCCGGCGACGGCCTGGGCTGCGTTCGTCATGACGGATACCTCTCTGTCGACGGGGCCGTTCAGGCTCCGGCGACGGCCTGGGTGACGATCTCGCTGACGCGCTCGAAGGCACTCGCCTCGGTCGGGTTGAAGCGGTTCTTGGTGAGGGCGAAGGCGACCTTGGTCCGGGTGTCGGCGTAGGCGCCGCTGCCGCCCATGCCCTGAGCGCCGAAGACGTTCAGGGACTGCTGGGGGTCGCCGCCCGGGCGGCCGAGGAAGTAGCCGAGGCCCTTCGGGGACGGCGCGAACACGACCTGGTCGAGGTCGGCGACGGCCACCGCGCTGATCTGCTCCAGGCGCTCCTGCGAGACGAGACGGACCCCGTCCACCTCGCCCAGCAGAGCCGCGTACATCTTGGCGACGCCGCGGGCGGTCATCGTGCCGCCGGCCGGAATGTCGGAGGCGAGGATGTCGGAGCGGTTGCCGTAGGAGGCGCTGGGCATGATGGCCGGCGGCGCCGCCTTGAGCAGCGGGAAGTCCTCCGGCATGTCACCGAACGCGGCGGGGTCGATCGGCGCGTCCTCCAGGCGGGCCAGCAGGCCCTGCTCGTCCTGCGGGACACCGAGGTAGAGCTCCTTCGCGATGCCGAGCGGGGTGGAGACCTCCTCGAGCAGCACCTGCGAGATCGGCTTGCCGGTCGCCCGGCGGACGATCTCGCCGAGCAGGTAGCCGAAGGTGACCGCGTGGTAGCCGGTCTGCGTGCCGGGCTCCCACCAGGGCTCCGCGGACGCGACGATGGACGTCATCTTGTCCCAGTCGGTCAGGTCGTCCGGAGTGATGTCGCCCGGCAGACCCGGGACGCCCGCCGAGTGGGTCAGGGCGTGTCCGACCGTCGCGTTCTCCTTGCCGTGCACGCCGAACTCGGGCCACAGCTCGACGATGCGGGTGTCGTAGTCGAAGAGGCCCTTCTCGACCAGCGTGTGCACGACGGTGGCCGTGACGCCCTTGCCGGTGGAGGCGCTCCAGAACGGGGTGTCGGAGGTGACCGGACGGCCGGTCTCCGGGTCGGCGACACCGGAGACGGCGTCGACGACGAGCTCGCCGTCCACGTATACGGCCGCCTGCAGGCCGGTCTCGGCACCCGACTCGGTCAGCTCGTCCAGCACGGTCTGCACGTGCTTCTGAAGGTCGCTCATGTCTCTCATTCCTCGTGTGCGTGGTGCGGGGTGGGGGGAAGGCCCGTCGGAGAAAGGTCAGACGTGCCGGTCATGGCGTCGGGCCGGAACAGCCCGTCCGGGTCGTACGCCAGCCGGACACGGTCCACGGCAGCGATGTCCGCCTCGTCCAGATGGCCCTGCGGCTGGTCCGGGCTCTCCACGAACCCGGGTGCGGTGCGACCGGTGTCCCAGGGGGCGAGCGCGGCGCGCAGGCTCGCGCAGCGCTCCCGGATCGCCTGCGCCGGACGCAGGCCGGGGAGTCCCGCGGCCATCACCGCGTAGGCGGCCGGCAGATGGTCGAGGACGCCGCCGCGCGGGTCCGCCTCGGCCAGCGCGCCGCCCAGCTGCCGCAGTTCGGCGGCGACCAGCGGAGAAGCCGAGCCGGGCCCGACCGCGTGGAGCAGGGCCTCGGCCCCTTCCCCGCGCAGGTCGCCGACGAGCAGGTGGTCGCCGAGCACCTCCACCGGACCCGGCGGGTCCTGGTGGGCCTGCGCGACCGCAGGGGGGGCGCCCGGTGCCCAGCTGTCCTCCAGCGGGGCGGCGACGGCACGCAGCGGCCCCAGCAGGTCGTCGGCCTGGCGCCCGGCGGTCGCCAGATCACCCCCGGTCGGGGCGAGCACCGCGCCGGCCACGCATACCACGGGCCCCGAGCGCAGTTCGACCGGGATCTCGGGCACCGGCGGCAGGTTCATGATCCGCAGCGAGGTGGACACCTCGCGCGGAGCGTCGGCGGCCCACTCGAGCCACCGTCCGAGCAGTCGCTCGGCGTGCCGGCCGGCCCAGAAGGCCGCTCCGGTGACCACCCCGGCGGCCGGGAACAGCTCCAGCTCCACGCCGGTGACCACACCGAGTCCGCCACCGCCGCCGCGCAGCGCCCACAGCAGCTCCGGCTCGTGGCCGGCGTCGACCCGGCGCACCTCGCCGTCGGCGGTCACGACCTCGGCGGCCGTCACCCCGTTGGCCGCGATGCCGGTCCTGCGGCCGTACAGGCTCACCCCGCCGCGCAGCAGATAGCCGACGGCGCCGACGGTCGGCGACGTGCCGTGCGCGGCGGCCAGGCCGTGCCCGGCCGCCGCGGCCACCACGTCGGCCCAGCGGGTGCCGGCCGGGATCCAGGCGGTGCGGCGCGCGGGGTCGACCCTGACCCCGCCGCCGAGTTCGGTACGGATCAGCAGCTGGCCGTCCATCGGCCGGGCCGCCCCGGCGGAGTGGCCGGTGGTGTGCACCCGGACCGGCAGGCCGGCGGTGCGCCCGTACCGTACGGCCGCGCGCACCTCGGCGACCGTACGGGCGGTCAGCGCCGCCGCGGGGCGGGCCGGCGCGGCCTCGTTGAAGACGGCCGCGGCACGCGCGTACTCCGGCTCGCCGGGCAGCGCGGGCCGGATGCGCGTGTCGGCGGCGGCGGTCACGAGTGGGAGCCTTCGGCGACGCCGAAGCGGACCTTGGCGTACTCGCGGGTGGCGACGCTCTGCAGCAGAACGCCGATCCCGGCGTGACTGTGCTGGGTCGACATGTCGCGCCAGATCCGTTCGATGCGCTCGCCGGAGCGCACGGCGCTCGACCCGGCGGTCGGGAACAGATGCCGCTCCACCGCGCCCCAGGCGAGCTTCAGCACCTCGCGGCAGATGGTGGCGAGCCGCAGGTCCTCCTCACGGGTGAAGTCCTCCGGCGGCCTGGCGCACAGCTCCTCCCACCGGCGCACGGCGTGCAGCAGCGCCGCCTCGGCGGTCGCGATCATGCCCGAGGCGTGTCCGTACCAGTACTGGTAGTCGGGGTCCTCGGCGCGCGAGGTGCCGGTGAAGATGGTGGTGCGCGAGCGCATCAGCTCCTCGTAGGCGTCCAGCGCGCCCTGCGCCATGCCCACCGCCACGGCGGCCGACTCCAGCAGCATGAAGCTCAGCGGGCCGCCGCCGTACTGCCCGTTGCCGTGCAGCGCCCGGCCGGGCGTGCCGGCGCTGACGTCGACCTCGCTCAGGTGAGTGGCCTCGATCGCGTAGTGCGCCGGGACCCGTCCGCCGCGGAAGGAGACGCTGTGCGAGCCACTGCCCTTGAGGCCGAGCTGGCGGCCCCAGTCGTCGAGCATCGTCCACTCGGAGCGCGGGGCGACGAACAGCAGCAGCTTCGGCTCCGCGCCCTCGCCGGCCTCCTCGTCCTCGATGACGGTGTGCCCGATGAAGTGCGTGGCGTAGGGGGCGCCGGAGCAGTAGGGGAAGGTGCCGTCGATGATCCAGCCGCCGTCGGGGGCACGCCGCGCGGTGCCGGCCGGGGTGATGGTCGCCGGACTGATGAAGTCTCCGTCGGCGAACAGCTCGGCCTGCGTGCGCTCCTCGAACAGCGAGGCGACGGCGAGGGAGTGTGCCGCGCCCAGGCAGTACATCCAGCCCGTCGACGGGCAGCCCCGGGACAGGGCCATCGTGACCTTGAGGAAGGTCTCGGCGCCGAACTCGTACCCGCCGTACCTGCGGGGCACCAGGATCCGGTAGAGACCGGCCCGCGCGAACTCCTCGTGGGTGTCGGCCGCGTAGTAGGTGCGCTGCTCGGTCTCCGCCTGCCGGGCCACGAGGCCGGCCGCGAGCCGCTCGGCGCGGCGCACCACCTCCCCGGGAGTGAGGCCCGGCTCCGGCGGCGCGACGCCGACGCCGGGGACGTCCGTGGCGACAAGGGTGGTCATGGGGTGTCCTTCCCGTGGTGAGACGTCAGGCCCGGCTGCGCGGAGCGACGTTGGCGTTGCGGCAGAACACGTTCTCCGGGTCGTAGGCGTCCTTGACCGCCCGCAGCCGCTCGTACGTCTCCGGCGGGTAGACGGCGGCCAGGTCGTCGGCGTCCAGCTCGCTGAGGAAGCCGCTGTAGGCGCCCTCGGTGAACGGGGCGAGCGCCGACCAGAACGCGGACAGCTCCGGCAGGGCGGCCTCGTTGTCGGCACGCGGACCGAGCTTGGCCGTGTTCACCAGGACCTCCGCGTCGCGGTGCCCGAACGCGGTGGCGTCGGCCGGCACCCGGCCCAGCGCACCGCCGAGGCTGCGCAGTTCCACGAAGAGGTTGTCGAAGGCGGCCGCACCGGTGAGCAGGGTGTCGACCAGCTCGTCGGAGCACTCGCGCGCGAAGCGGTTGCGCACCATCGGCTCCCAGTCCGGCGGGAGCTCGCCCGCCTGGTCGAGCACGTCCGGGTAGGCGACCAGGTTGATGTCCTTGCTCTCCACCGTGCCCAGTTCGAGCAGCGGGGCGATGGCCGCGCCCGCGGCGGCGACGTCGTCGCCCGCGTAGCAGACCAGGATGTTCACCGGCGCCGGGTCACCGCCGAACGACGGGAACAGCTGCACGTGCGAGGTCAGCTCCTCGGGCGCCTCGCGCAGCGCGCGGGCCCAGCCCTTCACCACCGAGGCCGCCTCGGCGGCGGGGTAGACGACGGATCCGAAGTGCACCTTCGGCAGCTGCTTGGCGGCCACCTCGAAGGAGGTCACCACACCGAAGTTGCCGCCGCCGCCGCGCAGCCCCCAGAAGAGGTCGGCGTGCTCGTCGGCGGAGGCGCGCAGGACCCGGCCGTCCGCGGTGACGACCTCGGCCGCCACCAGGTTGTCGATCGCGAGACCGGTGGAGCGCACCGTCCAGCCGATGCCGCCGCCGACCAGTAGGCCGCCCACGCCCACCTGGTCGGTGTCGCCGGAGGAGAAGGACAGGCCGTGCTCCGTCAGCACCCGGGCCACCTGACCCCACTGCGCGCCGGGGCCGATGCGGACCAGGCCGCGCTCGGCGTCGAGGACCTCCACGCCGTTCAGCGGCGAGACGTCGACGACCAGGCCGCCGACGTCGGTGCTCAGGCCCGCGTTGCTGTGGCCGCCGCTGCGCACCGAGACGCGCAGGCCCTGCTCGCGCGCGAACGCGAGGGCCAGGCGCACGTCCTCGGCGCCGTGACAGCGGACGACGACGTCCGGCCGTCCCTTGTGGACGAAGATGTCCTTCACGTCGTCGTAGGCCGCGTCGCCCGGCAGGACGACCTCGCCGGTGACGGACTCGGCCAGGGCGGTCGCCGCGGCGCTGTTCATGGGGTCTCCCGTGGTGGTTCGAGGTGGGCGTGGTCGCGTCCCTGCCGGGACGACCGGGTCAGTGGTGGAACTCGCCGCCGTTGACGTCCAGGCACTGTCCGGTGACGGCCCGGGACAGGTCGGACAGCAGGAACAGGACGCTGTCGGCGATCTCCTGCGGCTCGGGCAGCCTGCGCAGGTCGAGGCCGGCCGCGACCTCGTCGTACACCTGCTGCTCGGGGACCCCGCGCTCGCCGGCGAGGTGGGCGAAGTAGCCCTGGAGGGCCGGTGCCCAGATGTATCCGGGAGCGACCGTGTTGACGCGGACGCCCTGCGGGCCGAGTTCGCTCGACAGGCTCTGGGCGAGCGCCAGCAGGCTCGCCTTCGCCATCTTGTACGTGCCGAAGAGCGGCTTGGAGTGCCGGATCGCGACCGAGTTGATCATGACGACGGAGCCCTTGGCCCCGGCGAGCGCCGGGGCGAACAGCCGGGTCAGCCGCAGCGCCGCGTACACGTTGGTCTCGAAGCCGGAGCGGATGTCGTCGATCGCCACGTCGGCGAGCGGCGCCATCGGGGGCACCGCGAAGGCGTTGTTGACCAGACCGTCCACCCGGCCGAAGGTGTCCACGGCCGCCTTGACCAGTGCCTCGACGGCGGCCTCGTCGGTGATGTCGGTCGGTACGGCGAGGGCGCGGCGGCCGGTCGCCTCGACGGCCGCGGCGGTCTCCTCCAGCACGGAGGCGGTTCGCGCCGCGAGCACGACGTCGGCGCCCGCCCGCGCGGCACCCAGCGCCAGCGCCCGGCCGAGGCCGGGACCGACACCGGACACCACCACGACCTTGTTCTTCAGCAGTTCGCTCACTTCGATCCCTGTTCCTTCTGTCCCTCGGGTCGCCGGCGGCGGGCGCTCAGACGATTTCCTTCAGCGGACGGTCGGCGGTGCGGTTCAGCCACCACTGGACGAGGAAGAGGTTGATGACCCAGCCGAGCCACGGCGCGGTGCCGGCGACCTGTCCCCAGATCGTCTGGCTCTGCACGCCGAGGCTCATCAGCAGGACGACGAAGACCCGGCCCCACACGATGTTGATGGCGAAGGCGAAGCTGTAGAGCATCCACATCCGGTGCGCCTGGACGCGCCCCTGCACCGCGCGGGTGAAGCCCATGCCGGTGGTGAACAGCCACAGCACGCCGCCGAGGGTGGTGCCGACCGAGGGGCCCATCGACAGCGGGGTGATGAAGAAGGCGAGCAGCGCGGAGGGCAGGACGCCCGCGAACACGTAGGCCCGCCCTGTGAACCGGTGCGCGGCGGGGTGGCGGCGGCGCAGCCACGGCCACAGCTGCAGCACGACCGTCACCAGCGCGATCGTGCCGGTGGCGATGTGGGCGACCAGCATCGGGTAGTGCTGCGGGGCGTCGGGCCGGATGGGTATGAGCGAAGCCTTCGGATCCAGGCCCAGGTACGGCGGCCACACGAAGCTGAGGAACGCGAACACCACGACGCCGAGCGGCAGCACCCACGGGCGCCGCCACCACACCGGGGCGGCGGACCGCTTGGTCGCGGGGCGCGGCTCCACCACGTCCGGAGCCGGTCTCGTACGGGGAGCCGTGTCCAGGTTCTGCGCCACTGTGTTTCCTCCAGAGAAAGGTCCTGTGCGGGCCGGGTGATCAGCCGACCCGGAAGCGGTGCGGCCCGCGCTGCCCGGGCACCAGGCCGAGGCAGTGGGCGTTGTGGTCGTCGAGGAGGCGCTGCGCCTCGGACCTGGCGACGGCGAACCGCTCGGAGGGGTCGGCGCCCGCCGTGAGCACGTCGTGCATCGCCGCGGTCAGCGTGTCCTGGATCCCCACGAAGTCGCCGACCAGCGCCCCGTTCGCGGCGGTCGCGCGCTCGCCCGCGGCGAGCTGGTCGAGGGCGACCCGGTGGTGGGGGTTCGCCTCGAACCAGCCCTCCTCCTCCAGGAGGGCCCGGGCGGACTCGGTGACGGGGATGAAGCCGCTCGTCTTGTGGCGTTCGGCGGCGTTGCGCGGGGTCAGGAAGGTCAGCAGGAAGGCGAGCGCGGCGTCACGGGCAGCGGGGTCGAGCCCGGACGTGAGCCACAGCGAGTCGCCCCCGATGACGTTGCCCGCGTAGGGCGCCTCGGCGCTGTGCGGCATGGGCGCCGCCACGACCTCGAAGCCCCCGTCACGGCCCGCCTGCACCATCCGGTCGGCCTCCACGGAGGTGCTGAGCACGAACGCCACCCGCTGCTCGGCGAACGCGCGGTAGTTGCGTTCCCACGCCGGGTAGGTGTCGTCGCCGGCCGACCGCAGGCCGGAGTAGAGGTAGTGGCCGTCCGCGTGCAGCGCCTGCCACCAGCGGGCGAAGCGCAGCACCGCGGGCGAGTCGGCCTCGACGGAGGTGGCGCGCTCCGTCCGCCCGTTGCCGGGAGCGGCGAGCAGGGCGCCCTGCTGGGCGACCGCCTGCTGGAACAACCAGCCGTGGTTGGGCCAGGTCACCCGGTGCGAGGGCCCGCCGTCCAGGCGCGCCACCGCCTCGCAGGCGGTGGTCAGCTCCTCCCAGGTGCGCGGCACGGAGCGCACGCCGGCGGCTTCCAGCACGGTGGTGTTCGCGTACAGCAGGGTCGTCGACGTCAGCGGCGGGAGGGCGAAGAGCCCCTCGCCGTCGAAGGTGTAGTAGTCGCGGGCGGCCGGCACCAGGTCGTCGAGGCGCACCGGCACACCGAGGATCTTGTCGCGGCCGCCGATGGCCCGCTCCACGGAGGTGAACAGCGGCGAGCCGTCGGCCGCGAGCAGGTCGCGGGAGAGCTGCGTCGAGGTGTAGAAGCTCTGCACGATGGCGGGCGGACGCCCCTCGCGGGCGGCGCGGGCCACCTCCTCGGGGAGCTTCAGGTGGTCGACCCCGCGGACCTCGACCCGCACCCCGGGGTGGGTCCGCTCGAACTCCTCGGCCAGTTCCCTGGTCTCGCTCAGAAACAGCGGAACGACCGGGTAGTCGTTGAGCCAGACGTCGAGAACGACCTGGTCGGGCATGGGGTTCGGCCTCCGCTCGGGGGAACTGCGAAAGACAGTCGGCGCTCATTCTTCGCGAGCGGAACGAGCCCTGCATCTTCTGCCGTGCTCTCAAGGCGGCAATCTGGGATAAGGCCCCGCAGGGGCCGTGGTGCCAGACTCGCTGCCCTGGGCGAGGAGAGGAACACCATGGCTGAAGAGCGCCGCAGGACACGCCCGTTCACCGGCGATGAGTACGTGGAGAGCCTGCGCGACGGCCGCGAGGTCTACATCTACGGGGACAAGGTCAAGGACGTCACGACCCATCCGGCCTTCCACAACCCGATCCGGATGACCGCCCGCCTCTACGACGCGCTGCACGACCCGAAGCGCCAGCCGGTCCTCACCGCCCCCACCGACACCGGCAGCGACGGCTACACGCACCGCTTCTTCACCACGCCCCGCTCGGTCGACGACCTCGTCGCCGACCAGAAGGCGATCGCCGAGTGGTCCCGGCTCAGCTACGGCTGGATGGGCCGCAGCCCCGACTACAAGGCGTCGTTCCTCGGCACGCTCGGGGCGAACGCGGACTTCTACGGCCCGTTCGCGGACAACGCGCGGCGCTGGTACCGGGAGTCGCAGGAGAAGGTCCTCTACTGGAACCACGCGATCGTCCACCCGCCGGTCGACCGCAACCTCCCGCCGGACCAGGTCAAGGACGTGTTCGTGCACGTCGAGAAGGAGACCGACGCCGGTCTGGTGGTCAGCGGCGCCAAGGTGGTGGCGACGGGCTCGGCGCTCACCCACTACAACTTCATCGCCCACTACGGGCTGCCGGTCAAGGAACGCGAATTCGCGCTGGTCGCGACCGTTCCGATGGACGCGCCCGGGCTCAAGCTGATCTGCCGCCCGTCCTACTCCGCCACGGCCGCCCTGGCCGGCACCCCCTTCGACTACCCGCTGAGCTCGCGCCTCGACGAGAACGACACGATCCTCGTCATGGACAAGGTGCTCATCCCCTGGGAGAACGTCTTCATCTACGGGGACCTGGGCAAGGTCCAGATGTTCACCGCCAAGTCCGGCTTCCCCGAGCGGTTCACCTTCCACGGCTGCACCCGCCTCGCGGTGAAGCTGGAGTTCCTCGCCGGGCTCCTCGCCAAGGCCCTGGAGGTCACCGGCACCAGCGAGTTCCGCGGCGTGCAGAGCCGCCTCGGCGAGGTGCTCGCCTGGCGCAACCTGTTCTGGGGGCTCTCCGACGCCGCCGCGCGCAACCCCGTGGAGTGGAAGAACGGGGCCCTGCTGCCCAACCCCGAGTACGGCATGGCCTACCGCTGGTTCATGCAGATCGGCTATCCCCGCATCAAGGAGATCGTCCAGCAGGACGTCGCGAGCGGCCTGATCTACGTCAATTCCAGCGCCGACGACTTCGCCAACCCCGAGATCCGCCCCTACCTCGACAAGTACGTGCGCGGCTCGGGCGGCACGGACGCCGAGGGGCGCGTCAAGGTCATGAAGCTGCTGTGGGACGCGGTGGGCACCGAATTCGGCGGCCGCCACGAGCTGTACGAGCGCAATTACGCGGGCAGCCACGAGAACACCCGCGTCGAGCTGCTCTTCTCCCAGACCGTCAGCGGCCAACTGGACCAGTACAAGAGTTTTGTCGACGACTGCATGAGCGAGTATGACCTGGACGGCTGGACCGTCCCGGACCTCTCCTCCTTCGACGAGCTCAGGAAGACCAGGAACGAAGCGTTCCGTGACTGAGGAGAACACACCCGTGACGAACAGTGTCGTGGAGACCGCCACCCGCATCTGGACGGACATCCTGCGCCCGGCCGCGGGCCAGGAGGACCGCACCTTCTTCGCCCTCGGCGGCCAGTCGGTCTCCGCCGTACGGATCGTGGCCCGGGTCGAGTCGGACCTCGGCGCCGAGCTCGACATCCGCGTCCTGTTCGAGGACCCGGACCTGGCCGCCTTCCTGCGGGCCGTCGGCGAGGCCGTCGAAGCGGCGGCGGAGAGCAGGGCCGCGTGACCGTCGCCGACCTCGCGCCGGCCGAAGGGTTCCCTCTCGCGGTCCAGCAGGAGTTCCTGTGCCTGTGGGACAAGGGCGACGACATGGGACCGTTCGGCCCCCGCTTCCACATCGTCGACGGCTGGCGGGTGAGCGGCCGCGTCGACATCGCGTTGCTGCAGGCCGCCCTCGACGACGTCGTCGTCCGGCACGAGGCGCTGCGCACCACCGTCGTCCGGGACGCCGAGCCGCGCCACCAGCGGATCCTCGCCCCCGCGCCGGTGCCGCTGGAGGTCCGGGAGCTGCCCGCGACCGACCCGGCCGACGAGGAGGCCCGCCACCTCGCCGGCGAGGAGCTGCTCAACGAACTCGCCGCCGACACCATCGGCGTCCGCCGCATGCCGCTGCTGCGCGCGGTGCTCGGCCGCTTCGACGACGAGGACGCCGTCCTCGCGCTGATCGCCCACCACACCGCCGTCGACGCCTGGTCGATGCAGGTCATCCTGCGCGACCTCGCCGTTCTCTACGCCCGGCACGCCGGAGCCGACCTGCCGCCGCTCGCCCCCGCGCCGCAGTACCGCGAGTACGCGCACTGGCAGCGCTCCGACGAGGCCCGCGAGGCCGAGCGGTCCGCCCGTGCGTTCTGGCGCACCAAGCTCGACGGCGCCCGCGCCCTCGCGCTGCCCACCGACCGGACCCGCAGCGAGGCACCGGAGTTCTCCACCTCCTGGCACCGGTTCGGCTGGGGCACCGAGCTGCGCGAGCGGGTGACGACGCTGGCCGCGGGCACCCGCAGCTCGACCTTCATCGTGCTGCTCGCCGCCTTCAACGTCTTCCTCAACCGGCAGACCGGTGACACCGACGTCGTGGTGCCCACCTTCACACCGGGACGCACCCAGGCCCGCTTCCAGGACGCCGTCGGCTCCTTCTTCAACTTCCTGCCGCTGCGCACCGACCTGACCGACTGCGTCACCTTCCACGACGTGCTCGCCCGTACGCGCGAGAGCTGCCTGGACGCCTACACCCGGGAGATCCCCCTGGCGCACGTTCTGGACGAGGCGCCCGAGCTCATGGCCCGGGTCGGCGTCGACGGCCTGGCGTCGTGCGTGTTCCAGGTCATCCAGACCCCGTTCACGATGGCGGGGGAGCGGATCGGACCGCTCGCCTACCGGGCCGTGCGCCGCAAGGTGCTCTCGCAGAGCGTCGGCTCGGACATCCCCGACGGAACCCTGCTCTGCCTGGAGATCTCCCCGAGCGGAGAGCTCATCGGCGAGCTCGGCTTCAGCAGCAACCTCTACGACGAGAACACGGTCCGGCGCCTGGTCGCCGGCTTCCGCGACGTCCTGAGCGAGCTGGTGGCCGACCCCGGCGCCCCGCTGCCGGCCCCCACCGATTTCCCCTCAGCCCAGAACCAGGAGTGACGACAGGTGAAGTTCCTGCTCATCATGCACATGAACCCCGTCCTGTGGGACAAGCTCTCCGAAGAGGAGCAGCAGGAGGTGTTCGACGGCCACGACCGCTTCCAGGAGATCATCCGCGGCAGCGGTGAGATGGTCGGCACCAAGGCCCTCGACGCCCCCACGAACACCGCCACCGTCACCGTCAGGGACGGCGCGGTGCGGTCCGTCGAAGGACCGTACGTGCCGGGCGAATCGTTCCTGTGCGGCTACTACGTCGTCGACGTCGCCTCCAAGGAGCGCGCCGTCGAACTCGCGGCGCTCATCCCCGACGCGAAGCTGACCGCCGTGGAAGTCCGCGAGGTCGTCCACGACGACGGCGCCGAGTGACTTCCGCCGCAGACGACGGAGGGGGCCCGCCGCTCACGCGGCGGGCCCCCTCCGGATTTCCCGCGTCACGGGGACCCGGGGCGTTCAGACACGAGGCCTGCGGACCGTGACGATGCTGTACGCGACGCGCTCGGAGCCCGGGCTGAAGAAGTCGGCCATCGCCTCCTTGAGCCCGGCGACCGCCTCGTCGCCGAAGGCCGCGCGCAAGGTCTCCCGGCCCTCCTCGGCGGCCTCCACGTACTTCGGTCCCATGCCGAACACGCGCGGGCCGCACTGGGTCCACTCCTCTACCTGGAAGCCCGCCGCGCGCAGCGCCACCAGCCACTCCTCGACCGGCTGGAGCAGCGGCAGGGCCAGCTTCTCGGCGAGCACGTCCCGCTCGTCCCGCGGCACGCCCGGGGCCAGCGTGTAGTCGGTCATCGTCAGGGCACCGCCCGGACGCACCACCCGGAACAGCTCGGCGAGGGCCGCGGCCAGGTCCGGCGCGTACTGCAGCGATTCCATCGCCATCACGGCGTCGAACGAACCGTCGGCGTGGTGGCCGAGCTCGGCGTAGCTGCCGTGCTCGAACCGGAGCCGGTCGGACAGGCCGCGCGCGGCGGCCTTCTCCGTGCCGGCACCGGCCTCGAATCCGCTGACCGTCACGCCCGTGACGTCGGCGCCGGTCTCCTCGGCGACCAGCAGCGCCGGCCCGCCGGGCCCGCAGCCCGCGTCGAGGACCCGCTGGCCGGCCCGCACGCCGAGCACGTCGACGACCTTGCGGGTCAGCCGGCGGGAGGCTTCCGCCATCGGGGTGTCGTCGTCCGGACCGAACCAGTAGCTCAGGTGCGCCTGGCCCTCGTTGAAGACGTCGGAGACCGGGGACGACTGGTCCCAGCGCTCCCCTTCGCGGATCGCCTGCGCGGTCGTTGTGCTCATCTCTCCTGCTCCTGGCGGTGACGGCGGATCGGTGGCGGATCAGTAGGTGACGACGGCCCGGAACCGGACCTCGCCCTTGGCGGCCAGGGCGACCGCCTCGGCGATCCGCTCCTTGGGGAAGACCTCGACCATCGGGTCGACCTTGCCCTCGGCGACCAGCCGCAGCGCCTCGGTGAGCTGCTCGAGACCGTTGTGGGTGGCGCCGATGATCTGCTGGCGCTGCGCCCAGACCGGGCTGGCCGGCCCGATCGAGAAGGACCCCTCGGGGTCGATGGTGGCGAGCACCAGGCGCCCGTTGGGGCGCAGCCCCTGCAGCGCCTCGGTGGCCGCCTCGTACGAGGTGCCGGTCACCAGGATCACGTCGGCGCCGCCCGCGGCCGCCAGCTCCGCGCCGTCGGCCACGACGACGGAGGCCCCCAGCTCGCGGGCCAGGTCGTGCTTGTCGGGGGAGCGGGTGATCGCGACCGTGTCGAAGCCGCAGGCCCGGGAGAACTGCAGCGCCAGGTGGCCGAGGCCGCCGATGCCGAGGACCGCCACCCGCTCGTGCGGCTTGGGGTCGGCGGCGCGCAGCGCGCTCCACGAGGTGTAACCGGCGCACAGGACGGGCGCCGCCTGCACGTAGCCGACCTCGTCGGGCAACAGCACCGTCGAGTCGGCGAGCACGGTCGCGTACTCGGCGTGATGGCCGGGGACGGTCAGACCGCTCATCACGGGGGCAGCGCAGTTCATGCCGGACTGGCCGGTCAGCGGCAGGTTGAGCCGGCAGTAGTCGCACGTCCCGCAGGTGCCCTGCACCCAGGTCGCGCCGACCCGGTCACCGACCTTGCGGTGGGTGACGCCAGGACCCACGGCGACGACGTCGCCCGCCGCCTCGTGACCGACCACGACCGGGTCGAACTGGGGGAACGGGAAGTGGCCGTCGGTCAGCCAGAGGTCGTTGTGGCACAGACCGCTGGCCCGTACCCGGATCAGCACCTGGCCGGGGCCGGGCTGCGGAACCGGGACGTCCCGCAGCTCCCAGGCGGCACCCACCTCGGGCACCACGGCGGCCTTCATGGTCGTCGGGCGGGCGTCGAGCAGCACCGGCAGCTCGGCGACGCCGTTCATGATGAACGTGCCCTGCGGGGCGATGGACTCGGCCGGCACGGCCAGGCCCAGGTGCGGGAACCGCTCGAACAGCGCGGCCAGCGCGACCTCCGCCTCCAGCAGGGCCAGGGGTTGGCCGATGCAGCGGTAGATGGCGTGCCCGAAGGAGAGGCTCTCCTTGTCGGCGCGCGTGATGTCGAAGCGGTCGGCGTCCGCGCCGTGGACCTCGGGGTCGCGGCCGATCGCCGCGTAGTTGACGAGCACCGGCTCGCCCTTGGGGATCGTGACGCCGCCGACCTCGACGTCCTCCACGGGGAAGCGGAACGGCAGGTGCGCCACGGGCGCCTCCACCCGCAGCGTCTCCTGGATGACGTCCTGCCAGGTCGCCTCGCCGGAGCGGACCAGGGCGAGCTGCTCCGGGTGCGTCAGCAGGGCGAGCACGGCGTTGGCGATGAGGTTCTTCACCGGCTCGGTACCGGTGGCGAGCATGATGTGCAGCGTGCCGACCAGCTCGTCGTCCGACAGCAGTGAGCTGTCCGCCCGCTGGGCCGCGACGAGGTCACTGGTCAGGTCGTCGCCCGGCGAGCGCCGCTTGGAGTCGACGAAGTCGAGCATCTCCTGGTGCCAGCGGGCCACGTTGGCGGCGGCTTCCTCCGGCGAGATGCTGGTGTCGACGTTGACCTCGCCGCCGCGCAGCATCTCGGCGCGGTCCTCCGCGGGCACCCCGAACAGGTCGCAGATGGCGCGGGCCGGCAGCGGGTGGGCGAACAGACCCTTCAGGTCCACCGGCTCACCGGCCGGAAGGGCGGCCAGCTCGTCGAGCAGCTCGGTGGTGATCGCCTCCACGGCCGGCCGCAGCGCCTCCACCCGGCGCGGGGTGAAGGCGTGCGCGCACGGCTTGCGCAGCCGGGTGTGGTCGGCGCCGTAGGCGGTGGTCATGTTCTCCATGAGCACCCAGCCGATCAGCGGGAAGTCCTCGCCGACCGTGCCGTCGACGTAGGCGTCGAAGTGCCGCCTGCCGTCCTTGGAGAAGCGGTGGTCGCTGAGGATCTCCCGGGCGGCGGCGTGGCCGGTGACCGACCAGGCCCTCACCCCGCCCGGCAGCTCGATCGGGGCCACCGGTCCCTGCGCCCGTATGCGGGAGCCCTCGGCGTGGATGTCGGAGCCCAGGGGGTCCAGGGCGACAGGGCAGCGGCTTTCCATCGGGAAGTCCTCCGGCGGATCTCGGGTGGGCCTACAGGTAGACGGTGTTGGGCTCCTGGCCGCAGACGATCCGGCCGTACAGTTCGAGGTTGGTGTTGGGGTGGAGGATCGCGTGCAGGTTGATGGTCTGCACGTCCCGCTCGATGCGCTGGATCGGCACCGAGCTGTAGATCGAGGAGCCGCCGCTCGCGGTGTTGAGGAGGTCCACGGCCTCCTTGGCGCGCTGGGTGACGGCACCGAGGTCGAGGCGGACCCGGGCCCGCTCCTCCAGCGTCCACTCCTCACCGGCGGCACCCTTGGTGTCGACCATCGCGGCGGCGCGGTGGGCGTGGAAGTCCGCCTCGTCGATCTTCACGGTGGCCTCGGCGACCTGGAGGTGCGTCAGCGGCGCCTCGGCCTGGCTCTCGTACGAGGTGTACGTGATCTTGCGGCCGGGCAGCCGGTCCAGGAACGCGTCCTTGGCGGCGCGGGCGAGACCGAGGGCCGGGGCGGAGATGGTGGCACAGGCGGTCGGCATGAACGGCGCGCTGTAGAGCGGGGAGCCCGCGTTGAGCACCGAACGGTGCTGCCCCATGAGCACCGGCACCATCGGGAGCACGCGCTCCTGCGGCACGAACAGGTTCTCGGCGATCGTGCTGACGCTGCCGGTCCCGCGCAGACCGGCGGTGTGCCAGTCGTCCACGATGGTCAGGTCGGAGACCGGGATGGCCACCATGATCGGCTGCGGCTCGCCGTCCTCACCGATGAGGATCGCGGCGTTGGTGTTCCAGTGGCTGTGCTGGACACCGGAGTTGAAGGACCACTTGCCGTTGAGCACGATGCCGCCGGGGACCGGCGTGGCCATGGCGGTCGGGCTGAGGATGCCGCTGACGCGGACGTCGGGGGTCGAGAAGACCTCGTCCTGGACCTCGTCGGGGAAGAGGCCGACCATCCAGGAGCTGATCGCCCAGACCGAGGCGGTCCAGGCGGCGGAGCCGTCGCCCCGGGCGAGCTCGGCGAGCGTGTCGACCACGGTGCGCATGTCGGACTGGTAGCCGCCGTAGCGGTGCGGCACGCGCATCTTGAGAATTCCGGCCTCGGTGAGGGCCTCCACCGTCTCCTGGGACAGGTTGCGGTTCTCCTCGCCGACCGGCGCGTTCCGCTGGAGCAGCGGGATCAGGTCCGTCGCACGGCGGACGAGTTCTTCGCGGGACGGCGCCTCGATGGTCTGCATGAATTCTCCTGAATCGGTCACCGGAGTTGGGCCGAAAGGATCGTTGCACCGAGCAATGGGCGGTTCCATATTCGATGTTGCTCAGTGCGGAATGCCGGTGCGCGACGGGCCCGTGGGGACCACCGGGCACCGGCCGATCGGGCGGTTCCCGGCTTCCGGGAACCGCCCGGGAGCCTCCGGAAGCGCCGTCAGCGCTTCTCCGCCGTGATGATGACGAAGGTGCCGGGACCGGTCTCGGCCACCGGCGAGAGCCCCGCCTCGTCCAGCCAGGCATGGACCTGCTCGGTCTCGAACAGCTTGATGCCGTCCGGGCTGCCCGGGAACGCGTGCGAGCCCTGGAAGTAGCGGTAGACCGGGTCGGACGCCCAGCGGAACGTCAGCAGCGTCAGCCGGCCGCCCGGCCGCAGCGCGCGACCGATCTCGGAGATCGCCCGGCCCGCGTCCGGCAGCGCCTGGAGCGCGTTCCAGCAGTTGACCGCCGCCAGGGAGGAGTCCGCCACCGGAAGCGCGAGGGCGCTGGCCCGCAGCGTCGCGATCTCGGGCAGCCGGGCTCGCAGACCTGCCAGCATGGGCGCGATCAGGTCCAGGGCCAGCACCCCGCCGTCCGCGGCCGCCTCGGCGACCACGGCGGTCCAGCGGCCCGCCCCCGCGGCGACGTCCAGGACGGGACCGTCGACCGCGGACAGCTGCTCGGTCAGATAGGCGTCCTCGTCGACGGGGCTGATCGCCCCGCCCCAGTTCTGCCCCATCACCCGCAGGAACGCCGGGCGCAGCACGTTCTCGTAGTGGAAGCCGATGCCCTGCAGACCGGCCGCGTTCTGCAGCACGTCGTCCTCGTCGTGCTCGCCGGCGCCGGCGGACAGGTCGAGCACACCGTGCGGCAGCGTGTAGCTCCGCTCGCACCCGGTGCAGGACGCGCCGGTGGCCGCGAACGACAGCGCGGCGCGGCAGGCGGGGCAGCGCAGCACGTCCGCGAAGCGGCTGAACTCCTCGATGCGGGGGGCCGGCGGCTCGGCCGGGCGGGCGTCGGCGTGGACGCTGGTGTCACGGACCACCGTCGGGTGGCCGTTGCGCAGGGCCCACAGGGCCTTCGCACCGGTGTACGCGAGTACCGAGCGGGTGTCGCTCGACCAGGTCGCCGCGAGCTGCTCCGGCGTCAGGGCGCGGATCCAGTCCTGGTCGAAGGCCAGCTCCTCGGTGCCGAGCTGCCACTCGTACGGCGAGGGCCAGACCCGGCCCAGCACGACGTCCTCGGGGTCGAGCGGCTGCAGGCAGCGCTCCAGCCGGGTGCGGTCGTCCGGGGTGAGCTCGGTGCCGGCCGCGGCGGCGAGGATCCGCTCCCGGTCGTCACCGAGGTGGGAGAGCAGGTACAGGGCGGCGAGCTGGGTGGGACCGCCCGGCTCGGAGCCGGTGAGCAGCGGCAGATAGCCGGCGAGCCCGGCCCGTACCGCCTCGGTCAGCGGACCGCCGCCCGCGGTGTGCTCGGTCTCGGCCAGGAGCCCGAGCAGCAGCGCGAGGTACCCCTGGCGCAGCTCGTCGGCGCCGGACAGGGCGGCCACCAGCCGGGGCACCTCGGCCAGGGCCCCGTCCGTGGCCGCGCCGTCCTTCCACAGCGCGTCGGTCAGCCGCAGGAACTCCGCGTCGGCCCGGTCGGGCGAGGCGTCGAGCAGGGCGTGCGGAAGGGCGTCGGTCGGCGGGGCGACCGGGGCGGCAGTCATGGGGTGCGGGGTCCTTTCGGGCAGCGGGCCGGGCAGGGGGGGGCGGAGCGGGCCGGCCGCGGTCTGCGGCCGGCCTCGCGCGCCGTGGACGAGGGGCGACGGGTGACCGGCGCCGGGTCAGCGCAGGACGACGTCGGTGTAGCGGTCCAGGGCCGCCAGGAACTCTCCGCGCGACAGGGCGGCGGCGACCAGCTCGATGTCGTCGGCCATGTAGCGGTCCACGCCCAGCGTCGGGACCAGCGCGCGGACGGCGTCGTACGTGGCCTTGGCGGCCGGGCTCAGGCCCTCGAAACGGCCCGAGATGTCGACGGCCTGCGCGGCGGCGAGGAACTCGACGGCGAGGATGCGGTTGTTGTTCTCGAGGACGCGGCGGGCGTTGCGGGCGGCGATCAGACCCATGCTGACGACGTCCTGGTTGTCGCCGTTGGACGGCACGCTCTGGGTGCTGGCGGGGCCGATCGTGCGGTTCTCGGCGACGAGCGCGGTGGCCGGGTACTGGGCACCGGCGAAGCCGCTGTGCAGACCGGGGTCGCCGGCCACCAGGAACTCCGGCAGGCCGTAGCTCAGGTGACGGTTGAGCACCCGGTTGACCTGGCGCTCGGCGAGCACACCGAGCTGGGTCAGCGCGATGGTCACGAAGTCCATGGCGAACGCGATGGGCTGGCCGTGGAAGTTCGCGCCGTGGAAGATCTCGTCCTGGCCCTCGAAGAACAGCGGGTTGTCGTTGGCCGAGTTGAGTTCGATCTCCAGCTTCTGCACCGCGTGGTAGAGAGTGTCGCGGACGGCGCCGACGATCTGCGGGATGGCCCGCAGCGAGTACGCCTTCTGCAGGTAGATCTCGGAGCGCTGGACGTCCTTGCCGGCGTCCTTGTCGGCCTGGAGCTCACGGCGCAGGTCGGCGTGCTCGACCGTCAGGTTGCTGCCGTCCATCAGCGCGCGCATGTTGGCCGCCGTGTCGATCTGCCCCTGGTGCGGGCGGGCGATGTCGTGGCCCTCGGCGAGGAACGGGCTGGTGGAGCCGCGCAGCGTCTCGATGAGCAGCGCCGTGACGATCTCGGCCTGACGGGCCTGCGCGAGGGCGCGGCCGACCACGAGCGAGCCGAGACCGGTCATCGCCGAAGTGCCGTTGATGAGGGCCAGGCCCTCCTTGAACTTCAGCTGGAGCGGCTCGATGCCCAGCTCGTCGAGGACCTTGCGGGTGGGCACCGGCTTGCCGTCGCGCAGCACGTAGCCCTCGCCGATCAGGGTGCTGGCCACGTGGGACAGCGGGGCGAGGTCGCCACTGGCGCCCAGGGAGCCGATCTGCGGGATCGCCGGGGTGATGCCGAGGTTGAGGTAGAGGGCGAGGCGCTCCAGGATCTCCGGGCGCACCGCGGAGTAGCCCTTGGCCAGCGTGTTGAGGCGGGCGGCGACGACGGCGCGCGCCTCGTCCTCGGCGAACAGCGGCCCGACACCGGCGCTGTGGCTGCGGACCAGGTTGGTCTGCAGCTCGGTCTCCTTGGACTTGTCCACCTGCATGTAGATCATCTCGCCGTAGCCGGTGGTCACCCCGTAGATCGGGATGTTCTGCTCGGCGATGCCCTCGAAGATCTCCCTGCTCCTGCGGGCCTTCGCCATCGCCTCACCGGGGACCGCGACCTGCGCGCCCTCCTCGGCGACCTGACGCACCGAGTCGATGGTCAGGCTCTCGCCGTCGAACGCGACCGGAACGGCGGAAATCTCGACTGTCGTCAACGTACTCACTCCCAGTGGAATCGGATGAAGGCAGGTGATGCGGGGTCAGGCCGCGGCGGTCGCCGCCCGCAGGCGCGAGCGGTCCACCTTTCCGGCGGCGTTGCGCGGCAGGCGGCCCGGCGCCTCGTGGAACGTCGCGGGCAGGGTCAGGGGGCCGAAGTGGCCGCGCAGGTGCGCCCGCCATTCGGGGGCGGTGCCGAGCGGCCGGCCGTCGGCGTCCCGGCGCGGCACGACGTGGACGTCGAGTCCGCGCACCAGGCCCGACACCGGTTCGGCGACCGGCACCACGGCGCACTCCAGGACGGAGGCGTGCGAGGCGAGCGATCCTTCGATCTCGGTCAGCTCGACCCGGTTGCCCGCCAGCTTGATCTGGAAGTCCTCGCGGCCCCGGTACTCCAGGGTCCCGTCGGGCAGCCGCCGCCCGAGGTCGCCGGTGCGGTACCAGCCCCCCTCGGCGCCGGGCGTGTCCAGCCACTCCACCGGGCGGAACGGGGCGCGGTCGGCACTGCCCAGGTACCCCGAGGTCACATAGGGGGAGCGCACCACGACGCTGCCGGTGACCCCGGCCGGACAGGTCAGGTCGTTCTCGTCGAGGACGAGGATCTGGCGGCCCGGGATGGCCCGGCCGACCGGCACCGGGCCCTCGGTCAGGCCGGTGACCTCGTGCCAGGTGGCGGCGACGACCTCGGTCGGGCCGTACAGGTTGAAGACGCGGAGCGCGGGCAGTTCCCCGGCCAGACCGCCGAGCAGCTCCGGCGGCACCGCCTCGCCCATCAGCAGCAGATGGCCGAAGGCGTCGAGCCGCGGCCCCGCCGCGGTCCGGGCGATCACGTCGAGGAGGTCGCGGGCGAAGCTGGGCACGGTCTGCAGGTGCGTGATGCGGTGCTCGGCCAGCCACGGCACCAGCAGGTCCGGGTTCACCCGCACCTCGTCGGGCACGACGTACAGCGTGCCGCCGGCGGCGAGCGTCGCGCCGACCTCGGCGAGCGCCGGATCGTGCTCGGGGGAGACCCATTGGGCCACCCGGGCTCCGGGACCCATCGCGAACCGGGTGCCGAGCCAGCCGGTGAACTGGGTGAGCGCGGCGTGCGTCTGAGGGATGCCCTTGGGGCGGCCGGTGGAGCCGGAGGTGAAGGCGATGTACGCGGTGTCGCCGGGGGTGACGGCGGGCGCCGGGGCCGCGGGCGGGGCGGCCGCGCCGGCGGTCACGTCCACCACCCGGCCGCCCAACTCGGCGTGGTACCAGTCGAGCAGTTCGTCGGTGCCGTCGCCCTCGACGACCACGCAGGCCGGTCGCAGGGCCGTGAGCACGGAGCGGCCGCGCTCACCGGCGGGACCGGGGGCGAGCCAGCACAGCCGGGCGCCGTGGGCGAGGACGCCGAGCAGCGCCGCGATCCGCAGCGGCCCCGCCGGCATCCGGACCACCACGGCGTCGCCGGCGGTCACGCCGGCGGCGGCGAGCCGCCGGGTGACGTCGCGGGCCGCCGCGTCCAGTGCGGCGTAGCCCATGGAGCGGCCGTCCCAGACCACCGCGGGCGCGTCGGTGACGGCATGCGCCGCCACCTGCAGGGGCAGGGGGTCGGTGTGGCCGACCGGCCGGAACATCGGCAGGGCCGCGTAGCGTTCGATCAGCGCGGCGGCCGGGAGCAGCGGCGGCAGCGTGTTGACCGGCGTGTCGGGCGCGTCCAGCGCCGCCGTCAGCAGGGTGCGCAGCCCGTCGAGCAGGTTCGCGGCCGAGCCCGCGTCGTAGAGCGCGGTCCGGTACTCCAGACGGCCCGAGAGCCGCGGAGCCCCGTCGTGGCCGCCGGCGTCGAGGGCGTCGACGACGAGAACGAGTCCGGTCGGCAGCACCACCCGGTCGGGGACGACGGGCGAGGCGGGCAGGCCTGCCACCCGGTCGACGACCGGAGCGGCGGTCCGGTCGGCGAAGACGGCGTCGAGCTGCGGGAGGTCCCGGTCACCGGGCAGCGGGTGCGGTTCGAAGCCGAGGAGCGCGCGCAGGGTCCCGTCGCCCGCGTGGCCCCCGTGCCGCAGCAGCAGAGCCCGCAGCGCGGCGAGGAGGACACCGGTCGGGGACGCGCCCTGTTCCGCGGCGACCTCGGCGACCCGGCGGGCCGGCTCGCCGTTCCACACGAACGGCAGCGAGGCCCCTCGGTACCGGTGGGTCCTGGTCCGGAGGGTCCGGACGACCGCCTCCCGGGCCGCCGTCTCCCGGGCCGTCGCCACCGCCTCCGGCTCCGGGGCGGGGGCGCCGTGGCGCTCGTGCGCGTACGCGGCCGAGAGCGTGTCGACCAGCCGGGAGACGTGCGCCTCGTCGAGGGCGCCGTCCACCGTCACGAACAGCAGCAGGTCCGCCGGGGCGATCCGCGCCGCGTACAGCCGCGCGTGCGGACCCGCCGTGACCGCCGTGCCGGACCGGTCCGCCGGAGCCTCGGTGGCCCACCGGCCGCACAGCGCGGCGGCCAGCGCGTCGACGTCGTCCACCGGCACGGCGGTGAGGTCGGTGAAGCGCAGCGGCTCGGCCGTCTTCGCGTCGCCGGGCCGGGCGCCCACCGTCGTGTCCCAGGCGCGGCGTAGCGCGGCCAGGTCGAGGTCGCCCGCCAGCCGGAATCCCGCGCACCGGGGGGACACGGGAGGGTGCGCCGGGGGCCTGTCGCCCGGCTGATTCGCTGCCGCTTCGAAGTTCACGGGGACATTGTTCGACCGCGTGACCGGGCCGTGCTTCTCCTGGAGTGCGGAGGTGCCCGCGCACCCGTTCTCCAGGCGGTACGGCCGTGAACACCGTGGTTACTTCGCCATGTCGGGCCCGCGCGGACCCGCACGGGCGCCGGCCGCCCCGCCTCGGGTCAGCTGTCGCGGGGCTCCGCCTTGAACCAGAGCCCCGCCTTGAACCAGGCCTCCGCCGCCCGGATCCGGGCCTCCGTCTCGGCCCGGTCCGCACCGGTGACGACGAACGCGGCGAGGAAGTCCCCGGAGTGCGAGGCGTCCTGAACGGTGTCGCCCACCTCCGCGTACGTCGTGTACTTCACGACGCCCTCCGGCAGCGTCGCCGGGTCCGGCAGGGCGGCGAGCACCCCGGGGCGCTTGGTGAAGAGCAGCTGCCCGGCGAGCTGCGCCGGGTCCGCGCGCTCGCCCGTCGGGGCGGGCAGGCCCAGCTGGCGGCGGACCGGGTACTCCATGGGGTCGAAGCCGAACAGCGCCCGCTGCACGTCGCGCACGCCCGCGCCCCCGGCCCGGGAGGCCGCCTCGCACAGGACCAGTTCGCCGTCGGTGGTGTGGAACACCTCGATGTGGAAGGCGAAGTGCTCGGGGCCGTCGAACGCCTCCAGGATCCGCTCGCCGAACGCGACGAGCCGCCGTGCCAGCGGGTCGGCGGTGTCGAGGGCGATGTCGACCCGCCCCTTGCGGTCGCGGAAGTCGGCCAGCGCGTACTGGTACTGCGACGGCCACATCGTCGCGATCCGGCCGTCCAGGACGGTGCCGTCGATGTGGCACATGGAGCCCTCGACGAACGTCTCCGCCAGCCACTCCGGTTCGCCGTCGGGACGCAGCAGCTCCGCGTCCCGCGCCCAGTCGGCGAGCTCCTCGCGGGTGCGCAGCACGGACACGCCGACCGACAGCAGCCCCTGACGGGGCTTGACCACGACCGGCAGGCCGTGGACGTCGGCGAAGGCGTCGAGCTCCGCGGCCGAGCGCAGCAGGACGTGGGCGGCGACCGGGATCCCGGCGGCCGTGGCGAGTTTCTTCATCTCCCACTTGTCGCGGTACATCAGGGCCGACCCGGGCCGCTGGCCCGGCAGCCCGAAGCGCTCGCGCAGCGCGGCCGCCCGCAGGATGTCGAACTCCTGGCAGGCCACGATGTCGGTGACCCCGAACTCCTCGACGAGCTCGGCGGCCCGCCGCTCCACATGGGCGCCGGTGTCGTAGTCGGTCAGCACCTCGGCGTGCAGGTAGGGAGCTCCGGTGGGCAGCTCCTCGCCGAACAGGGCGAGCTGTTCGGCCGAGCCCAGCAGGACGATCTTCTCCCCGTGGTCGGCGAGCCAGCGCTCGTACGGATTGGCGCGCAGCGAGCCGCGGTGCAGGACGAGCGTGGTCATGCGGAGGTCCCTTCGTTCCAGATGCTGACGTAGCGTTCGCCGGTGTCCGGCAGGATCGTGACGATCGTGCGGCCCGCGTAGGCGGGGTCCCGGGCGAGCCGGAACGCACCGTGCACGGCGGCGCCCGAGGAGAGCCCGGCGAACAGCGCTTGTTCCCGGGTGAGTGCCCGCGCGGTGTCCAGCGCCTCGTCGTCGGAGCAGGTCAGCACCCGGTCGATGAGCGTGACGTCGGTGGTGGGGGAGACGAAGCCGCCGTTCAGACCGGGGATCCGGTGGGTGCCGGCGTATCCCTGGGAGAGCACCGGCGAGCCCTCCGGCTCCACCGCGACGATCTCCACGCCGGGGTTGCGCTCGCGCAGGAAGCGCCCGGTGCCGGTCAGGGTGCCGCCGGTGCCGACCCCGGCGACCAGGACGTCGACCCGACCGCCGGTGTCCGCCCAGATCTCGGGTCCGGTGGACTCGTAGTGGGCGCGGACGTTGTCGGGGTTGTCGTGCTGGCGCACGTACCAGGAGCCGGGCGTGGCGGCCTCGATCTCCTCCGCCTTGGCGATGGCCCCGGCGAACCGCTCGGCGCTGGGCGTCTGCACGATCTCCGCGCCGAGCGCGGACAGCAGCCCGATCCGCTCGGGGGTGGCGCTGTCGGGCAGCACCACGATGCAGCGGTAGCCGCGCAGGGCACTCAGCGCGGCGAGCGCGATCCCGGTGTTGCCGGAGGTCGCCTCCACGACGGTGCCGCCCGGGGCGAGGTCGCCGCGCTGTTCGGCGCCGCGCAGCATCGCGAGCGCGGCCCGGTCCTTGATGCTGGCGAACGGGTTGGTCGACTCGATCTTGGCGAGGACCTCGGCGCCGGGCGCGGCGTCGGGGACCCAGAGCCGGACGAGCGGCGTGTTGCCGACGAGTTCTTCGAGGCCGGCGGCGACACGCCGCCCGGCGGGTGCGATGAGGAGATCGGGGGTCACCGGAAGGCTCCAGGAGTGGGGGACGGGGAAGGGGAGGGCAGAGGGGAGGGGACGGGGGACGGGGCGGCCGCGGGGGTCACCAGGAGCCCGCCGAGGCGAGCTCCCGTACGGCGTCGGAGACCGAAAGCGGCGGCCGGTCGCCCGCGGACGCGCCCGCGGGGCCGCCGGTCCGGCCGGCGACGGGCGGGACGCCGGGCCCGGCGCCCCCACGGGCCGCCGGCACGGGGCCGGCTTCGAGCGGGGGCACCGCCCGCGGCCCCGGCGCCGGACGGACCACGGAGCGGGCCGCGTACACCCGGGCGCCGGGCGGCAGGTCCTCGGTGACCGTCGCCATGGCCCCGACCAGGGCGCGGTCGCCGATGGTCACCGGGCCGAGCACGGTCGCGTTCGCGCCGAGGATCACGCCGTCGCCGACCACCGGGTGACGGCGGGCGCCCGGCGGGCGCTGGTTGTCGGCCCACCAGCCCACCGCGCCCAGCGTCACCTGCTGGTAGATCGTCACGTCGTCGCCGACGACGGCGGTCTGGCCGATCACCACGGAGGCGCCGTGGTCGATGAACACCCGCCGGCCCAGCACCGCACCGGGATGGATCTCCACCCCGGTCCGCCGCCGGGAGATCCGGGCGACCGTGCGTGCCGCGGCGCGCATACCCCGGCCGTACAGCCGGTGGGACACGCGGTGGGCCCACACGGCGGACAGGCCGGTGTGGCCGAGCGCCTCGCGGCGGCTGGTGAGGGACGGGTCCCGGGCGACGACGACGGAAAGGTCCTCGGCCAGGGTCCGCAGCAGTCCGGTCTCCTCGGTCATGGGGTCGGCTCCTTTCGGTGCGGCCGTCGCTCAGGCGGCCAGGGCCGGGGCCGCCGCGGCGGCCGGTTCGACGTCGATCCGGAGGGACTCGCCGGCCAGCCGCTCGCACAGTGCGACCGCGCTGTCGGTGTCGGCGGCCGTGACCACCACGCTGCCGAGCCGGTCCCAGTTGTCGCGCAGCGGCCGGACGGTGTCGCCGGGGCCCACGTTGACCTGCGCGGCGAGCACGTCGGGCCGTGCCCTGACCTCGTCGAGGCCCGCGACGGCCGTCACGGTGCCGGGCTCGCGCACCACCGCGCGCATCACCGCGGCGCCCTTCGGTTCGGGGGAGGCGGCGAGCGGTTCGACCAGGCCCAGCGGCCAGGCCGTGCCGTACGCGATCATGTCGATGCCGTACGCGGCCTCGACCAGCTCCACGATGTTGTCGCCGCCCAGCCGGTTGTGCGACTCGATGACGAGGGGCCCGCGCGAGGAGAGCCGGATCTCGGTGTGGCTGGGGCCGTCGGTGACGCCCATCCCGGTCAGGAACTCCTCGACCGCGTCGGTCAGCGCCGCCCGGTCGTCCGCGTCGAGCCGTGCGGGCACCGCGTGCCCGAGCTCGGCGAAGTGCTCCTCGCTGGTCAGCTTCTCGGTGACGGCGACGACGACGTGGCGGCCCGCGAAGCTCAGCGCCTCGACGCTGAACTCGGGCCCGTCGATGTACGACTCCATCAGGAAGCCGTCGACGGTGAACATGGTGGAGCCGCGGTCGGTGCGGCCGCCGTCCATCTCCTGGATCCGCGCCCACACCCGGTCCAGGTCCGCGCGGTCCTCCGCGCGCAGCAGGCCGAAGCCCGCGGTGGTGGAGACCGGCTTGACGATGAACGGGTAGCCCGCCCGCTCGCCGAACGCGTCCAGCGACTCCCGGCCCTCCACGAGCGCGGCGTGCGGCACCGGAAGCCCGTTCTCGGCGAGGTGCCGGCGCATCAGGGACTTGTCGCGCATCCGGCGGCTCACCTCGTGGCGCCGCCCGTCGGTCAGCCCGAACAGGTCGCCGAGGCGCCCCGCCGGGGTCACCCCGGGCTCGGTCAGCGACACGACGGCGTCGACGCCGTACACGGAGCGGGCGGCCTCGGCGAACGGCCGGACGGTGTCCCAGTCGGTGTAGTCGACGACGAGCAGCACGTCGGCGGCCCGGGTCTGGTACTCGGTGACCTTGTCCGGGTGCTGGATCAGCACGGTCGTGACGCCGAGCGCCACGTAACGCTCCACGTGCGCGTCGACGCCGCCGATCAGCAGCACGGTCTTCCGGCCGGTCGGCGCGGCCGGGGCCGGGGCGGGGGAGGGGGCGGGGGCGGGGGCTGTGCGCTCGATGGTGCTCATCGGTGGGTTCCCTTCGGGGCGGCCAGGGCGGTCTCGCGGACGTCGACGCGCAGCAGCCCGCGGACCCGGGCGATCCGGTCGGCGGCCTCGGCGGGCGATTCGGCGTCGACGACGACATAGCCGTGGCGCGTGAACGAGTTGGTGGTGGGCGGCAGGTCGTCCCCGGCGGAGTGGGGGAAGTGCAGCGTCTGGACGTAGGGCAGGGCCCGGATCGCGTCGAGTCCGGTCACCGACCGCAGCTCCCCGGCGGGCAGCAGGAAGAAGCCGACGGACGCGGTGTGCTTCGGCCGCGGCGGCTCCACCGGCTCACCGGCCAGCGTCCGGAAGATCGCGGCCTCGATGTCGTAGTCGGAGGCGGTCTCGATGAGCAGCGGAATGCGGTCGCCGCCCAGCCGGGTCTGCGACTCGACGACGCGCGGCCCCCGGTCGGTGAGGATGACCTCGGTGTGCGCCGGGCCGAAGCGGTAGCCGGCCAGGTCGAGCAGGCCGATGACGACCGCGTGGATCGCGGCCCGCTCGGCGTCGGCCAGCGGCGCCGGGTGCACGTGCGAGGTCTCCACGAAGTACGGCGCGCCCGTGGTGTGCTTGGCGGTGATGCCGATGACGTGGTGCACCCCGTCGGCGGAGAGGGTCTCCACGCTGAACTCAGGGCCCCGCAGGTACTCCTCGATCAGGTACGGCCCGGGCAGCCCGGCCGCGGTGACCCGCTCCGTCCACTCGTCGAGGTCGGCCGCGTCGCGGATCAGCGCGACGCCCCGGCTGCCGGAGGCACGGGCGGGCTTCACCACCACGGGCAGCGGCAGCCCGGCCAGCGCGCCGGACACCTCGCCGGCGGTCGCGACGGAGACGGAGCGCACCGCCGAGAGACCGTGCTCGGCGAGCAGTCCGCGCATCGCCGCCTTGTCGTTGAGCACCCCGATCGCGGCCGCCGGGTTGGGTGAGACGCCGAGCGCCTCGGCCTCGGCGTAGGCCGGGGGCATCGACTCCTCCGCGCCGAGGTGCAGCACGTGGCCGATGCCGTGCGCGCGGACCGTCGCGGCGATCAGGGTGCGCAGCCCCTCCTCGTCGGAGAAGTCGGTGAGCAGCAGCTCCTGAGCGTGCTCGGCGACCTCGTCGAGGTACTGCCGCTCGCGCAGCGAGGGGTCCCAGATCGCCCAGACCTCGAAGCCCGCCTCGGCGGCCTTGCGGACGAACTGGCTGTAGGGCATCACCATGAGCAGCCGCTTGGATGCGCCGGTGGGGGTCATGTCGGGGGCTCCGTTCTGGGCCTGGTCGGTGACTCGGCACGGGGCCGTCGCCGTCCGGCGGGGCGGCGACTTCACGAAGAAGCGCCGAGTCCCGGCGGACGTCTTCCGGCGCGGGGGCGGGTCGGTATCGTCGTGTCAGACATCGGGACGGACTCGGTCGGGAGTGCGTCCTCGCGGTGGTGAGGCGTCCGGAGGCCGCGGGGGCGGCCACCGGAGCCCGAGCGGGTCAGGCGGGGCCCAGCCGGAAACGGGTGAGGGACCGTGCGCCCGTCACGGCGAAGACGGGCACGAACGCCTCGGCCCTGTGCACGTCGCCCGTCTCCAGCGTGGCCAGGGCGCGTACGGCGCCACGGGCACGCAGTTCGGCGAACCCGGCGGTCAGCAGGGCGAGTCCGATGCCGAGCCCGCGGAAGGCCGGGGCGACCGCGACCTCCAGGACCCGGCCCTCGTGCCCGGCTCCGTGCGTCAGGACGTGGCCGGCCGGCCGGCCGGACACCTCGAGGAGCAGCGCCGCTCCGCCGTCGTCCCGCGACCGGCGCAGTGCCGCGGCGTAGACCGCCGCGTCCCCGGTCTTGGGGCCCTTGGAAGAGCAGCGCCGATGCAGTGCGTGCAGGGCCGCGAGCTCGCCGGGGTCGTCGAGGTCGGCCGCGCGCACCGCACCGCCGTCGGGCAGCACCATCGGCAGCGCGTCCGCCGTCAGGTCGATGTCGTACTGGCCGGTCGTGGCGCCGCGGACGAAACCCGCCTCCTTCAGCACCACCGGGACCACCTCGTCGCCCCGCAGCACGCCGCCGACGGTGACGGAGTACGGCCTGCCGTCCTCCAGCGCGAGCGCGTCGGCCCGGTCCAGCAGCAGGCACAGCAAGGTGCGGGCCGCGCTCACGCCGTGCCGGCCGGGCAGCGCGGTCAGCACCGCGTCGAGCTCGTCGCCGCGCGGGGTCAGCGCCGCCCAGGCGATCACTTCGTCGCCGGGGCCGGTCAGGCACCAGCTGTTCTCCTCGTAGCCGGGGGGCCCGGCAGCCCGAAGGGCGTCCTCACGGGTGTACGTGGCCGCGCCGGTGAGGTTCTTCTCGTACGTGCGCATCAGGCGGACCAGGCTGTCCGGCGGGACGTCGGCCGGGCGTCTGACGGTGAGCTGCCCGTGCGGGGTCATCGGTGCCTCCCGTCCTTGGGGAATCGGGTCCGGCGGTCGGGCCGGAGCCTCGGGGAGCCCGTGGCGGGCCGCTGTCGGCTGCGGTCCGCCGCCGGGCGGGTCCCGGAATCCGGTACCGACAGTGAAAGGAATGCTGTGGAACGGAATTCTCTGGTATTCACAGCACTCCTCCTCGTCTCTGGCGGACCGGATTCCGGCGCCGGTACGGGGGGGTCCCGGCGTAGTCCGAGATGCTACTTGCCAAAGGTGTGACGTCCTTCTCCGAGAATGCTTGGTGCCCCTCTCCGCGATTGAACACGGCTGAACGCAGCACGAACCGAGATGCGCCGGCCCAGCCGCCCGCGAGACGCTTCGGCGAGCAAACCCTAAGGCCAGAGCGGGTGCGAAGGGGTGGTCGCATGTACGGCGGCGTCATCGAGGCGAGCGTGGACACACTCGCTCCGCAGCACCACGGTCGAACGGCGGATTCCCCGGAGCCGGTTCATGCCGCTGCGGGTGACGTCGTTCCGAAAATCGTCGACGTTCTTCTGCGGAACCGCGCCGAATTGCTCACGGTGCTCACCGAAATCGCCACCGCCCAGGCAGCCGCCGACGAAATTCTGCGCTCCGTGAGGGCGCTGGCGGGCGCCCCCTGGGAACTGCTCCGCAATTCCCCCCGGCGGCTCGCCCGCCTCGCCACCTTCCTCCCGTCGAACAACCTGCTCTACTCCTACGTGCTGTTCGGCGTCGTCCCCTCGCTCTACACGGACGAGATCCGGCTGCGCCCCTCGGCCCGGGTCGCCCGCGCCGCGCTCGCCGTCCACGAGATCCTCGGCCCGCCACTGCGCCGGCTCGGCGCCGGACGGATCGTCATGACCCCCTGCACCCAGCGGGAGTTCCTCGCCGACTGCGCCCGCTCCGACGCCGTCGTCTTCACCGGCCGCCCGGAGAACGGGGCGGCCGTCGCCGCCCGGCTGCCGGCCGGGACCCTGCTGCTCTCCTTCGGCTCCGGGCCCAATCCGGTGGTCGTCGGACCCGACGCCGACCCCGACGCCGCGTGCCGCGCCGTGCTCGACGCCCGGCTGTACAACTCGGGCCAGGACTGCCTGTGCACCGACCTCGTCCTCGTCCACCGCTCACAGGTCCGCGCGCTGGTGCCGCGGATCGCCGACGCGCTGGCCGGCATCCGGGTCGGCGACCGGCGCGACCCCGCCACCCGGGTCGCCCCGCTGGTCTACCCGGACGCCGTCGAGGACGCCGCCGCCTTCCTCGACGCGCACCGCGAGTTCACCGTCCGCGGCGGCCGGACCGACCTCGCCCGGCACACCGTCGAGCCGACGCTGCTGCACCTGCCGTGGCAGGAGGACCTCCACCCGCCGGAGTTCTTCTCGCCCGTCGTCCTCACCATGGCGTACGACGAGCCCGGCCAGGTCGCCCGCTGGCTGAACTCCGCCGAGGAGACCGTCCGCGGCATGTACGTCTCGGTGTTCGGTGAACCGGCCTTCGCCGGGAGGTCGCGCGTCGCGACCAGCGTGGTCTGCGAGGAGCGCGTCACCTTCGACGTCGAGGACGGCAACCGCCCCTTCGGCGGCTACGGCCCGCTGGCCGGGAACGTCCGCCGCCACGGCACCGTGACCGGCCGCCCCCTGCTGCTGTCCGCCGAGGCGGGTCCGCCCGCCGGCCCCGGTGCCGGTCCCGGGTCCCGGATCCGCACAGGGCCCTGACCGCCCGCGCTTCCGGCCGTCGCGGCGTCCCCGTACCCGTGCCCGCGCCCCCGTACGCGTGCCCCCGTTCCACCGAACCGATGAGGAGCTGCCCCGTGAGCGTGACCACCGAGGACCATCCCTGGCACGTCGTCGCCGGGACCCTCGCGGACGCCGGATGCGACCTCGTCGTCGGCCTGCCGTCCGACGAGCCCGGTCTGATGGACGCCGCCAGGGCCGTGCCCGGGCTGCGCGTCGTCGGGGTCCGCGACCAGCGCGCGGGCGCCTGCGCCGCGATCGGCCACGCCGCCGTCTCCGGACGGCCCGCCGTCCTCGCCGTCAACTCCGGCCCGAGCTTCGCCAACGCCCTCACCGGCCTGCTCGAAGCGGGTTCGCTGGGCGCCCCGGTCGTCGTCGTCACCACCCGCGTACCCGCGCTCGGCATGGGCCGGGGCGCCTTCCAGCACACCGACCAGGCCGCCATGGCCGCCCCGCTGGCCAAGTGGACCTTTCTGGTGGAGGACCCCCGTCAGCTGACCTGGGCGTTGCGCCGCGCCGTCCACCTCGCCGTCAACGGCGCCCCCGGCGTGGTCCTGGTCGAGATCGCCGACGAGGTGCTGCGCGCCCCGGCGCCCGAGCGCCGCCCCGCTCCGCCGGTGCGCCGCCTGCGCTTCGCCGCCGACGCGGAGGAGGTCCGCCGCGCCGCCGCGCTGCTCGCCGCCGCGCGCCTCCCCGTCGTCGTCGTGGGCGGCGGCTGCAAGCCCGCGGGCGCGGGAGCCGCCGTGCGGCGCCTCGCCGAACTGCTCGGCGCGCCGGTCTTCACCACCGCCGCCGGACGGGGGGTCCTCGACGAGGAACACCCGCTCGCCTGCGGCCTGGTGGGCCTCTACGCCACGCCACCGGCGGACCGGCTGCTCGCCGAGGCCGATGTCGTCCTCGCGATCGGATCCCGCCTGGAGGAGACCGCCCGGATGGGCTGGGACGGGCTCGACGACAAGACGCTCGTCCACGTCGACGTGGACCCGGCCGTGTTCCTGGCCGCCCTGGAACCCGAGGCCGCCCTGCTCGGCGACGCCGCCGTGGTCGCGGGCCAGCTCGCCGACGCCCTTCGGGCGCAGAACCCGGAGGCACCCGCCCTGGCCGCCCGCAGGGCCGAGATCGCCGCCGTACGGGCGAAGACGCGCGCCCGCAACGTGCCCGCCGGCGCGGACGGGCCCGGCCTGACCGTGCCCGAGGCGCTGCGGCTGCTCCAGGAGTCGGTGGGCCGCGACGCCACCCTCGTCCAGGAGAACGGGCTGCACGACATGTGGGGCTACCACTGGCCGGTGGTGTCCGTCGGCGACGGGGCCCGGGTCGTCACGCCCGGCGAGCAGACCATGGTCGGCTTCGGGCTCCCGGCCGCCGTCGGCGCGGCCGTCGCCGATCCGGCCCGCAGGACGGTCCTGGTGTGCGGCGACGGCGCGTTCGAGATGGGGCTCGCCGCGCTGCCCACCGCGGTCGAGCTGAAGCTCGGCCTCACCGTCCTCGTCCTGGACAACCGAGGCTACGGCTGGCCCCGGTTCGTCCGCGGCGAGGAGCGGGCCCCCGACGCCCTCACCCGCTTCACCGCCCCCTCCCACGCCGACGCCGCCGTCCGCGCCCTCGGCGGCGACGCGGTGCGCTGCACGACGCCGGCGGAGCTCACCGCCGCGCTCGCCGCCGCGGCCGAGGCGCACACCGAGGGCCGGACCACCGTCATCACGGTTCCCGTCCACGACGCCGACGTCCCCGTGGGCGTACGCCGGCTCTTCGCCGACCCCGAGACTCCCGGGCCCCCGTCGTCCGGAGCGGCGGCATGAGCCCCCGCCCCCGGACCCACCCGCTCCCCGGCCCGGCCGGCGCCGCAGCCCCCGCTCCGGTCTCCGGCGGCTCCCCCACCGCGACCACCGGCCGGCCGGTCGCCCGGATCCCCGGCCCGGCCGACCACTCCGACCGCCCCGCCCCGCGCCCGGCCTCCCGTCCCGCCCCCCGCCTGACCGTCGACGGCGAAGCCGTCCCCGCCGCCCGGCTCGCCCGGCTGGTCGACGGGGCCGCCCGGGGGCTCGCCGCCGCCGGGGCGGGGCCCGGGCGGGCGGTCGCGCTCGCCTGCGACCATCCGCTCGCCGCGGTCGTCGCCGCGCTCGCCGCCGAGAGGGTCGGGGCCCCGCTGCTGCTCGACGGCACGGCCCCGGCCCGGCACATCGCCCCGGCGGCCCGGATCCACGTCACCGGCTCGGGGGTGCCCGTCGTCGTCGCCGGGGCCGCCCGGCCGCTCGACGTCCCCGAGCCGGTCGCCGCCGTCTTCTGGACCTCGGGCAGCTCGGGCGACCCCAAGGCGGTCGCCGTCCCCGCCGCCGCCCTCGTCCACCAGGGGCGGGCCACCGCCGCCCGGATGCGGGTCACCGACGCCGACCGGCTGCTGCTCCCGCTGCCGCTACGGCACGCCTACGGCTACAGCGTGCTGCGGGTGTGGCGGGCCACCGGCGCCCACCTGTACGCGGAGTCGGGCTTCCACCTGCGTACCACCCTGACCCGGCTCGCGACCGAGGGCATCACCTCGCTGGACGGGGTGCCCACCATGTACCGGATGCTCGCCGCCGAGGCCGCCCGAGACCCGGAGGCGGCCCTGCTGCTCGCCGGCCTGCGCATCCGCGGCTGCGGCGGCGACGTGCTGACACCTGCCCTGTACGCCGACTTCCTCGCCGTCACCGGGGCGCCCCTGCACGACGGCTACGGCCTGAGCGAGGCCGGCCCGAACGTCGCCCTGAACGCCCCGGGCGACCTGCGCCCCGGCACCGTCGGGCGGCTCCTCGACGGCGTCGGGGCCCGGCTCGGCGGTCCCGACCGGGAGATCCAGGTGGCGAGCCCGAGCCTGATGCTCGGCTACCTCGACCCGGCCACCGGCGGCCTCGACCGCACCCCGTTCACCGCCGACGGCTGGCTGCGCACCGGCGACACCGGCGCGGTCACGGCCGACGGCTGGCTCACGGTCCGCGGCCGGATCAAGGAAGTGCTCGTGGTGCACGGCGAGACCGTGGCCCCCACGGTCGTCGAGGACGCGGTACGGGCCGCGGCCGGGGTCGTGGACGCCGCGGTCGTGGGCGTCCGGGGCGGCGGCGACCGGGGCGACACCGTCTGGGCGTTCGTGGAGAGCGCGGATCCTGACCACCGGACGGTGGCCGCCCGGGTCGCCGAGGCGTGCCGTCGCGCGCTCCCTCCGCACGCCCGCCCGCGGGCGGTCCGCGTGGTGGCGCGGCTGCCGCGGACCGGAAGCGGAAAGTCCGACCGGGCGCGGTTGCGCGCCTGGGCTTCCGGCACGACGGCCGCCGCCGCGTAGCCGTATAGCCCGGTTATGTTCCGTTTCGAGTGAGTTTTATGAAGCAACCTCGAAGATGTGAGGGCCCGTCAAGATCGCTAAATTCGTTGATGGCCGCCGGAAGAGGAGCGGCCGCTTCCCCCTTCACATCCTGGAGTTCTCGCATGACCGTCAAGAACACGCTCGGCCTCATCGCTCGCGTCGGCGCCACCGCCGCCCTCGCCACCGGCCTGGCCGTCGCCTTCCAGCCCGCCGCGATGGCCGCGGCCCCGGTGGTCTCGGTGTCCCCGGCCAGCGGCCTCGCGGACGGCGCCACGGTGACCGTCAAGGGCACCGGCCTGACCCCGGGCTCCGTCTACCACGTCGCCCAGTGCGAGATCGTCGCCTCCGGCGACTACGGCTGTGACCCGTCGACCGTGGTCGACATCACCGCGGACGCCCAGGGCAACCTCAGCACCCAGTTCACCGTGCACAAGGTCTTCCAGGCCGTGAAGGGCGCCGAGGGCACCCCGTCCGGCACGGTCGACTGCGGTGCCACCGCCTGCCAGGTCGGCCTCGGCGACTCCCAGGGCGTCGGCGGCGGCCAGCGCATCACCTTCGCCTGAGCACCGGC
The DNA here is from genome assembly GCF_043084305.1 of Streptomyces sp. NPDC014656. Classification (NCBI taxonomy): domain Bacteria; kingdom Bacillati; phylum Actinomycetota; class Actinomycetes; order Kitasatosporales; family Streptomycetaceae; genus Streptomyces; species Streptomyces sp. NPDC014656. The sequence continues at coordinate 94,726 of NZ_JBIBZN010000020.1, forward strand.
CGGCTGACGACGTCGCGCGGTCCGCGGCGCCGCCGCACCCGACTCCCCGTCAGGGAGCCTGGCTCCCGCTCGGGGAGGGTGCGGCGGCGGCCAGGACCCCCGCGACCGTCTCCGGCTCGAAGTTGACCGCGCTGGACCAGCCACCGATCGCGAGCCGGAACCAGATCGCGCTCGTGATCACCCCGTCCCGGTGCTGGTCCTCCACCACCTCGTCACCGGGCGACCAGCCCTCGGCCTCGTAGCCGACGGCCGCGTCCGGCAGCAGCAGCCGGATCACGGGGCTGTCCAGGGACGGCCCCGACCGGACGTTGGCGTCACGCCAGACCGGCCCGAGCGGGGCGGGACACGGGTGGAACCCGCCGGACACGACGGACTCGGGGGACGACGACATCGATCCACTCCTTCTCTCTGCGCTTCTCTGCGCTTCTCCGCGGCTTCCTCGCCGCTCCCGGGCGGTTCCCGCCCGGAAAGGTCCCGGCCCGCCCGCCGAACTCAGGCGACGGCCCCCAGGACCGTCTTCCGTTCGGCGGCCCGCGCGCTGCCCAGCCACACCACCTGGGACACCATCTGCAGCAGCCGCGCCGTGTCCGGCGCGGGCTCCCCACCGGTGGTGTCGGCCGCCGGCACCCGGTCGACGGCCACCCCCACCGGCGTCGGCCAGCCCCGCAGCGCGTGCCCGATGGTGCGCAGCGTCGTCAGCGTCGAGACCGCGCCCTGCGCCGCCGCGCCGACCGCGACCGTGCCGATCGGCCGCCCCTCCAGGTACGGCACCGGGCCGCCGATGTCGTTGACGTAGTCGAGGGCGTTCTTCAGCAGCCCCGAGACGGTGGCGTGGTACGTCGGCGACACCAGGACGACCCCGTCGGCGGCCCGCAGCTCGTCGAGGAACCCGGCCACCGCCGCGTGCGAGGTGCCGAGCCCCGGCCGGTACGCCGGAAAGTCGATCTCCGCGCCGGTGAACACCCGCGCGGAGGCGCCCTGCTCGGCGCAGCGCTCCGCGCACCAGTCGGCCACCCGGTCACAGGTGGATCCCTGGCGCAGCGATCCGCTGATCAGGACGATGTGCGGTGCCGGCATGGCGGAGGGACCTTTCTTCGGACGGAGGGTGGTCATCAAAGAGGCCGGCCCGGCGGGCCGTTCGGGACCCCGGTCGCCGGGCCGCCAGCCCAGGACGTCGGTGAGTGCCACGTCCTTGCGGCCGGCGGAACGGACGTGGGCGTTGCGGCGTTCTTCGGCCGCCCGGTCGGCGCCCTGGTCGAGGGAGCCCTGACGGCGGGAGGCGAGGACGACGGCCCCGGCGCGCGGCGCGCGCTCGCGGGCGTAGCCGGCGAGCGCGTCGGGCACCTCGGCGTCCGAGGCCAGCGCCTCGGCCAGCACCAGCGCGTCCTCGAGGGCCATGTTGGCGCCCTGGCCGAGGGCCGGGACCATCGGATGGGCGGCATCGCCGAGCAGCGCCACCCGGCCGTCGACCCAGCCGTCGACCGGGTCGCGGTCATGGATGTCGGTGACGACGACGTCCTCGGGAACGGCCTCGCGCACCAGGTCGACGACCGGAGGGTGCCAGCCGTCCATGGCCTCCAGCAGCGCCGCCCGCGCCCCGTCCGGTCCCAGCGCGGGCCACACCCCCGGCGGCGCGGTGATCTTGGCGGTCCAGTACAGGGTGTCGCCGCCCACCGGGGCGACGAACAGCTGGATGCCCCGGCCGTTGACCACGTGCCCGCGCGCTCCGAGCGCCGAGCCGCTGGTCCGGCCGCGCACCGAGGTGTAACCGCGGTAGTGCGGCGGCCCGTCGCCCAGCATCTGGGCCCGGACCGCCGAATGGATGCCGTCGGCGCCGATCAGCGCGTCGCAGTCGATGGTGTGCCCGTCCGAGAGGACGACGGTGACCTGGTCGGGCCCGGTGATGTAGTCCGTCACCGCGGTGGCGAGGCGGACGGCGGCCCCGGCGGAGAGCGCCTCGTCGAGCAGGGCCCGGTGCAACGCGCTGCGCAGCACCGGGATCTGCGGGGCGCCCAGCGCGGCCGTGGACGTGCCGACCTGCTCCTCGGCGAGCACCGTGCCGTCCGCCTCCATCACGATCCGCACCTCGTCGCGCCGGGTGACGTGACCGACGTCGCGGATCCGGGCCCCGAGACGTCCGCTCAGCGCGTCGATCGCGCGCACCCCGTTCGGGTACAGGACGAGCCCCGAGCCCTTGGCACCGATCCGTCCCGCCCGTTCGACGACGGTCACGTCGAGGCCGCGCGCGGCCATGCCCACGGCGGCCGCGAGTCCTCCGATCCCGCCGCCCGCCACCACCACGGACCGTTTTCTGGTCATGTCATCCCTCCCGTGCGGCGAACGCCGCCGTCGGTGTCGTGTCCCAGTCCGTCGCGGACCGCGAGCCCGTGTCTCCCAGGCCCGTGTCTCCGAGGCCCGTGTCCCCGAAGACCGGCGCCGCCCCGAGCAGCCGGCCGTCGTACGCGCCGAACGTCCCCGACGCGGCGTCCCACACGGTCCGCCCGGCCCGCAGGGTGCGTTCGACCCGGCCGGTGAACGTCCAGCCCTCGTAGGCCGACCAGCCGCACTTGCTCTCCACGTCGTGGGCCGAGAGCATCCACGGCGTGTCCGGCGCGAAGACCACCAGGTCGGCGTCGGCGCCCGGCGCGATCCGCCCCTTGCCCGGCAGCCGGAACAACTCGGCGGGCAGTTGCGACAGGTGCCGCACCAGGCGGGTCACCGCCACGTCCGGATCCTCGTCGGGACGGCGGCGGCGCATTCCCGTCCACACGGCGACCGCCAGCTCCTGCACGCCGGGAAGCCCCGGCGGCGAGTCGGCGACCGAGCGGGTCTTGTCCTCGACGGTGTGCGGCGCGTGGTCGCTGCCCAGCGTCGCGGCCTGTCCCTCGACCAGCGCCCGCCACAGCCGGTCCTGGTCCAGCTGGCCGCGGATCGAGGGCGAGAGCCGGGTGCGTGCCCCCAGCCTGCGGGTGTCCTGGTCGGTGAACGACAGGTGGTGGCCGGTGACCTCGAAGGTCACCGGATGTCCGGCGGCCCGCGCCGCGCACACCAGGTCGGCCTCCTCGACGCTCGACAGGTGCAGGATGTGCGCGGCGGTGCCGTACCGCCGGGCCAGTTCGATGACCTTGGCGACGGCGACGATGCCGCCGGTGCGCGGACGGCGCCGCTCGTACTCCAGATAGCTGCCCGGATCGCCCCACCAGGCGTCGAGCAGCGCGAACAGGCCGTCGTCCTCGGCGTGCAGGACCAGCTGGACCCCGCCCTCGGCCGCGGCGGCGAACGCCCGCTCCAGCACCACCGGGTCGCGCACCACCGTCGGCGCCGTGTGGTGGCCCGCCATGAACACCTTCGCGCTCGTCGCCACCGCCGGATCGAGCTCCGCCAGCAGCTCGGGCCTGGCCGGGTCGAGCCCGATGTGGAAACGCAGGTCCACCAGCGAACGGCCCGCCACCAGCCGGGCCTTCTCCGCCACCGCGGCCGGGTCGAGCGTCGGCGGCACCGTGTTCGGCATGTCCATCACGGTGGTGACACCGCCGCGGACCGCCGCCCGGCTGCCGTGCTCCCAGTCCTCCTTGTACGTCAGACCCGGCGTGCGGAAGTGCACGTGGGAGTCGATGAGGCCCGGCAGCACGTAGTGGTCGCCCGCGTCGATCCGCTCGACGTGCGCCGGCGCGGTGTCGGCGCCGGTCACGGCGGTGATCCGCCCGTCGGCGATCAGCACGTGACCCGCACGCACCCCGTCCGGCGTCACCAGCCGGCGACCGCTGACCACGAGGTCGGGCACCGCGCTCAGCCCGTCCACGACGCCGCCACCAGGTCCCGGCACAGGTCGTTGGTCGGACCCATGAACGCGATGCCCCGCGCGTCGGCCAGGAGCCGCGCGATCCGCGCCCCGTCGCGGTACCCGGCCGAGCCGAGCATCCGCGCCACGTCGAGGCACATCTCCTCGGCCGCCACGCTCGCGTGCAGCTTGCTGTGCAGCGTCGTCAGACCCGGATCGGCCGAGGTCCGCGCCCCCGCCCGGTCCACCACGGACCGTGCCGCCTCGAGCCGGGTCGCCAGTTCCACCAGCCGGTGCCGCACGGTCGGCAGCGCGAGCAGCCCGTGGTGTTCCGCGTGCTGTACGGCCAGGTCGAACGCGCCCTGGGCGATGCCCACCGACACCGCGCCCAGGCTGGCGCCCGACTCCCGCACTCCCGCGATCACCGAGGCGGCCCCACCGGCCGGCCCGAGCCGGTCGGCGTCCGGGACCACGCAGTCGTCCAGCGCGACCAGACCGGTCGCCGAACCGCGCATCCCGGCGAGCCCGAAACCGAGTTCCGGGACCACGCCCGGGGTGTCCGCACCGACCAGGAAGAAGGTCTGCCCGTCCGATCCGTACCCGTCCGGTACCGCCGACGGCGCCTCGGCGGCCGTCCGCACCAGCACCAGATAGACGTCGGCCACCCCGGCGCCGGTCGCGAACGCCTTCGAGCCGTCCAGTCGCCACCGCCCGTCGGCGAGCCGCGTCCCGGTGCTCGACAGGTTCCGCTTCGCCGCCCCCGCGCCCGTCTCGCTCCAGGCCGAGGCGGCCAGCACGCTTCCGTCGGCGAGCCCCGGAAGCCAGCGCTCCCGCTGCTCCTCGGTGCCCCACTCGGCGATCCTGGCGCTCACGGCGAAATGCTGGAACGCGACGATCGCCACCGACGGATTGACGGCGGCGATCTCCGCGACGACCCGGTTGACCGCCGCCGCGTCGCCGCCCGCACCACCGTGCCGGACCGGCACGGCCGTGCCGAGCAGACCGCTCGCACGCAGCAGGGCCAGCACCTGACGGTCCGGCTCACCCGCCGGATCGGCCGTGTCGGCGGATTCGGACAACCGGGCGCGCAGCTCGGCCGTCAACAGCGGTCTCATGCCGCCCCCGACAACGCCAGGCATTGGGCGACCTCCTCGAATTGCAGATGGCTCAGGGGCGTCAGGACGAACGAACCCTGGAAGGTGACGCTCTTGCGTGCGACGGTCGCCCACAGCAGGGCGCCCTCGCCGTCGGCCGCGCCGGGTGCCGCCGTGACCGCCGTGACGGCCGTCCGGCCCCCCGTCGTCGCGATCTCCAGCAGCCCGGTGTCGGCCCCGTTCTCGCGGGCGATCCGCCACGGCACGGTGCCCGGGATCCGTACGGCCGTCCCCAGGCACACCACCCCGGTCAGCGCGATCGACGGGTGCCACCCCGGCACCGTCACGGCCCGGGCCGCGATCCCGCCGTCCTCGGCGGGCAGCACCGCCGCGATCTTCGGGAAGGCCCCGTCGGTCGGCCAGCCCAGCCGGTCGGCCGCGGCCTCCCGCAACGCCTCCAGCCGGCCGAGGAGTCCGTCGCCCGCACCGAACAGCGCCGCCTGGTCGGGCACCCCGAGGTCGCGGGCGTCCACGAAGGCGTACGCGTTGGCGCTCGCGACCAGCGACACCTCGGTCCGGTCGGTGCCCGCCACCAGCGGTGTACGGGGCGCCCCGGCGGGCAGCAGCTCACCGAACGGCACCGGCGCCGACTGCACGAAGGTGACCGTGAAAGCGGCCCCGTCCCGCTCCACCCGGTCGACCTCGCACACCACGCTGTCGCCGTTGTTGAGCACCTGGACACGGATCCGCCCCCCCGGCACCAGCCGCGGCAGCATTCCCGAACGGGCCGCGGCCACCACCGCCGACAGGATCGAATGACCGCACGAACCCCGCAGGTCGAACCGGTCGGGGGCACCGGGCAGCGCCTGCACGAACCGGTAGTCCAGATCGAACATGGGGTGTGCGGACGGCTCCACCAGCGCGATCTTCAGCACATGCGCGCCGCCCGCCGACACCAGGTAGCGGCGGGCCTCGGCGAGGTGCGCGAGCAGCGCCTCGTCGTCCCGCGGCAGCCGTCCGGCGTCCAGCACGAAAGTCGGGCAGGGACTGCCCGCCGCGTACGCGAGATGGCCGATCACGCCGCCACCGCCAGCGTCCGCGGCCCGTCCGACGCCACCGGCGCGATCCCGGGGAGGGCCACCGGACGGCGGAACTGCTCGTGCCACACCTCGTAGGCGAGCAGCGCCCACAGCGCGAGCGCGGCGCCGTCGTCCGGCCGCTCGGCCTGCGCCGTGAAGAGCGCATCGACCGCCGCGCCGTCCACCTGGCCGCGCTCCCCGAGCCGGCCGGCCGCCAGCAGGTCCCGGGCGAGCTCCCACAGCGAGGTGCCCGGCCGCAGCATCGCCGTCACCGGCAGCGTGAACGGCTGCTTCGGACGGCCGAGGACGCGTTCCGGCAGCAGCCCCGCCGCCGCCGCGTACAGCGTCCGCTTGACCTGTCCGCCCTGGATCCGCTGGTGGTCCGCGAGCGCCGAGCCGAGCGCGACCACCGACCGCTGGCAGAACGGCACCCGTGCCTCCACCGAGGAAGCCATGCTCAGGTGGTCGACCCGGCGCAGGTGGTAGGCGGGCAGCCGCTGCTCCAGTTCGAACCGGGTGATCCGGTCCAGGACCGTGCCGGGGCCGTGCAGCAGGTCGGCCAGGACAGCGGCGGGCAGCGCCGGATCGGCCGCGACGTGGGCCCGGTAGTCGGCGGTGTACAGGCGCGCCCGCAGCGCGGCCGGGGCGGCGGACAACGCGTCCAGATACCCCGCCGACCACTCCTCGCCCGCCGCGGACCGCTCGGCCGCCACCCGCATCCGCTCGTACCCGCCGAACACCTCGTCGGCGGCGTCACCGGTCAGCGCCACCGTGAATCCGGCCTCGCGCACCGCCCGGAACAGCGCGTACGTGCTCAGCGCGATCGGGTCGGCGTTCGGCTGGCCCAGGTGCCACACGGTGTCCCGCAGGAGCGCGGGGAAGTCCGCCGGGTCGATCTCCACCTGGTGGTGTGCCGCTCCGGCCCGCTCGGCGACCTCCCGCGCGAAGTGCCGCTCGTCGAACGGCCACGCCCCCCGGTAGGCGATGTTGAAGGTGTCCACCGGCCCCCGCTCGGCGGCGAGCGCCGTCACCAGGCTCGAGTCCAGACCACCGGAGGTGATCAGGGCCACCGGCACGTCGGCGACGAGCAGCCGGCCCACCTCCGTGCGCAGCGTCCTGCGCACCCGCCGGGCCGCGGTGAAGCCGTCCGGGACCGGCCCCCCGGCCGCGTCGGCGGGCCGCCGACGCACCCGGGGGGTGCCGCCGAGCTCGCACACCCAGGTGGTGCCCGGCGCCAGGACGTCCACGTCCTCGTACACGGTCCGCGTGCCGAACGGCGTCCTGGTCGCCAGGTACGCGTCGAGCGCCGACTCCCGCACCCGGGCGCCGATCCCGCCGAAGCCCAACAGCGCGGGCAGTTCGGAGGAGAAGCGCAGGGAACGCTCCGCCGCGTCCCAGCGCAGGTACAGCGGCTTCATCCCGATGTGGTCGGTGGCCAGCAGCAGCCGCGGCACCGGGCCGCGTTCGTCGACCAGCGCCAGCGCGTACATGCCGTCGAGGTGGTCGGTGAACTCCTCGCCGTACTCCAGGTACAGCGCCGGCAGCACCGAGCCGTCACAGCGGTCGGGGACGTCGTGGCCGCGCGCCACCAGGCGGGCCCGCAGCTCCTCGTGGTTGTAGATCTCGCCGTTGAACACGACCCGCACCCGGCCGCCCCGGCCGTACGGCTGCTCCCCGCCGTCCAGGTCGACGACGGCGAGCCGGTTGCTGCCGAGGCCCCAGCCGGGGGCCCGCGCGGTCCGGGTGGCGTCCGGGCCGCCGTGCCGCTGGAGGGCGGCGACGGCGCGCATCTCGTGCGGCGTCGCCGTCGCGTTGAAGTAACCGAAGATCCGGCACATGTCTGCCTGTCTTTCGTGAGGAGACGACGGATCAGCGGGCCGTCGACAGGTAGCGCTCCCCGCTGTCGGGGAAGACGGTGACGACCGTCGCGCCCGCCCAGCGGGAGCGGGCGGTCACGGTACGGGCGGCCCAGGCGGCGGCCCCGGAGGAGACGCCGACGGGCACGCCGGTGGCGCGGGTGACCTCCCGGGTGGTCGCCGCGGCCGCCTCGTCGGTGACGGCGACGACCTCGTCCACCAGGGACAGGTCGGTGATCTCGGAGACGTATCCGGCGCCGATGCCGGGAATGCCGTGCGGCCCGGCCTCCTTGCCGGACAGCACGGCGCTGCGGGCCGGCTCGACGGCCACCACGTGCAGCGCGGTGCGTTCCTTCAGATAGCGGGCGGTGCCGGTGAGGGTGCCGCCGGTGCCGACCCCGCACACCAGCACGTCGATGCGGTCGCCGAGGGCCTGCCAGATCTCCGGCCCGGTCGTCGCGTAGTGCGCCGCCGGATTGGCCGGGTTGCGGTCCTGGTGCGGCACCCACGAGCCGGGCACGGTCCGCTGCAGCTCCTCGGCGTACGCCCAGGCGGCCAGCAGCCCGTCCCCGGCCGGCACGAGGTGCACCTCGGCGCCCAGCTCGCGCAGGATCAGACGGCGTTCCTCGGTGGCGTTGTCGGGCATCACGATGACGCAGCGGTGACCGCGCCGGGCGCACAGCGCGGCCAGCGAGATGCCCGTGCTGCCCGACGAGCACTCGATGACGGTGCCGCCGGTCGGCGGCAGCAGCCCTGCCTCCTCGGCCGCCCGCATCATGAACAGCGCGGCCCGGTCCTTCACGCTGGACAGCGGGTTGGCCATCTCCAGTTTGGCCAGCAACCGCACCGACGCGCCGAGTCCGGGCAGCGGCACGTCGAGCAGCGGCGTCCGCCCGACCAGGTCGTCCACCGACCCGGCCGACGCCCGCGTGCTGAGCTCTGTCGTCACGGTTTCCCCTCTCCGGCCGTGTGGTCAGGCCGTGCCGAGGCCGCGGGCCGCGGCCAGATGCGCGGCGGCGGCCTGCTGAAGGTGGGTGATGTCGCTGGAGACGGTGGCGAAGGTGAACCCCTCGGCGAGCCGCTTCGCGGCGTTCTCGCCGTCCAGGACGTGGATGCCGCAGGCGATGCCGTTGCGCCGGGCCGCGTCCTTGATCCGCACCAGCGCCGCCTCCAACGCGTCCGCCGCGGCCGGGTCGCCGAAGAAGCGCGCTCCGAGAGCCGCCGACAGGTCGGCGGGACCGACGTACACCGCGTCCAGCCCCTCGGTCGCGCAGATGGCCTCCAGGTCGTCCAGCGCGGCCGCCGTCTCGATCATCACGACGCAGGCGACCTGCTCGTCGATCTCGGCGGGCACCGACCCGAGCCGCACCTCGGCCCGGACCGGGCCGCCCAGGCTGCGGGTGCCCTTCGGATGGTGCCGGCAGGCCCGGACCACGGTCTCGGTCTGCTCGGCGCTCTCCACCATGGGGACGATCACGGCGCGCGCCCCGGTGTCCAGGGCGACGCCGATCGCGACCGGGTCGGGCGACGGGACCCGGATCACCCCGGCGGACCGGCCGCGGGCGTCGACCGCCAGCATCGCCGACTGCCAGCCGGGCTGGTGCAGCACGCCGTGCTGGCCGTCGACGCCGATGTAGTCGTAGCCGAGACCGGCGATCCGCTCGGTCCCGGCCGGGTTGTCCAGGGCGATCCAGTAGCCGAGCAGCGGCTCCCGGCGGCGCAGCCGCGCGGCGAATTCCGCGGGACCGGCGGCGGACACGGGCGCGTCGCCGGGGCCGGCGGGCGCGGTGGCGGGCGCGGTGCTCACTCGCCCTCCCGCAGGGCGTAGCTGCGCTTGCCGTCGAGACCGACCGGCACGTCGCCGTCGATGGACACCCGGTGCAGCACCCGCTGGTGGCGGTCGTAGTCGTTGACCGCGTAGTGCTGGGTGCTGCGGTTGTCGAAGATCAGCACGTCACCCGGGCGCCAGGACCACCGCGCGGTGTTCTCGGGGCGTCGCACGTACGACTGCAGCACGTCGATGATCGGCCGCGACTCGCGCGGGGTCATCCCGACCAGCCACTGAGCGAAACCGCCGAGGAACAGGCTCGGTTCACCGGACTCGGGATGCACCCGCACCACCGGGTGGGCGGCCTCGAACCGGCGGGCCAGGAAAGCCTCCCGAACCTTCTCCCCGCGCTCGGTGCCGAGCCGCGGCTGCTCCGCGTGATTGGTGTGCACGGCCCACAGCCCGTCGGCTATCGCGCGCAGCTCCGCCGGCAGGTCCCGGTACCCGGCGGCCGCGTTCGCGACCATCGTGTCCCCGCCGTAGGGCGGCAGCACCACGCTGCGCAGGCTCGTGCCCAGCGACGGGGCGGTGGTGAAGCTGACGTCGGTGTGCCAGTGATCGGCACGCTGGTCCTCCCCGTCCACCGGGATCACCTGAGGGGTGCCGTCGATCGTCCGCATCATCGGGTGCGGGGCGGTGAGCGGGCCGAACCTCGCGGCGAAAGCGAGCTGGTGGGCGTCGGTGATGTCCTGGTCACGGAAGAACAGGACCTTGTGCTCCAGGAACGCGTCGTGGATCTGCCGGAAGACGGCGTCCGACAGCTCGGTGGAGAGGTCGACGCCCCTCACCTCCGCGCCGATCCTGCCGCCGATCCTGCGTAGGTCGAAGAGGGACACCAGCATTCCTTCCGAGCGGGTCGGGAGTCCGGGGCTCCCGTGACGGGCGGGGCCGCGCGGGCATCGGACGCACCGGGCCGTCCCGTCACGGGAGAACACCCGGCGGAGGTCGGACGGGACCGGCCGGGCAGGACGGCGCTGATCACACCACGGCCGGAAATCGACGGCAAGACCTCCTGGAATTGCGTCGCGACTTCACCAACTCGATGTCCGGGACCACGGAAAAAGGGACCGGGAAAATCCATGACTTGTTCAAGTCGTGCCGCTTCTCCGACCGCCGCTTGCCGACCGGCCGACGGCGGGAGATTCTCGAGCCGCCGCGCCTGTGCCCGCACCCCGGAAACATATTCCGCGCTCTTCGCCGTCTTCTGCAGAAAAGGACCGCTGACATGCCGGTGATCACCGTCAACTGGTGGCAGGGCAACGACCGAGAGAGCCGCAGAGACCTCGTGGCCGGCATCACCGATGTCGTCACCCGCGTCTCCGGCTGCCCCGACGAAGCCGTCACCGTGATCATCCGGGACGTGGACCCCGACCACTGGGGCAAGGGCGGCCGGCTCGCCGACGAGATCCGCCTGCCGCGGAGTCTGCGATGAGCGCGCCGGAGCCGAGGAAGGCGACGGACGACACGCGGACCGCCCTCACCCTGCGCTCCCTGCACCCCAACATCCGCCTCCGCCTCGGCGTCGGCTTCGTCCAGCGGCTGCTCTCGATCATGCTGATGCCGCTGCTCGTCATCCACCTCGCGGCCCTGTACGGCGCCGCCGTCGCGGGCGCCCTCACGGTCTGCGTGGCGGCGGCGGGCATCGTGGCCAACTTCCTCGGCGGCCACCTGGCCGACGTCCACGGCAGACGCCCGGTCATGGTGGCCGGCGAGCTCGGCGCCACCCTCACCTTCGCTCTCCTCGCCCTCGCCAACTCACCCTGGTGGAGCTCGGGGCCCGCGACCTTCGGACTGTTCCTGCTGAACACCTGCTGCTCACAGCTGGCCACCCCGGCGGCCGACGCGATGATGGTGGACGTCTCCACCCCCGAGAACCGCCCGCTCGTCTACACGATCAACTACTGGTCTATCAACCTGGCCTTCACCGTCGGCGCGCTCCTCGGCGGCTTCCTGTACGACGGGCACTTCCTTCAGCTGCTGACCGGCGCCGCCGTGCTCTGTCTGCTGACCACGACGGTGATGTGGCGGTGGATCAGCGAGACCGCGCCCGCCACCGGTGCCGCGGGCGCGTCCGGCCCGGCCGCGATGGTCCGCGGCTATCTCGCCGTCGCCCGTGACCGGGTCTTCCTGCGGCAGCTGGCCGCCGCCGCGCTGATCGCGGCCGTCGAGATGCAGATCGGCTACTACATCGCCGTCCGGCTCGCCGACGAGTTCCCCCGCCAGACCCTCCTCGACGTCGGGTCCTTCGGCCTCGACGTCGACGGCACGGCGATCCTCGGCGTCCTGCGCGCGGTGAACGCCGCCCTGGTCGTCGCCCTCATCCTCGCCGCCAAGACCCTCCTCGGGCGGATCGACGAACGCACCCGGCTGTACGGCGGGATCACCGTCTTCATCGTCGGCTACATGATCTGGGCCGTCAGCAACTCCGGCTGGGTGCTGATCGCCGCCGCCGTGCTGCTCACCGTCGGCGAGATCGCCAGCGTCCCCGTGCGCCAGGCCCTGCTGGCCGACCTCATCGACCCCGAGGCCCGCACCAAGTACATGGCCGCCTACGCCCTCAACGCGCGCGTCGGCCTGCTCGTCGCGGCCCTGTGCGTCACCCTCGGGGCCTTCGTCCCCGCCGTCGGCATGAGCCTGCTCTACGCCACCGCGGGTGTCGCCGCGCTGCTCCTGTACCGGTCCCTCCTCGGGGTGCGCGCCGCCCGCGAGGCCGAGACGAACCTTGTGAAGGCTGCCTGACATGACCCGCACCGCGACCAGACGTCTGTTCACCTCGGAGTCCGTCACCGAGGGACACCCCGACAAGATCGCCGACCGGATCAGCGACACCGTCCTCGACGCGCTCCTCGCCCAGGACCCGCAGGCACGGGTGGCGGTCGAGACGCTGATCACCACCGGCCAGGTCCACATCGCCGGCGAGGTCACCACCACGGCGTACGCGCCGATCGCGCAGCTGGTGCGCGAGGCGATCATGGAGATCGGCTACGACTCCTCGAAGAAGGGCTTCGACGGCGCCTCCTGCGGCGTGTCGGTGTCCATCGGGTCGCAGTCCCCGGACATCGCCCAGGGCGTGGACACCGCGTACGAGAAGCGGGTCGAGGGTGCCTCCCGGAGGGGCGAGGGCGACGAGCTCGACAAGCAGGGCGCCGGCGACCAGGGCCTGATGTTCGGCTACGCGTCGGACGAGACCCCCGAGCTGATGCCGCTGCCGATCCACCTGGCGCACCGGCTCTCCCGCCGCCTCACCGAGGTCCGCAAGAACGGGACCGTCCCGTACCTGCGCCCCGACGGCAAGACCCAGGTCACCATCGAGTACGACGGCGACGAGGCCGTCCGCCTCGACACGGTCGTCGTCTCCTCGCAGCACGCCTCGGACATCGACCTCGACTCGCTGCTCGCGCCCGACATCCGCGAGTTCGTCGTCGAGCACGTCCTCAAGGAGCTCGTCGAGGACGGCATCAAGCTCGACACCGACGGCTACCGCCTGCTGGTGAACCCGACCGGGCGCTTCGAGATCGGCGGCCCGATGGGCGACGCCGGCCTCACCGGCCGCAAGATCATCATCGACACGTACGGCGGCATGGCCCGCCACGGCGGCGGCGCCTTCTCCGGCAAGGACCCGTCCAAGGTCGACCGCTCGGCCGCCTACGCCATGCGCTGGGTCGCCAAGAACGTGGTCGCCGCGGGCCTCGCCTCCCGCTGCGAGGTGCAGGTCGCCTACGCGATCGGCAAGGCCGAGCCCGTCGGCCTCTTCGTCGAGACCTTCGGCACCGAGGAGATACCGCTCCACCTCATCGAGCGGGCCATCGGCGAGGTCTTCGACCTCCGCCCGGCCGCGATCATCCGCGACCTCGACCTGCTCCGCCCGATCTACTCCCAGACCGCCGCCTACGGCCACTTCGGCCGCGAGCTGCCGGACTTCACCTGGGAGCGCACCGACCGCGCCGCCGCCCTGCGGACCGCGGCCGGACTCGGCTGACACCCAGCCGTGGCGTCACCCGCCCATCCGCCCCACGAGAGGACCACCATGGCCGCCCCCGTCCCCACCCACCTCGGCAACCCCTTCTTCCTGGAGCCCGTCGCCACCGACCGCGCCCGCGGCCGCGTCGAGGCACTCGTCGCCGACCTCCGCGCCGGCGCCTGGGCACCGACCCCGCTGGAGAGGCGGGTCGCCGAGCTGCTCCTCGCCTCCACCGAGGCCGACGGCATCCTCACCGCCCGCCGCGTCCGCGCCGCCCTGTGGGAGGGCGACCTGGCGATGACGTACGAGAACGACGGACGCTTCGCCCAGCTTCTCGCGGACCTGGTGCCGGTCCTGGACGAGCCCGAGCTGACCTCGCTCGACATCGTCGACGCGGCGGGCGAACTCGTCACCGCCATCGCCACGGCCGGCTCCGCCGCCCTCGCCGCCTGAGCGGCGGCCGCACGCGAAAGGCCCGGCCGGGGAGATCCGGCCGGGCCTTTCCCGTGTCCGGCGGCCCGTCAGGCGGCCCAGGGGGCCAGCGGGTACCAGATGAGGTCACGCCGGGCCAGCATCCGCACGTCCCAGTAAAGGATCATGAACACGCCGGCCGCGATGAACGCCGCCGCCATCAGCGCCGACGCCCGGCTCGGCCGCCGGGTCAGCCACCGGTGCAGCCGGTCCCCGAAGAAGCCGGTGACCAGCAGGAACACCAGCCCCATCACCAGGATGTTGCCGAGGCTCTGCAGCGCGAACTCCAGCCCCGCGTACAACGAGTTGCGGCTCGCGGCGGCATCCCGGAACAGCTGGCGGAACAAGGGGAAGGGCCGTCCGATGAGGAACGCGCCGATCAGCCCGCCCATGAACAGCATCGGGGCGTCCGGCCAGGCCCGGGTCACCCGCGCCAGCGGATCGCGCACCACCCCGAGGGCCGCGAGGCCCAGGTACGTCATGACCGCGCCGAGCAGCCCGTAGACCACCATCGCCTGGATCAGCCGCCCGGAGAACCCGCCGCCCCCCTGGCTCTCGTCGAACTGCGGCATGCCCGTACCGAGCACGCCCACCACCATGCCGTACACCGCCGACACCGCGACCGCGCCGAGTGCGAGCCGGCTGAGCGGCCGCAGCGCGGCGGCCATCCGCCCCCGCCGGGAGGTGGCCTGGGCACCGGTCAGCGGGGCGAGCGCGCTGAACACGGCCACGTTGCACGCGGTGAACGTCCCCGCGACACCGGTGACCAGCGCGAACACGAGCCCGGCGAGCGCGCCCGCTATCGGGGTGCCCTTGGCCGGGTGCCCGAGCAGCGTGTCCGCGATGGTGTCGCCGATGGTCTTGTCGACGAACTGCGCCGACCACACCACGGTGAGCGCGAAGCCGAACAGCGCGCTGACGCCGATCACCAGCGCACGGCGGCGCGGCACATGGCCGTTGAAGAAGAACGAGGAGCTCGGGTCGCCGGAGCCGGATCTCCCGGCCGGGTACTCCTGCGGCCGGGACCGGGCCGGAGCGGGCCGCTGCGTGGTCTGCGCCATGGCGGGTCGCCTTTCCAGACGGGGGGTGGGGGTGTGTCGTGGCGCCACGCTAGGCCCCTCCCGACCCCGCGCACCGTCCGGAAGACGCACGCAGCACGATGGAGGAAGCCCGGATCGCGACTTCGAGAAGTCGTCCCCGGAGAACGCGCTTTCCCAGAGGGAAGGCGCGTGGTTCCCCGGCCGGACGCACCCCGAGGCCCTCTCCCGACGGGCCGCGCCACCGGGCCGCCCGCCGGCCCGCTCGCTCCGTGCCCGGCGGCCGGTCCGCCGGGTCGCGCGCTCCGCTACCAGGGCCCGTGAGCGGTGTACCGCGCGTACGCGGCCGCCTCGGCCGCGCGAGCCGGGACCGCCTCCGTGCCCGGCTCCGCCCGCCACGCCGCGCCGGTGACGTCCGGCAGCTCCACGTCGAAGCTGCGCCACATCCAGGCCCAGGCCGCCACCGGCCTGAACCGTTCCGGCCGCTCGATGCCCGAACCGACCCCGGCCGCCACGCCCACTCCGGCCGTCACGCTCTGCGCGGCCCCGCCCCGGCCCTCCCCGACCGTCGTGTCGACGCCCGCGCCCCCGCTCATGTCCGCCCGCCCATCACCGGGCACGCCACGACGGCGGGCGCGGGCGCCACCTCCGCCACCGGCGCGGGCGCTTCGAGGAGCGAGGGCCCGCACGCGTACCGGACCCCGGTCAGACGCTCCGACAGCGTCCACAGCCGCCCTTGTTCCGCCCCGCTCCGCGCCGCCCTGCTGGAGCGGGCGGGCTCGGGCGCGCCGCGGCCACCGAACCGCTCCGAGGGGCCGAGGTACGCGCCCCCGCGCACCGCCGGATCGACGGCGGCACGCAGCGACGGCAGGACCGCCGCCTCGACCGGCTGGGCCAGCCACCGCATCCCCGCGGCGGCCAGCGGCCGTGCCAGGGCGGGCGGATCGCCCTGCCACAGGGCGGTCGGCGACAGCCCGGGATGCGCGGCGACCGACACGGTCGCCGCGCCCGCCACGGCGAGCCGGTGCTGCAACTCCCGCGCGAACAGCAGATTCGCCAGCTTCGACCGCCCGTACGCCGTCAGGGACCGCCGCCCGGTCGAGGACCGGGCGGCCACCTCGTCCAAGCGGCCGAAGCCGACCCGGTGCGCGAGGCTCGCGACCGTCACCACCCGGGAGCCGGGCACCGAGGTCATCAGGTCGATCAGCAGCCCGGTGAGCGCGAAGTGCCCGAGGTGGTTGACGCCCAGGTGCGCCTCGAAGCCGTCCTCGGTGCGCCGGTACGACGGGAACATCACCCCGGCGTTGTTGACCAGCAGGTCGAGCCGCCGGTGCCGCTCGCGGACGATCCCGGCCGCCCGCCGCACCGAGGCGAGCGACGTCAGATCCAGCGGGACGACCTCGGTGCTGCCGTCGATGCGCCCGGCCGCGGCCTGGCCTCGCCCGGTGTCCCGACAGGCGAGGACGACGTGCGCCCCGCGTGCCGCGAGCACCCGGGCGGTTTCGAAGCCGATGCCCGCGGAGGCACCGGTGACCAGCGCGGTCCTGCCGCTCTGGTCGGGAACGTGCGCGGTGGTCCACCCCATGACGCCTCCTCGGACGACGAACTGAAAGGACGGGACAGAACAGGAAGGGCAGAACGGAACGGAACGGGCGGAAGGGAGCTGAACAGGACCGGACCGGGTCGGGCCGCCCGGGAGCGACCCGCTCGGGTCACGTCGCCAGGGCGGCGCCG
This sequence comes from Streptomyces sp. NPDC014656, assembly GCF_043084305.1. NCBI lineage: Bacteria > Bacillati > Actinomycetota > Actinomycetes > Kitasatosporales > Streptomycetaceae > Streptomyces > Streptomyces sp. NPDC014656. Next base: position 111,567 of record NZ_JBIBZN010000020.1, read on the forward strand.
TACCCGTGCTCGACGATCAGCTCGGCCGCGACGTCATAGAACGCCGGGTCCGCCGGGACATCGGTCGCGAGCCCGTTCACGTACCGGTTGAACATCGAGAACGCGGCGGCGATCAGCACCGTGTCGTGCAGATGGGTGTCGGTCGCACCCTCCGCCCGGGCCGCCGCGATCGCCTCGTCGGTCACCGGCGCGGCCTTCGCCTGCACCTCGGCCGCGACCCCGAGCAGGGCCTTGAGCAGCGGGGAGACCGGGGCGGTGGCGACGTCGGCACGCACCGCGTCGACGAGCTCGGCACCACCGTCGAGCTGCGCGGCGGCGAACGCGCCGTGCGAGTCGGCGCAGAAGGCGGTGCGGTTCAGGTGCGAGACGTACGCGGCGATCAGCTCGCGCTCGCCCCGGGAGAGCGGGGAGGGGCCGCTGCGCAGCAGCGTCTCGGCGACGGCGGACAGCACCCGGCCCGTGTCGGGGCGCTGCGCCATCAGCCCGCTGATGCCGGGAAGGTCGTTGGTGATCTCGATGTGGGGCATCGGTGGGTCCTCGTCGTCTCGGCAGCGATACGGAACGACCCATCGTCGGGAGCCGCGGTCCGGGCGGCCAACTCTTGGCGTGCGGACCTCGTCCCGTGCCGCGGTCCGCAGCTCCGCACACAGGGAGAAGCGTCCGGCCGTCCGCTAGTCCAAGAATGAGGACGTGGCAAGGAACAGCTCGCGGAACGCGGAGACTTCGGCAGGTGGTCGTACCACTGCGATCACGTCGCGCCGCTCCGCCTCCCAGGACCCGGCCCCGCGAGGCTCCGCCCCGTGCCGCGCGCTCTCAGACGACAGCGGGCCGCACCAGCCGCCAGCCGTGCAGCACCGGGGAGCCCGCCAGGGCGCGCTGGCACACCGCGCGACACCGCTGGACGGCGTGCGCGCCGTCCGGGGCCAGCAAGAACGCCGCGCCCCGGGCACCGGCCCGGCTGGTGTGAACCCGCACGTGCTCCACGCCGTCGTCAGGCCCGCACACCGCCCACAAGGCGGCCACCAGGGCGTCGTGGGACGCCTCGGGCGCATCCGGCGGCTTGGTGAACGCGAACTCGACGAGGTGCACGCACCGAGTGTGCCGCACCCACCCGGCCCGGTCCCAGAGCCGGCACCGGCCACGAACATGCCGTGGCACGCATGTGCCCGGTACCCGCAGACGACTCAGGGGGGTTTCTGATGCTGGAGGTTCTCGGACTGGATTCGGGCACGGAAGCCGTCTACCGGCTGATGCTGACGCATCCGGCCTGGGGCGTGGACCGGCTGGCCGGAGCCCTGGACGCCGACCGGCACACCGTCACCCGGGCCCTCGACACCCTGGCCGACCTCGCGCTGCTGCGCTCGGCGACGGCGGACGACGCACCGGCCCCGGACCGGCTGGTGCCGCCCCGGGCCGGTCTGGGCGCCCTGCTGGAACGCCGGCAGTCGGAACTCGCCCGCACCCAGCTGGAGATCGACGCGACCCGGGCCGCGGTCGCCGACCTGCTCACGGAGTACACGGCGCTGGGCCGGGAACCGCTGCCCGACGGAGGGACGGAGCGCTTCGCCGGAGCCGAGGCCGTCCGCAGGACACAGGCCGACCTCGCCGCCCGAGCCACCGACGAGTTCCTCGCCCTGGCACCTTCCCCCGCGGCGGACGCCGACGACCCGTGGCGGCTCGACCTGCCCCTGCTGAGGGAGACGGCGACACGCGGCGTCAGCGTACGGATCCTGGCCACGGACCCCACCGAGGAACTGCGGCACCTGGCCGCGGCGGGGGCGGAGATTCGGCTCCTGCCCTCGCCACCGGTGCTGCTGAGCCTCGCGGACGGAGCGGACGCGGCCCTCCCGCTCGACCCGGCGGCACCGCGGGACGGCGTCGTGCTGCTTCACGAACCGGGTGTGCTGGCGGGCCTGCGCGCACTGTTCCGGCACCTGTGGGACGCAGCCGAACCACTGCCGGCGACGCCCGTGCCCGGCGCGCCGGGGTGCACCCCCCAGGAACGGGCCCTGCTCCGCCACCTCGCGGAAGGACTGACCGACGAAGCCGCCGCCCGGCGCCTCGGCATCTCGCTGCGCAGCGAACGCCGGCTCATCTCCCAGCTGTCCGAGCAGTTCGGCGCCCGCAGCCGTTTCCAGCTCGGTCTCGAAGCCGCCCGCAGCGGCCTCGTCTGACACAACGATGCCAGGCAATTCTGTGCCATCGAAAAGTGCTGACAACACTCTCGAAGCCGTGCCAGAGTCATTTCCAGAACGGACCGGAAAGCAAACGAATCCCTGCCGGACGGGCCCGCTCGATTCCACTGAATTGCTCCCCTTGTCGAACCCGACTGCCGCGGGAACGACACCCCACGAAAAACGGAAAGGAAATACTTCCATGGAGAACGACAAGAACCTGGTCATGGAGATCCTCGACGACGACAACTACGACTTCGAGGCCGAGTTCGGTCCGCGCCAGGACGTCGGCCACTGAGGCCCGCACCGCAACGCGGCCGGTAGCCCCGAGCGAGGGCACCGGCCGCGTCGGCCGTTTTCCCCGAACGAGTGGTGAGTTGGATGAGCATCGACACGAAGAGCTGGAAGGCGTTCGCGGCGGCCCACGCCCCGGACCTCACCCGCACGGTCTTCCTCCCCGGCCTGGTCGAGGACCCCGGACGCCTCGCTCGGCTGATCGACGACAGCCTGCGCACGGCCACCCGGCACGCGCCCGGCGAGCTGCGCCTGCGGGCGTTCCGTCCGGGCGCGTTCGACTACCGGCTCACGCAGCGCTTCGTGACCACGCCGCCGGCCGACGACGAGCGCGCCGTCGACTGGCTGACCCGCGTGGCCGAGAGCGACGAGGAGTGCCTGGCCGTCAACGACGTCTCCAGCTGGAACCTGGAGCTGGCCGCCGAGGTCGCCGAGATCGTCGGAGAACTCGACGCGGAGGGCGTCCACGAGCTGGTCTCGGGCACCGACGTGTACACCTTCGTCGCCCACTCCGGCTGGACCCCGTTCGGCATCCACAAGGACTCCGAGCCGTCCCTCATCTTCCACCTCGGGCCGAGCCCGAAGGAGGTGTTCGTCTGGCACGACCAGCCGTTCGACGCCTCCGGCATCACGCCGAACCCGTCGTTCGGCCGCATCACCTTCGACATCGAGGCGCACCTCGACACCGCCGAGCGCCACCTCCTGCGGCCCGGTGACTTCCTGTGCATCCCGCGGGACACGTACCACGTGTTCCGCAACCTGGGCCCGTCGGCGTTCCTCGGCCTGACCCCGTACCCCGCGAAGACGCGCACCCTGATCACCGACGCGCTCTGGCGAGCGGCCCCGCCCCGAGCCGCCCTCCCGCCCTACCCTCCGGCCGACGCCCTCCTCGCCACCGCCGAATCCCTTCTGGCCCCCCGCGGCCACGCCCCCGTGAAGCAGCTCCCCGTGCCCGCGGGAACCCCGGCCGCGCCGGCCCCCGCGCCCACCCCCGCCGGCGTCGGCGCGCCGGCCCCCGCCTTCGCCCCCGCATCCGGGCCCGCGGAATCCCCCCTCCTCGCACGCGTCGCCCACGAGCTGACCCTGAACCAGCTGCGCCTGCGGACCACCGGTCGCCTCGGCCGACCGCACCCGGCCGCGCTGTCCCGCACCACCCCCGCCCCCGGCGCCCCGCTGCGCTGGGCCCGGCCGGGCGTCCTCGCGGCCGTGCCGCACCCGGACGCCACCGGCAGCATCCTCGTGACCCGGGGCCGCACCCTCACGGTCCCCGGCGTGGAGGCCGAGGCGTTCGACCGGCTGACCGAGGCGACGGCCTCCACCGCCCCGTTCACGCTCGACCAGCTCGCCGCCGCGCTCCCGGCCGCGCTCGACGCGACGGAGCGCGACCGCATCGCCCGCGCCCTGCACGCCACCGGGGCGGTGATCGCCCGATGACCACCACGACCGCCCCCACCACCACGACCGCCCCCGCCGCGCCGACCGCCCCCGCCGCGGCCCACGCCCCCTTCGACGCCTTCGCCCACGCCCAGGACCTCCTCACCGGCCTCGGCGCCGACGACCTCCCACCAGCCGGCGGCGTACGCCTCCACGAGCCCACCGAGAACGCGGACGCCGCGTGCGAGGCCCTGCTGGCCGGGGTCTGGTCCGCGCTCGCCCGGCCCGGGGCGCTCGCCACCAACTTCCGGCTCGTCGAATCCGGTCGCCAGGTCGACCGCAGCCGCTGGATGCGCTCCCGCGTCGGGGACGGCGAGATCCTGCACACCGCCCTCGTCCCCGGCTATCTGCACAGCGCGGTCGAGCGCGGCGCGACCCTCGTCATCAGCCACCTGGAAACCCTCGACGAGCGGATCATGCTGCTCTGCGAGGCGTTCGAGTACCAGCTGCGCGCCCGCGCCTGGGTCAACTGCTACATCACGGCGGGCGCGAACTCCGCCTTCGACGTCCACAGCGACGACCACGACGCGCTCGTCCTGCAGCTGCTCGGCACCAAGCGCTGGGAGGTCGACAGCCGCGTGGGCGCCCGCGCCCGCGACCTCGCCCCCGGCAGCCTGGACCGCGTCCTCACCCCGGGCACGTGCCTGTCGGTGCCGCGCGACACCGCGCACCGGGTCTCAGGAACGGGCGAGCTGACCGTCCACCTGACGGTCGGGTACGAGCCGTTCGCGGACGTCCGCGAGGAGATCAGCGCGGCCCGCGCCCTCGTCGCCACGACCACCGGCACCGCCCCCGCCCCCGCCCCGCGAGCCGACGCCGGCGATCCCGACCAGCTCGACTACCTCGCGGGCCGCCTCGCCCTGCGCCCCGACCGCCGACCCGGCGCCTCCCTCCGCAGCGCCCTGACCGGCGAGTTCAGCGCCACCACCAGGATCCGCTGGGCCAGCCGCTTCCCCCCGTACGTCACCACGGGCGACGAGCACCTGACCATCACCACGATGGGACGGCGCATCCGTCTCGACCGCCGCCTGGAGCGCACCGTCGCCCTCCTCGCCCGGGGCGGCGCCCTCACCCTCGACCAGCTCGCCGCCGACGGCGGACTGCCCGACGCCGAGCTGCGCGCACTGCTCGCGTTCGGGGCCCGCCACGACTTCCTGATCTGCGAAGGATGACCCGCCCCGTGCCCACCGCCACCCTCAAGGACCAGGCCGCGACACTTCGCGATCCCCGTTTCGCGACGTTCTTCACGGGCCACGTCGTCTCCAGGATCGGCGACGCCCCGGTCCCCGTCGCGTTCGCGCTGGCGGCCTACCAGATCTCCCACTCGGCGGCCGCGCTGACCTGGGTGCTGCTGTCCCTGTGGGCGGCCCGCTTCCTCCTCGTGGCCACCGGCGGCCGGCTGGCCGACCGCCACGACCGGGTCCGCGTGATGATCGGCGCCGACGTGCTGCGCCTGGTCGCGCAGGGCGGGCTCGCGGTCGTGGCGATCAGCCCACTGCACCTGCAGAGCTGGCACCTGTGCCTGTCCGCGGCGCTGTACGGGGCGGGCACCGCCCTGTACAACCCGGCCCAGATCGGCCTGACCCCCGAACTGGTCCCGGAGGACCGGCTCCAGCGGGCCAACGGGCTGCTGTCGCTGGTCGCGGACGTCGGCTTCCTGCTGGGCCCGGTCCTGGCAGGCGTGCTGATGGGCACGGTCGGCTTCGCGTGGATCCTGTGGCTGGACGTGGTGTCGTTCGCGGTGAACCTGGTCTGCCTGGTCCGCCTGGCGCGGCTGCGCACCCCCGTCCGACGCACGACGCCGGCACGGACGCCCCCCGCCCCGTCCGAGGCGGCCGCCGGGCCGAACCCGGCCGAGACTCCCGACGCCCGCTTCCGCGCGAGCTTCGCCGTCATGGCCCGCTACCCGTGGTTCTCCTTCGGCATGGCCCTGTGGTTCGTCGTCTCCCTCGGCATCGGACTGACCGCCGTCGCGGGCCCGGTCGTCGCCGTCGACTCGCTGGGCGGCACCGGCGCCTGGTCCGTTCTCGCCACCTGCCTCGCCGTCGGCTCCCTGCTCGGCTCCCTCGCCGTCATGTCGACCAGCAGGCAGCACCCGTGGAAGGCCGCCTCGGTGGTCGTCACCCTCGGCGCGGTCCTGCAGTTCGTCGCGCTGACCCTGCGCGACCAGCTGCCGACGGCCGTCCTCGGCGCCGCGTTCGCGCTGTGCGCACTGACGACCGCCGCCTGCGGAATCGTCTGGGACACCACGTACCAGAGCGAGGTCCCCGAGCGGTACCTCTCCCGCCTCGGCTCCGTCGACAACTTCGTCAACGCCGCCGGAGTGCCCGTCGGCATGCTCCTCGGCGGCCTGTTCGCCGACCACTACGACACCGTCTTCCTCGGCATCTGCGTGGTGCTCGCCGTGCTGTGCGTCCCCGCTGCCCGCCTGGCCGGATCCGGAAGGAAAACCGCCGCATGAACCTCTCCGCCCTCCTCGCCGCACCGGCCACGAACCCGCGGGCGCGGGTGCACTCCGCGGGGGAGCGGTACGTCGTCATCGACGACCTGCTGCCCGCCGCCGACTTCGAGGCCACCGCCGAGGCGTTCACCCGCATCAGCCTCAAACCCGTCCTGAGCACGATCGACCCGGTGTACGACGGCTTCGCCTACCGGGGCGGCGAGGAGCGCCAGGACCTCGCACGGAACGCCGACGACACACCGAGGTGGCAGCGCGCCGTCAAGGAGCGGATCACGGCCCACCTCGACCTGCTCGCCGCGCCCGGCCGCGCCGAACACCTCTCCCTCACGATCAGCGCCTGGGGCTACCCGGCCGGGTCCCGGCTCAGCTGGCACAACGACGCGGGCGCCGGCCGCATCGGCGCGTACGTGTACTTCACGCACCGCGCCTGGGACAGCGACTGGGGCGGCGGCCTGGCCGTCTTCGACGAGGAGTCCCGCCCCGACGCCGCCGACGGCGCCGCGCTCGTGGACTCCGCCGGACACCCGACGCTGATCCTGCCCCGGCCGAACCGCCTCGTCGTCTTCCGCGCCCACACCATGCACGCCGTCCAGCGCGTCGACACCACGGCGGGCGACCGCCTGCGTCGCACCTGGACCGGCTTCATCACCGAGGACACCCCGTGACCGACACCTTGACCCCCGCCTCCGCCCTCACGCACCTCGGCTGGACCGACGGCGACCCCCACCCGGCCACCGGCACCGCCCTGGCCCGCGTCGTGGTCCACCACGGCACCCGGTGCGAGGTGCTGGCCGCTGCCCCCGACGGCACCCTCACCGCCCACGCGGCGGACATCGCCCCCACGCTGCCGGTCACCCCGGTCGCCGGCGACTGGGTGGAACTCGGCCCCGACGGCCGGATCGCCGCCGTCGCCGCACGCCGCGCGGTCCTCACCCGCGCGGGCTCCGCGGGCCAGGGCCGTCAGGTCCTCGCCGCGAACATCGACACCGTCCTGATCGTCGTCCCCCTCGCCGGCGGCCTCAACGCAGCCATGGTGGAGCGCCTCTCCGTCATGGCCTGGGACAGCGGCGCCCAGCCCGTCCTCGTGCTGTCCAAGAGCGACACCACCGACGACGGCGGAGTGCGGGATGCCGCCGCCGCCGAACTCCTCAGCCCCGGCATCCCCGTCCTGCCCGTCAGCGTCCGCACCGGCGAGGGCCTCGACACTCTCCGCGCCCACCTCGGACCCGGCACGACGGCCGTGATGCTCGGCCCGTCGGGCGCGGGCAAGACCTCGCTGCTCAACGCCCTCGAAGGCACCGACGAGGCGGTCGCGACCGTCGGCAGGTCCGGCGGCCGGCACACCACCACCACCCGACGCCTGCACCTGCTGGCCTCCGGCGGAGTCCTCCTCGACATCCCCGGCATCCGCTCCCTCGAAGTCGCCGCCGGCCGTTCGGCCGTCGACGACGTGTTCACCGACATCGCCGCCCTCGCCCCGTACTGCCGCTACACCGACTGCGGACACGACGGAGACCTGGGCTGCGCCGTCGAAGAGGCCGCCCGCGCCGGCACGCTGCCCGCCGCCCGGCTGGCCACCTGGCACAAGCTCCAGGGCGAGATCGCCTACCGCAGGCGCCGCGAGGACCCGGCGGAGATGGCCGACACCCGCCGCCAGTGGAAGGCCGTCAGCAAGCAGGCCCGCCGCAACCGCCGCTGACCCCACCGGCCGGTCCCCCGCTCCCCGCACCCCGCCCGACCCGGAAGGATCCCCTCAACTCAGTTCGGCACTCAGGAAGTTGGCGACGACCGATCCCGCGTGTCCAGGATGAGGCCGCGACCTCCGTCCCGACCAGCTAAGGACCCACCGGTGCCGCACATCACCCTAGCCAACGACCTCCCGGGCATCCGCGGTCTGATGACCGACCGCCCCGACACGGCCATCCCCCTCAACGACCTCGCGGACACCCTGCTGCGCGGCCCGTCGCCCCTCACCCGGGGAGAGCGCGAACTGATCGCCGCGTACGTCTCCGAGCTCAACGCCACCCGCTTCTGCGCCGACACCCACGGCGCGGCGGCCGCAGCCCAGCTCGAAGGCGGCGCCACCCTGGTCGAGGCAGTGCGGCACGACCCCGACACCGCCGACATCACCCCCCTCGTACGGGCCCTGCTCCGCGTCGCCGCCGAGGTCCAGGCCCAGGCCGCACCGGTGAACGACACCACGATCGCCGCCGCCCGCGCCGCCGGCGCCACCGACACCCACCTGCACGACACCGTGCTCATCGCCGCCGCCTTCTGCATGTACAACCGCTACGTCAGCGGCCTGGCGACCGCCCTCCCCACCGCCCCCGACTACTACGACGAGGCCGGCCGCCGCATCACCGCACACGGCTACGCCGCCGCCGTCTGACCGCCGACCGAGAAACGGCCCACCATGTCTGCGCACCCACCGAAGAAGGACCACCGCCGCGCGGTCACCGCCACCGTCGTCGGCAACTTCATCGAATCCTTCGACTGGCTCGGCTACGGCCTGTTCGCACCGCTGTTCGCCGCCCAGTTCTTCCCCTCCGACAACGCCCTCACCTCCCTCCTCGGCGTCTTCGCCGTCCTCGGCGTCGGCGTCCTCATGCGCCCGCTCGGCGGCATCCTCCTCGGCCGCTACGCCGACCGCCGCGGCCGCCGCCCCGCCCTCATGCTCGCCGTCTCCCTCATGGCGGGCGGATCGCTCCTCATCGGCCTCACCCCGGGCCACGCCCACATAGGCCTGCTCGCCCCCGTACTGCTGCTCCTCGCCCGCATGGCGCAGGGCATCTCCCACGGCGGCGAATGGCCCGCGGCGACCACGTACCTCATGGAGGTCGCCCCCGACCACCGCAAGTCCACCTACGGCAGCCTGTTCTCGCTCACCACCTGCGCGGGCGCGTTCACCGCCTCCCTCCTCGGCGCCGTCCTCACCGCCGCGCTCGGCCCGGCCACGATGGCCGACTGGGGCTGGCGGGTGCCGTTCCTCGTCGGCGGCCTGCTCGGCCTCGTCCTGCTCATGCTGCGCAGCCGCCTCGCCGAGACCGCGGTCTTCGAACGCGAGGTCCGCACCCGCCGCGACCGCGGCTCGCTGCGCCAGGTCCTCTCCACCCACCGCCGCCAAGTGCTGCTCGCCGTCCTGCTGGTCGCGGGCAGCGGCGCCGTCGGCGGCACCTGGCCGTCGGTCGTCCCCGCCCTCGGCGGCCGTCTCGCCCCGCCCGGCACCATGCTGTGGGCCGTGGTGACCGCCACGGCGCTGATGATGGTCCTCAACGTGCCCATCGGCCTGCTCGCCGACAGGATCGGAGCCACCCGCCTCCTGGTCGGCGCGGGCGTGCTGTTCTCCGTGACCGGCTCCGTCTCGTACCTGACGATGACCGGCACGTTCACCAGCCTCCTCTTCGCGTACGGCTCCGGCGTGGTCTACCTGGTCTGCGTCACCTCGGTCCTGCCCAAGCTGCTCACCGAGATCTTCCCGGCGCAGAACCGCGCCCTGGGCGTCGGCCTGCCGAACGCCGTCACCGGCGCCGTCCTCGGCGCCGTCGGCCCCGCCGCCGCGACCTACGCCGCCGAGCACGACGCCGACGGCTGGTTCATCGCGGGGATCATGGCCGCGGTCATGCTGTCGATCCCGGCCACCCTGCTGGCCCGCCGCACGCCCCGCCCCGCCACGCCCGCCCTCGACCGCTCGGGCCTCACGCTCGTCCGGTGAGACGACAACGGTCCCGGCCCCCGACGAGGGGACCGGGACCGACGACGGCACCGCTGCGACGAAGCGTCAGACGATCTCCATCTGCGCCATCATCCCGATGTCACTGTGCTCCTGCAGATGACAGTGGTACAGATAGCGGCCCTTGTAGCCGCTGAACGTGGCCTGCACCCGCACCGTCTCACCGGGCCGCACCAGCACCGTGTCCTTCAGCCCGTTCTCGCCCGGCAGCGGCGGCCCGCCGTTCCGGTCGAGCACCCGGAACGGCACCAGGTGCATGTGGAAGGTGTGGTTGACCGGGCCGAACGGAGTGTCAGCGGGGTCGGTGTTCGTGACCCGCCAAATCTCGGTGGTGCCCTCCACGATCCGCGTGTCGACCCGGTTCGGGTCGAACGTCTTGTCGTTGATGGCGAACTCCTCGCCCGAGGGCGAGAACGACAGCTTCACGTCCCGCTCGACCGTCGCGGCCGGCAGCGCGGGCAGTTCACGCAGCCTGCCCGGAACCCGGCTCCGGTCGACCACCCGACGGGTCACGTCGAACCGCATCACCGGCTCGTCGGCGCCGTCGCACACATCGTTGAGCACCAGCTTGCTGCCGACGGCCTGCGCCGAGAAGTCCACCACGATCTCGACCCGCTCACCCGGCACGATCATGATCTTCTTGCGGGGCAGCGGCTCCGGCAACAGCCCACCATCGCCGGCGATCTGCACCATGTCCAGACCACCCAGGTCCAGCTCGATGTTCCGGTGCAGCGTCGCGTTGAGCACCCGGAAGCGGTACTTGCGCGCGTCCACCTGGAAGTAGGGCTTCTGCCGACCGTTGACGTGCAGCGTCGTCGGCAGCGGACTCGGCTCGAAGATCATGCCCCCGTTCTCGTCGAAACGCGCGTCACGGATCATGATCGGCACGTCGTACGCGCCCCGGGGCAGCCCCAGCTCCGCTTCGTCCCGGCCCTCGATCAGATAGAACCCGGCCAGCCCCCGGTACACGTGCTCGGCCTCCTTGGAACACGTGTGGTCGTGGTACCAGAGCGTCGCGCCCTGCTGCCGGTTCGGGTAGTCGAAGACCCGGGACGTGCCCGGTTCGAGCAGGTCCATCGGAAAGCCGTCGCTCCCCGGCGGCACGTGCCCGCCGTGCAGGTGCACGGTCGCCGCCCGGTCGAGCCGGTTGACGTACCGCACCTTCACCCGACGACCGGCCTTGGCACGGATCGTCGGACCGATGAACTGCCCGCCGAAGGTGAGCACCGGTGTGGGACGGCCCGGGAAGAACTCCGCCCGCCCGTGCTGCATCGCCAGCTCGTACACATCGGTGTCACCGAACGAGGACACCGGCCTGAGCACCCGTGGCACCGGCAGCTTCTCCGAGAACGCCGTGTGCGGCGGAGGCGTGCCGGTCCCCGCCGTCGGCTCGGCCGTCGCCGGTGCCGCCGTGCCCTTGTGATGGGCGTGGGGGTCGGAGACCGGAGCGTCCGACGCGCCCGCCTCGGCACCCGCCGCGCTCTGCCCCCACCACAGCAGCGCACCGCCGGCCGTCGCCACACCGCCGCCCATCGCCAGCAACCGCCGTCTGTTCAGCATCTGTTCCCCATTCGGTGCGAGCCGGAAGAAGGCGACCGTCCAGCCCGCCGGGAACGCGCGCGAGCAGAAGTCGCTCACCCCGGGGTCGAACAGAAAATCGCTCATCGATCCTGGTGGTGATCAGCCCGCCGGGCATCTTCACGCGTGCTGTGTTCCACGCGTGGCGAAGGGCTCCGGCGGCGAACGGCCGCCGGAGCCCCACAGGACACCCGTTCCCGCCGGCGTCAGCCCGAGCCCTGCGGCAGGTACCCCTCGGCCACCAGCGTCGCCCCGATCCGGTCGTACACGGCGGGATCCTCCGGAGTGATCGCCCCGAGCCCGTCGACGTACCGGTTGAACATGCAGAACGCCGCGGCGATCAGCACCGTGTCATGGATCGCCTCGTCGTCCGCGCCCGCCGCCCGCGCGGCCGCGACGTCCTCCTCGGCCACCGTGCGGGCATCACCCCGAACCTTCCCCGCGATCGCCAGCAGCGCCCGCGTCCGCTCGCTCACCGGAGCCGTCTCCAGGTCCTTCTGCACGGCCTCCACCAGCGCGTAGTCCCCGCCATGGGCGTGTGCCGCGGCCGCGGTGTGCGACCCCGTGCAGTACCGCGTCCCGTTGCCGTACGACACGTACGCGGCGATCAGCTCCCGCTCACCCACCGACAGCGGCGAGTCACCCCGCAACAACTGCTCGGCCAGCCCGCTCAGCAGCCGCCCCGAAGCGGGCTTGCTCGCCATCAGGCCCCGGATCCCCGGCACCGGTGAAGGTATCTCGATGTACGGCACCGCCGGCCCCCTACCGGTTGAACCACGGAGTGGACGTCGGGTCCGTCGACAACTGGCTCAGCACCAGGTTCGCGACCTTCTGCTCACCCGAGGCCGAGGGGTGCACCCCGTCCGACTCCAGATCCGAGCACGCCCACTCCAGCCCGTCGCCACGCCCCGGCGTACCACCGGCCACCCCGTCCGAGCCCAGACCGTCGGCCCACATGTACGGCCCCCACGACAGCCACGGCGCGACCCCGCCCGCCCCGTACGCCAGGTCCGAGGCCCCGTTGATCTGGTCCTGGATCAGCTTCTTGACCGCCCAGCCCTGCTGGTAAGCGCCCGCGCCGCGCGCCGGGGCGTAGGTGTAGATGCGGCTGGCGACATAGCCGAGCGCCAGGTTGGGGTACTTCGCCCGGGCGTTGCGCGCGATCGAGGCCAGCGAGTTCCGCAGATTCTGCGCACCCTGCGGGAACGCCCCCAGGTTGTCCCCGACGAACTGCTCCTTCAGCCACACCGCCTGCACCTGCGCCGGCGTCACACCGGCGTTCGACAGCCGGCCGGCCAGCACCGACCAGGTGGCGTCCGAAGGGTTCGCCCAGGCGGAGGCGTCCTTGCCGCCCTGCGCACCGTCGACGATCACGAGCTTGTCGTTCAGGTTCCCGTACGTCTTCGTCGCCGCGACGAACTTCTGGAACTCCTGCGTCGTGTTGGACATGCCGATCGAGATCAGCACCACCTTGCCGTTGACCGGATCGACCTGACCGGCGGCGTTGCGCGGCAGCACCGCGTTCTGGGCGAGGTCCACCCCCGCCGCGGTGTGCGCGGCGGGCCGGACATTGCTGCCCCCCGGATACAGACCCCCGGTCAGACCGTTGTACGTACCCGTCCCCAGGTCGTTCAGCGGCACCAGACCGCTGGACGTGTACGTGCAGTCCGCGGCGGCGGCCGCGGGCTGCGGCACGAGTGCGATGCCGAGCGCGGTGACCGCGGCGGTCAGATAGACCCCGAGTCGTCCGGTCTTCTTCATGGTTCCCCTCCATGGACGGCGAGCATCGGGCCGGCGGCCCGGCAACGATGCTCGCCACGACGCCCCCACCCCGCACCTCCTGCCGTGCCGTCCCCGTGAGCCGCGCCGACTGTGCCAAGTCGGACCCTGCCCCCGCCCCCACCCGCCTGGCACGATGGCCCCATGCCCCTGTCACGCCCCCGCGGATCGTTCCTCTCCATCGGCTCGAAGGAGTCGATCCTCTCCATCGGATCCGTCGGATCGGTCCTGTCCGTCGGCTCCGTCGGCAGCGTCCTCTCGATCGGCTCGGTGGGCAGCGTCCTGTCGGCCGGCTCGATCGGATCCGCCCTCTCCCTCCTCTCCACCGCCTCCTGGCTGAGCACCGGGTCCCTGCTCTCCGCCCAGTCCCGCTGGTCGGTCCTGTCCTGGCGCGCCCACCACGGCTTCCGCACCGCGAACCGCGCCCGCCCCGGAGCCTGAGCGGGATCGCCGAGGCCGAGGAGTCCGGCGCCGACGGCGAACCGGTCCCCTCCGGTCCGCGCGAGCCGCGCCCCGACCTTGACGTCCTCGACGCGGCCGCACCGCTCGATCCTGCGGCCGGCGGCCCGCGGTCCGTCACGGAGATGACGATGACGGACGGGAGGCCGCCGGAGGAGCTCTTGCCACCGGTGCTTCCACGCGCCTGAGCGGGATGCTGTCGGCGGGACCGGCGACGCGCGGGACGGGCGCGAGAACTCCTGAGAGAAGAGGCCCCGCTCCGCCCAGGCCGCCCTTGCCGTTGGCGAACACCACCATGGACCGCGCCCCGACCGCCCCGGACGCCGCCTTCGCCCACACCACCGGCACCATCGGCCGCCCCGGCACCAGGACCGACTCGCTCCTGGCCTCCTCTTCCTCCACCGTCGGCCCGGCCGTCACCACCCGGAGCCCCTCGCCGCCGACGCATCCCGCGCCGCCGTACGTTCCCCGGTCGACCCGCAGGCTCGCCTACCGAACGAACGTTCTGAATCTAATTCTGTCAATTGGTATGCGAATTATGCATCAAAAGTGATAGGGTTGCATCATGGCTGGTATCGAAGACGACTTGAGAGTGACAGTCGCGGCCCTGATGGCGAACAGAGGGGAGCGCCAGACGGATCTCGCAGCCGGTCTCGGACAGGCCCAGGCCCAGATCTCCCGCAAGCTCACCGGCCGCGCCCGCTGGTCCCTGGAGGACGTGGACCTCCTCGCCGAGCATTACCGGATCCACGCTCTCGACCTTCTGGCCGGCCCCACTCACGCTCTTGGGGTTTCGCGGGGCGACCTGCCGCCGCTGGAGCCCGTGAGCCTGCGGGCGGCCCCCACGACGCCGGCCCCCACCGAGGCCGGTGCCGCAGAACCCCCGGTGCCGCCGGCTCCGGCGTCCCCCTGCGTACTGTGCGGGCAGCCCGCCACCGAAGAGCTCGACGGTTTCCCCCAGCATCTAACCGCAGAGGACTGCGCGGCCGCTGTTGCCGCCTCCCGCCCCGCGGTCGTTCCCGCTGCGGCCCCCGTCCACCCCTCCGCCGCCACCGACCATGAGCAGCCGTCCACCGCGCCCGTGTCTGCGGAGCCGACCCCTACGCCCGCTGCGGTCGTTCCCACGGACTCGACGGACTCGACGGACTCGGTTTCCGTGCCTTCGGCACCACGTCGTGGCGCCCCCGCTTACGCCTCCGGGACGCTGGTGGAGCAGATCACCGGCCGTGTCCGTGACGTGCTCGCCGAGCACGCCGGGGACCTGGACACGGCGCAGGCCGTGCTGGTCAAGGCGGCGATCCCGGACGTGATGGCGCTGATGAAGTCCTCCCGGGTCGGCGGCCGCTACGAGCACTCCGAGTTCCCGCCCACCGCGGAGATCCTGCGGAAGAAGTCACAGAAGGGCGCGGACGAGATCTGGGAAGGCCGCCCCAAGTGGCGCAACACCGCGCTCGTCAAGGCGGCCAGGAACGGGGAGCGGTTCGAGGTCACCGCGCTCGACATGAACGCCGCCTACCTCTCCGCCCTCAAGTGCCACCTCCCCATCGGCCAGCTCCGCGAGGACACCACCGGCGTCCACGACCCCAAGAAGGCCGGCGTCCACCTCATCACCCCCGCGGACTGGCACCACCCCGACCTGCCCAACCCGCTCGGCAACCGCATGGAACCCGGCGAACTGTGGGTGACGGAATCCACCCTCCGGCTGCTCCTCGACTGCGCCCGCAAAGGCCTCGCGGAGACACCGGTCATCCACCGCTCGCTCGTCTCCGGCGCCTCCGAGGCACTGCTGGAGAAGCTGCGCCGCGCGCTGGCCGAGACCCGCAAGACCGCTCTGGCCGAGGGCGACGAGGTGACGGTCGCCTACGTCAAGGCGATGTACTCGAAGTTCGTCTCGACCATCGGGGAGTCCAGCGCGAACCGGGAGATCCGCCGTCCGGACTGGATGCACATCATCCGGGCGAAGGCGTTCGCGAACCTCTGGATGAAGGCCCACAAGGCCCACACCGCCGGCCTGAAGGTCGTGGAGATCTCCGGAACCGACGAACTCCACGTCGTCGGCGACTGGCAGACCGTCTTCCCGCAAGGCAGGGACCTCAACCAGGTCAAACAGAAGGACGTCTACGTCCTCGGAGGTGAGCGCTGATGAACGGATCCCCCGACCTGTGGTCCCGCTGGGGACAGTGGCGCAAGACCGACGCCGCGGGCATGAAGGGCGGCGAGGCCCTCATCACCGAACTCAACCGGGTCGTCCACACCTCCGGCATCACCTCACCCGTCACCACCAAACGCGGCCTCACCGCCCGCCTGCGCTACCTCGACAGCCCCGCCGGCCGCGCCGAACTCGTCGCCCAGGGCGTCTCCCCGCGCACGATCCGGACCTGGATGAAGGCGAAAGGAAAGACGTCCCCGACACCCGCGAGCCGGGAGAAGATCGACACCGCCTACTGGAACCGCCGCCGGGAAAACCTGATCCGCTCCGGCTGGCTCGCGAAACACCTCGACAACAACGGCCAGGGCCGCCGCATGGAGATCCACCCCGTCGACCAGACCCACGTCGAAGAAAAATACCGCCGCGACCTCAGCACCCGCACCATCACCGTCCGCTACATCTGGACCGACCTCGTCGACGCCTGGGCCAAAAAAGACGCCCACACCGTCGACGAAATCTGGGACGACGTCATCTCCGACCTCGACTCCGACTACAACGCCTACGCCTACGTCTCCTCCGTCGGCATCAACGCCTGAAAGAAACATCCCGCGCCCCGGCCTCCTGCGGCCGGAGCACGGCCGTGCTGAACAGCCGGTCCCGTGTCACCGCCGGCGCGGTCGTGAAGTCGGTCGCCCATCCTCGGCCAGACGGTCTCGACCGCGTCGGGAAGGCCCTTCAGCCCGTCGCAGACCAGCGTGAGGACGTCGTTCACGCCGCGGTTCTTGATCTCGGTAAGGATGTGCATCCAGTGCTTGGCGCCCTCGCCACCGTCCCCGGCCCACAGCCCCAGGATCTCGCGCCGGCCCTCGACGGTGACCGCCAAAGCGACGTAGATGGGCCGGTTGGCGACGGCCCCGTCGCGGATCTTCACATGGATCACGTCGATGAACACGACCGGACGGACCGGGTCGAGCGGCCGGTTCTGCCACGCGGCCGTGCCCTCGAGGACCTTGTCGGTGATCGTGGAGATCGTCTGCCGCGAGACGTCGGCACCATAAACCTCGGCCAGGTGGGCCTGAACCTCTCCGGTGGTCAGTCCCTTCGCCGACAGCGAGATGACCATCTCGTCCACCCCGGACAGACGCTTCTGCCGCTTCTTGACGATCCTCGGCTCGAACGAGCCGTCCCGGTCACGCGGCACGGACATCTCCACCGGGCCGACGTCCGTCAGCACGGTCTTCGCCCGGGTGCCGTCGCGAGAGTCGCCTCCGTTCTTCCCGCCCGGATCGTGCTTGTCATAACCGGGCTGGTGACCGTGAGTTCTTTCAGGGTGGCCATTGACCGAGTGACGCCGGTCAGGTCGAGGTGAGGACCGCAACGCACGAGGCTCCCGTGCCGTCGAGGGAGGTGCTCGAAGTCTCAACCCATCGGCACAGGAGCCCTGTTGGTTCCCCGTCCTGCCGCAGGCCCTGGTCGAGTGGGTCACGATGCTCATCGTCACCCGTGAGGGTGACCGCCGCTGCAAGCTACCGCCCCACCAGCGTTCCCTCGTCGGCCTGGTCCACCTCCGCCGCCACGCCACGCTCGCACGGATCGCCGCGGGCTTCGGCATATCCGTCGGCACCGCCCACGCCTACGTCAAAGCAGTCGTCCAGCACCCGTCCGGCCGGGCACCGGGCCTCCTGCGGGTCCTGCGCGAGACCGATCCGGACTACGTCCTGCTCGACGGAACGCTCGCCGAGTGCGACCGCGTCGGCGACAGCCGAGCGGACTTCTCGCAGAAGCACCGCCGTCACGGCGTGAACGTGCAGGTCGTCGCCGATCCCGCCGGCAAGCTGCTGTGGATCTCCCCCGCCCTGCCCGGCCGCACCCACTGCACCATCCGGACCTGCGAACACCAGGGCGTCCCCGTCCTCGCCGACCGCGCCTACATCGACGCCGCCCCCTGGGCGACCACACCCATCACACGGCTCCCGAACCGGGACCTCACCACGACCCAGCAGACGGTCAACCGGACCCTGACAGCGGCGCGGGCACCCGTCGAACGAAGCGTCGCGCGACTCAAGCCCTGGCGCATCTTCCGCAAAGCCCGCTGCAGCCCCAACCCCATGAAGGCCACCACCGCAGCCGTCCTCACCCTGGAGCGTCAACCCTGAAAATCCTCACCACCCAGCCGTGACCGTGCTCTCGGATCGCGCGAGGATGACTCCTTCTTCGCTTTGTCGCCGATAACGCAGAGCGGTTGTTCTCCGCGCGCGGGGATGGTCCCATGACGGACACTGGCGGGCCGGTAATGAACAGCTGCTTCCCGCACTTGCTGGGATGGTCCCGCGATCAAGGCCGCCGTGAAGGACAACCCCAGGCTGAACCGCTCCCCGCGTATACGGGGATGGACCCGTGGCGCATCACGCCTGCCAGTCGCTCCACTCCTGCTCCCCCTCGTCGGGATGACCCCGGGATTAAGGCGATGGGAGGCTGGCTCAAGTGCTGCTCCCCACCCGTCGTGGGAATGGCCCCCAGGACGGGTGGGTCGACGGTAAAAAGGGCAACTGCTTCCTGCGCCCGCGGGGATGGATCCTTCGACGACTGGGTCGCCGACCACGCCGAGATCTGCTCCCCGTATCCGTGTGGGGATGGTCCCCTCAACCGCCGTCTGGCCAACGCCCGGGTCGGCTGCTCTCCGCGTCTGCGGGGAGGGTTCCCACTGCAGCCGGCTGGCCCGGCTGGTGACCACTGCTCCCTGCTCGTGCGGGGATGGATCCGAGCTGAGCCACGATCTGGGGGGCTTTCGCGATTGCTTCCCGCTCTCGTGGGGATGGTCCTGCAGTTCCGCCTGCGATCAGGTAGAGGAACTGCTGCTCCCTGCGCTTGCGGGGAGGGCCCCTTGAGGACGTTGTGGTTGGTGGGTGTGGTGAGTGCGGGAGAGGTTCATTGTGGTTGCTCACCATGCTCAGGGGTGCTCACCACCGAACTCACCGTAGGGGCTATCCGGCCCCCAAGGGGCTTTTTGTCGGTTTCGGTGAAAGTTGCTTGGGAGCGGGCCCTCGTCGGGTAGAACGGCTGGTCAGGAAGTCTGCTCCCCGCGCTCGCGGGGATGGCCCCATCGGCACCGGGATTGTCTACCTCGCGCCGGACTGCTCCCCGCGCTCGCGGGGATGGTCCCTTGTGAATGAGTGGGTCACGTTGGCCGCCGTCCTGTTCCCTGCGTCTGTAGGGATGGCTCCTTCTGGGGGATGGCTGTGTTTTGTTCCTGGCCGGCTGTTTCCTGTCTGGGTGGGTGGTGGTTCCGGGGTTCGGTCCCGTGTTGTGCGACGCGAGTTGTTCCTCGCGCGTGGGGGTGGCCCCGTGGTGACGGCCGTGTCCGTCAGGTCGATCGTCTGTTCTCCGTGCGCGCGGGGGTGGTTTTGGTGGTGTGAGGTGGTTTCCCGGTGGTGTGGGTGATGTGTTTTCCGCATGGGGCTGGGTTCTGTATGTCACATGTGGAAATCGCATACGGGTGTGTGGTTGTCGGTGGGTGTTCCTGCCGCTGCGGTGTGCTGTTTCTGCTCCTGCCGCTGTCTGTCTTTGATCGTGTGGTGGGGGTTTGTGTCGGTGAAGGGCCGGGGCCCGTCGCTGCGCCCGCCCGGGTGCCCCGCTTGTCGCCTGTGCTGGCCCTGTCCGGGTGCCTGCGTGCCGGCCTGTTGTTTGTGAGGGTTCCTGGCGGCGTGGGAGCTGACGGGGTCTGTCTTTGGGTGGTGGTGTGGTGGGTGTGGGGGTGCTGGGGGCCTTTCAGGCTTTTTCCTGGTGGTGGGGTGTGTTGAGAGCTGTGGGGGAGGGTGTTTCGACTGCGGTTCTCCTCCCAGCACTGGCTGGGGCGGGGGGAGGGGTTCTTTGTCGGGTCGGTACTGCGTGTCAGGGAAGCTCTGGTCGGGCCGGCGCTGCTCTCCGCGGCGTCGGCGTCCGCCTTCTGCCCCTTGCCTGCGGGCGGCTCGGGAACATCGGTCGTGGCGCTTGCCCCTGCTCCTGCGGCGGGGCGGGACAGGGCCTGGGCTGCTCCCCGCAGGTGTGGGGTAAGGGGGGGGGATGCGGTTTTCGCATGTGGGGTGACCACCCTCGTGTATGCGGTTTCCGTATGCACGTGAGGGGCTGTTTCCCAAGCCTCTCTCCCGGCCGCCGACGTAGGACACCTGCCTGCTCGATCGCACGGGCGGCATGCTCCGCAGCTGGCACCGCCCGGCTGCACACCGTCACACCGCCTTCTGTCGGTGTGCTCCTGTGGTGGTGTCTGTCTTCGGAGCGGTGTTGGGTGACGGTTCGTCTTGATGCGCTTTCCGTATGGGGCGTTGACGTCCCGCCAGGAGGTGTGTGCCGACAGCTTTTTGCGTGTTCCTCATACACCGGAAGTTATTTGGTAGTTGGCGGAATATATAGGTGGTTTGGGATGATCCGATGCAGGTCTAGACAACCATTCCAAGCTTCCCTCCTCACTGTCACTTACAGTGACACCCCACACGGTGGCCCCTGGCTCCCTGGAGCACGACCCCGCCACCCCTCGAAGCAACACCACACGACCACGACAAGAGGCTGGCACGCACCGCCGGCCCCGCAGGGGCCGCACACCACCCACCCCACCCAACACACCATCAACCACCCACCACACCAACCCACTTACCAGCACCACCCCCCGCCGCAGGCGGGCGCCCCACCATAAACAACCCCCCACCCCACACCCGCACCCGGCACACCACCCCCACCACCCCGCGGTCACCGAAGGTGCCCGCCCCCACCCCACCCAGCCCAGCGCCGCGCAGCGGCGCAGCGCCTTTGGCGTGACGCAGTCACGCCGCGTCGTGTCTCCGCAGGAGACCGCGCGC
>NZ_JBIBZN010000021.1:0-123640 GCF_043084305.1 Streptomyces sp. NPDC014656
TTGACGTCGTTGGCGCGTGCGTCGTGGCGGGGTGTTGAGCCGTCGTTGTGGTTGTCGACGTTGCGGCGTGGGCGGGTGGATCAGGCGGAGGTGTATGCGGCTGTGGCGGCGTATGCGGGTTCGGGTGCGGGTTCGGTGGACTGGGCTGGTGTGCATGCCGGCAAGGGCCATCGCACGATGACCCTCCCCACCTACCCCTTCCGCCGGCAGAGGTACTGGATCTCCCCGAACCCGAACGCGAACCCGAACGCACCCCAGCCCCCGATACCGACCCCGCCCCCGCCTTCGACCCCCGCCCGACCCTCGACCTCGACCCAACCCTTCCGTTCGGCCTCGGCCCCGACCCCATCCACCCCCGACCCCACTCTTCCGAACAACGTGCAACACCCGCACCACACGAACGAGAGGCACCAGCACCATGGCTAGCGAGTACGGACTGAAGCGTCATTTCAACGGTGAAGCGGCCCGCCTCATCGGCGGCAAGATCCGAGCCGTCCACCCCGGTTTCGACGTGGAGGACTACGCGGCCGAGACCGAGAAGCGCATCCCCGGACTGGAGCTGAAGGACCGGGTCCTGGTCCTCGCCGAAGGCCTGCGGACGCGGCTCCCCGAGGACTACACGAAGGCCGTGCCGATCCTCCTCGCCATCCTCGAGGACGAACTCTCCGAGGGCGAAGGCATGTTCAACAGCAGCTGGTTCCTCATGCCGGTGGCCCGCTACGTCGAGGAGTACGGCCTCGACCACCCCGAGCTGTCCCTCGACGCCATCGAGGAGATCACCAAGCGGCACACCGGCGAGTACGCCATCCGGCCCTACCTCGAACAGCACTACGAGCTGACGATGGAGAAGGTGGCCGGCTGGGCGGTCAGCCCCAGCCACAACGTGCGTCGGCTGGCCACCGAGGGCGTCCGCCCCCGGCTGCCCTGGCATCGCACGCTGGCCTTCTTCGTCAAGGACCCGCAGCCGGTCCTGGAGGTCCTCGAACCGCTGCGCAGCGACCCGTCCGAGTACGTACGGAAGTCCGTCGCCAACAACCTCAACGACATCTCCAAGGACCACCCCGAGGTCGCGCTCGCCACGGCGCTGCGCTGGCTGGAGGAGAGCCCCACTCCCGAGACCCGGTGGATCGTCAAGCACGCTCTGCGGACCCTCGTGAAGAAGGGCGACCAGCAGGCCCTGGGCCTGCTCGGGGCGACCGGCGGCGAGCACGTGCTGGTACCCCGGCTGCGGATCACCCCGGACGCGGTGACCGTCGGCGACACCCTCGTCATCGACTTCGACATCGAGAACACCGACGACCGACGGCACAGCATCGCCGTCGACTACGTGGTGCACCACGTCCGCAAGAACGGGCGCAGCATCCCCAAGGTCTTCAAGCTGACCACGCTCGAACTCGGCCCCGGCGAGAAGCGGACGCTGGAGAAGTCCCACCCCATCAGGGAGGTCCAGACGCGCGTGTACTACTCCGGCGAACATGCCGTCGACATCCAGGTGAACGGCCTCGTGCGGGCCACAGGAACCTTCGGGTTGCGTACGTGAGCGCCCGTCGGATCACCCTCAGGGCCGCCGATCCGCTGGTCGCCGACCACCGGATCGGCGGTGTCCCGGTCGTTCCCGCCGCCGCCCAGATCGACGCACTGCTCTCCGCCTGCGCCGCCGACCTGCCCGACCGGGTCTGGCAGCTGGAGCAGATCGCGTTCAAGACGCCACTGGCCGTCCCCGGCGCCGAGGCCGCCATCGAGGTGGCGGCGGCGGGGGAGGGCCGGCAGGCGGTCCGTTCCCTGCCGTCGGCGCCCGGTGCGGAGCCGGTCGAGCACAGCGTCGCCCGGGTGTCGAGCACCCCCTTGCCGCCGCCTCGCTACGTCGACGTGGCCGAGCTCGGGGCGGGCTGCGCACAGCAGGTTCCGCCGGCGGACATGGCCGCGTGGCGGGACGCGAGCGGCATCTCGTACGGGCCCGCCTACCGGGTCGTCCGGTCGGCGCACCGGGGCCCCGGTCGCATGCTGCTGATGCTCCGGGCCGAGGACAGGCCGGACGGCGGCGCGGTGCCCCCGTTCGTACCGCCACCGCTGCTCGACAGCGTCTTCCAGGCGCTCGGCATGCTCGACGACGGCTCGGCCGGCATGTGCCTGCCCTGGTACGTCGGTCGACTGGTGGCCCGCCGCCGGATCTCCGGTACGGTCTTCGCCCTGGTCGAGAGGGACGAGGCCGCCGACACCGGCGGCGCCGTCCGCGGCCGGGCCGTGGTCTGCAGCCAGCAGGGGGAGACACTCCTGGAACTGGACCGGATCACCCTCAAGGCCGCGGCCCCGGCGGCACCCGCCCCGGCCGGAGACACCGCCACCGCGCCCGTCCCGGCGCCCCGACCGGGCTCCCTCCCCGTGGCGCCTGTGGCGTCGGTGGCGCCTGGAGGGTCCGCGGTGTCCGCCCCGTCCTCGGCGCTCGCCGAAGGCGAACAGGCCGGGTCCGGGCGGACACGGGAGGCGTCCGGACGAGCGGTCCCGACGGTCGAGGCCCTCGTCTGGCGCGAGACGGCCCAGGGACCCGCCCGCCCCGACCCGGCGGCCGGTGCCGGGACGGCCGCCGGTACCGGCGGCCCGGCGGCCGGTGCCGAGCGCACCGTCCTGCTGGTGGCGGCACACGCGCCCCGTGAGACCGGGGGCCACCGCGTCCTCCACCTGACGCCCGAGCGGCTCGTCGACGAGGGCCTCGCCGCCCTGCCGGACGGCACCGTCCCCCAGGACGTCGTCTACGTGGCCCCCGACGGCCCGGCGGACGACGCGGCGGCGGCGACCAAGGCCCTCCAGGACGTCTTCGCGCTGGTCCGCCGGCTCGCCGCCCGCCCGCCCGTGCCCGACCTCCTGATCGTCACCGGCACCGCGCACGCGGTGACGGACGGGGACGAGGTCGACCCCTTCATGACGGCCCTGTGGGGCCTCGGCCGCACCCTGCGCACGGAGCACCCGCGCACCAGGGTCCGCCTGGCCGACCTGGGCCCCGGCCCGGACCGGGCCGGGGGAGCGGAGGACGTCGACGGGGCCTCGCTCTGGGAGGCGCTGCGCCGGAACGGCACGGAGCTCGCCCTCAGGAACGGCACCTGGTACGAGCCCTTCCTGCTGACGGCACCGCCGGCCCCCGCAAGCGAAGTGCGGTACCGGGGCGGCCGCTTCCTGATCACCGGCGGTATGGGCGGCATCGGCTTACGCGTGGCGGAGTTCCTCGCGGACGAGGGCTGCGCCCGGCTGACCCTGGTCGGGCGGACCGTACCCGCACGGGGCGAGGTGCGAGAGCGCCTCGACCGGCTCGCCGAGCGCTGCGACCTCCAGGTCGTCGCCGCGGACGTCCGATCCCTGGGGGAGTCGCTGTCCGGTCCCTTCGACGGGGTGTTCCACGCGGCGGGGGTGCTCCGCGACGGACTCGCCCGGAGCCTCATGCCCGACCGGGTGGACGCCGTCCTCGGTCCCAAGGTGGGCGGTGCGCACGCCCTCGCCGAGCTCGTCTCGGGCGGTGAACACCCCGCCTTCGTCGTCCTGTTCTCCTCGATCGCGGCCGTCCGGGCCAACCTCGGCCAGAGCGCCTACGCCGCGGCCAACGGCTACCTGGACGGCTACGCCGCCCGCAGACGGGCCGAGGGCCTCCCCTGGTACAGCCTCGGCTGGGGCCTGTGGACGGTCGGTATGGGCGAGAGCATCGCGCCCAGGGCTGCCGCGCACGGCGTCGCCGCGCTCACCGAGGACGACGGCATCGCACTGCTCCACACGGCCCTGGGCCGCCCACCCGCGCACTACGTACTCTCCGCCGCGAATGCGAAGGACGCATCCATGACTGCTGTCACGCCCGACGCCGGCCTCTGGCCGTCGCTCACCCTCGCCCTCGGCAAGGTCCTGCACCTCGACTCGGTCTCCGCCGAGGACGACCTGCTGGAGCTGGGCCTCGACTCCATGATGGCCGTCGAACTCGCGGCCTCGCTGGCCGCCGACGGGCTCGACGTGGACCCGATGGCGTTCTTCGAGCACACCCGGGTCGGCACGCTCCTCACGCACTTGGAGTCCCTCCCGCGCGCCGCCGTCCAGGCGCCGTCCCCGCCCGCACCCGCGCTCCGCGAGTCGCCCCACGCGGCCCCCGCCACTCCCGCCTCCCCGGCCCCGGCGACCGCCGTACGGGCGCAGGGTCGGCCGCCCGCACCGGAGCCGGATCCCGCCCGGGCCGCCAATGGCTTCGTGCCCGACTGGGACCGCTTCCGCCAGACGGAGCCCGCCCCGGCGGCCCCCGCGGCCCCGGCCTCCGCGCCCGCCCGCCCGCTGTCCCCGCACCCGCACGCGGGCCCCGCCATATCCTCCGTCCCCGCCATATCCTCCGTCCCCGTCACCCGGCCCCACCCCGCGGCCGTGCCCCACTACGCCGCCGCCCCCCACCCCGCCGTCACGCCCGCCCCCGGCACGAAGCCCCCCGCCGGGGCCCGCGTTCCCCGCCGCACCCTGCCCGGCCGGCTGGCCGACGCCCCGCAGGGCACCTTCCTCGACCGCCGTATCGACGCGCTGTCGGGCGACGACCGCGGGATCGTCGCGAGGGGCGAGTACTTCTACGAGCCCGTGATCGAGGAGGCGTCGGGCTCCCGCATCAAGTTCGACGGCCGCTGGTTCCTGAACTTCGCCTCGTACAGCTACCTCGGGCTGATCGGCCACCCGTACATCGACGACCAGGCGCTGCGCGCCGTCGAGCAGCACGGGACCGGCGCCCACGGCGTACGACTGCTGGCCGGCACCCTGCACCTGCACCGCGAGCTGGAGCTGGCCCTCGCCCGCTTCCTCGGCGCGGAGGACGCCATCGTGTTCTCCAGCGGCTACATGGCGAACGTGGCCACGGTCGGCGCCCTCGTCGGTCCGGGCGACACCGTGATCGGCGACGTCTACAACCACGCCAGCATCCTGGACGGGTACCGGCTGTCCAACGCCAAGGTCGTCACCTACGCCCACAACGACCTCGCCGACCTCGAACGCGCCCTGCGCAAGGCGGGGGACGGCGGGCGCCTGGTCGTCACCGACGCCGTGTTCAGCATGGACGGCGACGTGGCCGACCTGCCCGGCATCCTGGAGCTGTGCGAGCGGTACGACGCCCCTCTGATGGTCGACGAGGCGCACAGCCTCGGCGTGCTGGGCGACACCGGGCGCGGCATCACCGAGCACTTCGGCATCGACCCGGACCGCGTCCACGTCAAGATGGGCACGCTCTCCAAGACCGTCCCGAGTGCCGGTGGCTACGTCGCCGGCTCCCGCGACCTGATCTTCGCGCTGAAGAACAACGCGCGGGGCTGGATGTTCTCCGCAGCGGCCACGCCCGCCCAGGTGGCCGCCGCCAAGGCCGCCGTCGAGGTGATGGCCGCCGCGCCGTCCCTGCCGCGTGAGCTGCGAGCCAGGACCACCCGGTACCGGGACCAGTTGCACGCCCTGGGCTTCGACACGCTCGCCAGCGAGACACCCGTCGTGCCCCTGATCTGCTCCAGCGCCGACCAGGCCGTGGAGATGGCGCGGCTCTGCCAGCTGGACGGGCTCTTCGTCCAGCCGATCGTGTACCCGGCCGTGCCGCGGACCCTTCCCCGGCTGCGGACCATCGTCAACCTCAGCCACACCGAAGCCGACCTGGACGCGGCAGTCGTCACGCTCGAGAAGGCCGGCCGCGCCTGCGGCCTCGTCCACTGACCGACCACACCCGCGCGGCACCGTTCCCCGGCACGGGGGCCCCCGCGCACCCGCACCGACCGACGTACCGACCGATGCACCGCGAGCAAGGGGGATCAGACCATGACCGACACCACGGCGTTCTTCGGAGCGGTTCTGAAGACCATCGCCTCGACCCGCAACCACGACAGCGACCCGGCGGCGTTCGCGTCCGGAGTGGCGGAGCCGGCGGCGCGCATCCGCGCGCTGGAGAAGGAGATCGGCGAGAGGGGACTGACCCCCGCCGAGGCCGAGGAGATCCTCCGTCTGCTGGAGACGACGCTGCGCACCAAGCGCACACCCGACGAGGAGCGCGAGTACTACCTCCAGTACATCGAGAAGGTGTCCGGCGTCAGCCGCGCCTCGCTGGGAGTGTCCGGCTGGTGAGCGGCTCCCGACTCGCGTGGTTCAGCCACGAGATCTGCTTCTGGCACGACCCCGGCGCCGGCTCGGGATACGTACCGGTCGGGCCCGGCGTCGAACCGCTGCGGCAGTTCGCGGTCGACCCCGACCTGCGGCGTGCCGAGGGCCTGGTCAAGGCGACCGGGGTGATGGACCACTACACGGCCCACACCCCGGCGCCCGCCACCGACGAGGAACTGCTCCTCGTCCATGTCCCCGGCCACATCGACCGGGTCGAGGCCGCCTCGGCAGCCGGCGCCGGAGACGCGGGCGTGTACGCCCACGTCAATTACCACAGCGCGCGGGCGGCCAGGCTCGCCGCCGGTGCCTGTGTCCAGGCCGCGACAGGAGTCCTGGACGGCAGGTTCGACCGGGCCTACTGCCTGGTGCGCCCGCCCGGCCACCACGCCGAGCCCGACCGGGCGATGGCGCTGTGTCTCTACAACAACCTGGCGGTGGCGGCCCGCGCGGCGCGGCGCCACGGGGCGCGGCGGGTGCTGATCCTCGACTGGGACGTGCACCACGGCAACGGCATCCAGCGCACCTTCTACGAGGACCCCGACGTCCTGTACGTCTCCGTCCACCAGGACGGGCTGTTTCCCGCCGCGTCCGGTCTCGTCATGGAGACCGGCTCCGGCGAGGGCACGGGCAGCACGCTCAACGTGCCGCTGCCGGCCGGGTCGGGCCACGGCGCCTACCTCGCGGTCATGGAACGGATCGTGGAGCCGGCGGCCCGCGCCTTCGGCCCGGACCTGATCCTGGTCGCGGCGGGCGTGGACGCGGGAGGCCACGACCCCATGGGCCGGATGATGTGCACCAGCCGGACCTTCCACGCCATGGCCTCGGCCATGGTCCGGCTCGCCGACGAACTGACGGGCGGCCGGGTCGTGTTCGCCCACGAGGGCGGCTACTCGGCGTGGTACCAGCCGATGCTGGTGCTCGGCACGGCAACCGGGATCGCCGGTCTGCCGACGCCCGAGGACCCGTTCCTGCACTCCCTGGAGCACCTTCCGGGGCAGCGCCTCCAGCGCCACCAGGAGCGGGTGATCCTGCACCTGGAGAAGCACCACCCGCTGCTGGCCGGCGGCCCGCCGGCCGGACTGCCCGTGACTGCCGGACACGCCGTGTCCGGGGACGCGGGGACCGGATGACCGGCTGGTGGATGAAGGTGGGCGGCGGTGCCCGCCGTACCGCCGGGAGTGGCCCGGGGTACGCGTCCCGGGTCCGCCCGCGGTTCCGGGTGGTGGCGCTCCCGCACGCCGGGGGGTGGCCCTCCGCCTTCCGCTCCTGGTGGCAGGTGCTGCCGGAGGACGTCGAGTGCGTCGTGGCCCAGCTGCCCGGCCGGGGCGCGCGCATCGGTGAGCCGCCCGTGAACCGGGTGGAGCCGATGGTCGAGGCCCTGGCCGGCGAACTCGCCGAGCTGGAACCGCTGCCCTACGCGGTCGTCGGGCACAGCTTCGGCAGCGTGCTCGGCTTCGAGCTCACCCGCGCGATGGAGTCCAAGGGCCTGCCTCCGGTCCGTCTCGCGGTATCGGCGCGGCAGCCGCCGTGCTTCCCCAGCGAGCCGCCCTTCGCCCACCTCGGAACCGACGAGGAGCTGCTGACGCACCTGACGGACATAGGAGGGATGTCTCCGGGGGTGAGGGACCGCGCCGACCTGATCGGTCCGTCGCTCCGGGCGATCCGCGCCGACCTGGAGGCCATGGAGACCTACCGGCGTCCCCGGTCCGGGGTCGCCTCTCCGATCCTCGCCCTCGGAGCCGTCGACGACCCGGTGGTGATCGGCGACCGGATGCACCTGTGGTCGCTGGAGACCTCCGGGGCCTTCGAGTACCGCACCTTCACCGGAGGCCACTTCTACCTCTACACCCCTGCCCACGCGGCCGCCGTCACGGCGCTTCTGCTGCCCGCCCCGACCCCGCCGCTTCAGGCGGCGCCCCTCATGCCTCTGCCCGGTGTCCGCGCCGGGCAGCGATGAGTACGTCCCCGAAAGGAACACCGTTGACCACCGACGTCGACACCCCCGCACAGGCAACGCCACGTGAGTGGCTGGGTCTGGCAGTGCTGGCACTGCCGACCCTGCTCCTCTCCATCGACGTGAGCGTGCTGCACCTCGCCGTTCCACACATCAGCGCGGCCCTGGACCCCTCCGCCTCCCAGATGCTGTGGATCATCGACATCTACGGCTTCCTGATCGCCGGCTTCCTGGTGACCATGGGAACCCTGGGAGACCGCATCGGCCGCCGCAAGCTGCTGCTGATCGGCGCGGCCGCGTTCGGCCTCGCCTCGCTGGCGGCCGTGTTCGCCGACGGCCCGGTCTCCCTGATCGTGGCGCGGGCGGCGATGGGCCTCGCCGGAGCCACGCTGATGCCCTCCACCCTGGCCCTGATCATCAACATGTTCCAGGACGCGCGGCAGCGCGGTGTGGCCATCGCGGTCTGGGTCACGATGTTCTCCGTGGGCATCGCGCTCGGCCCGGTGGTGGGCGGTGCCATGCTGGAGTACTTCTGGTGGGGTTCGGTCTTCCTGCTGGGCGTGCCGATCATGGCGCTGCTCCTGGTGGCCGGTCCGATGCTGCTGCCGGAGTACCGTGACGAGGAGGCCGGGAGCCTCGACCTGACGAGCGTGGCCCTGTCGCTCGCCGCCATTCTGCCGGTGATCTACGGCCTCAAGGAGATCGCCAACGACGGGTTCGGTGCGGTGCCCGCCGCCGCCCTCGTCGTGGGCCTCGTCGTCGGTGTGCTCTTCGTCCGCCGCCAGCGGACCCTGGAGAACCCGCTGATGGACCTGGCGCTGTTCAGGACCGCCACTTTCCGCACCGCGCTGGTGACGCTGCTGCTCAGCATGCTGGTGGCGGGCGGCACGTACCTGATGGTGACCCAGTTCCTGCAGCTCGTCGGCGGGCTGAGCCCGATGAAGGCGGGCCTGTACCTGCTGCCGGCGGCGTTCGCGCTGATCGTCACCGCGGTGGTGTCCCCGATGGCGGCGAGCCGCTTCCGGCCCGCGTACGTGGTCGCGGTCGGCCTGCTCGTCTCGGCGGTCGGCCACCTGATGCTGAGCATGGCCGACAGCACCTCGGGCATCGCCCAGGTGGTGACCGGATTCGCCTTCGTGTACGCCGGTGGCGGCCCGCTGATCGCACTGGGCACGGACATCGTGGTCGGGGCCGCCCCGCCGGAGCGGGCCGGCGGGGCCGCGGCCCTCTCGGAGACGAGCACCGAGCTCGGCATGGCGCTGGGCGTCGCGATCCTCGGCAGCCTCGGCGCCGCCCTCTACCACGCGGGCGTCAAGGTGCCGGAGGGTGCGCCGGACCACGCCGGTGACACGCTGGCCGGGGCGGTCGACGCCGCGCGAGGCCTGTCCGCCGAGGCGGCCTCCGGGCTGCTGGCCTCCGCGCGTGAGGCGTTCACCGACGGCCTGAACGTCATCGGCGGCCTCGGGGCCGCTGTCGCGGTCGCCTCCGCCGTGCTGGTGGCCGCCGTCGTGAAGCTGCCTGCCACGGGTGGTCAGGCCGACGGGTCGGACGGCGCGGCGGAAGCGGCGCCGGTCGTGGGCGCGGAGAAGTGACGGCACGTCCCGCCCCGTAAGGGCGGCCCGAGTTCGGCCCGCGTCCCTGCTGGACGCGGGCCGAACTGTCATGCCCCGGTGCTGGAGCCGGCGGCGTACGCGGCGGCGTAGTCGGCCGTGGGAGGGATGGGCGTGATGACGTCCACCAGGACGCCGTCGGGGGCGGCCACGATGAAGTGGCGCTGTCCGAAGTCCTCGCTCCGCAGCTCCAGAGCGACCCGGAGCCCGGCGCGCCGCACCAGCCGCTCGTACTTGGCGTCCACGTCCGTCACCTCGAAGTTGAGGATGAGGCCACCGGCCGGACGGCGGTGGCCCTCGGGAATCGTGGGGTGGTCGGCGGATACCAGCGCCAGTTCGTGGAACGGCGGTTCGGGCCGGCGCAGGCTGACGTACCAGTCACTCGTATAGGTCGTCTCGAAGCCGAAGTGCGTGCGGTAGAAGGCCACGGCCTCTTCGAGGAGTTCGGTGCAGATCACCGGATAGAAGCTGGTCAGGGTCGAGGAGGTCATCGTGGCACCGTTCCGATCGAGAGATGCGTCCGTTCGGTTCCTCAACGATCCTCGCTCCCCGGCGTCACGCCAGGGCGTGTCCTGGGCGCCGCCCGCTCGTTGCCCTCTTAAGGGCGCGTTGACATACCTGCGGTACGCCCTTAGCGTCATTTGACCTACCGTTGGTATGTGAGCGGAGTCGTCTCGATGATAACCAGCCTGTGTCCGGTGATCTGCACGTCGCGCATGGACCAGACCCGCAGCTTCTACGGAAGGCTCTTCGGGCTCACCGTCGCCCGCGCGACCCCCTGGTACACCGCGCTGGCCCGGACGGGGGAGCGGCGCCCCACGCTCGCCCTCCTCGACCACACCCACCCCGCCCTGCCCGAGGCGTTCCGCACCCCGATGCGCGCGGTCCGGATCGCCCTCGACGTGGAGGACCGCCCCGGACTGTGGGAGAGCCTCGCCGCCGACGGAGCCGTACGGGGCGGAGACCCGCGGCGCGGTTCCCTCGTCGACCCCAACGGCGTCCGGATCGACGTCCAGGTGGTCTGACCCGCGACCCGGCCGGCCGTCACTTCGCCCGCAACGCCTCCAGGAGCCGCGTCAGCGCGAGCCGGGTGGCCTCGAGGTCGGCGGAGTCCTCCGACGAGGCCAGCCACAACGCGGCCTCGTTCATCGCTCCGGAGAGCAGATGTGTCAGCGGCGCCGCGGGCTGCGCCGGGATGACGCCCTCGGCGATCAGGGTGTCGAGGGCGTCGGCGAGGTGCCGGCCCGAGGTGGCCGCGGTCATCGCCCGCCAGCTCGGCCAGCCGAGCACGGCCGGTCCGTCCACCAGCATGACGCGCTGGACCGAAGGATTCGTGGTGGCGTCGAGGAACGCCTGGCAGCCCGAGGCGAGTTGGCTCCAGGAGTCCTCCTCGGCGTCCGCCGTCGCCGCGACGTACGCGGCCACCTCCTCCTGGACCTCTTCCAGCACGGCCTGGAAGAGGGCGCTCTTGCTTTCGAAGTGGTGGTAGAGCGCACCCTTGGTCACACCGGCCGCCTCGACGACCTGCGACAGGTTGACGGCCGCGTACCCGTGCGTCGAGAAGAGCCGTCGGCTCTCGCTCAGCAGGGTGTGCCGCGTCTGCTCGCGCTGCAGCGCCCGGACCCCACTTCCCATCATGCCCCCTGTTTCCCGCCTGACTAGCCGAAAGCTTGCCCATACGGTACTTCGTGACCCTGCGGGGAGGCAGATGGCTACGCGGGGTGGGACCGGCCGGGCGGCAGGAACTCATCGGCCGCGCGCGGTGGACCCCCGGGAAACGCCCGAGGCTGCAGCCGATCGGGTCAGCGCGACGGCCCATCGCCCCCGACAGCCGACGACCCTGGAGCCTGACGTCCGGACTCGGCCCCGGACCGTGTGCGTGGCTGCCTTCCGAACACGTCGGCGTGAGGTTGGAAAAGCTCGCTTTCAAGACCTACAGGCATCTGATGCCCGGGGCGATCGGAAGCGCAGCCAAGATCTTGGACATGGGGCCGGCGGCGCAGTCCGGCGCCGAGCGGCGCCTGTCGGGGCGTGAGGACCTGCGCCCGTCGGGGCGGCAGCAGGGAGCGGTCGGCGGGGGACCGGACGGCACACAGCCGGCGCGCACTCCGCTGGTCCGCAGGACGCCTGTCGTTCGGCTCGGCCCCGGCGCTCCACGGCCGACCCCTTGCCCACATCCTCCCCTCGACGCCCTCGGTGCCGTGGGGACCTGGCGTCGGACGAGCACGGTCGCAGACGAGCGTGGTCCCCCGCCGGTAGGCCCGTAGAGGCCGTCAGGCGCTGATGGCCGACCCGGCGGGCTCTCGTCCTCGGCCGGTTGTGCGTCGTCGTGCCAACTCCTGGGCGCGGGAGGTCGACGCCGTCGGTCGGGGCCACGGACGGCTCGCCGATGAGGGCCGGGTGGAGGTGACCGGAGCGGCCGGCACGGTCCGTACTCTTCGCGCCCGGCTCGCGGTCGTGGTCTGCACCGGCACGGAACCCGCCCTCCCGCCGGCCGAAGGGTTCGGCCGCGGACGTGACGCCGTCGTGTTCACCTTGGCCGGCCTGATCGCCGCGCCGACGCCGGACGCTCACCTACCGGTGAGGCCGTCCCCTCGGTCGTCGACACCGGGATTCCCGTCCCCCGCCGTCAGCCGGTCGCCATGGCCGACTGGACGGCGGGCGAGGCGGTGAACAGGGCGAAGACGGAGGCGCGGACCTGCTGGGCGACGGCCTCGGGGGTCGAGGCGTCGAGCTTGCCGTCGAGGTGGAGGAAGGCCAGGCCGTGGACGAGCGCCCACACCGTGGTCGCCAGGGCCTCGGTGTCACCGGTGCCGGGAAAGGCGTCCCGGACGATGCCCCGGACGTACGCGGAGATGGCCTCCGTGGCGGCGACGCGTTCCTCGCTGGTCGGGTCACAGGGCTCGGCGAACATGGCGCGGAACATCGCGGGGTGGTCGAGCGCGAACCGGACGTAGGCGACGGCGACGGCCGCCAGGTCGGCCGGCGCCGCCGGGGCGGGGTGGGCCGCCGACAGGTCCTCGGCGAGCTCCCGGTACCCCTCGGCCGCGACGGCGGAGACGAGCGCCTCGCGGTCGGCGTAGTGCCGGTAGGGAGCCGTGGCCGAGACGCCCGCACGCCGTGCCACCGCGCGCAGCGACAGGCCCGCGCTGCCGTCTTCCTCCAGCAGTTCCCGTGCCGCCCGCAGGCAGGCGGCCCGCAGGTCACCGTGATGGTACGTGCTGTTCTGTGACATGGGTCACTCTCGCTCTCCTGATGTGTCCACCGCTTATGTCGCGATTCTTATGTGAACGGTGCATACATCCTAAGCGATCGAAAGGGAAGAGGGAACCGGCGTGATCAGTGAGCTGTTCTCGCTGCTGCTGCTGCGCTCCGGGCAGGTGCTGAAGAACCGGATCGCGAAGGCCGCGAAGTCCGGCGGCGGGGTGGTCCGGATGCAGATCGACCACCCCGGCCGACAGGTCGCCTCCGCCGTGCCGGGTGTCGTGTGGGGGTCACCGGCATCGGCGTCAGCCTGGGCAAGCACGGCAGCCGCTTCGGCCGTCCGACGGCCATGACCCCGCGGCAGGTCGACGACACCGTGACCCGGTTCGCCGTCACCGCCCACCGTGCCGAGGAAGCCGGTTTCGACGGGGTGGAGATCCACGCGCCCACGGCTGCCTCCTGTCGCAGTTCCTTTCCCCTCCATCGCGTCTGGCTGACCACGACGAGGCGGACGGAGCGGGCGTGAGCCCCGGACCGGACCGTCCGGGGCTTCGGGCCGCGCACGTGATTCCTGGTGAGGGCGGTCCGCGGAACGCGGCTCGGACCGGTCCGTCCGTGGCGGGTGGGGCGACGGCGGACCGGCCGGAGCTCGTGTGCCCGGGCGGCGGCACGGCCGGGGCGATCGCCGTTCAGCGCATGCCGATCGCCTTCATGACCTTGAGCGCCCCGGTCAGCAGGCCGGCCCAGTTCTCGGGGGTGATGCCCTTCGGCGGGTAGAAGCCCTGGAGGCGCTGGTGGGCCACGGTCTGTGCTTCGGTGTACTTGAGGAGGCCCTCGGCTCCGTGGCGGCGGCCGAGGCCGGAGTCGCCCATGCCGCCCATGGGGGCGTCGATGCTGCCCCAGGCGGCGGCGAAGGCCTCGTTGACGTTGACCGTGCCGGCGTGCACGCGGGCGGCGACGGCCCTGCCGCGGGCGCCGTCGCCCGACCAGACGCTGGCGTTGAGGCCGTAGGCCGTGGCGTTCGCCCGGGAGACCGCCTCGTCCACGTCGCGGTAGGAGTGGACGGACACGACCGGGCCGAAGGTCTCGTGGTCGTACACCGTCATGTCGGGGGTGACGTCGGTGAGGACGGTCGGCTCGTGGAACAGCGGTCCGAGGTCGGGGCGGGCCTTGCCGCCGGCGAGGACGGTGGCGCCCTTGGCGACGGCGTCGCCGACGTGCTCGGTGACGGTCTTGAGCTGCGACGGGGTGGTGAGGCTGCCGACGTCGACGCTGTAGTCGTAGGCGGCTCCGATCTTCAGCTTCTTGGTCCGTGCCACGAACGCGGCGACGAACTCGTCGCGGATGGACTCGGCCACGTAGAGGCGCTCGATGGAGACGCACAGCTGGCCGGCGGACGGGAAGCAGGCGTTGACGGCGCCCTCGGCGGCCTTCTCGACGTCGGCGTCGTCCAGGACGATCATGGCGTTCTTGCCGCCGAGTTCGAGGGATGCGCCGATGAGGCGCCGGCCGGCGTCGGCGGCGATCTGGCGTCCGGTGGCGGTGGAGCCGGTGAACATCATGTAGTTCGCGTTGTCCATCAGGGCGTCCCCGATGGAGCTGCCCCGGCCGATGACCATCTGCCAGACGTCGGCCGGCAGCCCCGCCTCGTACATGAGGTCCATGGACCACAGGGCGGTCAGGGCGGTCTGGGTGTCGGGCTTCTGCACGACGGCGTTGCCGGCCATCAGCGCCGCGATGGTGTCGCTGGCCGCCATGCTCAGCGGGTAGTTCCACGGTGAGATGACGGTGACGACGCCCTTGGGGTGGCGCAGTTCGGTGGTGTGGGTGAGCAGGGGGATCGCGCCGCGGCGCCGCTTGGGGCCGAGGTACTTGCCGGCGTTGCGGGCGTAGTAGCGGGAGACGATGCCGATGTCGACGACTTCGAGGTGGGCGTCGCGGCGGGTCTTGCCGTTCTCGGCCTGCATCAGGTCCAGCGCCTGCTCCTGCCGGGCCAGGACGAGGTCGTGGTAGCGCAGCAGGATCCGCTCGCGCTCCGCGATCGGCGTGGCGGCCCAGGACTTCTGCGCGACGCGGGCCCGTCCGAACGCGGCCTCGACGTCCTCGGGGGTGGAGACCGGGAGGTCGGCCAGGGGGACGCCGGTGTAGGGGGCGTGGGTGGTGACGCGGGCGGCGTCCGGGGCGGCCGAGACGCGCGCGGTCAGCTGCTTCAGCAGGGCCGGGGTGAGGGACGCGGGCAGAGCCAGGCTGCGGGCGGCCGCGGGGCGGCCGGCGTGTTCGGTGACCATGACGGGACTCCTTGCTGCTCGCTGCTACTTGTTCCGGCTCTTGACCGAGGTGGGGACCGGCATGTGGAGGGCGGCCTGGCCCTCGGTCATGACGTCGAACTGGATGGTCCGCTTCGGCTTGAGCGAGCGCAGGTCGTCGGACATGCGGCCTTCGCCGAGCTGGAGGGTGATGCCGCTGGTGCTGCGTGTAGTGCCGGCGTTCAGCACGTTGGTCTGGTTCAGGGTGGAGTGCCAGGCGCCGTTGATCCGCGTGTACGAGGTGAGCGAGCCGACGCGCTCCCCGCTCGGGTAGGCCCGCTGGGCCGGGGTGTCCGCCAGGAGCGACATGTCGACTCCACCGGCGTCGTTGGCGACGCGGGCGGTCGTCCGGAGGTCGTCGATGTCGACGTCGAGCTCGGTGGTCCACTTGGGGAAGCCGTAGCCGTCGTGGCCCCGGACCTGCGCGATGTCCGAGTTCACCGGAAGGGACAGTACGTACGAGTCGAGGTGCTCGTTCTTCAGGCCGGAGACGAGGTCGAAGAAGCCGAGCTTCCCGTGCCGCGCGGGCTTGACCGCGATGCCGACGGCCGCCTCGGTGTAGAAGTCGATGTCGGCCACGTCGTAGCGGAAGAACATCACCGACACCAGGCCGAGGCCGGGCGCGATCTCCAGCGGCGAGAGCTCCTCGGGGAGCCGGGCGCGGATCGCCTTGGACGGCGCGACCATCGTGAGCCGGGCGGTGGAGATCGTGTAGTAGAAGTTCGGGGTGAGCGTCGGTCCGATCGGCGAGTCGACCTTGGTCTTGGGCAGCCGGCGGAAGAAGTCCACGCCGCTCACGCGCGGGTCGCGGGCGATCTCGTCCAGGTCGGGGTTCATCCGGTAGCGGTCGTACAGGCCGCCCTTCGGGACCGCGACCTCACGGCTGCCCAAGGTGACCTTGACGGTGTCCTTCTGCGTCGAAGACATGGAGGGGACTCCTTGCTAGCGATGTAAGCGGTGTATACATAACCGTAGGGGAAGATGTAAGCACCGTCAACAAGGGAAGGGGGATCTTTGCGGAAGGGCCTCGGGGGGCGGCGGAAGCGCTGTACGGCCGCGGCGCGCCCGGTCGGGGGTGCCCGGTCGGGGCGGCCGGGGCCGCGTCGTGCCTCCGGCCCGGCTTTCGAACCGCTCGGCGGACGGTCGAGAACGACGCGGCCAGGCCCCGCCGACAGCTGCCGGAAGAACCTGGCCTTCAAGGTGTACTCTCGGATGCCGGGAGCGGCGGCCCGAGCTCGTGTGGTCGTGGCCGCCCGGGCCTCACACGGGAAACCCGGACCGCCGCTCCCGCCGCGGTGGACCGGATGCGCCGAGCTGGTCACCCGGGACGGCGAAGCCGAGCGGGCGTGGCGGCCCCGCTGCCCGCCGGACGGCGATGGGCCGGTGAACTCCCGCCCGGTGTCCGGCGGTTCACGGTGAGGGGTCGCGCCGCCGCGAACCGCCCGACGCCGAACGGCCTTGCCTGAGCCGGCGGTACGCGGTGGACGGGATGCTGGACCGGACGGCCGTCACGGCTCCCGGCCGCTGCTCCGTCTCCGGATCGGCGGACGAGCGGGGATCGTCGTGCGCGGAGCCCGGAGGATCCTCCGGAGCGGCCCGGCTCTGGATCGGTTCTGGCATCGTCGCGCTCTCGTCTCGGGTTCGAGGGAGGCCGAGCTCTCCGGCCGCACCCTGTGGGGCGGACCTCTCGTGACCGGGGCCGCGCGCCCTGGTGCGGGGGTGCCGGTCGACGGGCCGCTGGTGCACGGCGGTCCGGGCACCGAAGCGCGTCTCGTACGGGCGCGGGGGCCTCTTGTGGGGAGGCGCCGAGGCGGGGGAGACGCCCCGGCGCGGTGATCGCCGCAGTCCGGGGAGGGTTCGGCAGGGGAGCCGGCGATGCCGCCGCGGGGCGACGGGCGCGTCTCGCGGCGGCATCGGCGACCGTGTCAGGCCTCGGCGCCCCGTGGCTTGGCGAGCCAGGCGCGGTAACTGCGCAGGGCGCGCTGCTGCTTGCGGCGCTCGGACACGAGGGCGATCGCCGGGTGGGTGCCGGGCTTGGTCTTGCGCCCGCGGGCGAGGCGGCGCATCTGGTGACGCACCTGGGCCATGCCGGCGGCGGAGGCGAGCGCCTTGTCGGACCAGGTCACCGCCCGCAGGGAGCGCTCGGCCTCGCGGCCCTGGCGCCAGCGCTCGGGGAGGTCCGGCGTGACGGCGAGGGCGGTGCCCATACCGAGCACCGAAACGCCGCTGTCGAGAACCCGTTCCGCCGTGGCGCGGCGGGTGATGCCGCCGGTGAGCATGAGGGGCAGGGGGCTGGTTTTGACGAGGTCCTTGGCGAGGTCGAGGAAGTAGGCCTCGCGGGCCTGGGTGCGGTCGTCGGCGGGGCGGCCGGTCATGGCGGGGCTTTCGTAGCTGCCGCCGGAGAGTTCGACCAGGTCGACGCCGAGGGGTTCGAGCATCCCGATCACCTGGCGGGCGTCATCGGCTTCGAAGCCGCCGCGCTGGAAGTCGGCGGAGTTGAGCTTGACCGCGACGGCGAAGGCGGGGGAGACCGTCGCGCGGACGGCGCGGACGATGTCCAGGAGCATGCGGGCCCGGTTCTCCAGCGGGCCGCCCCACCGGTCGGTGCGCTTGTTGACCAGGGGCGAGAGGAACTGTGACAGGAGGTAGCCGTGGGCCGCGTGGATCTCCACCCCGTCGAAACCGGCTTCCTCGGCGCGCCGTGCGGTCACCGCGTACCGGGTGACGGTCTCCTGGATCTGCTGGGGCGTCATGGCGGTGGGCTTGCCGAAGCGGCTGCTGTGCCTGCCCAGGCTGACGCCGATGTCGGTGGGCCCCCACACGACGCCGGGCATGTCGGAGGCGACCTGTCGGCCGGGGTGGTTGATCTGCATCCAGACCGCCCCGCCGCCGGACTTCGCGGCCTTCGCCCAGGCGGTGAACGGTTCCAGGGGGGCGTGCTCGTCGAGCACGACGCCGGCTGGTCCGGTCAGGGCCTCGGCGTGGACCATCACGTTGCCGGTGATCAGCAGACCGGTGCCGCCCGCGGCCCAGCGCCGGTAGAGCGACAGCAGCTGCCGGTCGGGGAGCTGGCCGTCGTCGGCCATGTTCTCCTCCATGGCGGCCTTCGCGATCCGGTTCTTGAGCACCTGCCCGGAGCGCAGGGTCAGTGGCGAGAACAGCTCGCTGGTCATCCCGATCTCTCTTCCCTCTCGATCACGTACGATGTTTGCACTACTTACATTAAAGCATCAATGTAATCATCGTAAACATTGAGGGGTGTGGGGTGGGTCGCACGGGGGCACGGTGAGCTCCGGCGCACCCCTGGGAACGGAAGGCCCGAAGCGCGGAAGGGCCCGCCCGCGCCGTCACGGCGTGGGCGGGCCCTTCCGCGCTCGTGCGCGGTGGCTGGTGCGTGTCAGTCGTCGTGGAGGGCGGTGCGGAGGAAGTCGACGGCGAGTTTGCGGGCGACGTTGGCGGCGCGGGTGTCGCGGAGGCTGTCGAGGAGGAGGAAGTCGTGGACCATGCCCGCGACGCGGACGGAGGTGACGTCGACGCCGGCTTCGCGGAGCTTGTTGGCGTACTGCTCGCCCTCGTCGCGCAGGACGTCGGCCTCGTCGGTGATGACGAGGGTGGTGGGCAGCCCCTTGAGCTGGTCGAGGGTGGCCCGCAGGGGTGAGGCGTGGTGCTCGGCGCGCTGGGCGGGGTCGGTGGTGTAGGCGTCCCAGAACCACTTCATGCCGTCGCGGGTGAGGTAGTAGCCCTCGGCGAACTGGAGGTAGGAGGGGGTGTCGAAGTCGGCGTCGGCCACCGGGTACAGCAGGCACTGGGCCTTGAGGTCGATGCCGCCGCGTTCCTTGTTCATCAGGGCGAAGACCGCGGACATGCATCCGCCGACGGATTCGCCGGTGACGGCGATGCGGGAGGTGTCCAGGCCGTGTTCCGCGCCGTGTTCCAGGACCCACTGGCCCACCGCGTAGTTCTGCTCGACCTGGGTGGGGTACTTCGCCTCGGGCGCCCGGTCGTAGACGGGGAACACGCCCGCCGCTCCGGCGCCGACGGCGAGTTCGCGAAAGAGCCGGTCGTGGGTCTTGTCGTCGCCGAAGACCCAGCCGGCGCCGTGGATGTAGAAGACCACGGGCAGCGGGCCGGTGGCACCCTTCGGGCGGATGATGCGGGTGCGGACGGTGCCCCACTCGCCGGCGTCCACGTCGACCCACTCCTCGTCGACCTCCGGTCGGGGCACGCTCTCGTCGCTCTGCAGGCCGAGGAGGATCTCACGGCCCTTCTCGGGCGGGACCTCGTAGATCCTCGGGTGGGGATCCGTCGCGTCGCACAGCTCCTTCGCGGCCGGCTCCAGGTACGGCGTGATCGGAGGAGGAAGCTCAGTCATGTCCACTCCATGTCGCGAGCACACGGGTGCCCTGTTCCTGCGGCCCTGTCGGCCGCGGACGGTGGTCCCCCCGCCCGGGCGTTCACGCCCGCCTTTCATCGTTCGTGCCCCGTCCGCGCTCCGCAACCGGGCCGCGGGCCCTCCGGTGCGGTGCTCCTGGAGTGCCGTCCGGCAGCGGTCCGACCGGCCTCGCCTCCACTGCGCCGGATGCCGTGCACCCTGTTCCCGGCATCCGTTCGGGTGCCTTCATCCCGCGCGCGCCCGGACCGTTGGGTGCGTGAAAGGGAGCACCTCGTCCGAAGTGAAGG
The DNA here is from genome assembly GCF_043084305.1 of Streptomyces sp. NPDC014656. Lineage (NCBI taxonomy): Bacteria > Bacillati > Actinomycetota > Actinomycetes > Kitasatosporales > Streptomycetaceae > Streptomyces > Streptomyces sp. NPDC014656. Next base: position 19,896 of record NZ_JBIBZN010000021.1, read on the forward strand.
ACGTGGTGACCCGGTGCGCCTCGATCCTGGTGATCGGCGCCGGCGCGCGGCCGGCCAACCGGACCCGGGCGGCGACCCGCCCGGGCGCGATGACACTGGTCTCGCTCGTCGGCGGACCGGGCGGTGCGCTCGTGGTCGGGCCGGTTCTGGGCGCGGTGCCGGGCGCTGTGGGGGCTGGGCGCGCTGATCGTCTTCGCGGTCGGCGCCACCACGCCGGCCCTCCAGGAGCTCTTCGGCACCCCCGGCGTCGGAACCGGGCCCGGCCGGCGGGGACCCGCGCGGCGCTGCCGGCCGAGCCGCGCCCGGGGCGTAGGCCCGGAGGGGGGCCGGGTCCTTCAGGCGTCGGGGAACCGCACGAACCCGAACACGTCGTCGACGAGTGCGGCGAGGGAAGGCCCCGGATCGCCGTCGGACCAGCGCATCAGGGCGACGTCGAAGCAGCCCAACGCCGTGTTGATCATCGTCTGGGTCATGAGCCGCGCCTCGGGGGCCTCCTGGCCGAGCCGAGGCGTGATCGCCGGTACGAGGGCGTCGGTCCAGGCCAGGTGCTTCTCCAGGTAGCGCGCACGGAGCCCGGGCGTGTGGCAGATGACGCGGGTGGCGCGCTTCCAGTGCCCCGTGTCCTCGTCCATCTGGACGGCTGCCGCCCGGAAGGTGCGGCGCAGGGCCTCCCACGGGGGGTTCCCGTCGAGATGGCGGAGCAGTTCGGCGCGCACTTCCTCCGCGGAGGGGATGCGGTCGCCGAAGACGACGTCCTCCTTGTTGCTGAAGTAGCGGAAGAAGCTGCGCTGGGAGATGCCCGCGGCCGCGACGATGTCGGCCACGGTGACCTGGTCGAAGCCGCTGGTGTCGAAGAGCTCGAGCGCCGTGTCGGTCAGGGCCTGGGTCACGGCTTGGCGGGTCTTCATGCGCAGGCCGGGCGTGGTGGTCTCCCTCATGCGAAAAGGCTATCAGTGCCAAACTTGGCAGCCTGTGTCAGGCGTGGCATACACTGCCATCATGAGCGCGCCGCCTCCGCCGAGAGGCCGGTCGCCCGGCCCCCGCCCGGAGCGGATGATGACTTAGGGGGCTTTGCGCCATGTTTCGCCGGATATGACAGCCGCCCTCCCGTGAGCGGAAGGCGGCGTCCGGACAGGAGGAGGTCGTTGTGACGAAGGTGTTGTTCGTGGTGTCCGCGGCGGACCGGTGGACCTTGCGGGGCGGAGAAGTGCATCCGTCGGGGTACTGGGGTGAAGAGCTGGCGATGCCCCACAAGATCTTCTCGGCGGCGGGGTGGGAGATCACCATCGCGACGCCGGGCGGGAAGGTCCCCACCTTGGACCGGCTGAGCATGGGGCGGACGGCGGGCCGGCCGTCGAAACTGCGCGAGGTGGCGGCCTATCTGGAGTCCATCCAGGGGGAGCTGAACAGCCCCCGGGTCCTGGCGGACGTGGATCCGGACGACTTCGACGTGGTGTTCTACCCGGGCGGCCACGGTCCGATGGAAGACCTGTCGGTGGACCCCGTGTCGGGTGCCCTGATCACGAGGGTGCTGCGCTCGGGGAAGCCCCTCGCGTTGCTGTGCCACGCGCCGGCCGCGGCGTTCGCGGCGCAGAACGAGGACGGCTCGTGGCCCTTCACGGGATACCGGATGACGGGGCTGTCGAACCTGGAGGAGAAGTTCAACAGCTTCGGCCGCAAGGCGGCGTGGCTGCTGGAGGACCGGCTGCGGGAGAGCGGTGCCGAGTACTCCAAGGCACGTCTGCCCCTGCGGCCGTACGTGGTGGTCGACCGCAACGTGTACACGGGGCAGAACCCGCCCTCCTCCGAGCACCTCGCCAACCGCCTCGTCGCCGACGTGAACGCCGCGGCGACGGCCCGCTGACCCGAACCCGGCACCCCGCCGTGCCCCGCCACCGCCTGGAAGGCACACGCCCATGACCGGCACCGCCGCCCCCGCCGCACAGCAGGACCAGGACATCCAGGAGACCGTCCGGCGCCTCCGGGCCGCCTTCGACACCGGCCTCACCCGTCCCGCCGCCTGGCGCCGACGCCAGCTGCACGCCCTGCGACGCCTCCTCAGGGACAACACCACGGCCATCGAGGAGGCCCTCTACGACGACCTGCGCAAAGGCCGTACGGAGTCGCACCTCACCGAGATCGGCGGGGTCCTCGCCGAGGTCGAACACGCCCTGTGCCACCTCGACCGCTGGATGAAGCCCCGCAGGGTCGCCGTCCCCCTGAACATCAAACCGGCGACGGCCCGGATCCACCCCGAACCCCTCGGCGTCTGCCTGATCATCGCGCCCTGGAACTATCCGCTGACGCTCACGCTGAACCCACTGGTCGGGGCGCTGGCCGCCGGCAACGCCGCCGTCGTGAAGCCGAGCGAACTCGCCCCCGCCACCAGCAGGCTCCTCGCCGCCCTCCTGCCCCGTTACCTGGAGGCCGTGGCCGTCGTCGAAGGAGCGGTCGAGGAGACCACGACGCTCCTCGCGCAGCGCTTCGACCACATCTTCTACACCGGCAACGGCACGGTCGGCCGCATCGTGGCCGCCGCCGCGGCGAAGCACCTGACCCCCGTCACCCTCGAACTCGGCGGCAAGTCACCCGTCTTCATCGACGAGACCGCCGACATGGCCGTCACCGCGCGCCGGCTGGCCTGGGGCAAGTTCACCAACGCCGGCCAGACCTGCGTCGCGCCCGACTACGTCCTCGTCACCCACGCCGCCCGCGCGCCCCTGCTGGCGGCGCTGCCGGAAGCCATCCACCGGATGTTCGGCGCCGACCCCCGCACCAGCGCCGACTACGGCCGCATCGTCAACGACCGTCACTTCCGGCGTCTGACCGGACTCACCGCGGAGGGAGACCTCCTCACCGGCGGCGTCTCCGACGCCGCGGAACGCTACATCGCCCCCACCGTGCTGACCGACGTGGCACCGGGCGCACCCGTCATGACCGAGGAGATCTTCGGCCCCATCCTCCCGATCCTGACCGTACGCGGCGTCGACGAGGCCATCGACTTCATCAACGCCCGTGACAAGCCCCTCTCCCTGTACGCCTTCACCCGCGACAAGGCGGCCCGCCAGGCCCTCCTGGAGAAGACCTCCCCCGGCGGACTCGTCTACAACGCGCCGATGATTCACCTGGGCGTCCCCGACCTGCCGTTCGGAGGCGTCGGAGAATCCGGCATGGGCGCCTACCACGGCAAGGCGTCCTTCGACACCTTCAGCCACCGCAAGCCGGTCCTGACCAAGCCCACCCGGCCCGACACCCTGCGGCTGATCTACGCACCGCACAGCTCCCGGTCCTTCGCCTTCATCGCCAAGGCCGTCGCCCGCACCCACCCGCTCCGGGGAAGGAAGCGATGAACAGCCGCGTCATCCTGCTCGGCGCCACCGGTTACACCGGAGACCTCGTCCTCAACGCCCTGATACGCAGAGGAGTCAGGCCCACCCTCGCCGGACGCAACCCCACGGTCCTGACGGCCCTGGCCGAACGCTCCGGTGGCCTCGACCACCTGGTCGTCGACGCTGCCACCCCCGACGGCCTGGGGAAGCACCTGCAACGCGGCGACGTCCTGATCACCACCGTCGGCCCCTTCGAACGCTTCGGATTCCCCGTCGCGCGGGCCGCCGCGGACGCGGGCGCCCACTACCTCGACTCCAGCGGAGAAGTCGGCTTCGTCCGCACCCTGCGCGACCGGCACCACCAGCGCGCCCGCGAGACCGGGGCCGTGACGCCGCCCGCCTTCGGCTACTTCGCCACCGGACCCATCTGGCGCGGCATCAGCCAGGGCACCCGCACCACCATGCGCGACGGAATCACCCTGCCCTCGGCGCGCCGGCGGCGTCGCGTGCTCGTGGAGGAACGCACCGCGTCCCGCGTCCGCCGCTTCATCATCTGAGCCGCCGGCGGTCCCCCACCCGCCCGGGCGGCTTCCGTACCGCCCCGGTGGCCCAGCAGACGAGGGCCATGCGGGCGCCGGCGCGGCGCGGGGTGTCCCGCGTGTGCCGGACGACGCCGGGCACGGCGCCGATCGGCACGCCCTCGCTCACGACCAGGACCCGCACACGCCGGGTTGCACGTGCGCGGCGGGCGGGGATCATGGAGAGGAAGGCGACGCGGCCAGCAGCGCCCCCGGTGGCGCGATCACGCAGCCGTCCGCATACGCCCACCGCGCCCCAAGACGCCTGCACGTGCCCGTACGACCGGTGCGCCCGAGGCTCGGGCCGACCTCGACGAGGAGCGGGTGCAGGCGGACCTCGCGCGAGAGGAGCGACCCCATGGGCAGCTTGTCACCGGGGTTCCACGGGAGGACCCACGCGTTCGAGGGGCGGCTCCCGCCAGGCCAGTACCCGACGGAATCGTTCCCCGTCCTGTCCGCGGGGCCCACCCCGCACGTCCCCACCGACCGGTGGTCCTTCACCGTGACCACCGAACTGGGGGAGAGCCGCACCTGGACATGGGACGAGATGACGGCCCTGCCCCAGGAGGAGCCCACCGTCGACATCCACTGCGTCACCCGCTGGTCGAAGTTCGACACGCGCTGGCGCGGGGTCTCCCTCGACGTCTTCCTCGACGGGGTCGAGACCGCCGCCGACTTCGTCGTCGCCGAATCCTTCGACGGCTACACCACCAACCTGCCGCTGGAGGACGTCACCGGCGGCAAGGCATGGCTGGCCCACACCTACGACGGCTACTCCCTCTCCCCGGACCACGGCGGCCCGGCCCGCCTCGTCATCCCGCACCTCTACTTCTGGAAGTCGGCCAAGTGGGTCAAGGGCCTCATCCTCACCCCGGACGACGAGCCCGGCTTCTGGGAGTCGGCCGGCTACCACGACTACGGCGACCCGTGGCGCGAGCAGCGCTACTGGAGCGACTGATGCACGGCTGGCGACGGGCCCGCCTCACGGAGCGGGCGAAACAGACGGCGACCGGCCGCACCCTGACGTTCGAGGTCGCGCAGTGGCCGGGACACCTCCCGGGGCAGCACGTCGACATCAGACTCACGGCGGACGACGGCTACCAGGCGGTGCGCAGCTACTCGCTCGCTGCCCCCGCCGGCACCGGCACCGGCACCGGCACCGACACCATAGAACTGGGGGTCCAGGCCACTGCCGGGGGCGAGGTCTCCCCCTACCTGGCCGACGATCTCCCCGTCGGCGCCGAGGTCGAGGTCAAAGGACCGCTCGGCGGCTGGTTCGTATGGACACCGCAGGAACCGGGCCCCCTCCTGCTCGTCGCCGGAGGGTCCGGCATCGTGCCGCTGATGGCGATGCTGCGCGCCCGGTCCGCGTCGCCGTCGGACGAACCCTGCACCCTGCTCTACTCCGTCCGCGGCCCGGACGACGTCTGGTACACCACCGAACTCGACGCCCCCGCTCCCCACGTCCACGTCCGGCGCCTCTACACCCGCCTGGCCCCGGACGGATCCGAACGACCCGCCGGCCGCATGACCGCGCTCGACCTGCCGCACCCTCCCCCCGCCCCGGAACGCCGCTGCTACGTCTGCGGCCCGACCGGATTCGTCGAGCACGTCAGCGACCTCCTTCTGACCACCGGGTACGCCCCCCACCAGATCCGTACCGAACGCTTCGGCTGACGCCCCGCGCCCCCACGGTGAGGAACCCCGCCATGAACGAGCACCCCCTCCACCTCGACGGCAACGCCCTGGCCGGTCCTCTGGGAGAGGTCTTCACGATGGACCCGACCACGGCCTGGCGCCTGTGCCCCTCCTGCCGTCTGCCGGCGACCATGGCCCAGCTGCACGTCTACGGCCCCGACCCCGGACTGACCGCCCGCTGCCCCGGCTGCGCCGCCGTCGCCCTGCGGGTCGTCACCCAGCCCGAGCACCTCTGGCTCCAACTGGGCAGTGGGGCGGGTGCCTTCCGCTTCATCCGCCCCCACGTCACTCCGTGAACCAGCGAGGAACGAGGGGAGTCGCACATGAGCAGGCACGATCCGTGGGGCGACGACGTCTACCAGCCGGACGGCAGCGAGGTCCAGGACGACGCCGGTGTGCTGGACTACGAGGACACCCTCGAGGCGTCAGGGGGAGATCCGCTCGACGCGGGGTACTCGCCGCCCGAACGCCCCCTGGGCATCGAGCACACGGGGGTCACCGCGGCCGAGCGGCTGCGCGGTGAGTCACTGGAGGAGCGCCTCGCGGAGGAGGAACCCGACCTCGCGCCGCCCGAAGGCGACGGAATCGGCGACGCGACGGACACCGACGGCGAACTCCTCGACGACCAGGTCGGCGGCCGGCGAGCCGGCCGCCTCGTGTCCGACGACCAGGGGACCGGCCCCGCCCCTCCGGAACCGCACGCCCGCGACCTCGGCATCGACGGCGGCGCGGCCTCCGCCGAGGAGGCCGCGATGCACATCGTCGACGAGGAATGAGCCCGGCGCGCCCGCCCGTCAGGCGTCCGTGCCCTTCTGCGTGATGGCGTAGGTCGAGACGTACGAGGTCCAGGTGTGGTGGGCCGCGGTGATGCCCGAGGTCATCATGATGACCAGCAGGACGGCGCGGGCCACCTGCCCCTTGGGCAGCGGCCGGGCCTCGGCGCCCGACCGCTCCTCGGCGAACACGTCGCTCTCGTCCATGCCGCGCCGCAGGTAGAGCGCCGCCAGAGCCAGGAAGGCGACCAGGACGAACGGGACGCGCCAGCCCCACCGGGCGACCTCGCCGTCGGAGAGGACGGACGTCACGACTCCGCCCACCGAGAAGGCGAGGGCCGACCCGCCGAAGATCGCGACGAAGACGATGCCGCCCAGCGGGCGCATGAGGAAGCCCACGGCGAAGACCGCGAGGGTGGACAACAGCGCGGACACGCTGTCGGACGCGTGGAACACGGCGGTGGCGATGAACGGCGCGAAGACGGCGTAGGCGCTCCGCTCGTACCACTCCAGAACGTTCCCGACCGTGCCGGCGACGAGGGATCTCCGCTTCGACCGCAGAGCGGGGCTCGGCTCGCTCCTCTCCCGGTCGTGGTTCCGTGCTCTGCTTGCGCGTTGCTCACGTGCGGCTCCTTCACTGTTTCCGGGCAGGGGAAAGCGGGACACGGCGTTCTGGGCAGCGGGCAGGTGCGTGAACGGCTGTACGGGAACGAGACCGGGCGCCGGGCGTCAGGGCCGAGGCGCTGCGGACAGGCCGGCGTGGTGCGCGGCCCGCTCCAGCAGCCGGGGGACGCCCGTTCCGAGTGAGGGTCCGAAGGCGGTGTCGTGGGGGCGCTCGCCGCGCTGCCAGCGGGTGTGGATGGCCTCGCAGAAGATCGCCGCTTTCCACAGGGCGAGGGTCTGGTACCAGGGGAGCGGGGTGAGGTCGAGGCCGGTGTGGTGCTGGTAGCGCTCGGCAAGTTGCCGCGGGGTGAGGTAGCCGGGGGAGCGGGTGACGGTGGTGAGTTCGAGGGGGGTGGCGGGGCGGCCGGCTTCGGAGTAGGTGGCGGTGAGGTATCCGAGGTCGGCGAGCGGGTCGCCGAGGGTGGCCATCTCCCAGTCGAGGATCGCGAGGACCCGGGCGGGGGCCCGGGGGGCGAACATGAGGTTGCCCATGCGGTAGTCGCCGTGCACGACCGAGGCCGCCTGGCTGGTCGGCAGGTTGCGGGCGAGCCAGTCCGCGAGGTGTTCGACGGCGGGCAGGTCGCGGGTGGCGTTGATCTCCCACAGGCCGCGGAAGCGTTCGACCTGGCGCCGGAGGTATCCGTCGGGGGAGCCGAGGGAGGCGAGTCGTCCTTCGGTGACGTCGAGGCCGTGCAGGGTGATGAGGGTGTCGACGACCGCCTCGCTGGTGGCGCGGCGCTGGTCGGCGGGGGAGAGGTGGGGCGGGGTGGTGTCGGTGATGACCGTGCCGTCGATCCGGGACATGAGGTAGAACGGCACGCCGAGGAGGGCTTCGTCCTCGCAGACGGCGAGGATCTCGGGCACGGGCACCCCGTGTTCGCCGAGGATCTTCTGGATGCGGGCTTCGCGCACCATGTCGTGCGTCGACCTCGGCAGCGGCGGGCGCGGGCCCCGGCGCAGGACGACGGACTCGCCGCCGCGTTCGAGGAGGTAGGTGACGTTGGACTGGCCGTCGCCGATGCGCTGCCAGGCGAGCGGGCCGTGGCCGATGCCGTGGGCGTCGAGGAAGCCGGTGACGGCGTCGAGGACGAGCAGCGGAGGGCTGTCGAGACGGCTGGCCTGATCCCGGCTCGCGACGACTTCCACGCCGTCGGGGACGGTGTGCGTCACGCGTTCCCACCCTGGCTGATGAGGGCGTCGCCCCGGTACGGTTCCCCGGCCCGGACGGCGGCGCCGCGGGCGGCGGAGGCCCGGCGGGCGATGGCCCACCGGTGGGTCTCGTTGGAGCCGTCGTAGATGCGGAACGGGCGGACCTCGTTGAGGTACTGGGCGAGGGGGAGTCCGTCGGAGACGCCGTCGCCGCCGCAGATCTGGATGGCGCGGTCGATCACCCGGAAGACCGCCTCGGAGCAGTGGACCTTGGCGACCGAGGACATCGCGGAGCCCGCCTTCGGGTCGCCGTGCAGCAGGGCGGCCGTCTTGGTGATGATCGCGTCGGACGTCTCGATGTCGATCACGGACTCGGCGATCAGGTGCTGCGCCAGGCCGAGCGTGTCGATCGGACCGCCGAACAGCTCCCTCCTCGCGGCCCGGTCCAGCGCGATGTCGTGCGCCCTGCGGGCCAGTCCCAGCCACCGCATGCAGTGCGTGAGGCGGGCGGGGCCGAGGCGGACCTGGGCGTAGCGGAAGCCGAGTCCGACCTCGCCGAGCACCGCGTCGTCGGGGACGAAGCAGTCTTCGAGGTACAGGTGGGGGTGGCCGCCGTCGATGGCGCGGTCGACGGTGTGGATCGCCTCGCCCACCCGGATCCCGGGGTTCGTCAGGTCGACGAGGAACATGGTGGCCCCCTCGGGGGCGCCGTCGACGGCCGGGGTGCGGGCCATGACGATGCAGAACGCGGCACCGATGGCGCCGCTGGTGAAGCGCTTGTGGCCGTCGACGATCCAGCCGCCGTCGGCGCGCACGGCGGTGGTCCGCAGCGCGGCCGGGTCGGATCCCGCCCCGGGGTGGGGTTCGGTCATGCCGAAGCACGACCGGACGTCCCCCGCCGCCAGGGGCGCGAGGTAGCGCTTCTTCTGTTCCTCGGTGGCGATGAGGTGGAGCATGTGCATGTTGCCCTCGTCGGGGGCCATGCAGTTGAGCACGCTGGGACCGATCGGCGAGTAGCCGGCCTCCTGGAGCACCGGTGACCAGTGCGCGGGGGACAGGCCCTGCCCGCCGTACTCCCTGGGCACGAGCGGCGCGAAGACGCCGGCCTCCTTCGCCGCCGTCCGCAGCCGGTCGCGGGTGGCCTGGTCGAGGCGCCCGCCCGGGGCGGGTTCGGCGCCGATGACGGTCTCCCGGATGAACCGGCGCGTGCGCTGCCGCAGTTCCTCTGTCTCGGGAGGGAGATCACTGAAGGTCATGACGGTCCTTTCGGGGACGGCGGGGTCGTTACGCGGTGCCGCCGGCGACCGTGAGGCCGCCGTCGACGGTGAGGACGTGGCCGGTGACCCAGGAGGAGTCCTCCGAGGTCAGGTACGCCACGGCGGAGGCGATGTCGGAGGGGACGCCCAGGCGGCGCAGGGGGTAGTCGGCGGCGACCTCGGTTTCCCTGCCGTCGTACAGGGCTTCGGCGAACCGGGTCTTGACGACGGCGGGGGCGACGGCGTTGACGCGGATCTCCGGGCCGAGTTCGACGGCGAGGGTCCGGGTCAGGTGGGAGACGGCGGCCTTGCTGACTCCGTAGAGGCCGATGCCGGGTGACGGGGTGTCGCCGGTGACGGAGGAGAGGTTGACGACGGTGCCACGGCGTTCGGTGAAGCCGAGCTCGGGGTGGGCCACGGCGTCCTGTACCCAGGCGAGGGTGGCCAGCACGTTGACCTCCAGCACCTTGCGGGCGACGTCGAGGTCCAGGCCGACGACGGGGCCGTAGGCCGGGTTGATGCCCGCGTTGTTCACCAGGACGTCCAGCCCGCCGAACTCGCGCGCCACGGTGTCGAAGACCTCACGGCGGTGCTCGGGGTCGTCCGCCCGGCCGGCGACGGTGACGACACTGCCCGGGGGAAGCGTGGCGGCGGCCTCTTCGAGCGGTCCGGCCTTGCGCGCGGTCAGGCAGACCCGCGCCCCTTCGGCGACGAGGCGTTCCGCGACGGCGAGGCCGATGCCGCGGCTCGCTCCGGTGACGACGGCGGCGCGGCCGGCGAAGCGATTCCGGCTCATGGATCAGTCCTCCTTCGAGGGCGACGCCGCTCCGGCGTCGCGGAGTTCGGCGCGCCGGATCTTGCCGCTCTGGGTCTTGGGCAGGTCGGACAGGAAACGGATCGCGCGCGGACACTTGTAGACGGCCAGCCGCTCGCGCGTGAACGCGATCAGTTCCTCGGCCGTGGCGTTCAGACCGGCCTTGAGGGAGACGTAGGCGACGACGGTCTCGCCGCGGTAGGCGTCCGGCTGCCCGACCACCGCGGCCTCGAGCACCGACGGGTGCTCGTACAGCGCGTCCTCGACCTCGCGCGGCCACACCTTGTACCCGGACACGTTGATCTGGTCCTTGAGCCGGTCCACCAGGTAGACCCAGCCCTCCTCGTCGATCACCGCGACGTCGCCGGTACGCAGCCGGCCCTCCGGCATCGTCCGGCGCGTGACCTCGGGCTTGCCCCAGTACCCGGGCACCACCTGCGGCCCGCTCAGTTCCAGCTCACCCTGCTCCCCGTTCGGCACCGGACCGCCGTCCGGGCCCACGACCCGCGCCGTGAGGTGCGGCAGGGGTTTGCCGATCGACAGCGTCCCGCTCGGCGCATGCACCGGCGCCCGCTCGCCCGGTGGCACGGCGATGACGGCGGACGTCGTCTCGGTCATCCCGTAGCCGTTGTGGAGGTAGACGCCGAACCGCTCCCGGAACCGCTCGACGGTGGCCGGCGGGATCGGCGCGCCGCCCGAGTACAGGGCCTTCGCCGTGGCGAAGTGCTCCGGTCCGGCCTGCGGCAGCTCGTAGAGCGCGTGGTACGCGGTGATGGAGCCGATCGTGTAGGTCACCTCGTGCTCGGCGAACGCCTCCAGGGCGACCTCGGGGTGGAACCGGCCCGCCAGGACGAGCGTGGTGTCGGTGAGCAGCGAGAGCGTCGCGTTGACCACCGCCCCGGTGATGTGGAACAGCGGGGCCATGGCGAACACGACGTCGCCGTCGCCCACCCCCATCCAGGACGCGCAGGTCTCCACCACGCTCAGCACGTTGCCGTGGGTGTTCATGGCACCCTTCGGCGGTCCGGTCGTCCCCGAGGTGTACGTCAGGAACGCGACGTCCTCACCGGTCAGCTCCACGGGCGAGGGGCCGCGGCCTTCGAACTCGCCGATCAGCGCCGCCAGGTCGCCGTCCGGCGCCGGTGCGTGGCGCTGTGCCGTCGTGAAGACCCGCGGATCGTCGCGGTACTGGTAGTCCAGCGCCGACGTGCTGACCAGCCACCGCACCGGGCTGCCGGCCAGCGTGCCGAGCGTCTCGTGGACGTCCTCGTCCGCGCAGACGACGCCGACCGCCCCGGCGTCGTCGACGATCCGGCGCAGCTCCTGGCGCCGGTACATCGGGTTGAGTCCCAGTGCCGTGGCCCCCAGCTTCCACAGGGCCAGCAGCACCAGCGCGTACTGCGGGACGTTCTGCAGGTACACCCCGACCCGGTCGCCCCGGCCGGTGCCGCGCGCCTCGAACGCGGCGGCCAGGGCGTCCGACGCCGCGTCCGCCTCCCGCGCGGACAGGGCACCGTCGAAGAAGCGGAGCGCGACGCCCTCCGGGTTCCTCGCCACGCGCGCCTTCCACGCGGCCACGAGCGAGCCGGGAACCGCCTGGGCGTCCGCGTCGGAGCAGATGGGGGGCCGTACGCCCCGCCGGGGTTCCTCATCCACCGTCATGTGCTGTCCTTCCCGTCCACATCGGCCCTGGACGTATGGATACCGAGCGGTCGCTCGGCTACCGAGCGATCGCTCGGTAAAGTGAAGGGTGGCGCCGGGAGCATGTCAAGAGGTGGGCCGCGGAGTGGGATCCGCCCGGCGCTGCATACTGTGCCGACACGGCGAAGATCCGGGGGAGAGGAGCACTGTGGAGAAGACGCGAGCCGAAGCGGGCTGGAGGTCGTACGAGAGCAGCCCGCTGCCGCCGATCCTCGACACCGCACTGGCCTGTTTCGTGGAGCACGGCTACCACGGCACGTCGATCCGCGAGGTGGCCGCACGCGCGGAGCTCTCCGTGCCGGGGCTCTACTACCACTACCCCTCGAAGCAGGCACTGCTCGTCGCGCTCGTCTCCCACGCCATGGACGACCTGTGGGAGCGCAGCACCGCGGCTCTGGAGGAAGCCGGCGACGACGTCCAGCGACGCCTGGACGTGCTGGTGGAGTGCCTCGTCCTGTTCCACGCGCACCGCAGGGACCTGGCGTTCATCGCGTACAGCGAGATCCGCAGCCTCACCGGGGAGGTGCGGAGCACCTACATCGGTGCCCGTGACCGCCAGCAGCGGCTGATGGACCAGGTGATCGAGGACGGTGTCGCGCGGAAGGTCTTCACCACCGAGTACCCGCGTGAGGTCAGCAGGGCGATCGTGACCATGTGCACGGGCGTCTCCCAGTGGTACCGCGCCAAGGGCGAGCACAGCCCCCAGCAGTTGGCGGAGCGGTACCGGGCCATGACCCGCATGACGGTGGGCGCGCCGGTCGAATCCCGGCCCTGACGGCACGGGTCGCCGCGCACGGAGAGGGCGGGCCACCACCGCGCGCGGAACCGGGCTCCGGCACACGGTGGCGGGGTCGGGGGCTCAGGGGACGGTGAAGGGCCGGGACGCGCGGGTGAACGCGCTGACGGCTCCGGGCCCCGTCCTGCGCCTCCTCCGGGACGAGGAGGCGCAGGGTCTCCTCGTGTCTCAGGAACCACGGGGCCGGCGGTCGGAGCCCAGGGGGCCGCCGACCGCCTGGAGCGCGGCGCCGATGTCCGCCGTCGCCCGCGGATCGGAGAGCAGCCGGCCCGTCAGCTCCTCGACGCGGCGGAGCCGGTAGCGCACGGTGTTGGGATGGACGAACAGGCTCGCCGCCGCGGCGTCCGTCGACCCCCCGGAGGCGAACCACTGCTCCAGCGTCCGCAGGAGACGGGACCGCTCCGCGGCCGGCAGGTCGAGCACCGGCCGGAGGGTCACCTCCACCAGATGGGCGGCCTCGACCGGCGCCGCGGCGACGACCATCGCCAGGGGGTTGTCGTCGAACCGCGCCACCCCGGGCCCGGCGCCCGGCAGCCCGGACAGGGCGAGGCGCGCGAAGCGGAGGGCCTGGGGGGCGTCCCGCAGCGAGTCGAAACGCGGACTGAACCCCACGCGGGCACGGCTCCGCCGCAGGATGCGCAGACAGGCGTCCTCCGACCGCCCCGACGGCAACGCGACCAGAGCGAGCTGCTGGTCCGGCAGCAACCTCCAGGCGGAAGGGACGTCCGCGCTCCGCAGCGCCGCCTCCACGCCCGCGAGGGGTTCCTCGCCCGGCGCCGCGGCCTCCGCGACGGCGACCGCGAAGGGCCCCTGTTCCGGCAGGCCCAGCTCGCGAGCCGCCTCCCACAGCGTGCCCTCCGCGATGATCCCGGTGAACAGCGCCTCCACCAGGGCGGACCGCCTGGCCAGCCCCCGCGAGGTCAGCTCGGCCGCCGTCTCCCGGTAGGTCACGGCCACCGCCTCCGCGTACCGGCCGAACAGCACCCAGAACTTCGCGGACTCGGACACCAGCAGGCCGTCGGAGACGTCAGGACGCGTCCGGGCCTCCCCGACGATCTCGGTCCACAGCAGCCCCGACCCGATGCGGTACGCCCGCAGGGTGTCGGCCAGGGGGACGCCCTGCTCCGCCCGGGCCCGCCCGGTCTCCCGTGCCGCCTCCGCCTCGGCGGGGTCTTCCCGGTCGAGGTGCTTCAGTACGAGCTCCGCGTTGGCGGCGCAGGACTCCCGCAGCGACTCCAGGGAGATCAGTGCCTCGTCCTGGTACGCGTCGACCTCCGACCGGATGCGCGAGGCCATTCTCTCGGCCAGCTCGGGAAGCCTCGCGTGAAGCGCCGCGGCTACGCCTGAAAGGTTCATGTCCGCAGCATAGCCACGGGGTTTTGTTCCCACGGACAATCTGCGGGGCCGAGCGCTGTCCCGCCGGCCATAGGGTGAGCGCCCTGAGGGACTGCAAGATGTCTGCGATGTAAACATCCGGTGATTCCGTGTAACGGAGGCGGGTCATGGCCAATCTGGCAGGGTTCCTCGTGGAGACGGCCGGGCGGCAGCCCGAGCATCCCGCGCTGCGGCTGGGGGGGCGGGTGATCACCTACGCGCAGCTGGACGAGCACAGCGCCCGCGCCGCCGCGCTGCTCCGGTCCGAGGGAGTGGAGCCGGGCGACCGGGTCGCCCTGATGCTGCCCAACGTTCCCGAGTTCGTCGTCCTCTACTACGCGGTCCTGCGGGCGGGCGCGGTCGTCGTTCCGATGAACCCGCTCCTGAAGACCAGGGAGGCCGAGTTCCACCTCGCCGACTCCGGCGCGGTGCGGCTCTTCGAGTGGCACCAGGCGCCGGGTGAGGGCGCCAAGGGCGCGGCGGCCACCGGGGTGCGGTACACGGCGGTCGAGCCCGCGACGTTCGCCGCCGAGCTGGCCGGGCACGAGCCGCTCGCCGGGGTCGCCGACGTGGACGGCGACGACATGGCCGTGCTGCTCTACACCTCCGGGACCACCGGCCGCCCCAAGGGCGCCGTCCTCACCCACGCCGGCCTGCGGCACAACACCGAGGTCAACGGCGTCCAGATCCAGCGGATGACGCCGGACGACGTGGTGGTCGGCTGTCTGCCGCTGTTCCACATCTTCGGGCAGATCTGCACCATGAGCGCGACCGTGCGCAGCGGCGCCTCCCTCGTCATGATTCCCCGGTTCGTACCGGGAGACGTCCTGGACGCGATCGCCCGCCAGCGGGCCACCGTCTTCGAGGGCGTGCCGACCATGTACGCGGCACTGCTGCAGCACCCGTCGGAGGCGGACGTGTCGACGCTGCGGATGTGCATCTCCGGCGGCGCCTCGCTGCCGGTCGAGATCCTCCACGGCTTCGAACGCCGCTTCGGCTGTTCGGTGCTGGAGGGCTTCGGGATGTCCGAGACCAGCCCGGTCGTCACCTTCAACCACCCCGACCGGCCCCGCAAGGCCGGCTCCATCGGCACCCCCATCCGCGACGTCGAAGTGCGCCTGCTCGACGACGAGGGGCACGACGTGGCCCCCGGCGCGATCGGCGAACTGGCCGTGCGCGGACCCAACGTGATGAAGGGCTACTGGAACCGGCCCGAGGACACCGCGGCCGCCATCCCCGACGGCTGGCTGCGCACCGGCGACCTCGCCCGCGCCGACGAGGACGGCTACCTCTACGTCGTCGACCGCAAGAAGGACATGATCATCCGCGGCGGCTACAACGTCTACCCGCGCGAGATCGAGGAGGTCCTCCACGAGCACCCGGCCGTCGCCCTGGCCGCCGTGGTCGGCGTCCCGCACGCCGAGCTGGGCGAGGAGGTCGCGGCGGCGGTCGTCCTGCGTCCCGCCGCCCAGGCCACGCCCGAGGAGCTGCGGGAGTACGTCAAGGAACGCGTGGCGGCGTACAAGTACCCCCGCCGGGTGTGGCTCGTGGACCAGCTGCCGCTGGGCCCGAGCGGCAAGATCCTCAAGCGGGAGATCGCCCTGCCGACGCCCTGACGGTCGCGCCCCCTTCCCCGACCGCCGCCCCCGACCGCCGCCCCCATCCGCCGCCCCGGCCGCCCGCAGACCTCCCGGCTGGGGCGAGGGCCCCTCGCTCGGCGGATCGGTCGGGTTCGAGGTGGGCTCCGGCGTCGGGGTCGGCTCCGGGGCCGGGGCCGGGGTCGGGTCCCGACCGGCGGGCGGGTTCCGCCGCGCCACAGGGCAAATGTTTGCACTGCTCACTCCTCTCGGTTAATGTGAGTGGTGTACACATTGAGCTCCCGGTGATCCGGCTCCGAACGGACCACCGCTCCCCGCGCCGGAGGCCGTACTTCCGCCCGGCGCGGAGCGCCGCACCCTTCTCCGGGGCGGGACCGCCGTACCTTCCTCGGTGGCGGGAGCCCTCTCTCTTCGGTCGTGGGAACGGAGTTGTCGTGAAGGCTGTGACGATCACGGAGCATGGTGGTCCTGAGGTCCTGCGGTGGGTCGAGGTCGAGGACCCCACGCCCGCCGCGGGCGAGGTGGTGGTCGACGTGGTGGCCGGCGCCCTGAACCGCGCGGACGTCATGCAGCGACGGGGGCTGTACCCGCTGCAGCCGGGCTGGTCGCCGTACCCGGGGCTGGAGGTCTCCGGCCGGATCGGCGCCGTCGGGGAGGGCGTGACCGGCTGGCGGGTGGGCGACGAGGTCTGCGCCCTGCTGACCGGCGGCGGGTACGCGCAGAAGGTCGCCGTACCGGCGGGGCAGCTGCTCACGGTCCCCGAGGGGATCGGGCTGACGGAGGCGGCGGGCCTGCCGGAGGTGACGGCGACGGTCTGGTCGAACATCGTCATGACCGCCGGCCTCAAGGCGGGGGAGACCCTCCTGGTGCACGGTGGCGCCGGCGGCGTGGGGACGATGGCGATCCAGATCGCCAAGGCCCTGGGCGCCCGCGTGGTGACGACGGTCGGCGGAGCGGAGAAGGCGGCCCAGGCGCGGGAGCTGGGCGCGGACGTGGCGATCGACTACCGGACCGAGGACTTCGCCGAGCACGGGCCCTACGACGTGATCCTGGACGTCGTGGGCGGGGACTACCTGGAGCGCAACGTGCGCTCCCTGGCGGCCGACGGCCGGCTGGTGGTGATCGGCCTGCAGAAGGGGCTGGAGGGCCGACTCGACCTGGCGGAGATCGTCTTCAAGCGGGCGTCCGTGCACGGCACGACGCTCCGGACGCGCTCGAAGGAGTACAAGGCCGAGGTCGTGGCCGAGGTGCGGAAGAACGTGTGGCCGATGATCGAGGACGGGACGGTGAAGCTGGTCATCGACCGGACCGTGCCGATGGCCGATGCGGCGGAGGGGCACCGCCTGATGGAGGCCGGCGGCCACCTCGGCAAGATCCTCCTCGTCAACGACGCGTAGCCGGGGGCCGCGAGGCCCCGCACGGCGCACGCGGCGTCCAGCGGCCCGGCGGTGCCGCGCTCGACGTCTCGCCGGGGGAGGCGGCCGAGGGCCGGCTTCCCTCGGGACGGGCCCGGCCGGACGCCCGCCCGATCGGGCCGCCGCCGTGGGAACTTCGGGCCCCGCCACCCGTGCGAGCGCGGTGACGGGATGCCCGAGCGCGCCGTGGACGGCGGCGTCCACCGCGAGGCCGGCGCCGCCGAGTGCGGCACCGCGCCCGGCGGACACCGGCGTGAGCACGTTCGACGTCCCTCGCTGCCTCCGCCGGCGCGAACCGGCCCGCGCCGCTCGTGAGCACGCCGAGCGGTCGAACCGTTCCCTCCTGGTGCGCGGGGGCCGAGCGGCACGGGCGTCACCCGCCGCATCTCGGCGCTCGGCGTCACCGGCACCCTGTGCCTGTCGCCGCGGGAGACCGGGGAGCCGGATCGAGCCCCGGCCGTGAGGGCGGCCCCCGCGTGATGCGACGCCCGGAGCGGCTGCCGGCGTACGGCTTCCGGGTCCTCGGGATCACCCCCTACCTCGCCGTGCGCGCCGGTCCGGACCGCCATAGGGCCGGGGGCGGACGCCCCTGCCGGGCCCCGGCTCCCGCCGGCGTGAACGTGCTCATTTCACGGGGGAGTTCGTGAGGGCCCGTGCGCGAGGTGGAGGCGATGCGGAGAGGATTTTAAGAAACCTTGTTGAATAACCCCGTACCCCGGGTTCGGACTTGATTTGCTCCTGCCAAGCCGCACAGGGTTCTCTCGAACGTTTGACGCCCCACACGTCAACACGAGGAGAGATCCCCTTTCATGGCAACTCACAAGCGATCCCACGGTCTTCGCAACGCGGCCATAGCCACAGGTGTGGCCGCCGCGACCGCTTCCGCGCTCTTCGCGAGCGGTCTCGCCGGGGCGGCCGCCCCGGCCGAAGGGACCGTGCACGGCCTCGGCGCCCCGGGTGCCGTCGCCGGCAGCTTCGTCGTCATCCTCGACGCATCCGCGAACAAGGCGGAGCTCGCGAAGAAGTACGGCGGCACCCTCCAGCGCTCCTACGGCTCGGAGGTCAACGGCTTCTCCGCGTCCGGTCTGAGCGTCGACGAGGCCAAGCGCCTCGCCGCCGACCCCGCCGTCGGGACCGTCGTGCAGAACAAGCGCTTCACCATCAACGAGACGCAGGAGAAGCCCCCGTCCTGGGGCCTGGACCGGATCGACCAGGCAGAGACGGCCGCCGACGAGAAGTACACCTACCCCGACGGCGGCGGCGAGGGCGTGACCGCGTACGTCATCGACACCGGCGTCCGGATCTCGCACCAGGACTTCGGCGGCCGGGCGAGCCACGGCTTCGACGCCGTCGACAACGACGACACCGCCGACGACGGCAACGGCCACGGCACCCACGTCGCGGGCACGGTCGCGGGCACCGCCCACGGCGTCGCCAAGAAGGCCAAGATCGTGGCCGTCCGGGTCCTCGACGACAACGGCTCCGGCACCACGGAGCAGGTCGTGGCCGGCATCGACTGGGTCACCCAGCACCACTCGGGCCCCTCGGTCGCGAACATGAGCCTCGGCGGCGGCGCCGACGAGGCCCTCGACGCGGCCGTCAAGCGCGCCGTCGACTCCGGCGTGACCTTCGCGGTCGCGGCCGGCAACGAGACCTCCGACGCCGGACAGGGCTCGCCCTCCCGGGTCCCCGAGGCCCTCACCGTGGCGTCCAGCACCAAGGACGACGAGCAGTCGGACTTCTCGAACTTCGGCTCCGTGATCGACCTGTACGCCCCCGGCTCGGAGATCACCTCGGCCTGGAACGACAGCGACACCGGCGTCAAGACCATCTCGGGCACCTCGATGGCCAGCCCGCACGTCGCCGGTGCCGCCGCCCTGTACCTGGCGGGCCACCCGTCGGCGACGCCGTCCGACGTCGCCGCCGCGCTGACCGGCGGCGCCACCGAAGGAGCGATCAAGAACCCGTCCTCCGGGACGGCGAACAAGCTCCTGAAGGTGACGCCGTAGTCGCGACGCGTGACTGAGCGATGAGGGGGTGGCCTTCCGCCGCGGGGAGGGCCGCCCCCTTTCGGGATCCGGTGGCGGATACTGCTGCGATGCCGCAGACGCCGCCCGCCGCGCAGCCCGAACCGGTCACCCCCGACCCCCCGCACCGCACGGACCGCACCCTGCTCACCCAGTCCTGGCTCGACCTGGCCTTCCTCCACTGGGCCGTGGAGCCGGCCGCCGTGGCCCCGCTCCTGCCGGCCGGCACGGTGCCCGACACCTTCGACGGTGTCACGTACGTGGGGCTGGTCGCGTTCCGGATGCACCGGGTCGGCTGGTTCCGGCTTCCCGGCATTCCCTACCTCGGGACGTTCCCCGAGACGAACGTCCGGCTCTACTCCGTCGACGGGCACGGCCGGCGCGGCGTCGTCTTCCGCTCCCTCGACGCCTCCCGGCTGCTGCCCGTCGCCATCGGCCGGTGGGCCTTCCGGCTCCCCTACGTCTGGTCCCGGATGAGCGTCCGGAGCGACGGTGCCACCCTCACGTACAGCAGCGACCGCCGCTGGCCCGGCCCGCGCGGGGCCCGCAGCGCGATCAGCGTGGAGATCGGCGAGCGCGTGGCGGAGCCGACGGACCTGGAGCACTTCCTGACCGCACGCTGGGGCATGCACAGCTCCTTCGCGGGCCGGCCGCTCTACCTCCCGAACACCCACCCCCGCTGGCCGCTGCACCGCGCCCGGCTGCTCGGCTGCGACGAGACCCTGCTCACCGCCGCGGGCCTCGACGCGCCGTCCGGCCCGCCCGTGAGCGTCCTGTACTCGCCCGGGGTCCCGGTCCGCTTCGGCGCCGCGCCGCGCCCGCCCGGGGCGTCCGTGCCCCGGCAGCGGCGGGGCGGGTCCTGAGGCTCGGGAGGTCCCGCCCGCGGGTTGGGTCTAATGTCGAGGGATAGGCCGAAGGTGCGCTCGCGCCCCCGCGGCCGCGCAGGTCGCGGGGGCGGGTCGAGGGCGCGCGAAAGGAGCCTCCCATGACCCGTACATTGCGAGGCGCGATAGCGGTGGCCTCGACCGTGGCCCTGTCGATGGGCGTGGTGGCGACGGCGACCGGCACGTCGCCCGGTCAGGCGAAGCAGGACATCAAGATCGGACTGCTGCTGCCGGAGAGCAAGACCACACGGTACGAGAAGTTCGACCGGCCCTACATCGAGCAGAAGATCAAGGAACTCGCCCCGGACGCGCAGATCGACTACTACAACGCGGCGGAGAGCGCGACCACCCAGCAGCAGCAGGTCAACACCGCCCTCGCCAAGGGCGACCAGGTCCTCATCCTGGACGCCGTGGACGCCAAGTCGATCCAGTCCTCCGTGGAGAAGGCGAACAAGGCCGGGGTGAAGGTCGTGGCGTACGACCGCCTCGCCCAGGGCCCGGTCGACGCCTACGTCTCGTACGACAACCGCAAGGTCGGCGAGCTGCAGGGCAGGGCGCTGCTCGAAGCGCTCGGCGACAAGGCGGAGAGCGGCGAGATCGTGATGCACAACGGCTCGCCCACCGACCCGAACGCCGCCGAGTTCAAGGCGGGCGCGCACTCCGTCCTCGACGGCAAGGTGAAGATCGGCAAGGAGTACGACACCCCCAACTGGGACCCGAACAACGCCAACCAGCAGATGTCCGGTGCCATCAGCGCGCTCGGCAAGGACAGGATCGTCGGGGTCTACTCGGCCAACGACGGACTCGCCGCCGGCATCGCGACCGCCCTCAAGGCCGCCGGCATGAACGTGCCGCTGACCGGCCAGGACGCCCAGCTCGACGCCATCCAGCGGATCCTGCTCGGCACGCAGACCATCACGGTCGAGAAGCCGTACAAGCCGGAGGCCGACATCGCCGCCACGATGGCCGTCGACCTCGCCGAGGGCAAGCAGCTGCCCGAGGACCTGACCCCCGTCACCGTCACCAGCGGCAGTGGCCAGAAGGTCCCGGCCACGCTGCTGACCCCGGTCGTGGTGGACAAGGACAACATCAAGGACACGGTCGTCAAGGACGGGCTGTACACGGTCGACGAGATCTGCACCCCGGCCTACGCCGACGCCTGTGAGGAAGCCGGACTGAAGTGACGCGTTCCCCGTGACGCGTTCCACGTCGTGACGCGCTCCATGCCGTGACGCGCTCCGCGCGACGCGCGTGCCGGTACGCGCTCCGCCGAGGAGGCGGTGGTCGAAGGTGACCGAAGCACCTGTGCTCAGCCTGCGGGGGGTGTCCAAGAGGTTCGGCGCGGTCCAGGCCCTGTCGGACTTCGATCTGGAGGTCCACGCCGGTGAGGTGGTCGCCCTGGTCGGCGACAACGGCGCCGGCAAGTCGACCGCCGTCAAGGCGATCGCCGGGGTGAACCCGCCCGACGACGGCGTCATCGAGTGGCAGGGCCGGCCGGTCACCATCCACCGGCCCCACGACGCCCAGAGCCTCGGCATCGCGACCGTCTACCAGGACCTCGCGCTCTGCGACAACCTCGACGTCGTCGGCAACCTCTTCCTCGGCCGGGAGCTGCGCCGGTTCGGCGTGCTCGACGAGGTCCGCATGGAGCGGCGGTCCCGCGAACTGCTCGACACGCTCTCCATCCGGATCCCGTCGGTGCGCATCCCGGTCGCGTCGCTCTCCGGCGGCCAGCGGCAGACCGTGGCGATCGCCCGCTCGCTCATCGGCGACCCCAGGATCGTCATCCTGGACGAGCCCACCGCGGCGCTGGGCGTGGAGCAGACCGCCGAGGTCCTCGACCTCGTCGAACGGCTCCGCGAGCACGGGCTCGGCACCATCCTGATCAGCCACAACATGGTGGACGTGATGGCGGTCGCCGACCGGATCGCGGTGCTGCGCCTCGGCCGCAACAACGGCTTCTTCGACAAGCGTTCCACCACCACCGAGGAGATCATCTCCGCCATCACCGGAGCCACCGACAGCGCCGTCACCCGGCGCCAGGCCCGCAAACGCGAGGAACGCGACGAACGGGAGGGGCGCGAGGGGCGGGAGGCACGCGGGGAGGGGGCGTCATGAGAAGCGCCGGGGACGAGGGCCGTGCGCCCGAGCCGGGCGACGCCGCAGCCCAGCGGACGGCCCCCGAGGCGACGCCGGCCGTCGACAGCCGGCTGATCGTCCGCGAGGAGGGCTTCCGCGGCTACGCGGGCGAGTTCCGCCGCAAGCTGCGCAGCGGCGAGCTCGGCTCGCTGCCCGTCGTCGTCGCCGTCGTCATCATCTGGACGGTCTTCGGCAGCCTGGACAGCGCCTTCCTCTCCGCGCAGAACCTGTCCGACCTCAGCCAGCAGATCGTCGGCACCGGCATGATCGCCGTCGGCATCGTCTTCGTCCTCCTGCTCGGCGAGATCGACCTCTCCGTGGGCTCCGTCAGCGGACTGTGCGCGGCGGTCTTCGCCGTCCTCAACGTCATCAACGGCATGAACCAGTGGCTGGCGCTGCTCGTCGCCCTCGCCGGGGGAGCGGCGGTCGGGCTCGTCCACGGCTTCTTCTTCGCCAAGGTCGGCGTGCCCGCCTTCGTCGTCACGCTGGCGGGCAACCTCGCTTGGAACGGGCTGATGCTCCAGGTGCTCGGCACCAGCGGCACGGTCAACATCCCCGGCGAGAGCGTCGTCGCCGAGCTCTACTCCACGATCTTCGAGAGCCCGGTCGCGGCCTACGCCACGGCGGCGGTCGGCGTCGGGCTCTTCCTGCTCGCCTCGCTGCTCGACGCCCGGCGCAGGCGGGCCGCGCGGGTGCCGTCCCGCCCGGTCGCCGAGATCGTGCTGCGGACCGTCGTCCTCGCGGCGATCGCCTTCGCCGCCGCGTACGTCCTCAACCGGTACCAGGGGCTCCCGCTCGCGCTGCTGATCTTCCTGGTCCTGCTGGTGGTCCTCGACTTCGTGCTCCGGCGCACCCGCTACGGGCGCCAGATCTTCGCCGTCGGCGGCAACATCGAGGGAGCGCGACGGGCCGGCATCAGCGTGCCGTTCGTCCGGATGAGCGTCTTCACCGTCTCGGGCACCATGGCGGCCGTCGGCGGCCTCTTCCTCGCCGGCCAGATCCAGTCCGCCAGCCAGACCTCCGGCGGCGGCAACCTCCTCATGAACGTGATCGCCGCCGCCGTCATCGGCGGGACGAGCCTCTTCGGCGGTCGCGGTTCGGTCTGGTCCGCGCTGCTCGGCGCGCTCGTCATCGGCTCCATCCAGTCCGGCATGAACATCATGGGCGTCAGCAACGCCGTCCAGTTCATGATCACCGGTTCGGTCCTGCTCGCCGCGGTGGTCGTCGACTCGCTGTCCCGCCGCAGCCAGAAGGCCGCGGGCCGCGCCTGACGGCGCCCGCCCTCCGCGGCCGTCGGCGTCAGCGGCCGGGTGCGCCGAGGCCGAGGACGACGCGGCCCGCGTGGCGAACGCCACCATGCCGGTCGCCGGCTTCAAGACCTTCACGGACAGCCCGTCCCCGGCGTCGACGGGCCCCTCGCCCGCGCGTGGCGCCCGGTGGTTCCGGGCGGGCCCGCGCCGGACGCGCCGGTCCGCCGCTACGGCGTGAGCCACCCCCGCAGGAGTCTGCTGACGGCGGGCATCGAGACGTAGGTCATGAGGACGTTGAAGACGCAGGCGGTGACCGCGCTGGTGAGGAGGAGGGGCAGGCCGGTCAGGTGCGGGATCAGGAAGAGGCCGCCGAGGACGGAGATCGGGTAGATCGCGAGCGTCGCGCTCACCGCCATCTTCCAGCGGGGCGGCGCGGGCACGGGCACGACGGGCGGTACGGGGCGGGCGGCGGTTCCCGCCCGGTGTGCCGACACCCGCCCGGTGTGCCGACGCCCGCCACCAGTCGACAGTAATAACTGTCGAAAAGGGCAAGCGACAGCTAAGCTTGTCGCATGAGTGATGTGAACGGACCGGGGATCCCGACCCCCGACAAGACCGACGACACCTTCTGGACCGCCTTCTCGACCCTGGTGGAGCCCCCGTGGCGCGAGCCCACCCAGGACGACGCCTTCACCATGGACGAGCGGGTCCTCGACGCGGTCCGGGCGCTGGCGGAGGGGATCTCCACCCGCCTGCTGGCCTACCGCGCCGCGGGGAAGCCCGGCGATCCGGTGCTGATGGCCGCCCCCGACGTCCAGCTGGCGCTGCTGCGGGCCCTGTACGAGGCCAAGCGGTCCGTCGACCGGCTCGCGGAGTCCGCCGCCACCGTGGCGGGCCGCAGCGGCGCCAACTACGCCCAGCTCGGCGCGGCCTGGGGCGGCATCAAGCGCCAGTCCGCCCGGCTCAAGTGGCCCCACGCCGTGGTCAGGAAGTCGGCCGCCGAGTCCATTCCGCTCCACTACGCGGGCGGCACCGCCGTCGTGCACCACGACGTCGACGCCGACGCGTGGTGGTACGTCGCCACGGGCGCGGACCAGCGGGAGGAGGAGTCCGAGCCGGTCCACGGCACCTACGCGGAGGCCATCGCGGGAGCGACCGAGTTCCTGCTCGCCCACACCGTCCCGGACGGCGAGCCGCCGCACTGAGGCCGCCGCCGGGCCGAGGCCGCCGGCACCCTCAGAGTCCGCCCCGTCCGTCGTCCCGGTCGCCTTCCGCGCGGCGCCCCTTCTGCGACGGCGGCGCGGGGTAGCGGGACAGCAGGGCGTCGAGCTTCGCGAGGCCGGCGGCCGTGGCCATGAGGACGAGCGCGGTCGCGGCGAGACCGACGGCGACGTGCGGTCCGCTCGCGTTCAGGAGCACCCCGATGCCCAGGCTCGCGGGGACGCCGAGGCCGGCGACGACGACCTGGAGCACCTCCAGCCGTCTGCGGGCGCCGAACCGGCCGGCCATAGCGGTACCCCTTCGCCGTGAAGTGTCCGTGCGGGGGTGGTTCCCGCGCCGCCCGTGCGGAACACGCGCCTCCACGCGCCGTCCGCGCCCGTCCGGTGCCGTTCACGCCCCCGCCATCCGCCCGTCCCCGTGCGTCCGGGTCCCGGCGGGCGGATCCTGGAAGGGACGGGGGAGCGGCGCCCCGGCGCCGTGGGGCACCGGCGGCGCCGACCGGCGTGCGAGGAGGCAGACCATGACGCGGAACCTGGAGTGGAGGGTCGGCCTGGAGCTGAGCGAGGAATCGGGCCGCACCGAGGCCGAGGCCCGCCTCGACACGGGCACGGCCACCTTCACGGGGCACGGTTCGGCCCGCTGCAACCCGGCGGACACCGACGTGCCGGCGATCGGCGACGAGCTGGCTGCGAGCCGGGCCATGAAGGACCTGGCGGGCAAGCTGATGCGCGAGGCGAACCGGGAGATGGAGGCGGTGGGCGCCGGGACCGTACCGGCGCGCACGGGGCCGGGATACGGCTGGCCGGAAGCGGTCTCCTGAGGGGCCGCCTCCGTGCGCGCCACGGCCCCGGGCCGGACACCGGTCGGCCCGGGGCCGTGGCGCGCCGGGGCGCGGGGGTGCCCCCTCACTCCTGAGGCGGCTCCACGACCAGGTGGTCCACCACCTCGACCACCCCGTCGACGGACTCGCACAGCCGCACCAGCGTGGGTCCGAGGTCCTTGCGGGCCAGGGTGCCGCTGAGGGTGACCCGGCCCTCGTGGACGTCGATGTGGACGGCGGCGGGGGAGAGGCCGAGGATGCGGATCACCACGTCCTCGCGGATCTCCTCCTGGATCGAGCGGTCGCGCCGCAGGAAGAGCTGGAGCAGGTCGCTGCGGCTGAGGACGCCGATGAGCCGCCCGCCCGCGTCCACCACCGGCAGCCGCTTGACGTGGTGGCGCTCCATGAGCCGGGCCGCCTCGATGGCGGTCCAGGAGGGCCGGGCGGTGTGCACGGGGCTGGACATCATGGCCTCGGCGGTGCTGGGGCCGTCCTTGGCGGTGTGCCGGCGCAGCAGGTCGGCCTCGGAGACCACGCCCACGGGCCGGTTCTCCTCGTCGACCACCGGGACCGCCGTGATGCCGTACTCGTCGAGGAGTCGCGCGATCTCCTTGAACGGCGTCCCGCGCTGGACCGCGACCGCCGTGGGGGTCATCAGGTCCGCGACACTGCGGTTCCTCATCGTCCGTTCCGTCCCTTCTGCGGGTGAAGGTTCCATGATCCCGCATGGTGCGGGGGCGGGGTGCCGGAGGGTGGGGGAGGAGCGGGGGAACAGGGGTGCGGAAGACGTCTTGTGGGCGCGGCGGGTCCGTGGTTACCTGCGGGTTACCTCCGGTAAGTCGCTGTCCCCACACGGAAGAAGGCTGCCCCATGCCCTCGGCTCGTACGACCCGGACCCGCCGCCTCGCGGTCGCCCTCGCCGCCTCCCTCACGGCCTCCCTCGCCCTCCTCGCCCCGGCCGTCGCCGCGCCGCCGGACACCCCCTCCCGCGCCGCCGGCGGACCCCTGCGCGAGGTCATGTTCGTCGGCAACAACTGGGACGGGACCGCCGATGTCATCGCCTCCGGCGGCGACTTCCACCGCGTCGGCCGGGTGAACGTCGTCCCCGACAAGGAGGAGCGCCTCCGGGAGATCTACCTCAACCCCGTCAAGCTCGCCTTCTTCCTGGGCGTCCGCAGCGGCCCGGGCGAGGGCCACGACCAGTTCGTCGACGACATGTACGCCACCCCCGACGGCACCGCGATGGTCGTCTCCCGCCCCAGCTTCGCCGACGTGGTCTCCATAGACCTCCGCACCGGCAACGTCAACTGGCGCTTCCCCGTGGCCGGTTACCGCTCCGACCACATGGCCGTCTCGCCGGACGGCACCCGCGTCGCCGTCTCCGCCTCCACGGCCAACACCGTCCACGTCCTCGACATCGCCACCGGCCGCCAGCTCGGCAGCTTCAAGACCGGCGACAAGCCCCACGAGAACGTCTTCACCTCCGACGGCCGCCTGTGGAACATGTCCATCGGCGAGGTCACCACGGCCCTCGACGCGTCCTGGCTCGACTGGACCAAGGGTGACCGGAAGATCACCGTCGTGGACGCGACCACCTTCGAGACCGTCCGCGTGATCGACATGCGCTCCCGCCTCGACGCCTTCGGCCGCGACGACCTCTCCGACGCCGTCCGCCCCCTCGTCTTCACCCCCGACGAGAAGAAGCTCTACTTCCAGGTCTCCTTCCTCAACGGCTTCCTGGAGTACGACGTCGACACCGACCGCGTCACCCGCCTCAAGGCCCTGCCGGGCAGCCCCACCACCGACCCCGACCGCACCACCTGGGTCAACGACTCGCGCCACCACGGCCTTTCGATCAGCCCGGACGGCAGCAAGCTGTGCGTCGCCGGCACCATGGACGACTACGCCACCGTCGTCGACCGCGCGACCCTGAAGCAGGGCCCGCTCGTGCCCACCAGCAAGCCCTACTGGGCCACCGTGAGCGGCGACGGGAAGTCCTGCGTCGTCTCCGAGAGCGGCGCCGACCGCGTCAGCGCCATCGACTTCGCCACCGGCGAGCGCGTCGCCTCGGTGGAGGTCGGCGACCACCCCCAGCGCGTCAGGCTCGCCCGCGTACCCGCCGACTGGACGTCCCCGGCGGCGGACTGACGCCACACCGGAAGGCCCGACGGCCCGCAGGGGCCGCGGGAGCCGGAGGGGCCGGCCGGATCACCGTCGATCCGGCCGGCCCCTCCTCGCCGTCCGTGCCCGCTCAGGAGCGGGCGACCGTCACCTCGTGGAGCGAGTAGCCCCACTGCGTGGCCCGCCGCTCCCCGTGGAAGCGCACGTAGCGGGCCGGGGTCGACTCGAAGGCGGCCGTGTCGTAGCCGCCGTCCCCGGCGTCCGTCGACCAGACCGTCCGCCAGGCCGAGCCGTCCTCGGAGACCTCGATCCGGTACTGGCGGGCGTGGGCCCGCTCCCAGTCCAGGGTCACCCTGCCGACCCGCCGGACCTCGCCGAGGTCCACCTGGAGCCACTGGTCGTCCGACCAGTCGCTGGCCCAGCGGGTGCCGGTGTCGCCGTCGAAGGCGCGTCCCGGCGCGTAGCTGGTGAACGGGTTCCACTCGGCGGAGCTGGCCGAGGCGGGCACGCCCGCCGCGAGGTTCTCGCCCGGCTCGTGCCGCTCGGTCGCCTTCCAGGTCCGCAGGTAGGACTCGGCGCCCAGCGCCAGGTCGCCGATGACGTCCGGGCCGCCCGGGGTGAGCCGGATCTGCTCGATCCAGTCCGGCACGAGACCGGCGTGCGCGGCGCCGTCCGTGTTGAGGTCCCAGGTCCGCTCGCCCGTCACCTGCCGGTCGAGGACGGTGCCGCCGTCGAAGCTGCGGTAGGGGTACTTCACCGCGTTCGGGGCGTCCGCGCCGACCGGGCCGGGCCAGCCGCCGACGCCGTTCATGTCGGTGCCGTACCCGAGGCCGACGCCGTACTTGTCGCGCAGCGCGGCCTTGCCGTTCGCCTCGCCGATGAAGCCGCCGGCGCTGTGCATGTACGGCGCGGTGAAACCGCCCAGCCTGTACAGCCGCTCCGTCCAGTCGAGGTCCATCCAGCTGTGCGTGGACAGCACGCCCGGATACTCCTCGGCCTCCAGCATGTCCAGCGCCCGCCCGGCCGCCTTCACGCTCATGTGGTCGAGCTCCAGCATCATGCCCCGGTCGATCATGCCCTTCAGCGCGTACTCGCCGAGCCGGGTCAGGCCCCGGGTGTTGCAGCGCGCGTCGGAGGCGTAGCTCGGCACGCTCACCCCGGCGGGCAGCTTCGCCGCCATCGCGGGGGGCGCGGTCAGCCCGATCGGGTTGTCCTGCTGCGGGCCCGCGCACCGTTCGGTCGCCCAGAAGGTGCCGGTGGACAGGAACTGGCCGATGTTCACCGCGACGCCGGTCGTGCCGGAGTCGAAGCGGACCCCGCACAGCGCGTTGTCGAACTTGTGGCACAGGAACATGCTGCGCACGCCGAGCCCGTACAGCTCGTCCAGGCCCCGGTCGATGTCCGCCTGGTCGCACTGGGCCACGTCGAGGATCTGCTTGCAGCCGAACGGCTCCGAGGTCTCCACCCCGAGGACGACGGCGAGCTTGCCCGCCTCGATCACCGACCGCGCCTGGTCGGCGCTGGTGACGATGCGGAACCAGCCCTTGCCCGGGCCGCCGAACAGCGAGTCGACGTAGTCCTGCATCTCGTAGGTCTTGCGGGCCTCCAGGCGGATGGCCTCCATCTCGTCGCAGCCGCGGTCCCGGGGCATGATCGAGCACAGCAGCCCGTTGGAGACCAGGTCGTTGACGAGCACGCGCTGGCCGCCGCGCCAGGCGCGCTCAAGCCAGGCGTAGTAGTTCTGCTGGTGCGTCAGCGAGTCGTGGGCCGGCCAGTCGGCGAAGGTCGGCCAGCCGTCGGGGTCGTGCTTTCCGTTCGCGCCGCCGGTCAGGTTCTCGAAGAGGGCGCCCGAGCCGTCCGGGTAGTGCTCCGGACAGTCCTTGAGGGCGTCGGCCGCGCCGCCCGTGGAGAAGGGCTTGCCGCAGATGAGCCGGCCGCCGAAGCCCTCGTTGGACATCACGTGGTTGTGCGCGTCGACGAAGCCGCGCACCCGGCCCTGGGCGTCGGTGCCGGTGAACGGCGCGCCCGTGGCGTTGACCTGCGAATCGGTGGCCGGCCGGGCGGCCGGCTCCCACCAGGGGGAGCCGGCGGCGGGGACCGGCGCGGCGCCGAACAGCACGGCGGCGAGGGCGAGGAGGAGGGAGACGAGGCCGAGGCGCCGCGTCCCGAGGAAGGGGGATGTGCTTCGTGTGGTGCGTGGGGGCATGGTCGCGAAGCCTCCGGTCGGTGAGGGTGTACCGGGCGCCCCGAGGATCGCGGTGCGGAAGGACCGAGTCAAGAGTCCGGGTCAAATGACCTACTGATGATCGGGGAGCCCCGCCCGCCGTCCCCTCCGGACGTCAGCCCTCGATCAGCCGAACCAGCTGATCAGCCGTCAGTTCCAGCTGCTCCAGGGCGGCTTCCTCGTCCCGCAGCACCAGGTACTGGAGCGTCATCCCGTCCACCGCCGCCGCCAGGTGGCGGGCCAGCACCGGCACCGGAACCTTCGGCTCCGCCCCGCGTACCGCCCCCACCTGTTCCACCAGCGCCGTCGCCGACCGCACGTACTGCTCGTACTGCGCGCGGGCCAGGTGCTCGAAGCCCGGCTCGCGCAGCGCGTACTGGGTGAGGTCGTAGGTGAGCATGTGATGCCCCGGGTGCGCGGTCACGTCCTCCCAGTACGCCCGCAGCGCCGCCCGCACCGTCTCGCGCAGGGTGGCCCGCGGCTCGACCGCCTTCATCACCCGCGCCACGTAGTCGCCGATGATCGTCTCGATGGCCGCTTCGAGGAGCGCCTGCTTGGAGTCGAAGCAGTAGTGGAAGACGCTCAGCGAGACACCGGCCTCGGCGGAGATCGACCGCGTGGTGGTCCTGGCCACCCCGTCCCTGGTCATCGCCCTGATCGCCGCCTCGACCAGCTGCCGGCGTCGCTCCGCCGACGGCATCCGCGCCATGCTTCCTCCTCGGGTCAAGGCGTCAGGGTAACCGCAGCCCTCCGCCCGTCGGGCGGCACGTCGGCCCCGCGGCGGCTCCGCCCGGGGGATCCCCGCCGGCAGCGGCGGCTCGCCCGTGCCCTCGCATCCGAAGCGCAGCTCGTGCCGGGCGCGGGTGGCCGGCACGTAGTGGGTCATCCGCGGCGCGGCCGAGGCGGGATCGGTGCCGGCGTCCACGTGCGCGTCCGGCACGACGGCCAGGGCGGAGCCCAGCCCCTTGGTGCCGGCCCGGTAGGGAACTTCCGTGTTGGCGGTGTAAACAGACGTATCCTCAGACGCGGAGTCGCAGGGGCGTGTACGCTTCCCGCGCCGGAAAGACCCCGCCCGCCCCCTTCCGTACGGGCCCGCTCCGCAGGAGTCTTCTCTCATGATCCCGCCCAAGCCCACCGACGCCCCCACGCTCCCCGCCGCCCCCGCCCCCCACCCCGCTCCCGTCCCCGGCCCCCGCCCCTCCCGCCGCACTCTCGTCTTCGTGGCCGTCTGGACGGTGCTCGTGGCCGGAGTGTCCTCCGGGATCACCGCCGCCCTGGTCGGGGGAGACGGCGGCGCCGTCGTCGAGGGCGCCGCCGCGCCGACGGCCGGTCCGTCGATATGGCAGGACACCCGCAGCCACCCCGCCGACCCGCCGGCGGAACCGGAGCGGTCCCCGAGCCCGTCGTCCGGCGCGAGGAGCTTCGTCATGGGGGAGAAGGCGAAGAGCGGCGGGGCGACGGTCGTCGTCAAGAAGGTCACCGAGGCCGCGACGGTCACCCTCGACGACTACGACTCCGAGGACGTCCTCAAGGCCGGCGCGGGAGCGAAGTTCGCGATCGTGGAGACGACCGTGCACAACGACGGCAACGACTCCTTCGACCCCGTCTGCGGCGGCGGCATCTCGCAGGGCCTCATCGACGCCGAGGGCCGGAAGTTCGACGTCATCGACGAGGTCTTCATGGTCAAGGCCAACCGCGCGGCCGACGCCTGCGGCGAGGAACTCCAGCCCGGCTTCAAGCGCGAAGCCGTCTTCGTCTACAAGTTCCCCGCCGACGCGACCCCGGCCGAGTGGTCGTTCTCCGGCTCCCGGGGCATGACCGAAGGCGACGTGGCCGTCGTACGCCTCGGCACCGGCACCACGTCGAGCTGACGGCACAAGGCTGACGCCACGGGGCTGACGCCACGGGGCGGGGCGCGCTCCCCCGCGTACGGGAACGCGCCCCCGGCCCCGCCGACACACGCTTGTACGATCCCCAGGTCACAGGCCCTTCCTCCCCTCCCGCCCGTGTCCCGCCCCACCGCCCCACCGCCTTGCCCCCCGCTGAGCATGACCGCCCCGATCGCTGGATGAGCCACCGTGACCGACCGCACCGCCTTCGCCCAGGAGGCCACCCCTTCCGAGACGCGCGCCGACCGCAGGCGGCTCGTCGAGTCCGTCCGGGCGCACCGGCGACTGCTCGCGGAGCGGGGGCCGTTCGAGGTCGCGGACCGGCGGCGGCTGAACCGCGAGGCCCGCGAGCGCGACCGGGTGGAGGCGCGCCACGGCAAGGAGCTCCAGCGCGTCCACGAGAAGCGGATCAAGCGCGAACGGTCGCTCACGAGCAGCCTGAACGGCCTGGACGGCAAGCGCGAGAGCCAGGAGCGCAAGGCGCTCGCCGTGCTGCGGCGCGAGTCGGTCGAGCAGGCGCTCCGGAGCACCCGCCTCGACGCGGGCCAGGTCAACGGCATCGGGAACGGCCTCGTCCGCGACCTCGCCGCGCAGGGGATCAGGACGGCCGCCGACTTCCGGCGCGTCTCCTGGGGCAAGGCCCCCAACGGCAAGGGCGGCGAAGTGCTGTACATCCACCGCACCCAGGGCCGCAAGGTGCACATCAACGGCATCGGCGAGCACCGGGGCCGCCCGCTCGCGGAGTGGCAGCGCCAGGCCCTCGCCCGCGCGCAGGCCCGCGCCCCGCAGGAGCTGCCGGCGGACCAGCGGCACCGCATCGCCGAGATCATCGAGGAGGAGCGGGTCCGCCTCCAGGCCGAACTGGCCGAGGCCCCCCGGGCCGCCGAGGCCGCCCGCGCGGAGGCGGCACGGCGGTACGAGGAGGAAGCGGAACGGCTCGCCGCCGCCGAGCGGGAGGCGGCGGAGGAAGCCGTACGGCGCCGGGCCGGGTTCGACACGATGGCCGAGGAGCTCCTCGCCCTCCAGGCCGAACTGGCCGCCCACGTCGACCGGTTCGGCGATCTCGGCCTGCGCGACCGCCGCGCCCGCTCCCGGGCCCTCCGGCCGCTGCCGGCCGTGCCCGTGATCCCCGCCCCCCGGACGCCGGAGCCCTCTCCGCGCCCCGCCGTGGACCTCGCCAAGCAGGCCGGCGCACCCGGCGTGCCCGGCGCACCCGGCGTCCGGCCGGGCCTCGGCTGGCTCGTCCCCATGGTCTTCTTCGGGCTGACGGCCGTCCTCGGCCCCGGCGATGACGCCGCAGCCCCCCTGTGGCTCAGCATCTCGGCCCGGCTCGCCTCCCTGGCCGTCCTCGCGGAGCTGCTGCGCCTGTGGATCCCCCGGCGGCGCTGGCGCACGGCGGGCCCCCTGCCGGCCGGTACGGGCCAGCTGGCGGGCGCCGTCTTCCTGGCGCTCTTCTCCGCGAGCATGTTCGCCGACCCGGAGCACGCGGCCGGCGGCGCCCCCTGGGCCCTGGCCGTCGTGTCGGTACTCCTCCTGCTGGCAGGTACCGCCCGCCGCGCGGGCAGCGGGAGGCCGGGCGAGACCTCCGACTGACCGCGCGCGGCGGACGGGCCCCGCTACTTCTCCGAGGTGAAGGAGACGAACCGTCCCCAGCCCTCGCGTCCGACCGCGAGGGAGGGAAGGTTCACGTCCTTGGAGTCCCGGATGTGCACGGCCTGTCCGGCGATGGCGACCTCGACGCAGCTGTCGCCCTGGCTGCCGCTGTAGCTGGACTTGAACCAGGCGAGTTCCTTCGTGGCGGTCATAGCTCTCCTCGCAGTCGCTCCAGCAGGCCCCGAGATTCCATGGGGTTGAGGGCCTGCGAGCGCAGTGTGTCATAGCGCTGGTGGAGCAGTCTCACCTCTTTGGGGTCGTTGATCAGCCGCCCGTTCTGCTGTCCTTCGGAGTACCCGAGTCGTCGTCCGTCCGGGGTCTCCAGCAGTTGGATCGCCCCATCCAGGCAAGCGTGCAATCCCGCTTCCAGCGGCACGACTTGCAGCGTCACGTTGCGAGGGGCGCTGGCCTCCAGGACGTGGTCCAGCAGCTCCCGCATCTCCTCCGCGCTGCCGAACCGGCGCCGGAAGACGTGCTCCTCCACGATGAAGCTGAACGGCACCGTCGGCCGCTCCAGCAGCATCCTCTGTCGCTTCTGCCGAGCGGTGAGCTGGGTGTCCAGCTTCCGGTCGGTCAGCAGCGGGATCGTGCCCTCGAACACCGCCCTCGCATACGCCTCCGACTGCAACAGCCCCGGCACCAGCCGGCACTCGTACGTGCACAGGCTGACCGCCACCTTCTCCAGGCGGGCCCAGCGCCGGAACCACACCGCGAGCCCGGCCTCGGCGCGGGACAGGAAGGGGGCCGACCGGCGCAGCGCCCCCGTGTTCCCCAGCGCCGCGTCGCCACGGTCGACGAACGCCTCGTCCGGCATCCGCCGCCCCAACTCAACGGACTCCACCGTGTGTTTGGAGAACCGGACCAGCTCCGCGAACTCGGCCCGGCTGAGCCCCGCGTGTTCGCGCAGGGCCTGGACGACGGCGCCGAACGTCCGCAGACTGTCCGACGGATCGGGTTCCCGCTCCCCGTCGTCGGTCCGCTCCGCGTCGTCGCCCTCGGCCTCGACGATGCTCATACGCCGCCACCTCCACGTACACCCGCGGCAGCTCCCGCGGTCGGCCTACTGAGCGTGACGGCGCGTGGTCCGTACTGTCCACCCTGGGCGCCCGTACGCTGACAGCGCGTACGGGGCGCGGCTCTCGCGCGGGCCGACGGACGGCCGCCACTGTGGCCCCATGGAACAGACGACACCTCAACTTGTCACCCCCGTACGCATGTTCAGTCAGCTGATCTCGTCGACCCGGCGCGGTGCCCGGCTGGCCCGGCTGCTCACGATGACGGAGCTGTACTTCTGGGGTGCTCCGCAGGACGTCACGGAGCGTGCCGAACAGGTCGTCGCGGAACTCGCCGCGAACGCCGTGCTGCACGGCCGGGTCCCGGGCCGGGACTTCCGGCTCGGTCTGGCGTTGGAGGCGGGGACCGGCGCGCTCCGGATCGAGGTCACCGACGCGCGCGGCGAGCGGCTGCCGGCCGTCGCGCCCCGGGGCGGGGGTGACGGAGGCAGGGGGCTGCCCCTGGTGGCCGCTCTGGTGGACCGCTGGGGCGTCGTCCCGTGCCCGCCCGGTGGCAAGACCGTGTGGGCGGTGCTCGACCCCGGCCCAATGACCCCGAACGAGTGACGGCGATACGCCCGATCCGTCGATCACCGCGTGTCAGACTGGACTTACCGACCGTCACGGCCGTGCGAACGCCGGTGATGAGTCGTCAGTTCACGTAAAGACCCCCGCGACGCTGGAACGTCCGGGGGCACGACACCAGGAGCACTACCTCCCGATGCGGATTCATCGTATCCCGAAGCACGACCGCGAGTTCGTCGTCATCGCCAACAAGGCGATCCAGGACCCCCGCCTGTCGCACACGGCCCGGGGCATCCTCGCCCTCGTCCTCTCCCTCCCCGACGGGGTCAGGGAGAACGCCCGCACCCTCTCCGACAATTACCCGCAGGGCCGGCGCGCGGTCGAGGGGGCCGTCGCGGAACTGCGCCTGTTCGGCTACTGGGTGACCCAGACCGCCCCTGACGAGCGGACCCGCCAGATCGTCTCCACCATCGACGTGTACGAGCTGCCGCCCGCCCCGGACTCCGCCGCAGCCTCCGCCCCGGTACCCGGCGACCCGGTTCCCGCGGAGCCGGTTCCCACCCGTCCGGTCACCGGCTCCGTGGGCATCGGGAAGGCGGGCACGTCCCCTTACGGGGAAAAGGACGGGAAGAAGCAGGGGAAAGAAAACCCTCCCCTCCCTCCCGCCGAGGCCGAGCCCCGGCTGCCCGCGCCCGAGGCGGCAAGGGAGGGCGAGAACGACTCCGCCACCGAGCCGGCGCCCACCACCGGGCCGGACCCCGCTCCCGCCCCGGACCGGAAGGCTCCCGGCGAAGCCCAAGAGGCCGAGGCCGCCCGCGTGTTGCGCCGCCTGGCCTCCGTCGACGCCCGGTTGCGGCTGTCCGCACGGCAGGTGACCGGGCTCGTCCCCGCCGTCGCCGACTGGCTCGACCGGGGCGCCACGGTCACCGAGATCATCGACGCCCTGACCGAGGGCCTTCCCCGGAAGCTGTACTCCGCCCGGGCCGTGCTCGCCGACCGCCTCGACCGCAAGCGCCCCGCCCCCAGGCGCCGCTGGAAGTCCTACGCCGACTGCGCCGACGGCTGCGGCGGGCTCCTGCCCGAAGGACAGGACTCCGGCTCCTGCGCCGCCTGTTCGGGGGACGCACCGTCCGACACCGGCCCTTCCGGCACCGCACCTTCCGATACCGCACCGTCCGGCACCGCACCTTCCGGCACCGGACCCTCCGACACCGGCCCCTCCGGCACCGCACCTTCCGGCACCGCACCTTCCGACACCGGACCGTCCGGCACCGCCCGCGCGTCCCTCCCCGGGAAGGCCCCGGGCCCCCTCGCCCCCGAAGGCTTCGCCGTCTTCCGCGCAGCCCGGGGCGCCCTCCTCGGGGACGGAGGGCGCCGTGCGGCGGTGCCCCGGCCCGGACGACCCCTCGCCCCACAGCCCGCCGCCGGTGCCCTCGTCTGATCGTCATTCCGTGTCCCTCGCCCCGTGAGGAGCCCCCGTCGTGCCCCAGCTCGTCTTCGCGCACTCCTTCCGGGAGAGCTACGACGCCCTGGAGAAGCAGGTCAAGGCGGGTGTCCGCAAGACGATGGCCAAGTTCCGGCTGCTGACCGTCGCCGAACTGCACGCGGACAAGGGGCTCCACCTCGAATCCGTCGACAAGGACGGCCCGACGGCCGCCACCGAAGGCGTGCGCCTGGCCGCCATGCACGCCATGAAGGGACTCGAGTTCCGCTGCGTGGCCGTCGTCGGCGTCACCGAGACCGCCGTGCCCTTCGCCCGCGAGATCACCCCCGAGAACGTCGACCGCCTCCAGCACGAGGCGGACACCCTCCGCGAACGCTGCTGCGTCCTCTTCGTGGCCTGCACCCGCGCCCGCGAGTCCCTGCACGTCTCCTGGAGCGGCAGACCGAGCCCCTTCCTGCCGCTCCCCTGAACTCCGACGCCGTCCGGCCCGGTGGCGGCAGGGCGTCCAGTTCGGACAAGGACCCCGCGACGAGCCCCTGGGGACCGGCCGGGGCGCCCCACCGGACGGAGCGGGCTCAGCCGCCGCAGCCTCCGCAGTCCTCCAGGCCCCGGCCGTTCAGGGGGCGATGCTCGGTGTCGGCCCAGGAGGCGGGCTCGCCGGTCCCGGGCTCGCCGGTCCCGGGCTCGTCGGTGCCGGGCTCGTCGAGGACGGCCATGCCCACGCCCGTGAGGGCGAGGGGCGCGATGGCGACGGCGATCATCCACCAGCCGATCGCCTCCTGGAGCCCCTGCAGGTTCTCGTCCACCAGGATCCAGCAGAGCGCCACCCACACCGCGAAGGAGAACCAGCTGCCGAACAGGATCCAGCGGTCCAGCCGGCTCATGCCCCACCCCCGTAGCCTTCGTCTCCGGCTTCGTTCCCCCGGCGGGCCGACGGAACACCCGGCTCCGGCCGGGGCTCGCGCCGCCGGCCGGCCCGCGCCGGCGGTGTCAGCTCGCGTCGGCGTCCGACGGCGGCAGCAGCGCACCGCTGGTGAGCCCGTCACGGGCCAGGACGGCGGCACGGCGGCTCAGTTCCGTGAGCTCGCGCACGCTCTCCTCGAAGGCGGAGAGTGTACGGAAGGCGGCTCCGTAGCGGCGCTGCTCGGCGATCCCCATCTGGGGGACGCGCGCCCCGCGGGCGTCCAGCCGGAACGTTCCGCTCGCACTGGTCGAACGGCGGTTGTTGGCCGCGCTCCGGAGGAAACCGTTCAGGTAGTCGCTGTCGAGCTGCCCGCTCGTCGACCGCGCCGCGTCCTCGGACAGCTCGATCAGACCGGCGCGCGCGAGCTCCGACAGACTCACGGACGCCCCCTCGGCCAGACCGCCCCCCGCCCCCGCCTCCATGGGGGGCAGCAGACCGTCGAGCAGCGCCGTCTGCCGGGCGATCGCCGCCCGGAGAGCCGCGTACTCGCCCGCGTAGTCGGTCAGCCGGGCGGCGACGTGCGCGGCGGGCGTCAGATCGACCGTGTCGTCGAGCAGGTCGATGCGGGGCACCTCGGTGCTCCGGCCCGACCCGCCGTCGAACGCCGCGTCCGCGTCCGGACCGCCGAGATCGGTCATCCGGACCGGGCCCGCCTCCCGTGGGGAGCCCGCGGGCCCGTCCGCGCTCCGGCGGAGCACCCACAGGTGGACCGGGAGGGAGTGCGAGGCCGCCAGGCCGGCCGGAAGCGCGATCACCTCCGTGAGCAGCCCGCGGCGCACGATCTCGGCCCGGATCCGCCGCCCCGCCTTGCGGTAGGCGACCGAGGTCGGCATCACCATGACGACCCGCCCGCCCGGCGCCGTGTGGGCGTAGCAGTGCTGGAGCCAGGCCAGCTCGCTCTCGGCCCGCGACGGCACCCCGAACTCCCAGCGGGCGTCCAGCAGAAGCTCCTCCCGCCCCCAGTCGGCCGCCCCGACCGGCGGTTCGCAGACCACGAGGTCCGCCTTCAGCTCCGGGTACGCGTCCTCGCGCAGCGAGTCGCCCGCCCGCACGGTCACGGAGGTGACGGCCGTGAGCCCCGCGACCCGGGCGCGCAGCCCGGCGAAGCGCGCGTGCCCCGGGACGACGTCCTGTCCGAACAGCCCGGTGGCCCGGTCCGCGAAGGCGAAGAGCAGAGAACCGATTCCGCACGCGGGATCGAGGACCGTCCCGGCCGGCGGACCGGCGGCGTACCGGATCGCCTCGATGAGCCGCGCCGACGTGACCCCCTCGGACCCCGCGCGCCCCGGCGCCTCGACCAGCCGCGCGGTGAGCTCGGCGAGGAGCGTGCCGGGGGAGACCCCGTCGGTGAGCTCGGCCACGAGCGCGCGCAGCGCCCCCGCGCCCTCGCCGCCGTCCGGGCCCGGTGCGACGGTCCCGCCCGCCGCGCCCTCCGCCAGGATCTCGGCGACGGCCGTCAGCCCGCCGAGCGTGTCGTCCCCGTACTCCGCCCGCAGCCGCTCCCACAGCCTGACCTCGGCGGACGCCTCCCGCCCCTTCCGCTGGCCCTCCAGCCAGGAGCGGACCTCCGGCAACGAGAAGAGCGGACTGCCCGTCCCGCCCCCCACCGGAACCGGGAAGTCCCCATGCCGCCTGCGCCAGTTGGAGACGGCCGCGCGCGTGACCCCCGCGAGCCGGGCGATCTCGGCCGCCGTCACGACGCCGTCCGTGCCTTCCGGGCGTACGGGCTCGTCCTTCATGGCCCCCAAGGTACACGCAGGGGTGCGAAGCGCCCCCGAGCTCATGTGTTGGCGATGTAAACGAGTGGTGGAGGCGACGGGGGAGGCGGGAGCCGGGGCCGGGGCCGGGGGCCGGCGGGGCGTGCGGCTCAGTCCGCCGCGGGCCAGGCGCCCCGGTTCGACAGGTCCAGGACCAGCGCCGCGATGTTCCAGGCGTCGTCCTCGCCCCGGTGGTGGCGGCCCTCCAGGGGGAGGCCGGCATGGGCGAGGGCCTGGGCCATGCCGGGACGGCGGCGCAGGGCGTGGGCCTCGGTGAAGACGGCCTTCGCGTTGGTGTGGCGGCGGCCGAAGGGGTACGGAGCGCCCGCCGCCTCGCACTGGCGGGTGAACTGCTTGCGGTCGTAGTCGCCCCAGCTCGCCCAGGGGCGCGTACCGGCCGCGTGGTCGCGGGCGAGGATCCGGCAGGCGGTCGCGAAGTCGGTGCCGGTGTCCACCTCCGCCTGCGTGAGCCCGGTCAGTTCGGTGCAGAAGGCGCTCACGCGGGAACGCGCCGGCCGGACCAGGATCCGGTGGCGGCCCACCCGCTCGCCCGCCGCCAGGTCCACCACGGTCAGCCCGATCTCGATGATCTCGTTGACCTGGCCGGGCGGCGGCGCCGTGTCCCAGCAGGTGGCCTCGACATCGACGACGTTGATCAGATGAGGGGAGTCCATGCCGGGAGCGTAGGAGAGCGGTCCGGTCGCGGGCACCCGGATTTCTCCGGGCGGCGCTCCGTCAGCCCGCCGCCGGGGACAGCACCTTCCGCAGGGCCGCCACGGCGTGGGCCCGGTGGTCGTCGAGTTGGCGCAGGACGGTGTCCCCGCTTCCCCCGCGCAGGGCGGCGAGCACGACCCGGTGGTCCTTGACGGCCTCGATGCGGTGCGCGGGGTCGGTGTAGTAGAGGGAACGGTAGGCGTCCGTGGCGTCCCAGAGCGTGGTGATCATGCGCACCAGCCGGGGCATGCCGCAGGCCTCGATGAGGGTGAGGTGGAAGCGGCGGTTGGCCTCGGCCATCGCCGTCACGTCCCCTGCCTGGGCGGCCCGTTCGACCTCGCGCTGGATGGCCGCCAGGGTGTCGTTGAGCCCCTCCGGCCGGGCGGCCATGGCCCGGCTCACCGCCTCCGTCTCCAGGAGGGCCCGGATCCGGTAGATCTCCTCCAGGTCGGCGAAGGACAGCTGGGCGACGAAGTAGCCGCGGTGGACGTGATGGACCACCAGGCCCTCGGCCTCCAGGGTCTTGAGGGCCTCCCGGAGCGGGACCCGGCTCACCTCCAGGCGGGCGGCGAGCGCGTCCTGCCGTATCGGGGCGCCCGGGCGGAGCGCACCGCTGGTGATGGCGCCCCGCAGCTCCTCCAGGACGAACTGCTGGGCCGTCGGGGGCCGTCGCCTCTCCACCGCTCCGCTCATCGATCCGACCTTCCGCCGCATGTGCTCGTGGACCGGCGGCCTTCGCCGCCGGTGACCGTCATCTTCCTACGGATCACAGACCCGCGTTCGAGTTGTCCACAGGGGTGATTCCGGCCAGGACCTCGTCGGTGTGCTGGCCGAGACGCGGGGGAGCGGAGCGGTACGACGGCGGGGTGGCGCCGAAGCGGACCGGGTGCGCGACCTGACCCGGCCCGGCCGGGTCCCCGGGGAGCCGGGCGCCGAGCCCGAGCCGGTCGGCGAGCGCGAACGCCCCGGCCAGGTCGTTGATCGGGCCGCAGGGCACGCCGGCGGCGGTCAGCTCCTCGAACCAGGCGTCGGCGGTCCGGGCCGCGAGGGCGCCGGAGAGCGCCGCCGTCAGCTCCTCGCGGTGGGCGACCCGGGCGGTGTTGGTGGCGAACCGTTCGTCCGCCGCCAGTTCCGGCCGGCCGATCCGCTCGCACAGCGCCCGGAACTGCCGGTCGTTGCCCACCGCCAGGACCAGCGGCCGGTCCCGCGCCTCGAAGACCTCGTACGGCGTGATGCTCGGGTGCCGGTTGCCCATCGCGCGCGGCACGACGCCCGCGCCGAGGTGGGCGGCGGCCTGGTTGGTGAGGGCGGAGAGCAGCGAACCCAGCAGCGAGACCTCCACGCGCTGGCCCTCACCGGTCCGCTCCCGGTGGCGCAGCGCCGCGAGGACCCCGAGTCCGGCGTGCAGGCCGGTGATGACGTCCACCAGCGCCACCCCCGCCTTCGTCCCCTGACCGCCGGGCTCGCCCGTGACGCTCATCAGCCCGCCCATGGCCTGCACGAGCAGGTCGTACCCGGGGAGCGCGGCACCCCCGTCGCTCCCGAAGCCGGTCACCGAGCAGTAGACGAGCCCGGGGTTGGTCCGGCGCACCTCCTCGAAGCCCAGGCCCAGCTTCTCCATCGTGCCCGGCCGGAAGTTCTCCACCAGCACGTCCGCCCGGTCGACGATCGCCCGCGCCGCCGCCAGACCGTCCGGCTCGGCGAGGTCGAGGGCCACGGACCGCTTGTTGCGGTTGACCCCCAGGAAGTAGGTGGCCTGCCCGTCCGCGAACGGCGGCCCCCAGGCCCGCGTGTCGTCCCCGCCGCCCGGCCGCTCGATCTTGATGACGTCGGCGCCGAGGTCCGCCAGGAGCATCGTCATGTAGGGGCCGGCGAGGACCCGCCCGAAGTCGGCGACGACGATGCCGGACAGGGCGCCGGGGGTGGGCTCGTGGGGGTGGTCGGCGGGCATTCCGGGCTCCCTCGGTCGCGACGTCGGATCCAGTGCGCTGAATCGTGGATCCAGCGCACTGGGTCGTGGATCCAGTCCGTTGGACCGTGGATCCAGTGCCCCGGATCGTGGATCCAGTCCGTTGGAACACGGATCCAACACACTGGAGATTGGATCCCGGAGATTGGATCCAATCGGACCGTAGGGGTCGGGTAATGGATTTTCAATACTGGATCCAAAATCCAATCTGCCGCTACGCTTCGGCTCGCCACGCCGAGCACGACCCTCGTCACAGCCGCCAGGAGGCCGCCCGTGAAGTCCTCGCCGTCCACTCCCACCCACCCCCTCGCCCTCCTCGCCGTCGACGGCCTGCTCAGCGACGAGGAGCGCGAGATCCGTGCCACCGTCCGCGCCGTCGCGGACCGCGAGCTGCGCCCGCACGTCGCCGGCTGGTTCGAGAAGGGCGAGATCCCGGCCCGTGAACTCGCCCGCACGCTGGGCGAGTTGGGGGTGCTGGGCATGCACCTGGACGGGTACGGCTGCGCGGGCACCAGCGCGGTGGCGTACGGCCTGGCCTGCATGGAGCTGGAGGCCGTCGACTCCGGGCTGCGCTCGCTCGTCTCCGTGCAGGGCTCGCTCGCGATGTACGCGATCTGGAAGCACGGTTCCGAGGAGCAGAAGCAGCGGTGGCTGCCGAAGATGGCGGCCGGCGAGTACATCGGCTGCTTCGGCCTCACCGAGCCCGACGCCGGTTCCGACCCGGGCGCGATGCGGACCAACGCCAAGCGGGACGGCTCCGACTGGATCCTCAACGGCACCAAGATGTGGATCACCAACGGGTCCGTCGCCGACGTCGCCGTCGTCTGGGCCCGGACCGAGGAAGGCGTCCGGGGCTTCCTCGTCCCGGCCGGCACGCCGGGCTTCAGCGCCCCCGAGATCAAGATGAAGCTGTCGCTGCGGGCCAGCGTCACCGCCGAGCTGGTCCTGGACGACGTCCGGCTCCCCGCCGACGCGATGCTGCCCGGCGCCCGGGGCCTCTCCGGCCCGCTCGGCTGCCTCAACGAAGCCCGCTTCGGCATCGTCTTCGGCGCCCTCGGCGCCGCCCGCGACTGCCTGGAGGCCACGATCTCCTACGCGCGGGACCGCACCGTCTTCGCCCGCCCCCTCGCCTCCTACCAGCTCACCCAGCAGAAGCTCGCGGACATGTCCGTCGAACTCGGCAAGGGCATGCTGCTCGCCCTCCACCTCGGCCGCCTCAAGGACGCCGGCGAGATCACCCCCGAGCAGATCAGCGTGGGCAAGCTCAACAACGTGCGCGAGGCCATCGCCATCGCCCGCGAGTGCCGCACCGTCCTCGGCGCCAACGGCATCACCCTGGAGTACCCGGTGCTGCGCCACGCCAACAACCTGGAGTCCGTCCTCACCTACGAGGGCACCAGCGAGGTCCACTCCCTCGTCATCGGCAAGGCGCTCACCGGCGAGCAGGCCTTCCGCTGACCCGGGCGGGCACGCGAAAGGGGCGGCCCGTGGGGGCCGCCCCCGTTCCCGTACCGCTCCTCAGCCCGCCGTCACCCGCGCGAGGAACGCGTCCAGGTTCCCCGTGGCGCGCTCCACCCGCTCCGCGACGGACAGGGTCTCCTCCTGCCGGAAACCCCGCAGCTTCGGGACGCGCCTGCCGCGCAGGTAGAGGGAGCAGGCCAGGTCGGCGCAGATGTAGATGCCCACCGTGTTCCCCTCCCGGCCCCGGGCCCCCGCCAGCGGGGCGGCCAGCAGGGTGACGCCCGAGGAGGCGTGCCCGGTCATGCAGATCTGGCACATGCTCGTCTTCACGGCGCTGGTCCGGCCGGTCGCCGGCACCCGCAGGGACACCCCGAGCGGGCCGTCCTCGCGGCGCACCACCAGGTGGGCCCGGAGCGGCGCGCCCGGATCCACCCACCCCAGGAAGTCCAGGTCCTCCCAGGGCGTCCCGGCGAAGTCCAGCGGCAGCCGCAGCCGTGCGGCATCCCCCTTCGTCGCGTTCACGAACGACGAACGGATCTCTTTCTCAGTCAACGGTTCCACTCGTTGGACCGTACAGGCATGTCCGCCGGCCGGGCATCCGGATATTCGACCCGAGGCTCAGGCCACCCACTCCGGCAGCGCCGGATCCGTGAACCGCCCCGGCGCCCCCTCCAGCGCCGCCGCCAGCCGCTCCGCCGCCGTCTCGTACACCTCCTCCGGCAGCGTGTACGGGATCCGCAGCCGGTGCTCGTGCGTCCCGGGATCCACCCCGAACCGCGCACCGCCCTCCACCCGCACCCCGTGCCGCAGGGCCCGCGCCGCCAGCTGCGTCGCCACCGGCCGCCCCAGGTCGATCCACAGGCACATCCCGCCCGGCGGCACCGACCACCGCCACTCGGGCAGATGCCGGGCCAGCGCCGCGCCGAGCGCCTCCCGCCGCTGCCGCAGCTCCGCCACGCGCGCGTGCACGATCGGCTCCAGGCGCCGCATCAGCGCCACCGCCACCAGCTGGTCCAGCACC
Organism: Streptomyces sp. NPDC014656; assembly: GCF_043084305.1. NCBI lineage: Bacteria > Bacillati > Actinomycetota > Actinomycetes > Kitasatosporales > Streptomycetaceae > Streptomyces > Streptomyces sp. NPDC014656. The sequence goes on from NZ_JBIBZN010000021.1 coordinate 64,175, forward strand.
GAACCCGACAGGTCGGCCGTCACCCGGGTCCGCGTCAGCTCCGTCACCACCCGCGCCGAGGCCCGCACCCAGCCCACCCGCATCCCGCCCCAGCAGCTCTTGCTCAGCGAGCCGATCGACACGATCTGCTCCCCGGCCCCGACCCCCGCCGCCGAGGCGAACGGCGCCGGGGCCGGCACGTCGAGGGCCATGTCCGTCAGCGTCTCGTCCACCACCAGCCACGTCCCCGTCGCCCGCGCCGCCCGCGCCAGCTCCCGGCCCTGCTCGCGGGGCATCAGCCGCCCCGTCGGGTTGTGGAAGTCCGGGATCAGATACGCCAGCCGCGGCGCGGTCTGCCGCAGCGCCGCGTCCACGAGCCCCGTGTCCCAGCCGCTCTCCGTCACCGGCACCGGCGTCACCCGCATCCCCCGGCCCCGCATCGCGTCCAGCGCGTTGGTGTACGAGGGGTTCTCCGCCAGCACCCGGTCGCCCGGCCGTCCGAACTGCGCGAGCACCAGCGACAGCGCCTGCTGCGCCCCCGTCGTCACCAGGATCTGCTCGGGCCGCGTCGGCAGCCCCCGCTCGGTGTACCGCTCCGCGACCGCCGCCCGCAGCTCCGGCAGGCCGTACGGGTGGTAGCCCGGCGCGGAGGCGTACCGCGGCAGCTCCGCGGCGGCCTCCGCCAGCGCCTCCGCGAGCTCGGCCCGCGGCCCGGGCGGCGCGGCCAGCGCCAGGTCGATCACCTCGTCGGCGCCGTCCGGGAAGGCGCCCAGCGAGGTCGGCGTCTGCCCGTCCGGCAGCGCCGTCCAGGTCCCCGCGCCCCGCCGGCTGTGCGCGTACCCGCTCTCCCGCAGCAGGTCGTACGCCCCCGTCACCGTCGTCCGGCTCACCTCCAGGACCTGCGCCAGCTCCCGCTCGGCGGGCAGCCGCAGCCGCAGCGCCACCCGCCCGTCGAGCAGCGCCCCCCGCACCGCCCGCGCCAGTTCGCGGTAACCGAACCGGCCCTCTGGCGGCCGGGTGAGCAGGGAGGCGAGCTGACGGCCGGACAAGGTCCGGTCCGCGGTGTGGACCACACGGCTCTCCGCCATGCCAATCACTCCTTATTGGCTCTGCTGTCCGGGCCAATAAGGCTACAGAATCCCTTTCAGTGGCCTGGTGGTGCGTCCGAGGAGGCGCCACCGGTCCACGTCTCCCGCACCACGCCCACCGAGAGGACCACGACGATGACCCCGCGTTTCACCGACCGTGACGAGCGCCTGTGGCAGCGGCACGCCGAGGAGCGGCCCGCCCGCCCCCTGCCCGTGAGCGCCTGGCTGCGCACCCTGCGCGCCACCCTCCGGACCCACCGGCCCGTGCCGGAGGGGCCGGGGCGTCAGGCCACGGGCTGACGGCCCGGGCCCGGGGCCGGGGCCGGCGGGGAGGCGGAGCCGGAGGAGCTCAGCGGCGCCAGGCCGGAGGGCGAACCCGCCGAGGCGGACCGGCCGTCGGTGGCCCTACCGTCGGTGGCCCCGCCGGTCGTGGCGTCGGTCGTCGTGCCCGTCGTCGTGTCGGTCGAGCCGGTCGAGCCGGTCGTGCCGTCCGTCGTCGTGTCGGCCCCGCCGGTCGTCGTGCCGGGGCTGTCCGAGGGGGAGTCCGGCGGCGGGTCCGAGGGGGAGTCCGACGGGGTCTCGGACGTCGGTGACGTCGTGTCCGTGGAGGGCGACGGCGTGGGGGTCGTCTGCGTCGGCGAGAGCGTGGACGGGCAGGGGGACGGCGTCACGCACGGCGCCGGCGAGGTCGTGGTGGCCGACGGCGACGTGGACGACGTGGACGGCGACGGGGAGGTGGTGGTCGGCGTGGGCCGGGGCGGCGGCGGGGTCGGCTTGTCGTGCCGGCCGGTGTCGCCGTGCTTCCGCGCGAACCAGGCGTCGTCCTCGGGGTCGTACACGACGAAGACGTTCACCACGGTCACCGACGGGGCCACGACCACGACCTGGGAGGCGTTGTAGCCCTGCCACGGGGTGCCGGTGGTCCGCGGCTGCCGCTGGGCCACCGGGTCGGTCAGCGGGTTCCCGCAGGCGCAGCGCACCCGGGGCACGCCCCGCCCGTCGACGAGGACCGCGGTGCCCGCCTGGAGGACCGCCTGGTAGGTGGTGGCGGAGCCGTCCTTGTAGCCGTGGTTGGTCACCCGGGTGTCCACCCGGAGCTGGAGCGGGGTCAGGGAGCGGAGGTAGCCCGGCACGGCGTCCGCGTCCAGGCCCAGGACCCCGGCGAAGGCGGCGTTCTTGGCGGGCTCGGCGCCGAGGAAGCGCACCTGCCGCTCCACGTCGCAGCTCGCCGTCCGTCGGGTGCCGCCGTACAGGCCGGGCGTGGAGCCCGAGACCTGGGGGGTGGCGCTCTCCGCCGTGCCGGTGCGCGGGGGCAGCGAGGCGGTTCCCGAGGCGTCGTCGGTGCGGGCGGTGGAGGCGGTGAAGGGGTCGGGGCCGGAGGCCGAGGTGTTCTGCAGGAAGACCTCCCCGCCGCCGCCCGAGCCCGCCGTGTCGCCCTTGTCGTCCGACCGGCCGACGAGGACCACGGTCAGCGCGACGGCCGCCACGACGGCGGCGGTCAGCGAGGCCACCTTCGGCACGGACCGCCACCACGGCGTCTTCCCGCTGCCGCCGCCCATGGTGGAGCCGCCCCCGCCGGAGCCGCCTCCGCCGGAGCCGCCTCCGTCACCTCCGCCGCCCCCGCCGGAGCCGTCGTGCGGCGGCGCGGGCGGAGCCGGGGGGCCGGCGACCCCGGGGCGGGTGGCCGCGCCGGAGAGCGGCCCCGAGGGCGGTCCCGTGGGCGGACCGGAGGGAGGGACCGACGGAGGACCGGACGGCGGCGGGTGGGAAGTCACTTTTTTCCCTTTCTTCCGTTCGGCGCCATTCTCGGCGCCGAACGGGCGCCCCGCACCCGCAGGCTCCGCCGACGGGATGGCGGGGGCGCGGGCCCCGCGGGGAGCCCTGAGGCGCCCGCCGGGACGGGCGGTCCTCAGGCCGCCGCGTCCCGGACGGCCTCGACGAGGGCGGCGGAGAAGGCCTCGACGTCGTCCGGCCTGCGGGAGGTGATCAGCGGGAAGGAGCCGTCCGTGTCGACGACGACCTCCCGGTCGACCCAGCTGCCGCCGGCGCCGGAGAGGTCGGGCCGCAGCGACGGGTAGGAGGTCAGTTCGCGGCCCGGGAGCAGGCCCGCGTCGGCCAGCAGCCAGGGGCCGTGGCAGATCGCGGCCACCGGCTTGCCCGCCTCGGCGAGCGCCGTCACGAGCCGCCGCGCGTCCTCGTCGGTGCGCAGGGTGTCGGCGTTGACGGTGCCGCCGGGCACCACCACGGCGTCGAACCCCTCGGGCCCGACGTCCGCCATGCGCGCGTCCGCCGGGACCTCGGCGCCGGGCCGGCGGTCGGAGACCAGGGTCTGTACGGGCTTCTCCTCCTGGGCGGCGACGGTGACGCGGGCCCCGGCCTCCCGCAGCACGGCCACGGGCTCGCGCAGCTCCTTCTCCTCCGTGCCGTAGTTCGTGGTCAGCACCAGGACGTGCCTTCCGTCCAGCAGAGACATGACCGACTCCTCCCGTGGATGGTGTACGAGGTCGTCCCAGCGCCTCACCGCTCCCACCGGCCTCAAACACCGGCCCCGGCCACCGCCCTCACCCGATCGACCGGAGGAAGGCCCGGGTCCGCTCGTGCTCCGGGGCGTCGAGCAGCCGCCCCGGAGCGCCGGACTCCAGCACGCGGCCCCCGTCGAACATGAGGATCCGGTCCGAGACGTCCCGGGCGAAGCCCATCTCGTGGGTGACGCAGAGCATCGTGATGTCGGTGGCGTCGGCGACGTCCCGCAGCACGTCCAGGACCTCCGCCACCAGCTCGGGGTCGAGCGCGGAGGTCACCTCGTCCAGGAGGAGCAGCTCCGGGCGCATCGCCAGGGCCCGGGCGATGGCGACCCGCTGCTGCTGGCCGCCGGAGAGCCGGGTCGGATGCTCGTCCTCCTTGTCGGCGAGGCCGACGAGCCCCAGGAGGTCCCGGGCGCGGGCGGCGGCCTCGTCCGCGTCGAGGCCAAGGACGTGCCGGGGCGCCTCCGTCACGTTCGCCAGGACGCTCATGTGCGGGAAGAGGTTGAACTGCTGGAACACCATCCCGACGCGCCGCCGGCGCGCCGCCAGATAGCGCTCGTCGGCGGGGACGAGCCCGCCGCCGGCACGGCCCGACGGCATGTGGGAGTACGGCTCCCCGTCCAGGTGGACGACGCCGTCCGTCACCCGCTCCAGCGTCATCAGCAGCCGCAGGATGGTCGTCTTCCCGGAGCCGCTCGGGCCGATCAGGGTCACCCGCTCGCCCGGCGCGACCGTCAGGTCGAGCCCGTCGAGCACGGTGTGGTCCCCGAACCGTTTCGTCACCCCGGTGAAGCGGACCTTCTCCGCGGCGCGCGCGTGCGCCGCCCCGGGGACGGATCCGCGTTCGGTCTCAGTGGGCAAGGCGGGCCTCCAGTCGGCGGACGAGCACGGACGTCGGCCAGCTCGCCAGCAGGAAGACGGCGGCGGCCAGGGTGAAGCTCTCCAGATAGGCGAAGTGGGTGCTGCCGAAGGTGCTCGCCTCGTGCACCATCTCGTTCACCGTGATGACCGAGAGGAACGGCGTCTCCTTGAACATGGAGACCGCGTAGTTGCCGAGCGACGGCAGCACCTTCCGCACGGCCTGCGGCAGCACCACGGCCCGCCACACCCGCCGCCGAGGCAGCGACAGCGCCGTGCACGCCTCCCACTGCCCCTTCGGTACGGCGTCGATGCCGGCGCGGTACACCTCGGAGAGGTACGTGGCGTAGTGCAGGCCCAGGACCAGCACCCCGAGCGTCAGCGGGTCCAGGCCCGGCACCAGCACCCAGGCGGCGAACAGCTGCACCATCACCGGCGTCGAGCGCACGAAGGAGGCCAGCGCGCCCACCGGCAGGGCGATCCACCGGGCGCCGGAGCGCTGGACCAGGGCGACGCCGAGCCCGGCGACCAGCGCGACGGCGAAGCCGAGCACCGTCGCCAGCAGGGTGACGCCGAAGCCGGACAGCACGACGGGCAGCGCGGCCCGCGCCGCGTCCATGTCCCACATCACGCACCACCGCCCACGACGCCGAGCCGCGCCTTCGCCCGCCGCTCCAGCGCGTTCATCCCCGCCCCGAGGAGCGCGGCGACCGCGAAGTACAGCAGGAGCAGCAGCAGGTAGGCGGCGGCCGTGCCGCCGGTCGCGGACCGCAACTGGTCGATCTGGAAGGTGAGGTCGGTGACCGTGACCAGGGACAGCAGCGGCGTCGCCTTGAGCAGCTGGATCAGCAGGTTCTTGAAGGGCGGGACCATCAGGGCGTACGCCTGCGGCAGCACGATCCTGCGCAGGCGCAGCCCCGGCCCCATGCCCAGCGCGACCGCCGCCTCCGTCTGGGCCGCGGGCACGGCCGCGATCGAGCCGCGCACCACCTCCGCGCCGTACGCCCCGTAGTTGAGGCCGAAGGCGAGCACTCCGCAGGCCATCGGCTCCAGCCGGAAGCCGAGCATCGGCAGCGCGAAGAAGAGCCAGAACAGCTGGACGTACAGCGAGGTGCCGCGCAGGAACTCCACGGTGACGCGGGCCGCGCCGCGCACCACGACGGAGCGGGAGCGGGAGGCCAGGCCCAGGGCGAAGGCGACGAGCAGCGCGAGGGCCGCGCCGAGCACCGTCGCCTCCAGGGTCACCAGGAGCCCCTCGCCGATGCCCGGCAGCGCCCGGCCCAGCTCGGAGAGGAACACGGCCGTTCCGGATCCGGTCATCCCGCGCACAGCTCCGCGGTGCGCAGGGTGCGCGGCGGCACCTCGCGCTCGGTGAAGCCGTACTTCCCGATCAGCTCCACGTACCGGGCGGGGTCGCCGGTGATCCGTGCGAGCTCGTCGTCGAAGGCCTCCCGCAGCGAGACGGCGCCGGTGCGGAAGACGGCGCCGCCGGGGCTGTACCGCTTCACCCCGTCGACCACCGGCACGAACGGCTCCAGGACCTCCACGGCGGCGCCGCCGTTGGTGCGGGCGAGCCAGCGCAGCGAGATGCCGGTGAGCGCGAAGGCGTCGATCCGGCCGGCGAGCAGGGCGTCCAGTCCGTCCTGCTGCTTGCCGACCGTCACCACGGACCCGTCCGGGACGCCCGCCGCCTTCGCGTACCCGCTCTCGACGGCGGCCGTCAGGACGCCGACGCGGGCTTTCCTCCGCGCGCAGGACACCAGGTCGCTCAGGTCCTCCGGGTTCCCCCTGCGGACCATGAGCGCGGTGGGGGAGATGAACTCCGGCTCGGAGAAGGCGACTTTGGCGCAGCGCTCGGGGGTGATGGCCATGCCGGCGCTCACCACGTCGAACCGTCCGGCGAGCAGCCCGGGGATGAGGGCGCCGAACTCGGTGAGGGTGGGCCGGAGTTCCGGGACGCCGAGGGCGGTGAAGATCTCCCGGTGGAGGGTGGGGGCCTCCCCGGCGAGTTCGCCGCCGTCCTGGAAGCCGTACGGCGCCTCGCCGGCGAAGCCCACCCGGACGTGGCCCTGTTTCCGCAGCCTCGCCAGCAGGTCCGCGTCGCCGGCCGGGGCGCCGGTGCCGGCCTCCGTCCGGCTGCACGCGGCGAGGGGGGCGGAGACGGTGAGCAGCCCGCCGAGCACGGCGGCGCGGGCCAGCAGGCGTCTGCGGGAGGGGTGCGTCGTCATGTGCGTCCTTTCGCGGGGTCCGGTGTTCAGCCGAGGGGCGTGGTGTCCCGGGCGGCGATGTAGGAGGGCCGGCGGACGGGGGCGGCGAAGGGCAGCTCCGGGGCGTTCTCCACGCTGTTGAAGACGAGGAAGACGTTGCTGCGGGGGAAGGGGGTGATGTTGTCGCCCGACCCGTGCAGCGCGTTGCAGTCGAACCAGACCGCCGACCCGGCGTCGCCGGTGAAGTGCTCGATCCCGCAGGCCTCGGCGAAGGTCGTCAGCGCCTTGTGCGAGGGGGTGCCGGCGTCCTGCATCCGCAGCGACTGCTTGTAGTTGTCCTTCGGGGTCTCGCCGGCGCAGCCGAGGAAGGTGCGGTGCGAACCCGGCATGATCATGAGGCTGCCGTTGGTGGTGAAGTTCGGCGTCAGCGCGATCGACACCGACACGGCCCGCATCAGGGGGAGTCCGTCCTCGGCGTGCCAGGTCTCGAAGTCGGAGTGCCAGTAGAAGCCGCTGGCGCCGAAGCCGGGCTTCACGTTGATCCGCGACTGGTGGACGTAGACGTCGGAGCCGAGGATCTGCCGCGCCCGGTCGACGAGCCGGGGGTCGGCGGCGAGCCGGGCGAACACCTCGCTGATCCGGTGCACCTCGAAGACGGAGCGGATCTCCTGGGAGCGGGGCTCGACGATCGCCCGGTCGTCCTCGCGGATCCGCGGGTCGGTCACCAGCCGGTCCAGCTCGGCGCGGAGTTCGGCGACCTCCTCCGGGGAGACGAGGGCGTCGACGGCGAAGAAGCCGTTGCGCTCGTAGTCCTCCAGCTCGCGCGGCCAGAACGGGCCGGGCGTGCCGGGCTCGGACCAGACGACGGGCTCCTTGCGGTAGACGAGGGCCTCCTCGGTGCCGCGGGTGGGGTACGGGTCGACGGGGCGGGCGGGAGCGGTGGTCATCGCGGTGCTGGCCTTTCTCGTACGTACGGTGGAGGGGGTGGGGGCGAGGGGGGGAACCGGCAGGGGCCGGGGCTCAGGCGCCGTCGGGCCCGGGTTCGGTGAGCAGCGGGTAGACGCCGTTCTCGTCGTGGTCCTCGCGGCCGGTGACCGGCGGGTTGAAGACGCACAGGCAGCGGAAGTCCTCCTTGACCCGGAGGGTGTGCCGCTCGTGGCCGTCGAGGAGGTACATCGTCCCGGGGGTGATCGTGTACGTCGTCCCGGTCTCGTGGTCGGTGAGCTCGGCCTCGCCCGCGGTGCAGACGACCGCCTCGACGTGGTTCGCGTACCACATGGCGGTCTCGGTCCCGGCGTACAGGACGGTCTCGTGGAGGGAGAAGCCGACGCGCTCGCGGGCGAGGACGATGCGCTTGCTCTCCCAGGTGCCGGAGGCGGACCTCACGTGCCGCTCGGTGTTCTCCAGCTCCGCGAAGGTGCGGACGATCATGAAGGTGGCCTTTCCGTACGGGGTGTCAGGCGGTGTGGCGGACGGCGCGCGCGAGGATGCCGAGGCCCTCGTCCAGCTCGTCGTCGGTGACGGTCAGCGGGGGCAGCAGCTTGACGACCTCGTCGCGCGGCCCGGACGTCTCCACGAGCAGGCCCAGCTCGAAGGCGCGCCGGCAGACGGCCCGGGCCCGCTCCCCGTCCGGGAACTCCAGTCCCCACACGAGCCCGCGCCCGCGCGGCACGGAGCCCGGGACGAGGTCGCCCAGCGCGGCCTCGACCGTGGCGGCCCGCCGGAGGGTGCGCTCGCGCAGGGCGGAGTCCCGCCAGTACGCGTCGAGGGCGGCGGTGGCGGTGACGAAGGCCGGGTTGTTGCCGCGGAAGGTGCCGTTGTGCTCGCCTGGCTCCCACACGTCGAGCTCGTCGCGGAACAGGCAGAGGGACATGGGGAGTCCGTAGCCGCTGATGGACTTGGAGAGCGTCACGACGTCCGGGGTGATGCCGGCCTCCTCGAAGGAGAAGAAGTCGCCGGTGCGGCCGCAGCCCATCTGGATGTCGTCGACGATCAGCAGCATGTCCCGGCGCCGGCACAGGTCGGCGAGGCCGCGCAGCCACTCGGCGCGCGCCACGTTGACCCCGCCCTCGCCCTGGACCGTCTCGACGATCACGGCGGCCGGGTGGTCGAGGCCGGACCCGGAGTCCTCCAGGAGCCGCTCGAACCAGAGGAAGTCCGGGGTCCTGCCGCCGAGGTAGTGGTCGAACGGCATCTGGGTGGTGTGCGTCAGCGGCACGCCCGCCCCGGCGCGTTTGCCGGCGTTGCCGGTGAGCGCGAGGGAGCCGAGCGACATGCCGTGGAAGGCGTTGGTGAAGGAGACGACCGTCTTCCGGCCGGTGACCTTGCGGGCCAGCTTGAGCGCCGCCTCCACGGCGTTGGTGCCGGTCGGGCCCGGGAACATCACCTTGTAGGGCAGGCCGCGGGGTTCCAGGACGGCCGAGCGGAAGGTCTCCAGGAAGCGCCGCTTCGCCGTCGTCGACATGTCGAGGCCGTGGGTGATGCCGTCGCTCCCGAGGTAGTCGAGGAGCGGGCGCTTGAGCGCGGCGTTGTTGTGGCCGTAGTTGAGCGAGCCCGCGCCGGCGAAGAAGTCGAGGAAGGGACGGCCGTGCTCGTCGAACAGGCGGCTCCCGGTGGCCCGTTCGAAGACCGTGGGCCAGGCGCGGCAGTAGCTGCGCACCTCCGACTCGACGGTCTCGAAGACGGTGGGGGCGGATCCTGCGATGAGCGTCATACGGGACTCCAGTACGTGGGGTGTGGTGGAGAGGGGGCCGGGTCAGAAGGCCAGCGGCGCGATGCGGTGCAGCACCTCGGCCTCGTGGCCGGGCGCCGGGAAGGCGGCGGAAGGGAAGAGGACCGTCCGGCTCACCCGCGCGCCGTGCCGCCGGGCGTAGGAGCTGAACAGGCGCTCCGAGGCCTCGTTGTCCGGGGTGATGGTCGTCTCGACGGCGTCCAGCGGGTACGTGCCGGCGACGCGCTCCGAGAGGTGGTCGAGCAGCGCCCCGGCGATGCCGTGGCCCCGGTACGCGGCGTCGACGGCGACCTGCCACACCAGCAGCGTCCCCGGCGCGTCGGGGCGGAGGTAGCCGGTCACGAAGCCCAGTGGCCGTCCGTCCGCGTCGCGGGCGACGGCGGAGGTCTCGGCGAAGTCCCGGCACCACAGGAGGTAGCTGTAGGAGGAGTTGACGTCCAGGGTCTCGGATTCCCGTGCGAGCCGCCAGAGTTGGGCGCCGTCGCCGACCCTGGGCCGTCCGATGGTCCAGTCCCGGGCGGAGACCGGCGCCGCGAACCGGACCTGTTCCGGTGCTGTGTGAGCTGTGGTCATGGGCGCCGAAGTTACCCAGCGCAGCCGTGAACTTCCTGGCCCTGAGGGGTTCCGGAAGGAGGCGGTCCGTGGTATGGCCCGAGGCTCATGAGTCGAAGGGTGGACGACCATCTCATGGATTCGGGGGTGAGAAAGTCGCGCGAAACGGACCAAATCTTCCGTTTATAACGACGACGTAACACCTTCGATCCGTCTCGCGTCGTTGTCGGAGCGTTACCGCATCGTCGGTAGACGGCCCGTTTGGCGGAGCCGTATCCGGTTAGGGATGCCTCCTATGGGCCCACGTTCACGCAGTGTCACCGGCGCCGTGACACCTCCTCACCCCCCGTCCGGACGGACCGCACCCGCAGGCGGAGCCGCCCGGGCCGGACTAGCGTGGGCAGAGTGAGCACCCGGCTCCCCCACACCCCGCCCCCCGCCACCGGCCCGGGCGCCCCCCGCGGCGCCCCGGCCCCCGCGGGGCTCCGCATCGCCGCCCAGGCCCTCGCCGCCGTCCTCGCGGGCTACGCCGCCATGGGCGTCACCGCCGCCCTCGGCCTCTGGGCCGCCGGCGCGGCCGACCTCCCCGGAGGCTTCGCCGCCGTCCTCGCCGCGGTCGTCGTCATGGCCGCCGGCGGACAGGTCGAGATCGCCGGCTCGGCCGGCTCCCTCGCCGGCACCCAGGGCGAACTCACCGCGATGCCCCTCACCGTCACCCTCGTCGGCGCGCTCGTCACCGGCGCGGTCTTCCTCCGCCCGCTGCGCCACCACGCGGTCGCCAGGACCGGCGACCTCGCGGCCCGCGCCGCCGCCGTCACGGTCCTGTGGCTGGCTGCCCTCGCCGGGCTCTGCGCCGCCGCCCGCCACGACTTCCCCCTCGACCTCGGCGTCGGCGACTCCCAGGAACCCCTCGCCGACCTCTTCGGCGAACTCATCGACGCGGCCGACCCCAGCGTCGGCTTCCGCACCCTCGTCGGCCCCACCCTCGGCCACGGCCTCCTGTGGATCCTCGGCGTCCTCCTCGTCGCCCTCCTCGTCTCCCGCCGCAGCCCCCTGCCCGCACGCGTGCTCCGCCACCAGGAGGCCGTGCGGCCCGCCGCCTCGGCGATGCTCCTGCTGCTCCTCGCGTACGTGGCCGTCGGCCTGGTCATCGGCCTGGTCGTCGCCGCCACCAAGGGGCACGCCGCCGAGACCTTCGCCGTCCTCCTCCTGGGCCTGCCCAACGTCAGCTGGCTCGCCCTCGGCGTCGGCATCGGCGGCTCCTGGGAGGGCAGGGCCGACGGCCCCTTCGGCCTGCCCATGCCACAGGTCCTCGACGCCGTCCTGCGCGGCGGCGACGGCGCCGACCTGTCCACCGTGGACCTGTCCTCGCTCGCCGCCCAGGACGGGCGCGCCTGGTGGCTGCTGCCCGTCGCCGCCGTCCTCGTCCTCGGCGCGGGCTTCGTCGCCGCCGTACGCTCCCCGGCCCGCGTCCGGCCCTGGCGGCACGCCCTGCACCTCGGCGTCGCCTTCGCCCTGACGATGCTCGCCGTCGCGCCCCTCACCCTCGTCGAAGCCCGCTTCGGCCTGTCGATCCTCGGCATCGGGGACCTGGGAGGCCTCGGCGGCGAGGTCGTGCTCCGCCCCCACGTCTGGCGCACCGCCGGCCTCGCCCTCCTCTGGGGCCTCGTCGCGGGCTTCCTGACCGGCCTGCTCGCCACCCGCGTACGGCACCGGGGCCAGGTACCGCCGGACGACGACTGAGACGACGGCCGCGCGGCACCGGCCCCGCCCGGGTCCGGCCCCACCGCCCCGCCCGGGTCCGGCCCTACCGCTCCGCCCGGGCCCACCGCCCAGCCCGGGCCCGGCCTCATCGGCGGTGGAACACCGGCCGCGCCCACGCCGGGGGTTCCGGCGGCGGACCCGGCGCCCGGGGACCCGCCCCGGACGTCGGCACCGGGCCCCCGCCCGGCACGCGCGCGAGTGCCGCCCGCAGCTCCGCGACGAACTCCAGGCACGTCCCGTACCGCTCCTCGGGCGTCTTCGCGAGCGCCCGCGCGAACACCGCGTCCACCGCCCCCGGCAGCCCCGGCCGGCGCTCGGCCAGCGGCGGCGGAGGGTCGTACTGCTGGGCCCACAGCACCGCCCAGTCGGTGTCCCGGCGGAACGGCGGCGCCCCGGCCAGCGTCTCGAAGACCACGCACGCCAGGCTGTAGACGTCACAGCGCCCGTCCACCGGCTTCCCCGAGATCTGCTCCGGCGCCACGTAGTCCAGCGTGCCCACGAACTCGCCGACCGTCGTGAACCCGGTCAGCGACAGCGACTTCTTCGTCAGCCCGAAGTCGGTCAGGTAGACGTGCTCCGGATGGTCACGGTCGGTGCCCTCCGCGACCAGGATGTTCCCCGGCTTCACGTCCCGGTGGACCAGGTCGTGGGCGTGCGCCGCGTCCAGGGCCGACGCGACCTGCGCCGCGATCCGGCCCGCCGTCGCGGGCGGCAGCGGACCCTCCCGCGCCAGCAGCGCCACCAGGTCCTGCCCGGCCACGTACCGCATCGCGATGTACAGCACCCCCTCCGTCTCGCCCGCCTCGAAGACCGGCACGATGTGCGGGTGGTCGATCGAGGCGGCCACCCGCGACTCGTGCGCGAACCTCTTCCGGAAGGTGTCGTTGCGCGCCAGCTCCGGCGCGAGCAGCTTCAACGCGACCGTCCGGTCCAGCCGCAGGTCCCGCGCCCGGTACACGACGGCCATCCCGCCGCGCCCGATCTCGGCCTCCACGCGGTAGCCCGCGATCTCCTTCCCCGCCAGCCCCGACGGCCGCCCCGCCGGGAACCCGGCGTCCCGCGCCCCGCCGGCGTCCGCGCCCGCCATCAGCGCCCGCCCTCCGCGTCAGGAGGCCGGTCGACGACCTGCGTGGGCGGCGGCCCGGCGGCCACCGCCGGGTCCACCTGAGGCACCACCTGCGTCGGCTCGTACGCGACGGGCGCCGGCTCCGCCTCCGGTACGGGCTCCGCCTCCCGTACGGGCCCCGCCTCCGCCCCGGGCTCCGCCGCCCCGGGCTCGGGTTCCGGCTCCGGGCCCGGGTGGAGGTCCGGGGCGGCGGTACGGGACGGGCCGGAGGCGGCCGCGTACGTCGTCAGGCCCACCCCGTCGCAGAACACCCAGCGCTCGTGCTCCGCGTCGTACAGCCACACCGACTCCCCGTCGACGACCATCCCGACCCGCAGCCCGCGCGTCCGCCGCCGGAAGCCCTCCCCGTCCGACCGCCCGGCCGCCAGCTCCTCCACGGCCCGCCGGTACCGGCCCAGGGCGTCCTCGGCGCGCGCGATGAGCGGCCGCGGATCCGCCGTGCGGGCGGGCGCCGGGCCCGCCGCCGGCGGATCGTCGGGGACCGTGACCAGGAGCCGCGCGTCCACCCACGCCGTCCAGCCGTTGGAGCAGAGCACCCGCCCCCAGTCACCTGTCCGTTCCACGAGCCGCACCGGGAGGAAGGCGTCCAGCGGCACCGTCGGGTACGCCGGGTCGGGCGCCTGCCAGGTGGGGAGGCCGCCGCGCGGGACGACGTGGGTGGGGCGGAAGTCGACCGCGTACATGACGTCGGATCCAATATTCGACATGTTGGATCCGTTGTCCGACAGGCTGGATCCAGTATTCGGCGTACTGGATCCAGGGTTCTGCATATTGGATCCGGATCCGATGTCCGATCCGGGGCCGGGAACGCTCACCGCCTCACCTCCTGCTCGCGGTCACCGGCGCATCACGACGGGTTCGTGACGGCGCAGCAGCCGGGACACGGCGAGGCCGAGGAGCAGGCAGAGCACGACCAGCATGCCCATGTCGAAGAGCCAGGCCGCCGCCGTGTGGTCCATCAGCGGATCGGCGGTCTTCTCGCTCGGCGCCACCGCCCCGATGTCGATCGTCGCACCCATCGCCGCGAACGCCCACCGCGACGGCACCAACCAGGCCAGCTGCTCCAGCACCGGGGTGCCCCGCACGTTCAGCAGGGCGCCGCAGAACACCACCTGGACGATGGCGAGGAGCACGAGGAGGGGCATCGTCACCTCCTCCTTGCGGACCAGCGCCGACACCAGCAGGCCGAGCATCATCGCGGTGAAGGCGAGGAGGGCGACGGCGAGCGTGATCTCGACGAGCGGGGGCATCAGCACGCCCTTGCCGTCGGGCACGTTGAGCGGCACGCCGACCAGGGCGACCAGGGTCAGCACCACCGCCTGCACGACCGTCACCGTGCCGAGGACGACGACCTTGGAGGCGAGGTAGGCGGAGCGGGACAGGCCGACGGCTCTCTCCCGGCGGTAGATCGACCGCTCCTTCACCAGCTCGCGGACGGCGTTCGCCGCGCCGGTCAGGACCCCGCCGACGCAGAGGATCAGCAGCACGTTCAGGGTGGACTCGGGGTTGAGGCTGCCTTCGGACAGGGCCCGGGCCATGGCGCCCATCACGAACGGCAGCGCGACCATGATGGCGAGGAAGGTGCGGTCGGCGGCGAGCGCGGCGGTGTAGCGCCGCACCAGCGTCCGCAGCTGCCCGCCCCAGCTCTGCGCCTTCGGCGGCGGGGCCGGCGCTCCCGAGGGCGCCGCCGAGGCCCCGGCGCCCCCGGCGGCGGGCACGGGGGCGTACGGCCGGACCGTCGCGTCCTCGATGTACCGCCGGTGGGAGCGCGACTCCCGGTACTGCCCCGCCCAGTCGCGGTCCCGCTCCGTCTCGAACGCCTCGAAGGCCTCCGGCCACTGCTCGAAGCCGAAGAAGGACAGGGCGTCGCCAGGCGGCCCGTAGTAGGCGACCCGGCCGCCCGGGGCGAGCACGAGGAGCCGGTCGCAGACGTCGAGGCTCAGCACGCTGTGGGTGACCACGACGACCGTGCGCCCGTCGTCCGCGAGCCCGCGCAGCATGTGCATCACCGAGCGGTCCATGCCGGGGTCGAGGCCGGAGGTCGGCTCGTCGAGGAAGAGCAGCGAGGGCTTGGTCAGCAGCTCCAGGGCGACGCTGACCCGCTTGCGCTGCCCGCCGGAGAGGCTGTGGATCGGCTGGTCGGCCCGCTCCGAGAGTCCCAGTTCGCCGATCACCTCCGCCACGCGCGCGTGGCGCTCGGCGGGCGCGGTGTCCCCGGGGAAGCGCAGCTCCGCGGCGTACGCGAGGGCGCGCCGGACGGTCAGCTGGAGGTGCAGGATGTCGTCCTGGGGGACGAGTCCGATGCGCTGGCGCAGCTCGGCGTAGTCCCGGTAGAGGTCGCGGCCGTCGTAGAGGACCGTGCCCCGGTCGGCCGGCCGCTGCCCGGTGAGCGCGCCGAGCAGCGTCGACTTGCCGGCCCCGGACGGGCCGACGACCGCGAGCAGCGTCTTCTCGCCGACCGGGAACGACACCTCGTCGAGGAGGGTCTTGCGGCCGTGGTCGACGGTGACGGCCAGCTCCTGCACGTCGAGCGAGATCTCGCCGGTGTCCGTGAACTCGACCAGCTGCCCGCCGGCCAGGCAGAACGCGCTGCGTCCGATGCCGACGATGTCGTCGGTCGTGACCCGGACCGGCTCGACGACGGGACGGCCGTTGAGGAAGGTGCCGTTGTGGCTGCCGAGGTCGTGGATCCAGTACGTCCCGTCGGGCCGGGCGAGGAGTTCCGCGTGGTGCCGTGAGACCACGAGGTCGGCGACGACGACGTCGTTGTCCGGCGCCCGCCCGATCCGCACGGTGTGCTCCGGCAGCGGCCGCACCGCCGTCGGCCGCCGGAAGGTCCCCGTCGCCCCCGGCCGCGACACCCCCGCGGGCCGTGGCGTCCCCGCCTCCGCCCCGCCGCCGCCCCGCACCGCTTCTTCCCCTACGGGCTCCGCGGGTGCGGGTGCGGGTGCGGGCGGGGGCGGCGCGGGCGCGGGCCGCTCGGGAGGCGGCGCGGGTTTCAGGGGCCGCTCCACGGGCCGCTCCACGGCCGCGGCGGGCCGTCCCGGGGCGGCGGCCCCGGGTTCGCCCGGTGGCGCGGCGAGGACCCCGCGGGGACCGTCCTGCGGGTGGCCGAAGCGGACGACCGTGCCCGGGCCGACGACCCGGGGGAGCCGCACCCGCACGCCGTCCGCGTAGGTGCCGTTGGTGCTGTCCTCGTCCGTGAGCGTCCACTGGCCGCCCGCGGCGCGGAGCACCGCGTGGTGCCAGGACGCCCGGGCGTCGGCGAGCACGATGTCGCTGGTGGGATCACGCCCCACGCGATAGACCCGGCCCGGGTCCATCCGCGTCGTGATGCCGTCGACGAGGAGGACCAGACCGGGTGCGGCGGGCGCGACCGGCCGCTCTCCCATGCGTGAATTTTATCCGCCGGGGCCCGGGACCGCCCGGCGCCGGAGCCTGGGGCGGGGTGCCGCACGCGGGTAGGGTGGGCGCCGGGCGGCGCGGGGAGCGGCGCCGGACGGACACAGGGAGGCGGACGTGCCGAAGGGCGTCACGAGGCGGCGGCCGCGCACTCGGGCGGCGCTCCTGAAGGCCGCGCTGGAGGCCTTCGCCGAGCACGGTTTCCACGCCACCACCATCGAGCAGGTCTGTGAGCGCGCCGGCTACACCCGGGGCGCGTACTACTCGAACTTCGCGAGCAAGGAAGAGCTCTTCCTCGCCCTCTTCGACGAGCACAGCGAGCGCACCGTGGCCCGGCTCGCCGCGTCCATCGACGCCCTCACCGCGGAGGAGTACACCCTCGCGCGGCTCGCGGAGCTGGCCGCCACGATCGAGCCGGACGAGCGCGACTGGTACCTGGTCACCACCGAGTTCACCCTGCACGCCATCCGCGACCCGCAGGCCGCCTGGGTGCTGGCCCGGCACGACGAGCGGCTGCGGGCCGAGATCGCCCGCGGCCTCACCCTCGTGCTGCGCCGGGCGGGCCGCGAACTGACCGTGGACGCCGACCGGTTCGCCCGGCTCCTCATCGCCCTGCGCGAGGGCGGCCTCGCGCAGAGCTACGTGGAGCCGGAGGCGCTGCCGCCGGGCGACCTGGAGCGGGAGTTCCTGCCTCCGCTCCTGGAGGCATCGACCCGGCCCGCGCCGCCGTCCCGGCCGAAGTCGCCGTCTCAGTCGAAGAGGTCGGGGTCGGACGCCACGATCTGATCCCACAGCGGCCGGGCCTGGAACCAGCCGGCCAGGTGGCCGCCGACCTGCCCGCGGGTGAGCAGCGCCGTCTCCCGGTCGATGAGCCGCGGCGTGCCGGCGGCCATGGCGAGCAGCTGCGCCTGGCAGGACCGCTCCATGGTGACGAACCACCAGACCGCCTCGGCGACGGAGTGGCCCACCGTCAGCAGCCCGTGGTTCTTCAGGATCACCGCCTTGTGGTCGCCGAGCGCCTTGGCGACCCGCTCGCCCTCCTCGGTCTCGTTCACCACGCCCCGGTAGTCGTCGTAGATCCCGTGGTCCTCGAAGAACGCGCAGGCGTCCTGGGTGATCGGGTCGAGCGGGACGCCCAGGCTGGAGAACGCCTTCCCGTGCAGCGAGTGCGAGTGCGCCGCCGCGACCGCGTCGGGCCGGGCCGCGTGCACGCGCGAGTGGATGACGAAGGCGGCCCGGTTCACCGGTCGGCGCCCCTCCAGGACCCGTCCCTCGTGGTCCACGAGGATCAGGTCGGAGGCCTTGATCTGACTGAAGCTCATACCGAAGGGGTTGACCCAGAAGGCGTCCGGGTCGCCGGGGTCCCGGACGGTGATGTGCCCGGCGACCCCCTCGGAGAACCCGAACCGCCCGAAGATCCGGAATCCCGCGGCGAGTTGCTCCTTGCGGTACCGGCGCTCCTCCTCGACGCTCTCGAAGGTCGGCGGGAGCGGCAGCTCCACCCCGTCGGGCAGCGGTCCCACGGCGGCGGCGAGGGCGGGCGGCACGGTGCTCATGGCGACTCCAGGGGATGCGGAGGAAGGTGCGCGGCGCGCCGAAAAGATACAGCGGTGTATCCGATACATCAATGCATCGCATGCGCCGGAGGCCGCCGGCCGGGGTCAGGCGTCGGGCGCCCCGAAGCGGGCCAGGTAGTGCCAGACCTTCTTGACGTCCTGGGGGTCGTACGCCCCCGAGAGGGACGCGTCCTGGACGATCCGCGGGTCCAGGTGGCCGTCGACGGCGATGCGGGCGCCCAGCTCGACGTACTCGGGGCCGCGGAAGTCCGGGTGGCGGCGCAGCTCGGCGACGGCGAGCCGGAAGCCGCCGTGCCACTCGACGGGGCACGGCAGGCGGCGGGCCGCCTCCTCCACCTCGGTGCCCCGGTGGCTGGGGTCCAGGACCAGCGCCTCCACGTCCCGCGCGAGTTCGACCGGTCCGTGCACCTGCGCCTCGACGTAGTCGTCCAGCAGGTCGCTCTCGTCCGCCTCCGCCAGCGCCACCAGCGCCATCCGGGACGCCACCCCGAAGTCCGTGGGCTCCAGGAAGCTGTCGGGGTAGCAGAAGCTGGTCCGGGTCGTGGCCTCCGGCGTCAGCCGCAGATGGGCGGAGCCGAAGCGGGGCGCGGCGCCGTACGGGCGGCGGCGGAAGTCCAGCGCGCCGTAGACCGGCCGTTCGTGCGCGGGCGCCTCGTCGTACGCGCCGCCGAAGATCCGGCTCTCCCAGTTCCAGCGGTCGCCGCCGGGCCGGGCGGTGAGCCCGCCGTTGCCGGTGCCGGTCACGAACTGCGAGCGGTAGACGCCTTCGTCGGCCAGCCGGTCCAGGAAGTGCGGGTGGAAGTTGAGCGTCACGCGCAGCGCCGGGTCCACCGGACCCCCCGACGAGCGTGCCTCCACGTGTGCCAGTGCCCGCCGGGCCGTGTCGTGGAGCGGGGGAGGGGCGAGCCGGGATGCGGAGGTCGTCGTCATGTGGTGAGTCTGCCCGAGCCGACAGGCTTGCGGCGCGGGGTTTTCGCTGGTTACGGTCGCACCGAGGGGAGGGGAAAGCGCTTACCGTCGAGCTTCCGCCACAGACGCCCGCCGCCCGTGGACCCCGCCCGCGCCGGGCCCGTCCCCCCGCCCCCGCCCCCGCCCCGACCCAGGAGCCCCCCGTGCCCACCGCCGACGTCCTCGTCTACACCCGCACCGCCGGGTACCGGCACGACTCCATCCCCGACGGCGCCGCCGCGCTCGCCGGGCTCGCCGCCGCGCGCGGCCTCACCGCCGAGACCACCGAGGACCCCGCCGCCTTCTCCGGCGCGGGACTCGCCGGCCGGGCCCTCGTCGTCCTGCTCTCCACCACCGGCACCGTTCTCACCCCGGAGGGCCGCACCGCCCTGGAGGCGTACCTGCGGGCGGGCGGCGCCCTGCTGGCCGTCCACGCCGCCGCCAACGCCGAACCCGACTGGCCCTTCTACGGCGAGCTCCTCGGCACCCGCTTCGCCGGCCACCCGCCCCTCCAGCCCGGCGCCGTCCTCGTCGAGGACGCCGGTCACCCCGCCTCCGCCCCGCTGCCGCGCCGCTGGGAGTGGACGGACGAGTGGTACGAGTACACCTCCCACCCGCGCGCCTCGGGCGTCCACGTCCTGCTGTGCGCCGACGAGGCCGCGTACGAGGGCGGCACGCTCGGCGACGACCACCCGCTCGCCTGGTGCCGGACCGTCGACCGGGGCCGTTTCCTCTTCACCGCTCTCGGCCACGCCCCGGAGGCGTACCGCGACCCCGTCCTCCTCGCCCACCTCGACGGAGCGCTCGCCTGGCTCCTCGGCTGAGCCACGCGCGTGCGCCACCCCACTGGGCCACGCGCGCGTGCGTCACCCCACCGCACCCGTCCCCCTTGCGCCCCGGCCCCGGAAGCGGGAAGTTTCCCGTGGGGGCCGACGCATGAGGAGAAGGCCATGGCCATCGCCACGGTGAACCCCGCCACCGGTGAGACGCTGCGCACCTACGACGCGCACGGACCGGAAGAGGTGGAGCGGCGGATCGCGGCCGCCCACGAGGCGTTCCGCCACTGGCGCACCACCCCCTTCGCCGAGCGGGCCCGGCTGCTGCGCGCCGCCGCCACGCTCCTCGACGAGGACACCGAGGACATCGCCCGCACCATGACGCTGGAGATGGGCAAGCCGCTCACCGCCTCCCGCGCGGAGGCGGGCAAGTGCGCCAAGACCATGCGCTGGTACGCCAAGCACGCCGAGGAACTGCTCGCCGACGAGCACCCGGCCGAGAGCGACGTCCGGGACTCCGGCGCCGACCGGGCCCGCGTCCACTACCGACCCCTCGGCCCGGTCCTCGCCGTGATGCCGTGGAACTTCCCCCTCTGGCAGGTGATCCGCTTCGCCGCCCCCGCCCTCATGGCCGGCAACACCGGACTCCTCAAGCACGCCTCCAACGTGCCCAGGACCGCCCTCTACCTCGGCGACCTCTTCCGCCGCGCCGGCTACCCCGACGGCTGCTTCCAGACCCTCCTCATCGGCTCCGCCGAGGTCGAGGACGTCCTCCGCGACCCCCGGGTGGCCGCCGCCACCCTCACCGGCAGCGAGCCCGCCGGCCGGGCCGTCGCCGCCGTCGCCGGGGACGTCGTCAAGAAGACCGTCCTGGAACTCGGCGGCAGCGACCCGTACATCGTGATGCCCTCCGCTGACATCGTCCGGGCCGTGAAGACCGCCGTCACCGCGCGCGTGCAGAACAACGGCCAGTCCTGCATCGCCGCCAAACGGTTCCTCGTCCACGAGGACGTCTACGAGGACTTCACCGAACGCTTCACCGCCGCCATGAACGCCCTCACCGTCGGCGACCCCCTCGACGAGTCCACCGACGTCGGCCCGCTCGCCACCGAGAAGGGCCGCGCCGACCTGGAGGAGCTCGTCGACGACGCCGTACGCCTCGGCGCCACCGTCCTGTGCGGCGGCCGCCGCCCCGAGGAGCCGGAGTTCGCCCGAGGCTGGTACTACCGGCCCACCGTCCTCACCGGCATCACCCCCGCCATGCGGATCCACCAGGAGGAGACCTTCGGCCCCGTCGCCACCGTCTACGCGGTGCGGGACGCCGAGGAGGCGGTCGCCGTCGCCAACGACTCGCCGTTCGGGCTGAGTTCCAACGTGTGGACCCGGCGCGACGAGGACGTCGACTTCTTCGTCCGCGACCTCCAGGCCGGCGGCGTCTTCGTCAACGGCATGACCGCCTCCCACCCGGCGCTCCCCTTCGGCGGCGTCAAGCGATCGGGCTACGGCCGCGAGCTGTCCGGCCACGGCATCAAGGAGTTCTGCAACGCCACCACCGTCTGGCAGCGCGCCTGACGCCGCCCGCCGGGCGTCACGCGAACCACTCCCGCACCACGTCCTTCGCCCCGTAGTGCTCGCGGAACTCCCGGCGCCGCTCCTCGCACGGGCTCTCCAGCCCCTCCGCCTCGGCGACCGCGCGCCGCCACCGCGCGTCGCCCGAAGCCCGGTCGGGCAGCTCCTCCGCCGCTCGCACGTCATAGGACGACTCTCCCGTGAACCTCGGCGGGGACAGCGACAGGGCGTAGCGGCCGCCCGGCTCCAGCGTCGCCCAGAACTCCTCGTGCTCCCCGGCGGTCCACTCCACCTCCACGGTGCTCCCCGGCGCGAACCCGCCGGCGACCGGGCTCCCGTGCCCGAACCGGGTGTCGATGGTCACCCGGGCCCGGACCACCCGCTCCTGAGCGCCGCCCCCGCCGCCCGGCCGCCGGTACGTCCGCACCTCCCCGACCGTCCCCGCCACCAGGGCACGGGAGTCGGCGGCGATGTGCGCCGCGTCCTCGCGGCCGTACTCGCAGAAGCAGAAGACGACGTCGGTGCCCGCCGCGACCTCGGCGGCGTACCACCACGTCAGGCCGCCGGCGGCGAGGGTGATCCCGAGCGAGGACAGCAGGAGGGCGCGCTTCTTCACGGACCGCTCAACGAGCGGCCGCCGCCCCGGTCGCGCCGGCCGCCCACGCGTCCGGGCCGGCGGCGGGTCCGGGCCGGCGGCGGGTCCGCGCCCCCCCCCGTGCGGACCACCCGTCCGGCCGGTACGCCGCAGCCCTCCCGCACTCCAGCCGAAACGCGCTCCAGCCGAAACGCGCTCCGGCACGACGCGATCCGGCGCGACGCCGCCCCGGGGCCCACGGCCGGCTCCTCAGCCGCCCGGCCCCGACACGTCCGCCCCCACCCGCGCCGGGCCGATCTCGCACCACACCGCCTTGCCCTCGCCGCGCGGCTCCACGCCCCAGCGCGAAGCCAGCGCGTCCATCAGGAGCAGCCCCCGGCCCGAGGTCGCCGCCTCGCCCGGGGTGCGCCGCCGGGGCCAGGCGCTCGACCGGTCCTGCACGGACAGCCGCACCCGCCGCACCGGCTCGGGCAGCACCTCCAGCGTGAGGACCGCCCCGCCCTCGGTGTGCAGCAGCACGTTCACCAGCAGCTCGCCCGTCAACAGCTCGGCGTCGTCGGCGAGTTCAGGCATCCCCCAGTCCCGCAGCGCCTGCCCCACGGCCGCCCGCGCGTCCGACAGGCCCTGCGGATCGGCCTGGTGGATGTACTGGTGGATGCGCGGCGCCCCCTGCGTCCCCGGGTCCGGGCTCCGCCGCAGCACCAGCAGAGCCACGTCGTCGCCCGCACCCCACCGCTCCCACAGCCGTTCCGACAGGTGGTCGGCCAGCGCCTCCGCCTGCGGAGGTCCGCTGCTCACCGCCTCCGACAGGGCCGCCAGCCCCGTCTCGATGTCGGTGCCCGGCTGCTCGACGAGACCGTCCGTGCACAGCACCAGCGTCTCGCCGGGCACCAGGTCGAGCCGGGTCTCCGGGAACTCCTCGTCACCGAACACGGTCGCGAGCCCCAGCGGCATCCCGCCGCGCAGCTTCGGCTGCCCCACCCGCCCGTCGGTGTGCCGGATCAGCGGCCCCAGATGCCCGGCCCGCACCGCCCGCACCGTGCCGCTCGCCAGGTCCACCTGCGCGTAGGTGCAGGTCGCGAACCGGTTGGTGTCCAGTTCGGCGAGGAAGCGGGAGGCCCGGGCGAGCACCGTCGACGGCGCGTGGCCCTCGCCCGCGTACGCCCGCAGCGCGATCCGCAGCTGACCCATGATGGCCGCCGCGTGGGTGTCGTGGCCCTGCACGTCGCCGACGACGATCCCGACCCGGCCGCGCGGCAGCGCGATCACGTCGTACCAGTCCCCGCCGACCTGCCGGCCGCTCCACGCCGCGTGGTAGCGGACCGCGATCTCCCCGCCGGAGATCTCCGGGATCCGGCGCGGCAGCATCGTCTCCTGGAGCCCGGTGGCCAGCTCCCGCTCCTCGTCGAAGAGGATCGCCCGCTGGAGCGACTGGGCGACGATCGCGGCGAGCCCCAGCGCCAGGTTCCGCTCGTCGGCCGTGAACGCCGTCCGGCCGCGGTAGAACAGCGCCATGCCGCCCAGCGAACGCGCCTGCGCCACCAGCGGCAGGTAGCACGCCGCCCGGAACGGCAGGTGCTCCAGATACGGCGCCAGCTCCGGGAAGTCCCGCCCCAGCGAGGCGAACGAGGACGCGAACCGAGGCCGGCCGCTCAGCACCGCCTCCGCCAGCGGCAGCCCCCGGTCGAGCCGCCGCGTCCGCAGCCCGTCCAGCACGTCCAGCGAGTCCCCGCTCAGCGCGATCACGTTCAGCGAGCCGTTCTCGACCAGACCGAGCGCGAGACCGTCCGCCCCCAGCCGCGCCAGGCCCCCCGGCCCCGTCAGCGACGCCGTCACGTCGTCCACCGTCACGGCCCGGGACAGCGCGTGCGTGGTCCGCTCCACGATGCTCGTCTGCAGCTCGCGGCGCTTCTCCAGCTGCTGCACGAAGGCCGCGTGCGACACCTCGGCCGTGGTGTCCCGCACCGCCCCCACGATCCGGTGCGCCCGCCCGTTTCCGTCCCGCAGGATCCGTGCCAGCACATGCGTCCAATGGGGTGTCCCGTCGTCCTGCGGGATCGGGAAGTGCGTGCTGTACGAGGCGTGGCCGCCGGTCACCGCCGTCCGCACCACGTGGTCCAGACGCATCCGCTCCGCCGGGTCGAGCCGCGCCACCAGGCTCGTCGGCCGCCCGTCGAAACCGTCCGGGGGCACGCCGAAGACCAGCAGCCCGGACGCGTCGACATCGATGGTGCCCGTGTCGAGATCCCAGTCGAAGCTGCCGGTCCGGTTCATGGCGAGCCACTCGGCGGGCCCGATCCCGCCACTGTGCGCACGCGGATCGTCGTCGCTCATCCTCCCCATTGTCGAACCCGCGCCCCGCCGACGCCATGGCTGCGACACGGCGTGGCGCACCGGGCACCGGCCCGGCGGAGGAGGGAACGCGGCGCCCGGAGGGGCCGGACGGAGCCGTACGGGCCCGCCCGCCGGCCGGGCCGGAGCGGGGCGGGCCCGCCGGGGCGGCCGGGGCAGAATGGGGCGGTGCAGCCCCTCTACCGCGTCCTCGGTCCCGGGCGGGCCCGCCGCGCCGACGGCACGGAGGGCCCCGTCCGCGGCGCCCGTCTCGCCGCCCTCTTCGCGGCGCTCGCCGCCGCCGGAGGCCGGCCCGCCGCGCCCGCCGCCCTCGCCGCCCGGGTGTGGGCCGACGACACCGCCGTTCCCGAGGACCCCGCCGCCGCCCTCCAGGCCCTCGTCGCCCGGCTCCGCCGGACCCTCGGCGCCGGGGCCGTCGTCTCCGAGCCGGGCGGCTACCGCCTCGCCGCGACGGCGGAGGACGTCGACCTCTTCCGTTTCGAGCGGCTGGCGGCGGAGGGTGCCGTGGCGCTGGCCGCCGGGGAGCCGGGGCGGGCCGCCGGGCTGCTCGACGAGGCGCTGGGCCTGTGGGCCGGGCCCGTCCTCGCCGACCTGCCAGGCCGCACCACCGACCCCCTCGTCGTGCGCGTCGAGCGACGGCACGCGGAGGCCCGCCGCGACCGCCTCGCCGCCGACGTCGGCCTCGGCCGGGCGGTCGAGGTGCTGCCCGAGCTGACCGCGCTCTGTGCCGGCCGGCCGCTGGACGAGCCGCTGCAGGTGCTGCGGATCCGTGCGCTGCGGGAGGCGGGGCGGGCGGCGGAGGCGCTGGCGGCGTACGAGGAGGTGCGCCGGACGCTCGCCGACCGGCTCGGCGCCGACCCCGGTCCCGGGCTCCGCGCCCTCCACGAGCGGCTGCTCGCCGGTGACGGCCCCGAGGCCCCCCGGCGCCGGGCCTCTCCCCTCCCCGCCCGCCTCACCTCCTTCATCGGCCGCGACGAGGAACTCGCCTCTCTCTCCGCCGAGTTGACGTCCGCACGTCTGGTGACGCTGCTCGGCCCCGGCGGCGTCGGCAAGACCCGGCTGGCCCTGGAGGCGGCGGAGGCGTACGAGGGCGACGGCACCGTCCATCTCGCCGAACTCGCCTCCGTGCGCGAGGAGTCGGAGGTCCCGGGCGCCGTCCTGACCGCCCTCGGCGCCCGCGAGACGGTGCTCCGAGGCTCCGACGGACTCCTCGGCGGTGATCCGCTGTCGCGTCTGGTGGAGCACTGTGCGGGGCGGCGGATGCTGTTGCTGCTGGACAACTGTGAGCATGTGGTGGGTGCGGCGGCGCGGTTGGCGGAGGCGGTGCTGGCGCGGTGTGCGGGGGTGCGGGTGCTGGCGACGAGCCGGGAGCCGTTGGGGGTGCCGGGGGAGCGGCTGCGGCCGTTGGGTCCGTTGCCGGAGGCGATGGCGTTGCGGTTGCTGGGGGAGCGGGGCGCGGCGGCGCGGCCGGGGTTCGAGGTGGCCGAGGACGTGGTGTCGGCGGGGGAGGTGGTGCGGCGGCTGGACGGGCTGCCGTTGGCGATCGAGCTGGCGGCGGCGCGGTTGCGGGTGTTGTCGGTGCGGCAGATCGCGGAGCGGTTGGACGACCGCTTCCGGCTGCTGACGTCGGGGGCGCGGACGGTGCTGCCGCGGCAGCAGACGCTGCGGGCGGTGGTGGACTGGTCGTGGGAGTTGCTGGAGGAGCCGGAGCGGGCGGTGCTGCGGCGGCTCGCGGTGTTCACGGGCGGGTGTGATCTGGAGGCGGCGGAGGCGGTGTGCGCGGGTCCGGAGGGTGCGGACGTGCTGGGCGTGCTGGGTGCTCTGGTGGACAAGTCGCTGGTGGTGTCGGCGCCGGGGGAGCGGGGGATGCGGTTCCGTCTTCTTGAGACGGTGGGGGAGTACGCGGCGGAGCGGTTGGCGGAGGCGGGGGAGCGGGAGGCGGTCGAGCGGGCGCACCTGACGTACTACCGCGAACTCGCCCGCACCCGGGACCCCGCCCTGCGCGGCCCCCGCCAGGCCCTCACCCTCGCCCTCTTCGAGCGCGAGCACGACAACCTGCGGACCGCCCTGCGGACGGCCGTCGCCGCCCGCGACGAGCAGGAGGTGCTGTGTCTCGTCCACTCCCTCTCCTGGTTCTGGCAGCTCCGCAACCACCAGCACGACTCCCGCACCTGGTCCGGCGCCGCGTGCCGCTTCGGACCCGACCCCTTCGACCCGCCCGTGCGGCCCGCCGAGCCCTTCCACGGCCGCTGCCACGACGTGCCGCCGCCGTGGACGGGCGAGCGGCTGCGGGAGGCCCGGCGCGGTGTCCGGCTGTACGCGCTCGCCGCCCAGGGCGGGTCCGGGGCCACCGCGGTGGAGCAGGACGCCGGGGCCCGCGAGCGGCTCCACCGGGTCGTCGCCGCCTACCGGCCCGGCCTGCCGCAGACCTGCCGCCAGCCCGGCGCCGTCTGGTTCTTCGCCCGCCTCATGACCGGCGGGCTCACCGGCCTCGACACCACCCTCGCCCTCGTCGTCGCCGCCTGCCGCGCCCACGGCGACCCCTGGGACCTGGCCTTCGCGCTGCTCATGCGGTCCCGGCTGGCCGGCGACGGACCCGAGGAGGCCGCCGAGGCCCTCGCCCTCTTCGAGGCGGCGGGGGACGCCTGGGGCATCGGGGAGTCGCTGGCGGCCCGCGGCGAGGCGTACGAGAGCGCCGGGCGGCTCACCGAGGCCGCCGAGGACTTCGCCCGGGCCGCCGCGGCGGCCGGGGAGGCGGGCGCCCGCTCCCAGGTGCCGGTCTTCACCGCCCGCCTCGCCGCCGTACGCCTCCGGCTCCGTCCCGACGGCGACGAGGAGGCGGAACGGCTCCTCGCCGCCGCCGCCGAGGAGGCCGCCCGCTGGGGCGCCGAGGCCGTCGGCAGCGGCCGGCTCCTGCTCGCCCAGCACTACGCCCACACCGGCCGCACCGGTCTCGCGCAGGAGCAGCTGGGCCGTGCCGAGGCCGAGTTCGGCGACCACGTCCCCGCCCTGTTCCGGGGGATCGTCGGCGGGATGCGGGCCTGGACCGACTGCCTGGACGGCGCCCACGACCGGGCCCTGGCCCGGCTCGGCCGCGCGGTCGAGGACCTGGAGACGCTGGCCCACCTGGTGGCGCCGTACCTGCTCGTCGCCCAGCTCGCCACCGGCGCGTGGGCGCTCGGCGGCCGCGGCGGCCCCGGCGACGCCCGCACGGCCGCCCGGCTCCTCGGCGCGTACGACGCCCACGCCGGAGCGGGCCCGGGCGGCTTCCGCGCGTACACCCCGCAGACCGAGGCGCTGATCCGGCGGAGTGCCGAACCCGCCGTGCGGGCCGCGCTCACCCCCGAGGAGTACGCCGGCGCGCACGGGGCCGGCCGGGCGCTCCCGGTGGCGGAGGCCGTCGCGCTGCTGCGGCGGGCGGCGCGGGGAGCCGGGCCCGCGCCGGGCGCCCGGATGCGGGGCGCGGGGGCGGACACGAGAATGGCCAGTGCCGGGACCCACCCGCAGAAGCATGGAGGAGACGGCATGAACGCTGAGCCCGACGAGAAGTCCCGGGGGGACCGACCGACCCCCGACCGGCTGCTGCACTCCGGTTCGGAGGGCGATTTCACGGCGGAGGACCTGGTGCTCGCCTCCGGCCGCGACGTGACGCCCCAGACCCTGGCCTGGGCCGAACGCAGAATGGCGGAGAAGGGCCGCGCCTCCCTGGACGAACTCCTTCCGTAGACACCCGCGAGACCCGTGGGTCCTTCCCGGGGCCCCGTACGGGCAGGGGCCCGGAAGCGGCGCGGCACCCGGCGCCGCCCCGGGCCTTCCACATTTGTGGAACACGTTCTACCGTGACCGCCGTCGTGCCGAGGACGCCGACGCCGACAGCCGTCACGGGAGGCCGGGATGCACCTGCAGTACACGCCGGAACAGAACCGCCTGCGCGCCGAGCTGCGCGCCTACTTCGCGGAGCTCGTCCCCGAGGACGTGCACGGCCGGTACGGGGACCCGGCCGCCCAGAAGCGCTTCTACCGCGAGACCATCCGCCGGCTCGGCGCCGACGGCTGGCTCGGCGTCGGCTGGCCCGTGGAGTACGGCGGGCGCGGGCTCACGCCCATGGAGCAGTTCATCTTCTTCGACGAGGCGGCCCAGGCGGGCGTCCCGCTGCCGCTCATGGCGCTGAACACCGTCGGGCCGACGATCATGCGGTTCGGCACGGACGAGCAGAAGGCGTTCTTCCTGCCCGGCATCCTCTCCGGCGAACTGGACTTCGCCATCGGGTACAGCGAGCCCGACGCCGGCACCGACCTCGCGGCCCTGAAGACCCGGGCGGTGCGCGAGGGGGACGCGTACGTCGTCAACGGGCAGAAGATCTGGACGACCAACGGCGACACCGCCGACTGGGTCTGGCTCGCCGTCCGCACCGACCCCGACGCGGCCCCCCACAAGGGCATCACCATGCTCCTCGTCCCGACGAGCGACCCCGGCTACTCCTGCACGGTGATCAACACCCTCGCCTCGCACGACACCACGGCCAGCTACTACGACGACGTCCGCGTCCCCGTCACGCGCCGCGTCGGCGAGGAGAACGGGGGCTGGCGGCTGATCACCAACCAGCTCAACCACGAACGCGTCACCCTCGCCGCCCACGGCACCATGGCGATCCGCGCCCTCCACGACGTCCGCCGCTGGGCCGCCGACACCCTCCTCTCCGACGGCCGCCGCGTCATCGACCTCCCCTGGGTCCGCCGCGCCCTGGCCCGCACCCACACCCGCCTCGACGCGATGAAGCTCCTCAACTGGCGGATGGTCAACGCCGTCCACCACGGCACCCTCACGCCCCAGGACGCCTCCGCCGTCAAGGTCTACGGCTCCGAGGCCCGCCGCGACGCCTACGCCGCCCTCATGGAGGTCGTCGGCGCGGCGGGCGCCCTCAAGGAGGGCTCCCCGGGCGCCGTCCTCCACGGCGAACTCGAACGCGGCTACCGCTCCGCCGTCATCTTCACCTTCGGCGGCGGCAACAACGAGATCCAGCGCGAGATCATCTCCTGGATCGGCCTGGGCATGCCCCGAGTCCGCCGCTGACGGGGGACGCGCCGTCGGCGTGCGCGGGTGATGACGGCGCGGGTGACGACGGCGCGGGCGCGGGTGAGGAGTGCTCTCACCCGCGCCGGTCGGGCCGGGCAGGCGTCGTGTCCGTTCCCCAACCGGCTCCGTTCCTCTCTAGACAACGTTGTCATGGCTCGGCAGAGTAGTGCTCGCACAGTTCGGACGGTTGTGGAGAGGTTGGGCGGATGGTGTACGGAGCGCTGGACATCGGCGGCACGAAGATCGCCGGGGCGCTGGTCGACGCCGAGGGGCGCGTCGTGGCGAGGGCGCAGCGGCCGACGCCCGCGCGCGGGTCCGCCGAGGCGATGGCGGCCGCGGTGACCTCGGTGGTGGACGAGCTCGCCGCCCGCCCCGAGTGGGCCTCGCTGTCCTGCCTGGGGATCGGGAGCGCCGGCCCCGTGGACACCTTCGCGGGCACGGTGAGCCCGGTGAACATCCCGGCCTGGCGCTCCTTCCCCCTGGTGCAGCGGGTGCGGAGCCACCCCGCCGTCCCGGAGGGCATCGAGCCGGTGCTCGTCGGCGACGCGGTCGCGATGGCGGCGGCGGAACACTGGATCGGCGCGGCGAAGGACGCGGCGAACGCCCTGTGCATGGTCGTCTCGACCGGGGTCGGCGGCGGCCTCGTCCTGGGAGGTTCCGTCCACGCGGGGACGACGGGGAACGCCGGTCACATCGGGCACATCACCGTCGACCAGAACGGCCCCGTGTGCCCCTGCGGCGCCCGGGGATGCGTCGAGCGCTACGCCAGCGGCACGGCGATCGCCGCCCATGCGCTGGAATCGGGCTGGACGCCCCCGGCCGGCCTCCCCGCCACCGCCCGCGAGGTCGGGGCCTCGGCCCGGGCCGGCGACCCGAGGGCGCTCGCCGCGTTCGACCGGGCCGGCCGCGCCCTGGCCGCCGCCATCGCGGCGACGGCCGCGCTCGTCGAACTCGACCTGGTCGTCGTCGGAGGCGGGGTCTCCCAGGCCGGCGACGTGCTGTTCGCGCCGCTGCGCCATCACCTGAAGTCGTACGCCGTCCTCGACTTCACCCGTGACGTCCCGGTGGTGCCCGCCGGACTGGCCCTCGACGCCGGACTGATCGGCGCGGCCGCCGCGGGCGTCGCCGCCTCCGGGCCGCCCCGCGCCGGCGCCGGCGCGGGGGGCCGGACGGCCACCTGAGCCCCGGCCCCCCGCCGCCGCGGGCGGGCCCCTCCCGAGGCGCCCGCCCGGGCGCCGGGCGCCCCGGCGCGTCACGGCGCCCCCGCCCGTCCCCTCACCGCACGCACTCCGGGAATCGACCATGGACCTCCTCCACAACACCGTCCGGCCCTACGACTGGGGTTCCCCCGCCCTGCTGCCCGAGCTCATGGGCGTGCCGCCCACCGGGGCGCCCCAGGCCGAGCTCTGGATGGGCGCCCATCCGGCGGCGCCCTCCCGGCTGTCCAGGGGCGGGGTCCCGACCTCGCTGGACCGGGTGGTCTCCGAGGACCCGGAGGGCGAACTCGGAGCGGGCACCCTGCGCCGGTTCGGGCCCCGGCTCCCGTTCCTGCTCAAGCTCCTGGCCGCCGACGCCCCGCTCTCCGTCCAGGTGCACCCCGACCTGGCCCAGGCCCAGGCCGGGTTCGCCCGGGAGAACGCGCTCGGCGTGCCCCTGGACGCACCGCACCGCAACTACCGCGACGACCAGCACAAGCCCGAGATGATCGTCGCCCTCACCCCCTTCCGGGGGCTGTGCGGCTTCCGGAGCCCGGCGGACACCGCCGACCTGCTCGCCTCCCTGGAGGTGCCGGCGCTGCGGCCGTACGCCGAGACCCTGCGGGCCGTTCCCGGACCCCGGGCGCTCGCGGAGGTGTTCCGGGCCTTCCTCCGCCCCCCGGACGGTCTGGTCGACGCCGTCGCCCGGGCGCTGGCCGTCGCGGCGGCGGGCGCGGACGAGGCCCGCACCGCCGCCTACGCGGACATCGCCCGGTCCTGCCCGGGCGACGCCGGGCTGCTGTCCGCGCTGATGCTCCGGTACGTCGAACTGGGCCCCGGCGAGGCGCTGTTCCTCGGGGCCGGAGTCCCCCACGCGTACCTCTCCGGGCTCGGCGTGGAGATCATGGCGAGCTCCGACAACGTCCTGCGGTGCGGGCTGACCTCCAAGCACGTCGACGCGGAGGAACTGACCCGGGTCGTCCGCTTCGACGCGCCCCCGGCCCGCGTCCTGACCCCTCGGGAGGAAGGGGGTGAGGAGGTGTACCCGGCGCCCGTGGACGACTTCCGCCTGTCGCGGTACCGCCTCCGGGCCGGCGGGCCGCGGCGGCGCGTCACGTCGGACGCCCCGCAGATCGTCCTCTGCACCGCCGGGACGGCGACCGTCTCCTCGGCGGGGGAGGACCTCGCCCTCGGCCCCGGGCGGGCCGTGTACGTGCCTGCCGGCGCCGAGGCCGTACTGGAGGGCGCCGGCACGGCCTTCCGTGCGACGACGGGCACCGCCGAACACCTCTGACGAACGGCGGGGGATGAAAACCCCACTGAACTTAACCGGTTATGCGTAGGCTATTGTTCTCGGCCGCCGCGGCCTCTAGCCTCGACTCGGCCGCCAGGAAACGGCAGGAGAAATCGCCGAAAGAAGAAGGCGACGACCTGAACCGCGTCCGTGGCCGATCCCCACCGCCCGGGACCGAGCCGCAGCAATTCCCGGGCGGTGGGGCCCGGCGGCGGCCCGTCCGCCGCCCCCGGGGAGGCACGACGTCGAGGGGCCGCCCGCACGGGCGGCCCCTCGACGTCGCGCCCGAGCGCCTACGCGCGCCGGGGCGGGCCCGTCGACCCCCTCGGCGTCAGGGACGGCGTGGGCACCTGCCGGGCGCCCTTGTGGGTGCCCTCGATGATCCCGAACAGGGCCCGGGCGACCTCCTCCCCGAAGTGGTGCACGTCGTGGCTCATCGCCGACAGCGGCGGGTGGGTCAGCCGGCACAACTGGGAGTCGTCCCACGCCAGGAGGGACACGTCGTCGGGGACCGAGAGCCCCATCTCCGAGGCGACCGCCGCCCCGGCGACGGCCATGATGTCGTTGTCGTACACGATCGCCGTCGGCCGGTCCGGGGACATCAGGAGGCTGCGGGTGGCCCGCGCCCCCTCCTCCCCCACGAAGCCGGTCGCCACCTGCCGTCCGCCGTCCAGGCCCAGTTCGGCCATGGTGGCCTCGAAGGCGGTGGCCCGGATGCCGCTGTGGCCGAGGCCGGCGGGACCGCCGACGCGCGCGATGCGCCGGTGCCCGAGCGCGGCCAGGTACCGCACCGCCTCCGCCGCCGCCGAGGCGTCGTCCGTCCAGACCGACGGGAACCCGCCGGTCAGCGACGGGTGTCCGACGGCCACCGCGGGCATGCCGAGGGCCCGCAGGGGCGGGATCCGCGGGTCGTCCCGGTGGAAGTCCACCAGGATCGCCCCGCCGACCGTCCGGCTGCGCCACCACTCCTGGTAGAGGGCGGTCTCCTCGTCCAGGTTGCGGACGAGCCGGAGGAGGAGGGAGCAGGAGTGCTCGGCGAGGACGTCCTCGATGCCGGAGATGAACTCCATGTAGAAGGGTTCGAGGCCGAGCAGCCGGGCCGGCCGGCAGATCGCCAGGCCGACGATGCCCGCCCGCCGCCCGGAGAGGTTGCGCGCGGTCTGGTTCGGGCTCCAGCCCAGCTCCCGGGCCGCCGCGAAGATGCGCTCCCGGGTCGTCGGGGACACCCCCGGACGGTTGTTGAAGGCGATGGAGACCGCGCCTTTGGACACCCCGGCCAGCGCGGCCACGTCGTTGATCGTGACGCGCCGGCCGGGGGCCGGAGAGACCGGGGCGCTCACACCGCTCCCACGCTGAACAGGGCAGCCCGTACGGCCTCCGGGTCGTCGCCCGCCCAGCCGCGCACCGCGATCCGGACCTCCTCGCCCGGCAGCAGGGTCACGAGTCCGCGGTCGGCGCTCGCCGCCGGGGCCAGCCGGTCGGCCTGGAGCAGGAGGTCCCGCACGAGGGTGCGGGCGGTGACCGTCACGACCGCGCCGCCGTCGCCGGCCGGCTCGACCAGGACGTCGTACACGGGCGCCGGGTAGGCGAAATCCTTGTCGAAGACCGGGAGGTGGACCGCCCGCAGACCGTCCGCGTCGGCCACCAGGAGCTCCTTGCCGGAGTCGGCCGAGGGCAGCAGCGAGGCCGGGACGACCATCCGCACCACCGTCCGGGGGGCGGCCTCCAGGTCGAGCGGGGCCTCCTTCAGCACGGTGCCGTCCGCGGCGAGCCGGCGCAGGGTGACGGTGGTCCGCCAGGTGGTGCCGGACTGGTTGTCGAGGGCGAGCACGGGGCCGCCCTCCGCGGGGACGAGGCCGAGGAGCCGGTCGGCGTAGACGCGGCGCAGCTCGTGGTAGAGCGGCTTGAGGTGCCCGTCGCCGTCGATCGCGGCCCAACTGCTCACCGGCCAGCAGTCGTTGAGCTGCCACACGACCGAGCCCGCGCAGACCGGCCAGTGGGAGCGCCAGTGCTCGATGCCGGCCGCCACCGCGCGGGCCTGGACGACCTGGGCAAGGTAGTGCCAGCGGTCGAAGTCGCCCTCGGGCAGGCCGAAATGGCGCTCGATGCCGCGGTTCAGCTTGCCGTTGCCGTCCTCGGCCTTCTGGTGGTGCAGCATGCCGGGGGAGCCGGGGGCCAGCTCCTCGCCGGGCAGGGCGCGCCGCAGGGTGCTGATCGCGGGCGGGGCCTGCCAGCCGAACTCGGCGCAGAAGCGCGGGACGTCGGCCCGGTACTCGGCGTAGTCCTGCCGGTTCCACACCTCCCACGAGTGGTGGGTGCCGTGCCGGGGGTCGTTGGGGTGGTGGTCCCAGGAGCCGGACCAGGGGCTGCCCGCGGCGTAGGGGCGGGTGGGGTCGAGCTCGGCGACGATCCGGGGCAGGACGCCGAGGTAGTAGCCCTCGCCCCAGGAGTCGCCGGCCAGCGGGGCCTCCCAGTCCCAGTCGCGGAAGCCCCACAGGTTCTCGTTGTTGCCGTTCCACAGGACGAGGCTCGCGTGGGGCATTAGGCGGACAACGTTGTCACGCGCCTCCGCCTCCACTTCCCCGCGCAGCGGCTGCTCCTCGGGGTAGGCGGCGCAGGCGAAGAGGAAGTCCTGCCAGACCATCAGGCCCAGCTCGTCGCAGGCGTCGTAGAAGGCGTCGTCCTCGTAGATGCCGCCGCCCCAGATCCGGACGAGGTCGATGTTGGCGTCGGCGGCCTGGGTGAGGCGGGCGCGGTAGCGCTCCGGGGTGACCCGGGAGGGGAGCACGTCGTCCGGGATCCAGTTGACCCCGCGCGCGAAGATCCGCACGCCGTTGACGACGAAGGTGAAGCCGGTGCCGTGCGCGTCGGCGGAGCGGTCGACGGTGACGGTGCGGAAGCCGATCCGCCGCGACCAGGAGTCCAGCGGCGCCCCCCGTCCGTCCAGGAGTTCCACGTCGAGCCCGTACAGCGGCTGCGCGCCGTAGCCCCGGGGCCACCACAGCCCGGGCTCGGGCACCTCCAGGCGCAGGACGGCCTCGGTCCCGTCGAAGGCGGTCTCGGCGGCCGTGCCGGCGACGGCGGCGCGGAGGGTGAGCGGCCGTCCCGTCCCGCTCGCGGTGCGCTCGACGCGGACCCGGAGTTCGACGTGGCCGGCCGTGCCGTCCACGGTGACCAGCGGGCGGACCTCGGCGAGCCGGGCGGTCGACCAGCGCTCGATCCGCACCGGCCGCCACATGCCGGCGGTCACCACGGTGGGGCCCCAGTCCCAGCCGAAGGAGCAGGCCATCTTGCGGATGTACTGGAAGGGCTCGGGGTAGACGTTGGGCCGGTCGCCGGTGAGGGCGCGGACCCGCTCCGCCTCGTCGTAGGCGGAGCCGAAGCGCACCTCCAGCGGGCCGCTCCGTCCGGTGACGTCGAAGCGGTGGACGCGGTGCATGTTGCGGGTGGAGCCGAGCGGTTCGCCGCCGACCAGGACCTCGGCGGCGGTGTCCAGCCCCTCGAAGACCAGCTCGCTCCGCTCGTGCCCGCCGTCGCCGGCGGCCAGGTCCGTGACGTACGACCAGGCCCGGCGTCCCACCCAGGCGATCCCGGTCTCGTTCAGCCCGAGGAACGGGTCCGGTATCACTCCTGCGGCGAGCAGGTCGGTGTGGACACAGCCGGGCACCTGCGCGGGGAGCAGTGCGTCCTCGTGGCGCAGGCTCCACCCTTCGTGCAGCGGGGTGACGTCCTTCATGGTGTGCGGCTCCAATCGCCTGGCGGCGGGCGGGATGCGGGTACGGGCCGACAAGTTAGCCCTACATTTACTTAACTGTCCATGAACCGGTGAAGCGAACAGCTCATGGAAAGCGTGATGCCCGGGACGCGGGGATTCGCCGGGCTTTTCGGCGGGTCGGTCCGGTAACGATTGGGCATCACGCTGGAAATCAGCACTTTACCGGTTCACGACTGGCTGACATAGTGCCGTCATCCCACCGATGACCTGAGCCGTGACTTTGAAGGAGTTGGGCCATGGGGAACAAGAAGACGACCGCGTTCTCGGCCGCCGTGCTGGCCGCCGCGATGCTCGCGCTGTCGGCGTGCGGCGGCGGAGGCGGCGGTGCCACCGGAGAGGTGGCCGCGCCTCCGTCGGACCCGAAGGAGGTCTCCGGCGAGATCAAGGTCCTGACCCAGCGGACCGACCTGGTGCAGAGCGGGGCGCTGCAGGAGTACGCGGCCGAGTTCAACAAGGTCTACCCGAAGGTGAAGGTCAAGTTCGACGGCATCACCGACTACGAGGGGGAGGTGAAGATCCGCATGAACACCGAGGAGTACGGCGACGTGCTCCTCATCCCCGGCGCGGTGGCCAAGAGCGACTACCCGAAGTTCTTCGCCCCCCTCGGCACCACCGCCGAGCTGTCGAAGTACCGGTTCGCCGACAAGACCGAGGTGGACGGCAAGGTCTACGGCATCGCCCAGTTCGGCACCGCCAACGGCTTCGTCTACAACAAGGAGCTGTGGAAGCGGGCGGGCGTCACCGCCTGGCCGAAGACCCCCGACGAGTTCCTGGCCGGCCTCCAGGCGGTCAAGGACAAGACCGGCGCCACCCCGTACTACACCAACTTCAAGGACGGCTGGCCGCTGGTCCAGTGGACCAACAACCTCGGCGTCGTCGGCTGCGACGCCGAGGCGGGCAACGCGCTCGCGGGCGCGGTCTCGCCCTGGAAGACCGGGAGCGAACTGCACGCCATCGACGGCCTGCTGTACGAGATCGCGAAGCGGGGCCTGTCGGAGAAGGACCCGACGACCACCAACTGGGAGACCTCCAAGGCGCTCCTCGGCGAGGGCAAGATCGCCACGATGATGCTGGGCTCCTGGTCGATCACGCAGATGCGGGACGCGGCGAAGAAGGCGGGCGGCTCGGCGGACGACATCGGCTTCATGCCCTTCCCCGTCCAGAAGGACGGCAAGCACTGCGCGGCCCTGGTCTCCGACTACCAGCAGGCCGTGAGCATCCACTCGCACAACAAGCCGGCCGCCCGCGCCTGGGTGGACTGGTTCACCGAGAAGTCCGGCTTCGCGGAGAAGGAGGGCGTGGTCTCCGCGGTCAAGTCCGCCTCGATGCCCGCCACGCTCAAGGACTTCGTTGACAACGATGTCACCTTCTTCGACCGGTCCGAGGCGAAGACCGCCGCCGTCAACGACATCGACGAGGCGGCCGAGATCGGCCTGAACAAGCAGGACTACCGCCAGAAGCTGATCGACACGGCCCGCGGGGCCGCGAAGGGCAGCCTGGAGGACTTCTTCGCCGACCTGAACAAGAGGTGGGACGAGGCGGCGAAGACCGCCGGTAGCTGATACCGGCGGAGCGGGCCCCGGCCGCACGACACCGGCCGGGGCCCCCTGGACCTTCCGCAGTCGCGGACACGAAAGGCCGACATGACCCAGACCACCGACACCGCACCAGAGGGCGCCGCCATGACAGGGCGATCCAGCACGGACACGAAGACGGACCCCGGGAGCCGGGCGCGCCGCACCGGGCGCCGCCGGAGCGGTCCATCCGCCGGACGGACACGGTCCTGGCGCGACTCGCCGCTCCGGCGGATCACGCCCTGGCTGTTCCTGGCGGCCCCCCTGGCCTTGCTGATCACGTTCACGTACGTCCCCGTCGCGAGCATGATCTCGTACAGCTTCACCGACTGGGACGGGGTGAGCCCGGACCGGGAGAACGTGGGGTTCGACAACTACGTCCGGATCTTCACCCGGCCCGAGCTCTTCCGCGTCTTCTTCGTCAGCGGCTACTACCTCGCGGCGTCCGTGGTCCAGATCGTGGTCGCGCTGTACTTCGCGGTGATCCTCAGCTTCGACCTGCGCTTCCGGAACTTCTTCAAGGGGATCCTCTTCTTCCCCTACCTCGTCAACGGCGTCGCCATCGGCTTCGTCTTCCTGTACTTCTTCCAGGACGGCGGCACCCTCGACTCCGTGCTGGCCTGGCTGGGCGTGACCACCGACCACCCCTGGCTCGGCGACCCGACCTCCGCGAACGTCTCCCTGGCCGGCGTCTCCGTCTGGCGCTTCACCGGACTGAACTTCGTCCTCTTCCTCGGCGCCATCCAGTCCATCCCCGGAGAGCTGTACGAGGCGGCGGAGCTGGACGGGGCCGGGAAGTGGAAGCAGTTCCGGCACATCATCGCCCCGAGCATCAAGCCCGTGATCAGCCTCAGCGCGATCCTGGCGATCTCCGGCTCGCTGTCGGTCTTCGAGATCCCCTACATCATGACCGGCGGCGCCACCGGCACCCAGACCTTCGTCATCCAGACGATCAAGCTCGCCTTCCAGTTCAACAAGACCGGCCTGGCCTCGGCCGCGGCCGTGGTGCTGCTCCTGATCATCCTGCTGATCACCTGGATCCAGCGCCGGCTCGTGCCCGACGACAAGGTGGACCTCGTATGACCTCCCCCGACCTCACCGCCGCCACCGTGAAGGGGCCCCGCGCCTCCCGCCGCCGGCCGCCCGTGGGGGGCGTGCTGACCTACCTGTCGCTCCTCGTGGCGTCCGCGGTCGTCCTGATCCCGCTGGTGGTCGTCTTCCTGACCTCGCTCAAGACCTCGGAGGAGGTCGGCGACGGCAGCGCGCTCTCCCTGCCGGGGAACTGGTTCAACTTCGACAACTACGTCACCGCGTTCAACGACGGCAAGATGCTCATGGCCTTCGGGAACACCGCGTTCATCCTCGTCTTCTCCATCGGCGGCACGGTGGTCATCGGCTCGATGACCGCCTACGCCGTCGACCGCTTCGACTTCCGCGGCAAGAAGCCCGTCATGGCCGGCTTCCTGATCGCCACCCTCGTGCCCGGCGTCACCACCCAGGTCGCGACCTTCCAGGTGATCAACGGCTTCGGCCTGATCGACACCCGCTGGGCACCGATCCTGCTCTACATGGGCACCGACATCGTCTCGGTCTACATCTTCCTGCAGTTCATCCGGGGCATCCCCGTCTCCCTCGACGAGGCCGCCCGGCTCGACGGCGCCAACGCCTTCACCATCTACCGGAAGATCATCTTCCCGCTGCTCAAGCCGGCGATCGCCACCGTCGTCATCATCAAGGGGATCACCACCTACAACGACTTCTACATCCCCTTCCTCTACATGCACTCCGAGGACCTGGGGACCATCTCCACCGCGCTCTTCCGCTTCAAGGGCCCCTTCGGAGCCCACTGGGAGGCCATCTCGGCCGGAGCGGTCCTCGTCATCGTCCCGACGCTGATCGTCTTCCTGCTCCTCCAGCGGTGGATCTACAACGGCTTCGCCCAGGGAGCCACCAAATAGCGGGACCGCGGCGCGGGGCCGGGCCGTCCGCGCGGACGGCCCCGCACGCTCCCCCGCGCACCGGCGGTCAGCGCACGGGCGGTCGGCGCGGGGCCGGCTCCGGCGGCGGGGGAGAGGTACTGCCCCGGGGGACGAAGTGCGCGTAGCCGTCGCGCACGCTGGCCACGTCCTCGCCGCCGATCAGGGCGAGCAGCGCGGTCGCGGAGCGGGCCCCGTACGCCGGGATGTCGCGGCTGACGGCCGACAGCGTCGGGCGCACGACCTGCGTGAGCGGTGACTCGTCCCAGGCGACGACGGACAGGTCGGCGGGGATGGAGAGGTTCAGCTCCTGGGCCACGGAGAGCGCGGCCACGGCCATGATGTCGTTGTCGAAGACGATCGCCGTCGGCCGCCGGGGCGCGATCAGCAGCGCCCGCGCGGCCCGCGCGCCCGCGTCCCCGGTGTAGTCGGTGTGCACCACCGTGGCCTCGGGGATCCCGGCCTCCCGGCACGCCTCCACGAGGGCGGCGTCGCGGACCGCCGTGTGCGCGAGCGCGGCGGGGCCCGCCACGCGCGCGATCCGCCGGTGCCCGAGCGCCGCCAGGTAGCGGACGATCTCGTGGACGCTGGCGCCGTCGTCGGACCAGACGGCCGGCAGGCTCCCGGCCACCTCCGGCGGGCCGATCGCCACCGCGGGCAGGTCCATGCCGCGCACGGCGTCGACCCGCGCGTCGTCGGTCTGCAGGTCCATGAGGAAGACGCCGTCGACCCGCCGCTCGCCCCACCAGCGCCGGCAGACCTCGATCTCCTGCTCCTGGTCCGCCACCATCTGGAGCATCAGCGCGTACGCGTGCTCGGCGAGCACGGTCTCCACCCCGCTGATGAACTCCATGAAGAACGGCTCCACCCCGAGCGTCCGCGCCGGCCGCCGCACGATCAGACCGACCGCCCGCGCCCGCCCGCCGGTCAGCGCCCGGGCGGCGCTGTTGGGGCGCCAGCCCAGCTCCTCGGCGATGGACTTGATCGAGGCACGGGTGGTCTCCGACACTCCGGGCTGGTCGTTGAGCGCGTACGAGACCGCCACCTTCGACACACCCGCCCGACGCGCGATGTCCGCCATCGTCGGCCGCTTCACTGCCACCCCAGCTCCATCCTGAACCCTCGGTACCCCGACCCTACCGCCAGGTCACGCGCACGGCGGCGGACCCCGGGGCGCTCCCGGCGGGCGGCCCGTCACCGCCGGCGGCCCGTCCCGCGGCGACCCGCGACGGGACGGCCCGGTTCAGCCAGGGTTTCGCAAAACTTCGGAGCGGGCCCGCCGGCACTGGAATCGGAAGGCCCGCGCGCCGCATGCTTCTACGAGAGCACGCCGCCGTCCTCGCCCCAGGGAAGAACCCGGCCGTCCCACGGCCGCGGAACCGGGCTGCCCTCGTACGCGGCGGGCCCGGGCCCTGGCCCCCACGCCGCCACCGGACGCGTGCCACGGCGAGAGGCGCGGCCGGCCCCGACGAAGGAAGCCCGCAGCAGCCATGAACCACAGTCCGCTCGACCACCGTTACCGGGGCGAACACCCGATCCGCACCGTCCACTACCTCTTCCGGCCCGACCGGGCACGGCTCGCCGGGGCCGTCGCGGTCTTCTTCGCCAAGCACGCGCCCGTCTGGCTGCTCCCGCCGGTGACGGCGAACGTCATCGACGTCGTCGTCGAGCACCGGCCGGTCTCCGAACTGTGGTGGAACTGCGCCGTGATGCTCACGGTCCTCCTCCTGAACCCGCCCCTGCACCTGCTGTACGTCCGCTGGGCGCACGGCGCGGTCCGCCGCCTCGGCCGCGACCTGCGGTCCGCGCTCGTCACCCGCATGCAGCAGCTCTCCATCGGCTTCCACAGCCGCACCAGCTCGTCCGTGCTGCACGCGAAGGTGGTCCGGGACGTCGAGACGCTGGAGACGGGACTCCAGCAGACCGCGGACAACGGCCTCACCGCCGTCGCCACGCTCGCGGGCGGCCTCGCCGTCATCGCCGTCGTGACCCCGGTCTTCCTCCCGGTCTTCCTCGTCCTCGTCCCCGTCGCGGTGCTGCTCATCGGCGCCCTGCGCGCGCGGCTGGGCGAGGGGAACACCACGTACCGGCGGTCGGTGGAGCGCATGTCCGCCTCCGTCAGCGACATGACCACCCTCATCCCCATCACCCGCGCCCACGCCCTGGAGCGCACGGCCCTCGGCCGGGTCGGACGCGAGCTCGACCGGGTGCGGCGGGAGGGGACGCGGCTCGACCTGCTCAACGCCCGCTTCGGGTCGCTCTCCTGGGTCGTCTTCAACGGACTCGGCACCGCCTGCCTCGCCGGCGCGGCGCTGGTCGCCTACTACGGATGGGCGTCGGTCACCCCGGGCGAGGTCGTCATGCTCAGCGCCTACTTCTCCACCCTCACCGGCGCGGTCACCAGCCTGCTCGCCCTGGCGCCCGTGGTGGGCAAGGGGGTCGAGTCCCTCAGGTCCGTCGGAGAGGTCCTCCAGGCGCCCGACCTGGAGGTCAACGACGGGAAGCGGCGGGTGGACTCGGTCACCGGGGCGTTCCGCTTCGAGGGCGCCGGCCTCACCCACGGCGACGGCGGCGAACCGGCCCTGAGCGACGTGGACCTCGACGTGCCGGTCGGCACCACCCTCGCGATCGTCGGCGGGTCCGGAGCGGGGAAGTCCACGCTGCTCAACCTCGTGCTCGGCTTCCACCGCCCCACGGCGGGCCGGGTCCTCCTCGACGGCGAGGACATGGCCGGACTCGACCTGCGGAGCTTCCGCAGGTTCGTCTCCGTCGTCCCCCAGGAGTCCGTCCTCTTCGAGGGGAGCATCCGGGAGAACGTCACCTACGGCATGGAGCGCGTCGACGAGGAGACGCTGCGGCGCGCCCTGCGCGACGCCAACGCCGCCGAGTTCGTCGACGCGCTGCCCGACGGCCTCGACACCGTCGTGGGGGAGCGCGGCACCCGGCTCTCGGGCGGTCAGCGCCAGCGGCTCGCGATCGCCCGGGCCCTCATCCGCGACCCCCGGGTCCTGGTGCTCGACGAGGCCACCTCGGCGCTCGACGCCCGCTCCGAGGCGCAGGTCCAGGAGGCCCTCGCCCGCCTGGTCGCCGGCCGGACGGTCTTCGTCGTGGCCCACCGCCTCTCCACGATCAGGCGGGCGGACCGGATCGTGGTGCTGGAGCGGGGACGGGTGGTGGAGTCCGGAAGCCACCGGGAACTCCTCGAACGCGACGCGGCCTACGCCCGCCTGCAGTCCACCCAGCTGGCCTGAACGCGGTACGGACGCGCGGCGCCCTCCCGACGCGGGGGACGGGAGGGCGCCGCCGGTGCTCAGTGGTCGGCGGCGCTGCCGCGCACGACGCAGGAGCGGTTGTCCTCCCAGCCCCAGCCGTCGCCGTCGGGGTCGGAGGCGCTGCCGTTCACGCAGTACGGGTAGCCGTTGGGGGCGGTGCCCCCGGTGTTGCCGCCGCCCGATCCGGTGTCGGCGGCGCTGCCGCGGACGACGCAGGAGCGGTTGTTCTCCCAGCCCCAGCCGTCGCCGTCGGGGTCGGAGGCGCTGCCGTTCACGCAGTACGGGTAGCCGTTCGGAGCGGTGCCGCCGGTGTCGCCGCCGCCTTCGTTGCCGCCGCCGCCCCCGCCTCCGAAGATCGTGGCGCGCTTCGAGGTGGTGGAGATGCCGTCGGCGCCGTTGAAGAAGCGGTTGCCCCAGGCGGTCAGGGAGCCGGCGTCGAAGCCGTTGACCATGTCCAGGTACTCGACGCCGCTGCCGTTGCCGCTCCAGGACCAGCCGAGGTAGCCGACGCGCAGCGAGCGGGCGGTGGCCATGATGGCGTTCTCGTCGGGGTTGCCGTCGCTGTGGTTGTCGCCGAACTCGCCCACCACGATGGGCAGTCCGTTGTTCACGAAGTGGTTCAGGTAGCCCTGGACCTCGGCGGCGGTGTCGTACACGCCGTACATGTGGATGGAGAAGATCGTGTTGCGGCGCGGGTCGGAGGCGAAGACCGAGGCGGCGTTGTCGCGCATGGTGTTCGACCAGTCCTGGCCCCAGTTGGGTGCGTCGACCATCAGCGCGTTCTCGATGCCCGCGTTCCGCAGCTTCACGATGGCGTTCTTCGTCGCGCCGGTCCAGGCGGCGTAACCGCTGTTGCCGTAGGGCTCGTTGCCGATGTTGACGACGACGTAGTCCTCCTGGCCCTGGAGGGCGCTCCTGACGCCCACCCAGTAGTCGGCGGCCTGGTCGAGGGTGGCGGCGGCGCCGTCCTCGCCGTAGCCGGTGGTGTCGTGCACCTCCAGGACGCAGATGACCTTGTTCGTCTTGCAGTCGTCGATGATGGAGGACACCTGGGAGGCGCTCGTCTCCGTCCAGCGGTCGCCGCTGGAGAGGACGACGCGGACGGTGTTGGCGCCCTTGGCGGCGATGTCGGCGATGGCGCCGGTCTCGCCCGGGTACCAGGCGTGCGCGTGGTTCACCCCGCGCATCACGAACTCGCTGCCGTCGGCCTCGTACACGCGGCCGTCGCTGACGTGGATGCCGCTCTCGGCGGCCTGGGCGGCTCCGGCGGTGCCGAAGACGGGCAGCAGCAGCCCGGCGACGCCGGCGAGAGCGCTGCCTGCGGCCGTGAGCCACGTCCTGTGCGGTGACTTGGTCATGCCTCTCCTCGTGGGAAGAAGGGGGAAGGAGCCCCGTCCGCGCAGAACTCCGATGACTAGACAACGTTGTCAGAGTTCGATGACCGAGCCGCTGGTCCGCACGCCGGGGGTGCCCCCATGAGGCACCCGTGGCCGGATCCGTGTCAAGCGGGAGGGACGCGTTTATCGCGACGGCACGAGACGGTGAAGCCGGTTCAGTGAACCCGCGCTGAACGTACGGTCCTTCTCGTGGTCCGGACGCCGCGCGTCCGCCGCTCGTCCACTGAACCGCGCCTCACCCGGTCGCCGGAAACGAACCGCGTCTTCCCCGGCCGTCGGAGCGGGCGTGGGCCCGCGGGCGCCTCATCCGCGTGGGCCCGCCGGGATGCCGCCCGCCACGCGCGCGTGCAGGCTGGTGCCTCGGGCTGGGCTCGGGGGCGAGAGGGTCGGGTGAGGCAC
This sequence comes from Streptomyces sp. NPDC014656, assembly GCF_043084305.1. Classification (NCBI taxonomy): domain Bacteria; kingdom Bacillati; phylum Actinomycetota; class Actinomycetes; order Kitasatosporales; family Streptomycetaceae; genus Streptomyces; species Streptomyces sp. NPDC014656. Next base: position 108,183 of record NZ_JBIBZN010000021.1, read on the forward strand.
GCATGGGCGCGACGCGGGAGACGGACACCGGCGCTTCGGGGGCCGCGCGGCTCCTGGCGCGACTGGCCCTGCTGGCCGCGGTCGGCGCGCTGGCCGTGCTCGCGCTCGCCCTGGGCGAGGGCGGTCTCCTGGTGGTCGGGGCCGGACTGCTCGGGCTGGTCCTCTGCGCCGTCGGCGTCTGGTGGTTCGTGGCGCACCGGGGCCCGCTGCGGCTGATCGGGGCGCTCCTCGTCGTCCTCGCCCCGGCCGGGATCGTGGTGCTCTTCGCCCACGACGGACTGTGGCTGACCGCGCTGATCCTGTGCCTGTGCTGGGCACTCGCCCTGTTCTGCGCCCGGGCCGCGCTGCGCCGGTCACGGCCGGAGCGGCCGAGGGAGACGATCGTGGCGGCCAGACCGCGCAGACCGGTCCTGATCATGAATCCGAAGTCCGGCGGCGGGAAGGTCGGCAGGTTCGGCCTCGTCGAACGGGCGGAGGAGCTGGGAGCGCGGGTGATCCTCCTCGACCCGTCCGCGCCGGCCGACGTCGCCGCGCTGGCCCGGGAGGCCGTGGCCGACGGCGCGGACCTGCTCGGGGTCGCGGGCGGCGACGGCACCCAGGCCCTGGTCGCGGCGGTCGCCGCCGAGCACGGCCTGCCGTTCCTGGTGGTCTCCGCCGGCACCCGCAACCACTTCGCCATGGACCTCGGACTCGACCGCGACGACCCCGCCCGCTGCCTCGACGCCCTGACCGACGGCGAGGAGCTCCGCGTCGACCTCGGCGACGTCTCCGGGCGGGCCTTCGTCAACACCGTCTCCTTCGGGGTGTACGCGGACGTGGTGCAGCGCCCCGAGTACCGCGACGACAAGGCGGGCACGGCGCTCAGCCTCATGCCGGACCTGCTGCTCGGCGACGGCGTACGACGGCTCGACTCCCTCGTCGACGGCGAGCCGCTCGACGACCAGCAGGCGCTGCTCGTCAGCAACAACCCCTACTTCTCCCCCGACGAGCTCAGCGGGGCCGGCCGCCGCCCCCGGCTCGACGACGGGGAGCTGGGAGTGCTCGGGATCCGGGTGGAGGACGCGGGGCAGGCGGCCGAGCTGGCCGTACGGGGCTCCCAGTCCAGCGGCCTGACCGTGCTGAGCGCCCACCGGGTGGAGGTGACCGTCACGGGCCAGGCGGAGATCCCCGTGGCGGTCGACGGCGAGGCGCTCCGGATGCCCACCCCCGTCGTCTGCACCCTCCGGGCCGGCGCGCTGCGGGTCCAGGTCCCGCGCGACCGGCCGGGCGTCGTGGCGCCCCCGCCCGCCGTCGACTGGCGGCGGATCCTCCACCTCGCCTTCGGCCGCCCCCGGCGGACGGCAACCGGGTGAATGGGCGGCAACCCGGTGAATGGGCGGCGGCCCGGTGAACGGGCCGCCGCCCGCCGGGTGCGCCGCCCGCCGGGTGCGCCGCCCGCCGGGTGCGCCGCCCGCCGAGTGCGCCGAAGGCCGGACCGCCGTCCGCCGGGTGCGCCGAAGGCCGGGACGCCGCCCCGCGACCCGACGGCGTCACCGGGCCAGACCCCGCCCCGCCGGGGGAGCTCACGGCCGGGGGCCGAACGGGGCCGCCGCCCCGCTACGGCGCCGGGACGGGCCCCTCCTCCGTCAGCGTGAGCTGGAGCAGCACCGTGTCCAGCCACCTGCCGTGCTTGTGGCCGACCGCCTTGAGCCGGCCCGCCTCGGTGAAGCCGAGCCGGCGGTGCAGCGCCTGCGAGGCGGCCGTGCCGGAGTCCGCGACGACCGCGATCATCTGGTGCGCCCCGGCGCCGGCGCAGGCGGCGATGAGGGGCCGCATGAGCAGGGTGCCCAGGCCCCGGCCCGTGGCCTCCGGGGCGAGGTAGACGGAGTTCTCGACCGAGTGCCGGTAGGCGGGCTTCGGCCGCCAGGGCGAGGCGTACGCGTAGCCCGCGACCCGGCCCGCCACCTCCGCCACCAGGAAGGGCAGGCCCCGGGCCGTGAGGTCCGCCAGCCGTTCGTGCCAGTACGCGACGGGCGGCGCGGTCTCGTCGAAGGTGACGACCGTGTGGAGGACGTAGTGGGCGTAGAGGGAGGCGACGGCCTCCATGTCCGCCGGGACGGCGGGGCGGATCAGCGGCTCGGGCGCGGTCATCCGCCGATCGTAGGGGGCGCGGACGGGGGGGGAGGGGGTGGTACGGGCCCATGGAGAGGACGGCCGGGAGCCCGCGTGGGCGCCCGCGCGCGAGGCCCCGGGCGGGCCGCCCCGCCGTCCGGTTCCACGGCCACCGCGCCCGTTCCGTTTGCGGAGCCGGAACGGGCGGGTTTCAGTGTGGGGGACCCCCCACGCCCTTTCAGGAGCACAGACATGTCGATGGCGTTCGGTTCCCCCTTCGGCCCCTCCGACCCGTTCGGCGACCTGCTGAACCGCTTCTTCGGAATGTCCCCGGCGTCCTCGCCGCCGGCGGTCCAGCGGGTCCCCATCGGCCGTCTCCTCACCGAGTCGTCCCACGAACTCCTCAACACCGCCACCGCCAGGGCGGTGGCGGACGGCACCACCGACCTGGACACCGAGCACCTCCTGTGGGCCGCCACCCAGGTCGAACCCACCCGCCGGCTGCTCGCGCGCGCGGGCGTCGACCCCGACGGGCTGGCCGACCGGATCACCAAGGTGCTGCCGCACGAGTCCGAGGAGCCCTCCGCCGAGCCGGGCCTCACCCCCGCCGCCAAGCGGACCCTCGCGCTCGCCCACGCCACCTCGCAGGCCGCGGGCGTCTCGTACATCGGCCCCGAGCACATCCTCGGCGCCCTCCTCGGCGACGCCGACTCCGGCGCCTCCCGCTTCCTGCGCGCCGAGGACCTCGACGTCTCCAAGCTGCGCGGGGTGACCGACCAGGCCGCCCGGGGCGGCGACACCGCCGCCCCCGCCGCGCCGAAGCAGCCCGCCACCACCCTCGACGAGTTCGGCCGCGACCTCACCGAGGAGGCGAGGGCCGGAAAGCTCGACCCGGTCGTCGGCCGCGCCGAGGAGATCGAGCAGACCATCGAGATCCTCTCCCGCAGGTCCAAGAACAACCCCGTCCTCATCGGCGAGCCCGGCGTCGGCAAGACCGCCATCGTCGAGGGCCTGGCCCAGCGGATCGTGGCCGGCGAGGTCCCCGACACCCTCAAGGACAAGCGGGTCGTCTCCCTCGACCTCTCCGGCATGGTCGCCGGCGCCCAGTACCGGGGCCAGTTCGAGGAGCGCCTCAAGAAGGTCATCGAGGACGTCCAGAAGTCCGAGGGCGAGATCGTCCTCTTCATCGACGAACTGCACACCGTCGTCGGCGCCGGCGCCACCGGCGAGGGTTCCATGGACGCCGGGAACATGCTCAAGCCCGCCCTCGCCCGCGGCGAGCTGCACGTCGTCGGCGCCACCACCATCGACGAGTACCGCAAGTACATCGAGAAGGACGCCGCGCTCGAACGCCGCTTCCAGCCCGTCCTCATCCCCGAGCCGACCGTCGAGGAGACCGTCCAGATCCTCGAAGGACTCCGCGACGCCTACGAGGCCCACCACCAGGTCCGGTTCGCCGACGGCGCCCTCGCCGCCGCCGCCGAACTCTCCGACCGGTACGTCAGCGACCGCTTCCTCCCCGACAAGGCCATCGACCTGATGGACCAGGCCGGGGCCCGCGTACGGCTCCGCAGCGCGGGCCGCTCCACCGAGGTGATCAGCCGCGAGGACCGGCTCGCCAAGCTGCGCCGCGAGAAGGACCAGGCGGTGGCCGCCGAGGAGTTCGAGAAGGCCAAGCAGCTCAAGGAGGAGATCGCCGGGGTCGAGGGCGAACTCGCCGGCATCGAGGAGCGCCGCGAGGGCGTGGTCTCCGTCACCGCCTCCGACATCGCCGACATCGTCTCCCGCCGCACCGGCATCCCCGTCGCCCAGCTCACCACCAGCGAGAAGGAACGCCTGCTCAGGCTGGAGGAGGAGATGCACGCCCGGATCGTCGGGCAGGACGAGGCCGTCACCGCCGTCTCCGAGGCCGTCCGCCGCAACCGCGCCGGCATGGGCGACGAGAACCGGCCCGTCGGCTCCTTCCTCTTCCTCGGCCCCACCGGCGTCGGCAAGACGGAGCTCGCCAAGACCCTCGCCGAACTGCTCTTCGGCGACGAGGACCGGATGGTCCGCTTCGACATGAGCGAGTTCCAGGAGAAGCACACCGTCGCCCGGCTCGTCGGCGCCCCGCCCGGATACGTCGGCTACGAGGAGGCCGGCCAGCTCACCGAGAAGGTCCGCCGCCAGCCGTACAGCGTCGTTCTCTTCGACGAGGTCGAGAAGGCCCACCCCGACGTCTTCAACACCCTGCTCCAGATCCTCGACGACGGACGGCTCACCGACGGCCAGGGCCGCACGGTCGACTTCCGCCACTGCGTCGTCATCATGACGTCCAACATCGGCGCCCACCGCATCCTCGCCCACGAGGGCGACGCGGCCGAGCTGAAGGACGAGCTGATGGAGGACCTGCGGGGCCGCTTCCTGCCCGAGTTCCTCAACCGCATCGACGACATCATCGTCTTCCACAGCCTCACCGAGAAGGACCTCACCGAGATCGTCGAGCACCTCCTCGACCGCAGCAAGCACCGCGTCCACGCCCAGGGCATGACCCTGGAGGTCACCGAGGCCGCCACGAAGCTCCTGGTCGCCCACGGCTACCAGCCGGAGTTCGGAGCCCGCCCGCTGCGCCGCACCATCCAGACCGAGCTCGACAACCGCGTCGCCTCCCTCCTCCTCGGCGGCGAGGCGGAACCCGGCGACACCATCGTCGCCGACGTCGTCGACGACTCCCTGCACTGCACCGTCCGCAAGGGCGAGCGGCCCGCCGCCGAGCCCGCCGCGGCCTGATCCGTCGACCGCGCCGGACGGCCCCCGCCTCGCGAGGCGGGGGCCGTCCGGCGTCCGTGCGCCGCTCAGCCCGCCGGCTCGATCACCACCTTCAGGTGCTTCATGATCGGCTGGTCGCTCTGGGTGCTGTAGTCGCCCAGCGCGCACAGCACGTTCATCTCCGGCATGTACCCCGCCGCGCAGCCGCGCGGGATGTCGTACGGCACCGCCAGGTAGCCGTGGAGCGAGCGCCGGCCGCCGTCGCGGGCGGTGGCCGTGATGTCGACCGGGGCGAGTTCCGCGATGCCCCGTTCGCGCATGTCGGCGCGGTTCATGAAGACCAGGGTGCGCAGCCCGCTCACTCCCCGGTAGCGGTCGTCGTCGGAGTAGATCGTGGTGTTCCACTGGTCGTGCGAGCGCATCGTGCCCAGGGCGAGCGTGCCCGGCTCCGGGACGACGTCCGGCAGCGGCGCGGCGGAGAACTCGGCCTTCCCCGAGGGGGTGAGGAAGACCAGTTCGCGCGCGGGCTGCCTGATGCGGAAGCCCAGCGGCAGCCGCACCCGGCGGTTGAAGTCCTCGAAGCCGTCCAGCACCCGGGCCATGACGTCCCGGATCCGGTCGTAGTCCTCCACGTACCAGGACCACGGCGTCGCGCTCTCCGGGAGCGCGGCCCGCGCCATGCCCGCGACGATGGCCGGTTCGGAGAGCAGGTGCGGCGACGCGGGCTTCTTCATCCCGCGCGACAGGTGGACCATGCTCATCGAGTCCTCGACCGAGGTGGCCTGGTCGCCCTTGCGCTGGTGGTCCTTCTCGGTGCGGCCCAGGCACGGCAGGATCAGCGCCCGCCGGCCGTGCACCACGTGGCTGCGGTTGAGCTTGGTGCTCACCTGGACGGTCAGCTCGCAGTTCCGCAGCGCCTCGTACGTCACCGGGGTGTCGGGCGCGGCCAGCGCGAAGTTGCCGCCCATGGCGACGAAGACCTTCACGTCCCCGCCGGCCATCGCCTCGATGGTGCGCACGGTGTCGAGGCCGTGGGCGCGCGGCGGATCGATCCCGCAGACCTCGGCGAGCCGGTCGAGGAAGGCGTCGGCGGGGCGGTGGTCGATGCCGCAGGTGCGGTTGCCCTGGACGTTGCTGTGGCCGCGCACGGGGGAGGGGCCGGCGCCCTCGCGGCCCAGGTTGCCGCGCAGCAGCAGGAGGTTGACGATCTCGCGGACCGTGTCGACGCCGTGCTCGTGCTGGGTGACGCCGAGGCACCAGCTGATGATCGAGCGGTCCGCCTCCCGGTACACCCGGGCCGCCGCGAGGACCTCCTCGCGGGGGAGTCCCGACTGGTGCTCGATCTCCTCCCACGAGGTGGCCTCGCACACCGCCCGGTACTCCTCGAAGCCCGCCGTGTGGCGCTCGATGAACTCCCGGTCCAGCGCCTTCGGGTCGGACCCCGCCTGTTCGAGCACCGCCTTGGCCACTCCCCGTACGAAGGCCATGTCGCCGCCGATCCGCGGCTGGAGGTTCAGCGTCGACGTCCTCGTGGCGTGGAAGGTTGCCATGTCCTTGAAGTCGTGGGGGATGATCGCGCGGGTCGCGGCGGCCTCCACCAGCGGGTTGACGTGCACGATGTGCGCGCCCCGGTCGTACGCCTCGGTGAGGGCGGTGAGCATGCGGGGCGCGTTGGAGGCGGCGTTGACCCCGAGGATGAAGAGCGCGTCGGCGGTCTCCCAGTCGGCGAGGTCCACGGTGCCCTTGCCGGTGCCCAGCGAGGCCGTCAGCGCGCGCCCGCTCGCCTCGTGGCACATGTTGGAGCAGTCGGGGAGGTTGTTGGTGCCCAGCTCGCGGGCGAGCAGCTGGTAGAGGAAGGTCGCCTCGTTGCCGAGGCGGCCCGAGGTGTAGAACGACGCCTGGTTCGGGTCGTCCAGCCCGCGCAGGGCGCTTCCGACCAGTTCGAAGGCGTCCTTCCAGCCGATCGGCACGTAGTGGTCGGTGCCGGGGTCGTAGACCATCGGCTCGGTGAGCCGGCCCTCGTTCTCCAGCGCGTGGTCCGTCCACCCGGCCAGCTCCGTCACCGAGTGCGCGGCGAAGAACTCCCGCCCGACCCGCTTCCGGGTCATCTCCCAGGTGACGTGCTTGATGCCGTTCTCGCAGATGTCCAGATGGAGGCCCTTGGTGTCGTCGGGCCACGCGCAGCCGGGACAGTCGAAGCCGGTGCGCTCGTGGTTCATCTTCATGATCGCCCGGGGGCCGTCCACGGGCAGGGCGCCCTCGCGGAGCATGAACCGGGTCACGCTCTTCGCGGCGCCCCAGCCGGCCGCGGGGTGGTGGTACGGCCGGACCTCCGGCTCCCCGTCGGGCACCGGCCCCACGCGGGGCTCCACGCCGTCGTCCTGCTGCTCGGCTCGGTCGAGGCTCATGGGCCTGCCACCCTTCCGGCGCACCGGGCGCACGGGATCGCGTACGGCCCCCTTCCGGCAGGCTAAGCCGGGCCCCGGACGGTCGCCAGCCGGGGGCGACGGGCTGCGGGCGTGACCGGCCATGGATACGCTGGCGAAGATTTGCCCATGATTTCCACCCTTTTTCCTTATCGTCTGTGATCGTCCGCCCTCGCCGTCGCGGTACTCGCCGCCCGCCGTCCTTGCCGTCGTCCGTTCTTGTCATCCGTCCTTTTCGTCCGACGGGAGTCGCATGGCCGTCCCCCAGCCCGTCCCCCAGCTCGTCCTCGGCCCGCCCACCAAGGCCGCCCTCTTCCTCACCCTCACCGTCGCGCCCGGCCGCGAGACCGAGGTACGCGAAGGGCTCCAGGGGCTGTCCGGACTGACCCGCTCCGTCGCCTTCCGCGCCCGCGACGACGCCCTCGCCTGCGTCGCGGGCATCGCCTCCGACGCCTGGGACCGGCTGGCCGGCGGCCCCCGCCCCCGCGAGCTGCACCCCTTCACCCCGCTCCAGGGCCCCCGGCACCGGGCCCCCGCCACCCCCGGCGACCTGCTCCTCCACCTGCGGGCCCGCCGCGCCGACCTCTGCTTCGAGCTGGCCCGGCTCGTCCTCGACGGCTTCGGGGACGCCGTCACCGTCGTCGACGAGGTGCACGGCTTCACCTACTTCGACGACCGCGACCTGCTCGGCTTCGTCGACGGCAGCGAGAACCCCACCGGGCCCGACGCCGCCGGCGCCGTCCTCGTCGCCGACGAGGACCCGGACTTCCGCGGCGGCAGCTACGTCGTCGTCCAGAAGTACCTCCACGACCTCACCGCCTGGAACGCCCTCCCCACCGAGGAGCAGGAGCGCGTCATCGGCCGTTCCAAGGCCGACAACGTCGAACTCCCCGACGACGTCAAACCGCCCGACTCGCACGTCGCCCTCAACACCGTCGAGGACGAGGACGGCGAGGAACAGCGGATCGTCCGCCAGAACATGCCCTTCGGACGGCTCGGCACCGCCGAGTTCGGCACCTACTTCATCGGCTACTCCCGCACCCCGGCCGTCACCGAGCGGATGCTCCGCAACATGTTCCTCGGCGACCCGCCCGGCACCACCGACCGCATCCTCGACTTCTCCACCGCCGTCACCGGGGGCCTCTTCTTCGTCCCGAGCGCCACCCTCCTCGACGACCTCCCCGCCCCGGGAGCCGCCCGGGAAGAGGCCCTGCGGAGCGCCCCCGAGCCCGTGCCCGCCGAAGCCGTCCACCCGGGGCCCTCCCTGGGCATCGGCAGCCTGAAAGGAGTCCCGGCGTCATGACCAGCCTCCCCGGCACGCCCGCCCCCACCAGCAACCTGCACCGCGAACTCGCCCCCGTCACCCCCGCCGCGTGGACCGAGATCGAGGAGGAGGCCCGCCGCACCTTCCGCCGCAACGTCGCCGGCCGCCGCGTCGTCGACGTGCCCGACCCCGGCGGCGCCGGACTCGCCGCCGTCGGCACCGGCCACCTCACCGAACTCGAAGCCCCCGCCCACGGCGTCCGCGCCCGGCTGCGCGAGGCCCGCCCGCTGGTCGAGCTCTTCGTCCCCTTCACCGTCGACCGCTCCGCCGTCGACGACGTCGAACGCGGCGCCAAGGACTCCGACTGGCAGCCCGTCAAGGACGCCGCCCGCACCCTCGCCCTCGCCGAGGACCGCACCGTCTTCGACGGCTACGCCGCCGCCGGCGTCCGCGGCCTGCGCGCCTCCTCCTCCAACCCGGCCGTCGCGCTCCCCGTCGAACCCCCCGACTACCCCGACGCCGTCAGCCGCGCCCTCACCGCCCTACGGCTGGCCGGCGTCGACGGCCCGTACGCCCTGCTCCTCGGCGCCGACGAGTACCGGTCCGTCAGCGAGACCTCCGACCACGGCTACCCCGTCGCCGCCCACCTCGCCCGCATGCTCGACGGCCCCCCGATCTGGGCCCCCGCCCTCAAGGGCGGCCTCGTGCTCTCCACCCGCGGCGGCGACTTCGAACTCCGCCTCGGCCAGGACGTCTCCATCGGCTACACCCGGCACGACGCCGACACCGTGGAGCTGTACCTCCACGAGACCCTGACCTTCTTCGCGTACACGGACGAGGCCGTGGTCGTCCTCGGCTCATGACCGGCCTCCACGCCTGGTCGTGGCGGTACGCGGTCCCCCGGCTCACCGGCGCCGCCGTCCTCGGCGCCGCCGCGGGGACCGCCACCGGCGCCCTCGCCGACACCGCGCTCGGCATCCTCGCCGGGATCGCCGTGGCCGAGACCTTCTTCGTCGTCACCGGCTGGATCGTGCTCTGGCCGATGGACGCCACCACCACCCGCCGCAACCTGCGGCGCGAGGAGTTCCGGCCGGTCGTCGAGGAACTGGCGGTGGTCGGAGCGGCCCTCTGCGGGCTCGTCGCCATCGTCGCCCTGCTCCTCGTCGACTCCGGCTACGACCGCGCCGCCGCCGCGACGGCCCTGTGGGGCGTCTTCATGGCCTGGGCGGCGCTCCACCTCATGTACGCCACCCGGTACGCCTACCTCTACCACCGCCCGCCCGAGGGCGGCATCGACTTCAACTCCCGCGACCGGCCCCGGTACACCGACTTCCTGTACTTCTCCTACAACCTCGGCATGACGTACCAGGTCTCGGACACGAACGTCTCGGACCCCGGGATCCGGGCGGTCGTCCTGCGCCACTGCCTCCTCTCGTACGTCTTCGGCGCCAGCATCCTCGCCACCGCGATCAACCTGGTGGCCGGCATCGTCACCGGCTGACCCGGTGTGCGCGCGCCGAGAGCCTTTCGGCAGACTCGCCCCATGAGCAGCACGCACCCGCGCCCCGCCCGCCCCGCCGGTTCCGTCCCGACCGCCGTCGTCGTCGGCGCGGGCCCCAACGGGCTCGCGGCCGGCGCCCTGCTCGCCGAGGCCGGCGTCGAGGTCACGGTCCTGGAGGCCGCGGAGACCATCGGCGGCGGCACCCGCACCGACGAGGCGATCCTGCCCGGGCTCCTCCACGACCACTGCTCGGCCGTCCACCCCCTCGCCGTCGCCTCGCCCGCCCTCCGCCACCTCCGCCTCGACCGGCACGGGCTGACCTGGCGGCTCCCCGAGATCGACTGCGCCCACCCCCTCGACGACGGCACCGCCGCCGTCCTGTACCGCTCCGTCACCGAGACCGCCGCCGGCCTCGGCGCCGACGCCGCCCGCTACCGGGCCCTGCTCGCCCCCTCCGTACGCCGTTGGGAGGCCCTCTCCACCGACGTCATGGGCCCACTGCTCCGGCTCCCCGACCACCCGCTGCTCCTGGCCCGCTTCGGCCTGCCGACCGTGCTGCCCGCCGCCGCCCTCGCCCGGCTCTTCCGCACGCCGGGCGCCCGCGCGCTGTGGGCGGGCGTCGCGGCCCACGCGTACCGCCCGCTGACCGAGCCCTTCAGCTCGGCCATCGGCCTCGGCATCCTCACCGCCGGACACGCGGCCGGCTGGGCCGTCGCCGAGGGCGGCTCCCGGGCCATCACCGACGCCCTCGCCGCCGCGCTCCGCGCCCACGGCGGCCGGATCGAGACGGGAGTCAGGATCACCGACCGCACCCAGCTGCCGCCCGCCGACCTCACCCTCCTCGACCTCGACCCCGCGCAGGCCGCCGGGGTGTACGGCGACCTGCTGCCGTCCCGGACGGCCGCCGCCTACCGCCGCTTCCGGCGCGGCCCCGGCGCCTTCAAGGTCGACCTCGCCGTCGAGGGCGGCGTGCCCTGGCGGGCGGAGGCCGCCCGCCGCGCCGGCACCGTCCACCTGGGCGGCCCGCTCGCCGAGGTCGTCCGCGCCGAACGGGACGTGACGGACGGCCGGATGCCCGAGCGCCCCTTCGTCCTGGTCGGCCAGCAGTACCTCGCCGACCCCACCCGCTCCGCCGGCGACGTCCACCCGGTGTGGACGTACGCCCACGTGCCCCACGGCTACGACGGCGACGCCACCGACGCGATCCTCGCCCGCCTCGAACAGTTCGCGCCCGGCGTCCGCGACCGGATCGTCGGCACGCGGGTCACCCGCCCGTCCGACTTCGCCGCCGCCAACCCGAACTTCGCCGGCGGCGACATCCTGACGGGCGCCAAGACCGTCCCCCAGCTCGTCCTCGGCGCCCGCCCCGCCCTCGACCCCTACGCCACCGGTCTGCCGGGCGTCTACCTCTGCTCCGCCGCCACCCCGCCCGGCCCCGGCGCCCACGGCATGTCCGGCGCGGGCGCGGCGGCCTCCGCCCTGCGCCACCTGGGCATCCGCCCGCCCTGGCGGTGACCCCCTCCTTCTCCTTCGGGAAGACGCGGTCCGCCGCTCCCTCCACGGGGACGCGCGAAGGGCCGCACCCCCGGCTGGGGTGCGGCCCTGGTCATGCGGTCAGGCCGTGGACGTCACGTCACCAGGTGCCCGGGCGGGCGTACCACGAGGGCATCGGCGAGTCGACCGTTCCCGCCGCGTTCCCCTGGAAGGTGAAGACGCGGGTCTCACCGCTGCCGTAGTTGTAGGACACGGTGACGTCGGGCCGCCCGTCGCCGTTCACGTCCCCGGGGAGCAGGTTGCCCGTGTTCGCCGTCACCCAGTGGCCGGCCGGGCGGGACCACGGGGTGACGAAGGTGTCGAAGCCGCCGCCGGCACGGGCGTGGAAGACGCGGAACTCCGCCCGGCCGTCGTCGTACCCGTACATGACCGCGAGGTCGTCGCGGCCGTCCTTGTCGAAGTCGGCGCTGGTCAGCTTGGTCCGGTCGCGCTCCCAGGGGCCGGACGCGACGTTCCACGACCGCACCGGGGCGTCCACGGAGCCGTCCGCCTTCGCGGCGAAGGTGTAGAGCCCGGCGGCTCCCGACGCGAAGCTGTAGAGGCCGACGAGGTCGTCGCGCCCGTCACCGTTCGTGTCGCCCATCGTGTAGCGGACGTTCTCCGACCACCAGTACCCCGAAGGGGACTTGTACGAGAGGACGGGGTCCTCGAAGGTGCCGTCGGCACGCGCCAGCGAACGGAAGACGCCCGTGACGCCGTTGCCGTAGTTGTACACGAAGACCAGGTCGTCCCGGCCGTCCCCGTTGACGTCGCCCGTCAGCGGGGTGCCCAGGGCCCAGTTCCATCCGGTGGCCAGGGCCACGCTCTTCAGCGTGGCCGGCGGCCCCGCGGCCTGGGTCACGAACGACCAGGCGGCGACGCTGCCGTCCCCGTAGCCGTAGAAGCCCACGACGTCGTCCCGGCCGTCCCCGTTGAAGTCGCCCGAGGCCCACTGGGTGCGGGCGTGGTCGAATTCGCCGGCGTCGGCGCTCCAGTACTCCTGCGGCGGGTTGTGTCCGCCGTCGGCGCCGGCCTTGGCGGCGTAGAGCCCGGTGGTCATCTTGTCGTAGTCGTAGGCGGTGAGGACGTCCGTCCTGCCGTCCCCGTCGTAGTCGCCGGCGAGGTCCGTGCGGAGGTGCATCGTGCGGTCCTGCCACGCGTGGCTCGCGGCGTGACCGCTCTCGCGGTACCAGCGGACGTATCCGTTCTGGAAGTCGGTGCGCCGGCCGCCCAGCACGGCGTACTCCCGCGACGTGGGGAAGCCGAGGCTGCCGGTGGGACCGCCGGCGCTCAGCCAGTGGGTGCGGATGCTGCCGATGACCGGCCAGGCGCCCGTGGCGCTGCTCCAGTAGAAGGAGGCGTTGCTCCCGCTGCTGACCAGGCGACGGAAGTCCTGGTAGTGGTTGGCCCCGATGGGCGTCTCGTCGCCGGTCGGGTAGCCGTACTTCTGCACACCGCCGAGGGCGACGTACTTCCGGTAGACCGCACCGCGGATGGCGAAGGGGCCGAGGCCGGGCTTGCCGTAGATGGCGCTGGGAGCCCCGGCCTTGCTGAACGTCACGAAGTCGCCTCCGTCGACGTTCGTGACCTGCCGGTCCGAGGTCGGGTAACCGAGGGCACCGGTCTCCCGCCCCATGCTGTTCCACTTGACGAACAGGCTGTTGGCGACGGACCAGGCTCCGGTGGTCTTGCTCCAGGAGATGGCGCGGTCGGTGGCGGTGGTGCCGGGCTGCGCGAAGTTGACGTACCGTCCGCCGTCGCTGACGGTGGTCACGCCGGAGGTCGGCTTGCCGAAGACGGCCTCGCCGCCCAGGGCCTCGTACTTGCCGCGGATGGGACCACAGAGGTCGACGGTGCCGCTGCCCGAGGCAAGCGCGAAGGGCTTGCAGTCGGCCCAGTCGTAGCCGGTGGTGGCGACGTAGCGGGCGGCCTTGAAGGACTGGCCCTCGACGGGCACCTGGCCGGAGTAGACGCCGGAGTACACGTAGGTGCGGCCGGAGCCGTCGCGCGACCAGAGGTCGGCGCGGCCGTCGTTCTCGAAGTCGCCGGTGGTCGACAGGTGGGGAACGTCGGCGGCCTTGAAGCCGGTGGCGATGGAGGTCTGGCGGACCGCGGGGTCGCCGTAGACGGTGAGGTCGGCCAGGACGTTGCCCTGTCCGGGCGTGGTGGCGCGCTTGCTCGTGTACTGGTGGATGGTGCCCTTGACCTTGTCACGGGCCCAGATCTCCGGGAGGCCGTCCTTGTTCAGGTCGCCCGGGGTCATGATCGTCATGTCCTGCCAGTCGGCGTTGCCGAGCGCGATGGGGGCGCTGAAGCTGTCCAGCATGCCGCTGGTGCGCGAGCCGAGGTAGAGCCAGAGGTTGGCGCCCTCCTTGACCAGCAGGTCGGGGAAGTCCCGCTCGTCGATCACGTCGTCGGGGCCGCCGTAGGGCGCTCCGTCGTCGTCGCTGAGGCTGGGCACGGAGACGATCTCGGCGCCCTTGGCCCAGTGGTTGTCGCACATGGGGTCGCCGGGGGTGTAGCAGTTGTTGACGGCGATCGTCAGGTGCTGCCGGTCGTTGTCATTGGTGAGGAGCTTGCCGCCGCCGTTGCCCCGGTAGGCCCACAGCTCGTAGGTGCTGGGGTCGTCGGCCGCGGGCTGCAGGGAGACGAGGTCCTCGTAGTAGTCGTCGTCGTCCCAGCTGCCACCCACGGAGACCGTGGCGGAGGCGAAGGACTCGTCCTTGGCCGCCTCGCCGGCGCCGAAGGTGCCGTCAGTACGGCTCGGGTAGGACCACAGCGTGCCGGAACCCGGGTCGAGCGTGACGAGGTCGACCAGGTCGTCGCCGTTCAGGTCGCCGAGCTTGTCGCGCTTGTCCGAACGCGACGGGATGAACAGGTACGCCTTCACCCGCGAGCGGTTGTTGGCCGCGTCCTCGCTGCGCACGTACAGGTACTGGGGGCCGTTGCTCATCGGCTTGACGCTGACGGTGACCGAACCGCCGGTCGCGGTGGGCTTGGCCGACTTCTCCTTGGTGTCGTAGTCGGTCCACCAGATGTACTCGGTGATGTCGTTGGTCTCGTCCGGGGCGGGGTTGGCCGCGAAGGTGAACGAGCCGGTCGTCCGCGCGGGCTTCGCGCAGGGGGTGCCCGCCGGCAGGTCGGGCGTGCAGCCCTTGCTGACGTTCTCGGGCCACTGCGCCGAGCTGACCTTCGGCGGGTTCTTCGGACCGGTGTAATCGTAGGTGAAGTAGCAGCGGCCGGCGCGCGGGCTGTTGCCGACGCTGTCCTTGACGATCGCCTCGTACCAGAAGGTGGCGGACGGCAGGGTCGTGCCGGCGGGGATGCGCAGCTGGGCGGTGCCGCCGCTGCTGGCGTTGCGCGTCACGGTCTTGGCCGGCTTGCCGTTCTGGGCCCACCTGAACTCGACGTCGAGGTCGTCCTTCTCGGCGTCCGTGAACTTCGAGGCGTTCAGGACGATCTCGTCGGTGGTGCCGATGATGCCGCCCGCACAGGGGAGGGAGGGGTCGATCGTCAGTGTCGGCCGCGTGGGAAGCGTGTTGTAGTACGTCGACACACGCGCGGAGTTCGGGTCGAACTTGCGCCACGAGGTGTCGACCGCGTTCGACTTCGAGGTCAGGACGAAGGACCAGCTGCCCCATTCGTCGGCGACGGCGTTCTTGATGGCGCTCGTGACCGAGAACTCGACGAGTCCGGCACTGTCCATCGGGCAGTTGCGGCCGCCGAAGGACTCGCCGGAGGAGTCCACGAGGACGCCCCAGGCGGGCTGGTTGTTCCAGGTGATGTTGCGCGGCAGGTCCTTGCCGATGGTCTTGACCTGGACGTCACCGGAGTTGCAGGACCAGGAGCCGGCGTGCGTCTGCTTGATGCGCAGCGTCGACTTGATGATGTCCTT
>NZ_JBIBZN010000022.1:0-122888 GCF_043084305.1 Streptomyces sp. NPDC014656
TGGTACTGCAGGGGGGACCCTGTGGGAGAGTAGGACGCCGCCGAACAATTTTTAGCCTCAACCCCCGGACACCGTCCGGGGGTTGAGGCATTTTTTATGCCCATTGCACGGAGTGATCGATTCCGGGAGGATTTCCTGCCGTGACTCTCTTTCTCGCCGTCGTGCTCGGCGTGCTCCTCGTCGCTCTTCACCGGCTCTTCGTCGTGCCCCGGCGTGCCGCGGCCTGGGCCGTCGAGCGGTTCGTCGCCTCCGATTACGGGCTGTCGCCCCGCGAGGCGCTCGATCCGCGTCGGGCCGGACCGCCGGCGCCGGCCCACCGGGCGCGGGAGCGGCAGGCCGTCGCCGACGCGGCGTGGCGCGGGGACTGGGAGCCGGCCGCCCGGTACGTACGCGCGGCGGGGGAGGACTGGGACGAGCGCTGGACCCGGATCGAGGTGCTGCAGCACGTCGCCCAGGAGGACGACTCCTGGCTCGACGCCTGGCGGGCCGCCGAGCCCGGGGACTGCGACGCCCGCACCCTGTACGCGAGCCTCCTGGTGCACCGCGCCTGGGCGATCCGGGGCAGTGGCTACGCCCACGAGGTCCTGGGCTACGACATGAACCGCTTCCGGGCGCTGCTCCCGGCCGCGATCGAGGAGGCGCGCAAGGCCTCGCTGCTGGAGCCCGCGAACCCGGGACCGTGGGTCGTCATGATCACGGCGGCGCGCGGAGCGCAGTACAACCCCCGGGAGTTCGCGGCGCTCTGGGACGAACTCGCGGCGCGGGCGCCGTACCACTACGAGGGCCACGGGCAGGCGCTCCAGTACTGGTGCGCCAAGTGGTTCGGCAGCGATCAGCAGATGATGGGCTTCGCCCGGCGCGCGGTTCGCAAGGCCCCGCCCGGCAGCCCGCTGGCCGGGATCTACCTGCACGCCGTGGGCGAACTGCGGGAACGTACCGCCTTCACGCTGCCCGCGGGGCCGATGGGCAGGCGGGTGCTGAAGCGGGTCGCCGCCTCCTTCGAGCGGATGGACCCCGACCACGAGCTCCTGCCGGGCCTCCGGCACCAGCTGGCGGACGCCATGCTCCGGTCCATGATGTACGGGCCCGCCCTGGACCAGTTCCGGCTGATCGGTCCGTGGTGCGGGGCCGGGCCCTGGCGGAAGGGCGGCGACCCGGTCATCGCCTTCGAGACGGCGCGCGGGACGGCCGCGAGGCTGTCCCGCGTCCGTCCCGCGCCCGCGCCGAGGGTGCACGACATCGGCCGCTGAGCGGCGAGCCGGGCCGGCCGTCCTCCGGCTCAGTCGTCCAGGGCCTGGTAGAGGGTCGTCCAGAAGTCGTGGAAGAGGTGGGCGGGGGCCGGGACGGAGGTGCCGGTCTGGGTGAGGAGTATGCCGGTGAGGCCGTTCACCGGGTCCGCGTACGTCGAGGTGCCGCTCCCGCCGTCCCAGCCGAACTGGCCGACGGGGGCGTAGTCGCCGCGGTGGGTGCGGACGGCCATGCCGAAGCCCCAGCCGCCGTGCTGGCCCTGGCCGAAGGAGACGTGGACGTTGTCGGTGGCCAGCTTGTGGCGGGCGGCCTGCTGTTCGGGGGTGAGCCGGTTGGTGGTCATCAGCTCCACGGCGGGGCGGGAGAGGATGCGCTCGGTGCCGTGCAGGCCGCCGGCGAGCAGCATGCGGAAGTAGGCGTGGTAGTCGTCGGCGGTGGAGTTCAGGCCGCCGCCACCGCCCTGGAAGGCGGGCGGCGCGCTGTGCCGGCCGCCCTCGGCCTCGTCCCAGACGTGGAACTCGCCGGTCGCCGGGTCGGGGGCGTACAGCGGGGGCAGCCGGTGGATCCGGTCGGCGGGGACGTGGAAGCCGGTGTCCTTCATGCCCAGCGGCTCGAAGAGGCGCTCGCGGAGGAAGGTCTCGAAGGACCGGCCGGAGACGCGGGCGACGAGGACGCCGAGCAGGTCGCTGCTGATGTGGTACTGCCAGCGCTCGCCCGGCTGGTGCATCAGCGGCAGCGCGCCGAGGCGGCGCATCCACTCGTCCGGCTCGGGCATCGGCACGGGCAGGTTGGGCGTGAGTCCCTGCTCGAAGACCGCGTTCATGATCGGCGTGCCCAGGGACGTCAGGTCCATGCCGAGGCCGAAGGTCGAGGTCAGCACGTCCCTGACGGTGATCGGCCGACGGGCCGGCACGGTCTCGTCCAGCGGGCCGTCGACGCGCTTCAGCACCTGTCGGCCGGCGAGTTCGGGAAGCCAGGGGTCGACCGGGTCGTCCAGCCGGAGCCGGCACTCGTCGAGGAGGATCATCGCCGCCGCCACCGTGACGGGCTTCGACGTCGACGCCATCCGGAAGACGGTGTCCCGGGCCATCGGCGCGCCGCCGTCGTGGCGCATCGTCCCGAGCGCCTCGACGTGCGTCGCGTCGCCCCGCCCGATCAGGGCGACGAGCCCCGGGATCCTGCCCGACTCGACGTGGCGCGCGAGCACCTCGCGCACCCGCCGCAGCCCCGCCTCGGAAAAGCCTTCCTTGGTCATGCCCATGGTGATCTCCCCGTCCGTGGATGTCGGTGAACCGCCGAACGCCTGCGACGCTACATTGCGTTTCTATATTCGGCAACGCAATGGGATGGCAGCTGGGCTGTCCCTGCTGGTCAATAGGGGGAGATCGTTGCAATGGAGCTGGCCTTGAATGCAATGCGCCCGTGCGTACCGGTCGGCGTGCGCGTCCGCGTCGATCTCGACGTGGTCGTCGGCCGGGGCGACTTCGGCCCGGCCCGGCTCCGGCCCCCACCGGCCGGGTCTTCGCGCCGCGGGAGGGCGGCCGGCCCGCCCGGGGTCGCCTCCGCCGCCGTGAGGCGCGTCTCATCGGAGGGCGGTCGCCTTGCTATGCAACCAGTTGCATAGAAAGATCGGGGCATGGCGCTCGAACACGCGATCCTCGTGTCCCTGCTGGAGCGGCCCGGGTCCGGATACGAACTGGCCCGGCGCTTCGAGCGGTCCATCGGCTACTTCTGGACCGCCACCCACCAGCAGATCTACCGCGTGCTCAAACGCATGGAGAACGACGGCTGGGTCACCTCCCGGGAGGTGACCCAGCACGGGCGGCCGGACAAGAAGGAGTACTCCGTCGCCGACCTCGGGCACGCGGCGCTCAGCTCCTGGCTGCACGAGCCGATCGAGCCCGAGAGCGTCCGCCACGACCTCGCCGTGAAGATCCGGGGAGCCGCCTTCGACGACCCGGCCGGCCTCGTCCGCGAGGTCGAGCGGCACCGGCGGGCGCACGGCGACCGCCTCGCCCACTACCTGGCCGGCGAGGAGCGGGACTTCCCCCCGGCGCCGGCGGACGGCACCCCGGCGGACGGCGCCCCGCCCGACGCCGAGCGCGAGCTCCAGCACGTCGTGCTGCGCGGCGGCATCGCGTACGAGCGGATGATGATCGCCTGGCTCGACGACGTCCTCGCCACCCTGCGCAGGTTCTGAACGCCCTGCGGCAGGCCCCACCCACCACCCTCACTTCCACCCTCACCCTCCAAGGCGGTTACCCCATGGCCGACGCCCTGCTGTTCAACCCCCGCACCTACGACCCCGCGCACTTCGACCCCGAGACCCGCAGGCTGCTGCGCGCCACGGTCGACTGGTTCGAGGAGCGCGGCAAGCGCCGGATCATCGAGGACTACCGCACCCGCGCCTGGCTCGGAGACTTCCTGGCCTTCGCCGCGAAGGAAGGACTCTTCGCCACCTTCCTCACCCCCGCCACCGAGGCCGGCGAGGGGCGGGGCGACAAGCGCTGGGACACCGCCCGCATCGCCGCCCTCAACGAGATCCTCGGCTTCTACGGGCTCGACTACTGGTACGCCTGGCAGGTCACCATCCTCGGCCTCGGCCCGGTCTGGCAGAGCGACAACGCCGCCGCCCGCGCCCGTGCCGCCGAACTCCTCGACCAGGGCGAGGTGTTCGCCTTCGGCCTCTCGGAGAAGGCGCACGGCGCCGACATCTACTCCACCGACATGCTGCTCACCCCCGACGGCGAGGGCGGCTTCCGCGCCACCGGCTCCAAGTACTACATCGGCAACGGCAACGCCGCCGGCCTGGTCTCCGTCTTCGGCCGCCGCACCGACGTCGAGGGCCCCGACGGCTACGTCTTCTTCGCCGCCGACAGCCGCCACCCGGCCTACCGCCTGGTCAAGAACGTCGTCGACTCCTCGAAGTTCGTCAGCGAGTTCCGCCTGGAGGACTACCCGGTCACCGCCGCCGACGTCCTGCACACCGGCCGTGCCGCCTTCGACGCCGCCCTCAACACCGTCAACGTCGGCAAGTTCAACCTCTGCACCGCCTCCATCGGCATCTGCGAGCACGCGATGTACGAGGCCGTCACCCACGCCCAGAACCGGATCCTCTACGGCCGCCCGGTCACCGCCTTCCCGCACGTGCGCCGCGAACTCACCGACGCCTACGTCCGGCTGGCCGGCATGAAGCTCTTCAGTGACCGCGCCGTCGACTACTTCCGCACCGCCGGACCCGACGACCGCCGCTACCTCCTCTTCAACCCCATGACGAAGATGAAGGTGACCACCGAGGGCGAGAAGGTCATCGACCTCATGTGGGACGTCATCGCCGCCAAGGGCTTCGAGAAGGACAACTACTTCGCCCAGGCGGCCGTCGAGATCCGCGGCCTGCCCAAGCTGGAGGGCACGGTCCACGTCAACCTCGCCCTGATCCTCAAGTTCCTCCGCAACCACCTCCTGGACCCGGTCGACCACCCGGCCGTCCCCACCCGCCTCGACGCCGCCGACGACGCCTTCCTCTTCCGCCAGGGCCCCGCCCGCGGCCTCGGCTCCGTCCGCTTCCACGACTGGCGCCCCGCCTTCGACGCGTACGACCGTCTGCCGAACGTCGCCCGCCTCCGCGAACAGGCCGACGCCCTCTGCGACTTCGTCCGCACCGCTGCCCCGGACGAGGCCCAGAGCCGCGACCTCGACCTGCTCCTCGCCGTCGGCCAGCTCTTCGCGCTCGTCGTCCACGCCCAGCTCGTCCTGGAACAGGCCGCCCTCACCGGACTCGACGAGGACGTCCTCGACGAGCTCTTCGCCGTCCTCGTCCGGGACTTCTCCGGCTACGCGGTCGAGCTCCACGGCAAGGACTCCGCCACCGGGGCGCAGCAGGCCTGGGCGCTCGGAGCGGTCCGCCGCCCCGTCGTCGACGAGGCCCGCACCGCCCGCGTCTGGGCCCGCGTCGAGGCCCTCTCCGGCGCGTACGAGATGAAGGCCTGACCCCGCCGGTCCGGGCGGTCCGGCCGCCCGGACCCCGGCTGTCACCGGGGACCCCTACGATGATCGCTCATGAGCACGAATGACGACGACGGCAGACCCCTCGTCGACGGACGGTTCCGGCTGGTCTCCCGGCTCGGAAGCGGCGGCATGGGCACCGTGTGGCGGGCCCGCGACATCGCCCTCGACCGGGACGTGGCCCTCAAGGAGGTCCGCCCTCCGGACCCGGCCGTCGAGGAGGCGAATCCCGGCCTCACCGCCCAGATGCGGGCCCGGGCCGTCCGCGAGGCCCGGGCCCTCGCCCGGCTCTCCCACCCGCACGTCGTGACCGTCCACCACATCGTCGAGCCCGCCGACGGCTCGGCCCCCTGGATCGTCATGGAACTCGTCGAGGGGAACTCGGTCGCCGACCGGCTCGCCGCCGGGCCGATGCCCGTCCCCGAGGCGATCGCCCTCGGCCGGCAGGTCCTCGGCGCGCTGCGCGCCGCACACGCGGCCGGCATCCAGCACCGTGACGTCAAGCCCGCCAACGTCCTGCTGCGCGCCGAAGGCGGCGCCGTGCTCACCGACTTCGGCATCGCCGTCTTCGACGAGTCCACCTCCCGGCTCACCGCCTCCGGCGACCTCATCGGCTCCGCCGAGTTCATCGCCCCCGAGCGGGTCCGCGGCGAGGAGGGCAACCCGGCCTCCGACCTGTGGTCCCTCGGCATGCTCCTGTACGTGGCCACCGAGGGCCACCATCCGCTGCGCCGCGCCACCAGCCTCGCCACCGTCGTCGCCGTCCTCGACGACCCGATCCCGGCGCCGGTCCGCTCAGGCGCCCTCGCCCCCGTCCTCACCCGGCTCCTCGTCCGCGACCCGGCCCTCCGGCCGGACGGCGCGCTCCTCGACCGGCTGCTCGCCGAGGCGCAGACCGCCGCCGGCGGTGCCGTCGCCGACGCCGTACCCCCGGGCTTCGGCCCGCCGGACCCGGGCGCTTACCCGCCGCCCCCGGCCCGCCCGTACGCCCACCCCGCCTACGGGCGGCCCGCCGAGGACCACCCCGGCCGTCCCGCGCCCACCCGGCGCAGGCGCCTCGCCACCGTCGCGGGCGGCCTGGTCCTCGCCGCCGCCCTGCTGGCCCTCGGCATCGCCCAGTTCCTTCCGAACGGCGGCGGCGACGGCGGCAAGGGAGGGGGCACCGGCCTCGGCACGGGCACCAGCACCGGCGCCGGTGACGGCAAGCGGACCGGGACCACCGACCGCACCACCGCACCGGAGGGGACGACCGGCACCGGCACCGGCACCGGCAAGGAGAGCCCCACGACCACCGCCCCCGCCGCCGGCTCCCTCCTCACCCCCGCCGGCGTCCGCACCGCCCTCGCCGCCTTCCGGGAGGCCACCGGCGTCTCCACCATCAAGCAGGTGTTCGTCTACGACGAGTACGCCATCGCCGAGATCCCCACCAAGGAGGGGGCCAAGACCTACGACCGCTACCAGTACCGGGACGGCGAGGTCAGCAAGCAGGGCGCCGGAGGCACCATCCTCGCCTCCCGCCCCGACGACCAGCCCTTCGACCCGTCCCGCATGCCCTGGGACGACCTGCCGGCCCTGGCGCAGCGCGCCGACCGCGAGCTCAAGGTCGACGCGCCCCTCACCCGGTACCTGATCGTCCACCGCTGGACCTTCAACGACAACCGCCCCACCCTCCTCGTCTACCGCACCAACGACTACAACGCCACCGGCTACCTCGCCGTCGACGCCGACGGCAAGGTGGTGCACAAGCTGACCGCCGACTGAGTCACCACCGGCGTGCGCCGGGGGACAATGTCCGGCGTGAACCATGACGACCCGTACCTGTGGCTGGAAGACGTCGACGGCGAGGAAGCCCTCGCCTGGGTGGCCGAGCGGAACGCCGAGACGGAGGCCGAGCTCGCCTCCGGCCCCGGCTTCGACGCCTTCGCGGAGCGCCTGCGCGAGGTGCTCGACGCCGTCGACCGCATCCCGTACACCACCCGCCGAGGCCCGTACCTCTACAACTTCTGGCAGGACGCCGAGCACGTACGGGGCCTGTGGCGGCGCACCACCCTGGAGCAGTACCGCAAGGACGCCCCGGAGTGGGAGACGCTGCTCGACGTGGACGCGCTCGCCGAGGCCGAGGGCGAGAAGTGGGTGTGGGCCGGCGCCCGGGTCCGGCGGCCCGACCACGAGCGGGCGCTGGTCAGCCTCTCCCGCGACGGCGGCGACGCCGTCGTGGTCCGGGAGTTCGACCTGCCCTCCCGCGCCTTCGTCGCGGACGGCTTCACCCTGCCCGAGGCCAAGACCAGCATCGGCTGGGCCGACGCGGACACCGTCTTCGTCGGCACCGACCACGGCCCCGGCTCCCTCACCGACGCCGGCTACCCGCGCACGGTCCGCCGCTGGCGGCGCGGCACCCCGCTCGCCGAGGCCGTCACCGTCTTCGAGGGCGAGCCCTCCGACGTCTCCGCCTGGGCCTGGCACGACGCCACCCCCGGCTTCGAGCGCGACTTCGTCGGCCGCTCCCTCGACTTCTTCCGCAGCGAGACCCACCTCCTCACCGCCGACGACCGGCTGGTGCGGATCGAGGTCCCGGAGGACGCCGAGGTCTACGCCCACCGCGGGCACCTGGTCGTCACCCTCAAGTCGCCCTGGCTCGGCCACCCCGCGGGCTCGCTCCTCGCCTTCGGCTTCGACGCCTTCCTGGCCGGCGACCGCACCGCCGAGGCCCTCTTCACCCCCGACGGGCGGACCGCGCTCGCCGGGCACTCCTGGACCCGCCACCACCTGGTCCTGGAGACCATGCGGGACGTCAGCACCCGCATCGAGGTGCTGACCCCGCGCGAGGAGGGCGGCTGGTCGCGCGCCCCGCTCGCCGACGTGCCCCCGCTGTCGGCCGTCGGCGTCACCGACACCGACCCGGACGTCTCCGACGAGTACTTCCTCGACGTCTCCGGTTTCCTCCAGCCGTCCACGCTCACCCGCGGCACCATCGGCGGCGACAGCGAGATCCTGCGCCAGGCGCCGGCCCGCTTCGACATCACCGGGCTCGCCGTCGAGCAGGCCTTCGCCACCTCCGACGACGGCACCCGCGTCCCTTACTTCGTGATCGGCCCCGACCGGTCCGGCGACCGCGCGGAAGGCCCCGGCCCCACCCTGCTCTACGGCTACGGCGGCTTCGAGGTCTCCCTCACCCCTTCGTACGCGGCGCTCACCGGCCGCGGCTGGCTGGAGGGCGGCGGCACCTACGTCATCGCCAACATCCGGGGCGGCGGCGAGTACGGCCCCGCCTGGCACCAGGCCGCGCTCGGCGCCCACCGGCACCGGGCCTTCGAGGACTTCGCCGCCGTCGCCCGGGACCTCGTGGCCCGCGGCATCACCACGCCCGGCATGCTCGGCGCCGCCGGCGGCAGCAACGGCGGCCTCCTCATGGGCGCCATGCTCACCCGCTACCCCGAACTGTTCGGCGCCATCGTCTGCCAGGTGCCGCTGCTCGACATGGTCCGCTTCCACAAACTGCTCGCCGGCGCCTCCTGGATCGCCGAGTACGGCGACCCCGACGACGAGGCCGACCTGCCGCACCTGCGGGAGCTCTCGCCGTACCACCGGCTCACCGCCGACGCCCCCTACCCGCCCGTGCTGCTCACCACCTCCACCCGCGACGACCGGGTCCACCCCGGGCACGCGCGCAAGGCGGCGGCGCGGCTGCGCGAGCTGGGCCACCGGGTGCTCCTCCACGAGAACACCGGCGGCGGCCACGCGGGCGCCACCGACAACGCGCAGGCCGCCCGCAACAAGGCCCTGATGTACACCTTCCTGCGCAAGCACCTGACAGAGGGGTGAGGGGCGGGCTCAGAGCCAGCCGTGCCGCTGCGCCTGGAGCGCCAGCTGGAAACGGTTCGCCGCGCCCAGCCGGGCCATCAGGATCTGGATCCGGCGGAAGAGGGTGCGGCGGCTGACGCCGATCTCCCGGGCGATCACCTCGTCCGCCGCGCCGCCGGCCAGCAGCCACAGCAGCCGCCGGTCGGCCGGCGCGAGCCCGCCGGGGAGGGCGGTGCGGCCGTGGAAGGGCAGCGCGTCCCGCCAGGACTGCTCGAAGAGCGCCACCAGCGCCGAGAGCAGTCCGCACGGCTGCACCACCAGCATCGTGCTGTGCACGTCGGCCTCCCGGATCGACAGCGAGACCAGCGCGTACGCGTCGTCGATGATCACCAGCTTCACCGGCACGGACGGCAGCACCCGGGCCTGCTCGCCCGCCGCGACCACCGGCTCGATCGACTCCTCCAGGTGCCCCGGCTGCTCCAGCGAGGCCCGGGAGTAGATCACCCGCTGGGTCACCCCCCGGGCGAGGGTGGCCAGCGCGTCGTCGGTCGAGCCGGGGATCGGGAAGTACGGCGGCGAGTCCAGCTGCCGGATCTGCTGCCGGGCGCTCGCCCACGCCTGCCGCATGCGCGGCCCGATCGCCTCCCCGGTCACGACCTCCACCAGGTCGTCGTCGTGCGCGGCCAGCCGCCGGCGGCGGAAGGACTCGAAGGCGCCGCCCACCGTGATCCGCGACTCGTCCAGCTCCGCCGCCCGGTGCCGGCCCAGGACCTCCAGGCCCGCCGCCGGAGGCACCGGCGCCACCGTGCCGCCGCCGTCGACCACCGGGCTCGCCAGCCCCGCGTCGACCAGCTCGCCGTACGCCTCCGCCAGCGCCGGCCCGTCGAGCCCGGCCGCCGCGCCGACCGCGGGCAGCGGCGCGGGAGCCCGCTCCAGGAGGGCGCGGTAGACACGCGCGGCCGTCTCGCCGAGGCCCAGGAGGCGCAGCGCCTCGCCCAGTTTCGCGTTCGCCATGGGACCCATTCTCCGGCCGCTCCGGACCGCCCGGTGTCCGATCCGTGCCACTGGCACCATCCGGCCCCACGGCGTCCCCGGGCGGGCTACGGTCCGTGAGCCGCCGACGACCGGCGGTTTCCCGCAGGCACTCTCGACGAAGGAGCACGACGTGGCGAAGGGTCGCAAGAACGGCCTGTACGGCGGCATCTCCGAGGAACTGTCCGCGCTGATGCGGACCGGCTGGGCCGACACCGAGCGGCACGACCTGGAGCGGGCCGAGCAGGCGCCGTACGCCGCCGCCCGCCGCGCCGCGCTCTCCGCGCGGTTCCCCGGCGAGCGCCTGGTGATCCCCTCCGGCAACCTCAAGGTGCGGTCGAACGACGACACCTACCCCTTCCGTCCCCACTCCGCCTACGTCCACATGACCGGCGACCAGGCCCGCGACTGCGCCCTCGTCATGGAGCCGCGCGAGGACGGCGGCCACGACGCCTACGGCTACGTCCTGCCCCGGGACGGCCGCGACGACGACACCTTCTGGATCGGCTACACCGCCGAGCTGTGGATGGGCCGTCGGCTCTCCCTCGCCGAGGCCGAGCGCGTCCTCGGGCTGGCCTGCCGTGACGTCCGCGACCTCACCGGCCACCTGGCCGCCGGCGCCGGCGTGCCCACCCGCGTCCTCCGCGGCGTCGACGCCGCCCTGGAGGCGGCCGTCACCACCGACGAGGAGCGGGACGCCGAGCTGGAGGACGTCCTCAGCGAGCTGCGCCTGGTCAAGGACGCCTGGGAGATCGGCGAGCTGCGCAAGGCCGTCGACTCCACCGTCCGCGGCTTCACCGACGCCGTCGGCGACCTCTCCACCGCCGTCGCCACCTCCGAGCGGTGGATCGAGGGCACCTTCTTCCGCCGCGCCCGCCTGGAGGGCAACTCGGTCGGCTACGGCTCCATCTGCGCCGCCGGCGAGCACGCCACGATCATGCACTGGACCTCGAACGACGGCCCGGTCCGTCCCGGCGAGCTGCTGCTCTTCGACGCGGGCGTGGAGACCCACTCCCTCTACACCGCCGACGTCACCCGCACCCTCCCCATCAGCGGCACCTTCACCCCCCTCCAGCGGCAGGTGTACGACGCCGTGTACGAGGCGCAGCAGGCGGGCTTCGACGCCGTGAAGCCCGGCGCCCCCTACCGCGCCTTCCACGAGGCGGCCCAGCGGCACCTGGCGGCGAAGCTGGTGGAGTGGGGCTTCATCGAGGGGCCGGTGGACCGCGCGTACGAGCTGGGCCTCCAGCGGCGCTTCACCATGGCGGGAACGGGCCACATGCTCGGTCTCGACGTGCACGACTGCGCCTCCGCGCGCAACGAGGAGTACGTCGACGGGGTCCTGGTGCCGGGCATGGTCCTGACCGTCGAGCCGGGCCTCTACTTCCAGCCCGACGACCTGACCGTGCCCGCCGAGTGGCGCGGCATCGGCGTCCGCATCGAGGACGACCTGCTGGTCACGGAGGAGGGGCACGAGAACCTGTCGGCCGGGCTGCCCCGCACCTCCGCCGAGGTGGAGGAGTGGATGGCCCGCGTCGCGGGCTGAAACCCCGGGCGCGCGCTGGGGGCGCGGGCCGGCGGACGGGAGCGGCCGTCGGGCTGCATGATGTGATCATGATGCAGTCGTTCCTGCCCGTCCTCGAACGCGTCGCCGAGGAGATCGAGGGCCTGACCGGCCGGGGCCGCCCGGCCGACTACATTCCGGCGCTCGCGGCGGCCGACCCGCGCCGGTTCGGGATGGCCGTCGCGGAGGTGGACGGCAGCGTGTACGGGGTGGGGGAGTGGCAGCAGCCCTTCTCCACCCAGTCCGTCACCAAGGTCTTCACCCTGGCGCTCGCCCTCGCCAAGGAGGGCGACGCGCTGTGGGGGCACGTGGGCCGCGAGCCGTCCGGCAACCCGTTCAACTCGCTGGTGCAGCTGGAGTACGAGCAGGGCATCCCGCGCAACCCGTTCATCAACGCGGGCGCCCTCGTCGTCACCGACCGGCTCCACCGGCTCACCGGCGACGCCTCCGGCAGCCTGCGGGACTTCCTGCGCGCCGAGAGCGGCAACGACGACCTCGACTTCGACCGGGACGTGGCCGCCTCCGAGACCGAGCACGGCGACCGCAACGCCGCCCTCGCCCACTTCATGGCCTCGTACGGCAACATCGCCACCCCCGTCCCCACCCTCCTGCGCGAGTACTTCCGGCAGTGCTCGATCGAGGCGTCCTGCGCCGACCTCGCCGTCGCCACCGGCTTCCTGGCCCGGCACGGCATCCGCTCCGACGGCAGCCGGCTGCTGACCCGCAGCCAGGCCAAGCAGATCAACGCCGTCATGCTCACCTGCGGCACCTATGACGCCGCAGGCGACTTCGCCTACCGGGTGGGGCTGCCCGGCAAGAGCGGTGTCGGCGGCGCGATCATCGCGGTGGTCCCCGGCCGCTGCACCCTGTGCGTGTGGAGCCCCGGCCTCGACGAGCGGGGCAACTCGGTGGCCGGCGTCGTCGCCCTGGACCGCTTCACCACCATCACCGGCCTCTCCGTCTTCTGACCCGCCGCCGGTCCGGGCCCGGCTGGCGGAGCCGGCCCGCACGGGGTACACCTCCGGTGGGGCGCCGTGAGCGCCCGGAGCGAGGGAGGTCGCCGTGGACAACCGCACCACCGGGTTCGTGCAGTCCTTCAACCGCCGCGCCGGCTACGGGTTCGTGCTGCCCGTCGGATCCGAGGACCCCGTCTTCTTCCGGGCGGAGGACGTCGAGGGCGGCGTCCGCTCGCTCTCCGAGGGGCAGCAGGTCACCTTCGTCCTGGTCCTCGGCGAGGGCCGTTTCGAGGCGCGCGAACTGCGCACCTGACCCCGTCGCGACTCCCCCGTACGGAGCAGCCGGGCCGCGTCGGGCCCGTCATCGGCCCGGCGCGTCCCGGGGGCGGGACGGATCCGTGGGACCGTGCCGTACGGCCTGCCGGCGCGCCGCGCCCGTGCCAGGGTGGGGCCATGAGCATCGAAGTGCGCCCGGCCTCCGTCTACGAGGACGTCCGTGCCGTGATCGGCCCCAAGTCGCCCACCGCGAACGTGTGTTTCTGCCTGAGCTACCGGATCCCCTCGAAGCTCAACAACGAGCTGCGCGGTCCGGAGCGGGGCGCGTACGTCGCCGGCCTGTGCGACCGGGAGCCCCCGCCGGGCGTCCTCGCCTACGACGGCGACGAGCCCGCGGGCTGGGCCGCCGTGGCGCCGCGCTCGGAGACGACCTTCGCCCACAGCCGGAAGATCCCCCACGTCGACGACCTGCCGGTCTGGTCGCTCTGGTGCGTGCGGGTCCGTCCGGGCCACCGGAAGCGGGGCGTCAGCCACGCCCTGATCGAGGGCGCCGTGGAGTTCGCCCGCGCGCACGGGGCGCCGGCGGTGGAGGCGTACCCGCTCGACAACGGCGAGGCGCGCGTGGACATGATGATGGCGTACGCGGGGCTGCGGAAGAACTTCGAACGGGCCGGGTTCGTGAAGGCCGCGGACACCGCCTCGGTGCTCGCCGGCCACCCCCGGATCCTCATGCGGCTCGATCTGCGCTGAGCGGTGATCCGGCGGTCCCTCTCCCTCTTCAACGTATAGCGCACGGGGGGCCTTGCGGCAAGGCCCCCGGAATGACGGAGAATCGGCGGCTGAACAGCGCAAACAGATGGGGGAACGCCATGTTCGATGCCGATGTCCTCGTGATCGGCGGGGGGCCGACCGGGCTCACGCTCGCGTCCGAGCTGAGGCTGTGGGGCCTCACGCCCCTGATCCTGGAGAAGGAGGCCGAGCCGAGCGGCCACAGCCGCGCGCTCGGACTCCACGTCCGCAGCATCGAGGTGATGGACCAGCGCGGTCTCCTCGACCGCTTCCTCGCCCGCGGGCAGCAGTACCGCGTCGGCGGTTTCTTCGCCGGACTCGGCACCAGCTGGCCCGAGGGACTGGACACCGCCCACTCCTACGTCCTCGGCATCCCGCAGAACGTCACCGAGGAGCTCCTCGACGAGCACGCCCGCGAACTGGGCGTGGAGATCCGGCGCGGCCGGGAGCTCGTCGGGCTCGTCCAGGACGGCGAGGGCGTGACGGCCGAGCTCGCCGACGGCACCCGGCTGCGCGCCCGCTGGCTGGTCGGCTGCGACGGCGGCCGCAGCACCGTGCGCGCCCTGACCGGGATCGGCTTCCCGGGGCTGCCCGCGCGGTACGAGACGCTGATCGCGGAGGTGCGGATCGGGGTCCCGTGGGAGGAGGTCGTCCCGGTGGTGGCCGAGGTCCGCAAGACCCAGTCGCGGTACGGCGTGATGCCGCTCGGCGACGGGCTGTTCCGGGTGGTCGTGCCCGCCGCCGGGCTCTCCGGCGACCGGTCCGCGCCGACCCTCGACGAACTGAGGGAGCGTCTGACGGCCGTGGGCGGCACCGACTTCGGGGTGCGCGAGCCGCGCTGGCTGTCCCGCTTCGGCGACGGCACCCGGCAGGCCGAGCGGTACCGCGAGGGCCGGGTGCTGCTGGCGGGCGACGCCGCCCACATCCACCCGCCGACCGGTGGGCAGGGCCTCAACCTCGGGGTGCAGGACGCCTTCAACCTCGGCTGGAAGCTGGCCGGGGAGGTGCTCGGCTGGGCGCCGGACGGCCTGCTCGACACGTACCACTCCGAACGCCATCCGGTCGCCGCCGCCGTGCTCGACAACACCCGCGCGCAGATGGAGCTGATGTCCGAGGAGCCGGGGGCGCGGGCGGTGCGCCGGCTGCTCGCGGAGCTGATGGACTTCGACGAGGTCAACCGCTTCCTGATCGGGAAGCTCACGGCGATCGACCTCCGCTACGACTGCGGCGAGGGCCACCCGCTCCTCGGCCGGCGCCTGAAGGACGTGCCGCTGAAGGAGGGCCGGCTGTACGAGGCGGCCCGCGCCGGGCGCGGTCTCCTCCTGGACCGCACCGGGACGCTCGCGGTGACGGGCTGGGAGGACCGCGTGGAGCTCGTCACCGGTGCCGGTGACGAGCCCGACGTGCCGGCGGCGCTGCTGCGGCCGGACGGGCACGTGGTCTGGGTCGGCGACGACCCGGCGGGGCTCCGGGAGGGGCTGGAGCGGTGGTTCGGGGCGCCTTCCGCCCCCTGACACCGCCGTGTCGGCCCGCCGTCCGCCTCCTCCGTGAGCGAGGAGGGCGGCGGGCCGTCGCCGGGTGGGGCCGGCACGTCGGTGGCGGGTGGCGTTCGCACGTCGGTGGCGGGTCGCGCTCGTACGACTGAGCGACAAACTCCTGGACGCGCATTCACTGGATGGGGTGACTGAGGCCGAGGTGAAACGTCCCTCCCGCCCACCCTGCGGCCAGGCTCGTCGTGACACTTGGACCCACCCTGTGGAGCGTCCGATGCAGTTGATCCCCCGTCACGACCCCCACCTCTCCGTCCGGAAGGCAGGCGCCCTGACCGTCGCCGTCCTCCGCGGCGAACTGGACCTCGTCCTCGTCCGCCATCTGCGGCCCGAACTCGACGCCCTGGTCCGCGAGGCCGACGCCCTGGCCCTCGACATCCGCGCGCTCGGCTTCTGCGACGCCACCGGCCTCGGGCTGCTCGCGCACTGCGCCCGGAGCGCGCGCGGGCGCGGGGCGCACTTCCAGCTCGTCTGCGACCAGCGGTGGATCCTGCGCCTGGTCCGCCTCACCGGCCTCGACGACCTGCTGCGCCCCGAGCCGGCCCTGCGTCCGCTGCCCTCTCCCGCGGTGCCCGCGCCACCGCCGTCCTCCGGCCCCCGCGCCCGGGCGGAGCACCCCGTCTGAGGCCCCGCGATCCGGTCCGTGCCGCACGCGCGGGTCCACGCCCGGACGAGGCCGGGGCCGAGCGGGGCGGGCCGGGCGGTGCCGGGAAGGGAAGGGCCGGATCGAGCGGGGCCGGGCCGGGAGGGGCCGGCCGTTCCCCCGAAACTCCGTGGAGCGGCCGGGCCGGGCGCGTGATGATGGCCGGATGATCACGCCGCCTCCACCTTCGCCTCCGCCTCCGCCGACTCCGTCCTCCCTCCCGCCGGTGGACACGCTCCTCGTCGTCGACGTCCAGTCGGCCTTCGTCACCGGCGACGGCGCCGTGCCCGACGCCGCCCGGCTCGTCGACCGCACCGCCGGGCTGATCGCCCGGGCCCGTGCCGCCGGCGCGCTCGTCGTCCACCTCCAGAACGACGGGCCGCCCGGCGGGGAGGACGAACCCCACACCCCCGGCTGGGAGTTGCACCACCCCGTCGGGCCCGGTCCCACCGAGGCCGTCGTCCGCAAGCCGCACGACGACGGCTTCCGGGACACCGGCCTCGGCGACCTGCTCGCCCGGTACGGCACCCGGGCCGTCGCCGTGTGCGGGGTCATGTCGGAGATGTGCGTCCAGGCCACCGCCCGCACCGCCCTCGACCGCGGCTACCGCGTCGTCGTCCCGCACGACGCCCACGCCACCCAGGACTGCCCGGCCGTCCCCGGCGTCGCCGACGCCGTCCCGGCCGCGGTGGTCTCCCGCGTCGCCGCGTACGCCCTGGGCTCCGACGCGGAGGTCACCGTCCCGGCGGCCGCCGTCTCCTTCGCCCCGTCGCCGGGGGCCGACGCCGTGCGAGGATCGGCCGCATGACCGGACTCCGCCTCCGCCGTGCCGGCGAGGCCGACCTCGCCACCCTCGTCCGCCTCCGCGACGACGCCGCCCGCTGGATGCTCGACCGGGGCATCACCGGCCAGTGGCGGCCCGGGGAGCTGGGCGAGGACCACTTCCGCCGGATCATGGCCCGCGGCGAGGTCTGGCTCGCGGAGGGCGGCGGGCGCGTCGCCGGCGCCTGGGAGCTGTGGTGGGACGACGAGGACGCCTGGGGACCGCGGCCGCCCGACGCCGGCTACGTCCACCGGCTCATGGTGGACCGCGCCGCCGCGCCCGGGACCGGGCGGCTGCTGCTCGCCGCCGCCGAGGACCGGGTCGCCGGGGCCGGCCGTACCCGGGCGCGCCTGGACTGTCTGGCCACCAACCCGAAGCTCACCGCCTACTACCGGGACGCCGGCTACCGCGCCGTCGGCAGGAAGGACGGCAAGCCGCAGCCGGGCGGGCCGGCCAAGTCCTTCATCCTCATGGAGAAGGAACTCCCGCCGCCCGCCTAGGGCTTCGCCGTCTCCCCGTCGGAGTCCGGCTGGATGCCGGCGAGGAGGTTGAAGGCACCGGTGAGCAGGTTGAGGCTGACCACCCCCACCACCTCGGCGATGATCCGGTCGCTCCAGCCGTGTGCCCGCACCTCGGCGACGTCCGCGTCGCCGAGCGCGCCCGGCTCGGCGAGGACCTTGAGGGCGAGTCCGATGAGCGCCGCCTCGCGCGGATCGGTGGAGGTGCCCTGGCGGGCCAGGGAGACGTCCGCCTCGGTCAGTCCGGCGGCCCGGCCCGCCGACTCGTGCGCCTCGCGGCAGGTGCCGCAGCCGATCCACTCCTGGACGGCGAGCGACAGCTTCTCGCTGAGCGCGCGGGGGATCTTCACGCGCTTCATCGCCCGGGACAGGCTCAGGTAACCCTCGATCACGGCGGGCGAGTTGGCCATCGTGGAGACCATCTCGCCCGCCGAGCCGTGCCGTTCGACGATGTCCCCGAGGAGTTCGCGGGCCCGCCCCTGGGCCTGGTCGGGGGTGAGCGCCGGCAGGCGGCGGGTGACGGCGGTGCTGGTCGTGGTCATGCGTTCCTCCTCTTCATACCCGTGGGGGGTATAACGGAAGGGTGGGGGAGATCGTTCCCGGGTGCCGTCTCCGTCTCGTTCCCCCTCCTCGTCCCCTCCTCACGCGGCCCGTGCGTCCCGGGCCCGGAGCACCAGCCGGGACGGCCCGTGGAAGACCCAGTCCGGGGCGTACTCCACCTCGACGAGCGGGCGCGCCCCGGGCCGGAGCAGGGGGAGCCGGTCCAGCAGCACCCCGAGGCCCGTCTCCGCCTCCAGACGGGCGAGCGCCGCCCCCGCGCAGTAGTGGATGCCGAGGCCGAAGGCGCAGTGCCGGCCGGTGGCCCGGCGCACGTCCAGCACGTCCGGGTCGCGGAAGCGCGCGGGGTCGCGGTGGGCCGAGCCGAGCACCGCCACCACCCGGTCCCCGCGCCGGACCCGCCGCCCGCCCAGCTCCGTCTCCCGCCACGCCCAGCGGGTCACCATCTGCACCGGCGGGTCGAAGCGCAGGAACTCGTCGACCGCGCCCGCCAGGAGTCCCGGATCCGCGCGGAGTTCCGCCCCGGTCCCGGGCCGCGCGAGGAGCGCGAGCACCGCCTTCCCGAGGAGCCCGGTCGTCGTCTCGTGCCCGGCCGTCAGCAGATGGACGCAGGTCGACGCGAGCACGCCCGGCGTCAGGGCGGGGTCCTCGCGGGCGGCCTCCGCCAGTGCCCCCATCAGGTCGCGCGGCTCCCCGCCGGCGGCCCGCCGGGCCGTCAGCTCGACCGTGAAGTACCGCTCCAGCTCTCCCGCCGCCCGGTCGGCGCGCGCCAGCCCCGCCGGAGAACGGTCGCCCCGGGTGCCGCCCGCCTCCTGGAGCGCCAGCGCCCGCTCCCTGAACCACGGCCACAGCCGCCCCTCCACCCCCAGCACCCGCGCGATGACGAGCAGCGGGAACGGCGCCGCGAACCCCCGCACCACATCGACGACGGGCCGCCGCGCGAGCGGTCCGGCCAGCTCCTCGGCGATCGACCGCACGACCGGCCGCAGCCCCGCGACGGCCGCCGTCCCGAGCGGCGGGCTCACCCGGGCCCGCAGCCGGGCGTGCCGGGGCGGGTCGAGGAAGACCAGCCAGTTCTCGACGACCCGCCGCAGCGTCTCGTACCCCTCCGGTATCGGAGCCGCCCGCCCGGTCAGCGGCGACCGCCGCCGGTACGCACGCTCCGTCAGCACCCGGGCCGCCTCCGCGTACCGGAACAGGTACCAGGTGGTGGGCCCGGCCGCGCCGCCGGACGGCCGCACCGCGTGCACGGGGTCCCGCTCGCGGTACCGGCGGTAGACCGGGTACGGATCGGCCAGCTCCAGCCGCCCGGGACCGAAGGGCGGCAGGGCGTCCGCGCCCATCACCCGCTCCCTTCCCGCCGCGTCCCGCCCGCGCCGGGCCCGGCGCCCCGCACCAGGTCGGCGAGCGCACCGGGATCCGGGGGCGGGTGCTGCCCGCGCCAGGCGACGTGACCGTCCGGGCGGACCAGTACGTACGGGTGCCCGTACCGCCGCCGCACCTCGTCGCCGGGCGGAGCGGTCCGCACCCCCAGCGGCACCCCCCGGTCGGCGAACGCCCGTACCGGTCCCTCCGCGTCCTCCCCGGCGGCGGCTTCGGGGCGGAGCAGGGTGAACGTGCGGCCGAAGAGGTCCAGGGCGGACCGTCCGGGCCCCAGCCACACGTGCGGGGCGCGCCCGCCGGGCACGGCCGCACGGTGCCAGCCCGGTTCGTCACGGCCGTCGCGCGCGGGCGGCGCGGCCTCCGTGTCCCCCGTGTCCTCCGCGTCCTCCCCGGCGATCAGCGGCGACCGGTAGCGGTGGGCGAAGTGGGCGTCCGGCGCGTCGAACTCGCGGCGCGGGTCGGACGCGGCGATCCGCCGCCCCAGCTCCGCGCGGGCCTCCTCGCCGCGCGGCGAGTCCTCCAGGAGCACCGGCGCGAGGCTCCGGTCCAGGGTGCGGCGCAGGTTGCGGTGGCTCTCCTCCAGGCCGGCGAGGGCGAC
Source organism: Streptomyces sp. NPDC014656 (assembly GCF_043084305.1). Classification (NCBI taxonomy): domain Bacteria; kingdom Bacillati; phylum Actinomycetota; class Actinomycetes; order Kitasatosporales; family Streptomycetaceae; genus Streptomyces; species Streptomyces sp. NPDC014656. The sequence continues at coordinate 19,745 of NZ_JBIBZN010000022.1, forward strand.
CGGACGCCGCTCGGTCTCGTACGCGTCGAGCAGGCCGGGCCCCGCCCAGCCCGCCAGTTCGGCGGCGAGCTTCCAGCCGAGGTCGGCCGCGTCCCCGATCCCGGTGGCGAGTCCCAAGCCGCCGGAGGGGGAGAGGGTGTGCGCCGCGTCGCCGGCGAGCAGCACCCGGCCGTCGCGGTAGCGGGCGGCGACGCGGTGGGTGAGGTGCCACTCGGTCTCCGACAGGATCTCCACCGGCACGTCCACGGCGAGCGCCCGGCGGACCACCGCAGGCGCCGCGGCCGGGCCCGGGGGACAGGTCAGCCGGTACAGGTCCCGGCCGTCCACGGCCCGCAGCGGATAGCGCAGTCCGCCCGGCTCGGTCACGAAGTGGACCAGGGCCGCCCGGCCCCCGAGCCGGGCCGCGAGGCCCGGCGCCCGGAAGAGGACGTTCCGCAGGGTCCGGGTGGCGTGCCGCTCGGGTGCCGCGATCCCGCACGCCTTCCGCACCGGCGAGGCCGCCCCGTCGCAGCCCACCAGGTACCGGGCGCGCACCGTCGTCCGCACCCCCGCCGCGTCCGTCAGGGAGGCACGCACCCCGTCGGGCGTCCGGTCGAACCCGGTCAGCCGGGTCCCGAGCCGCACCGGGCCGTCCGGCCGCACGCCGAGCCGCCGGGTCAGCAGCGGGACGAGCCAGTGCTGGGGGCAGATCGCCTCGGGCTCCGGCGTGTGCGCGGGCGGCCGCCGTCCGGCGGTGGTGCCGAACCGCAGCCGGTGCAGCTCGTGCCCGCCGACCGCCGTCACCCAGGCCACGTCCAGGGTGTGATCCGGCGGCCAGCCCGCGCCCCGGATCGCGTCCGCCACGCCCCAGCGGCGGAACAGCTCCATCGCCCTCGGCCCCACGGTCGACACCTTCGGATGGGTGACCCGGCCGTCCCCGGCCTCCACCAGCACGAAGCGGACGCCCCGCCAGGCCAGGTCGAGCCCGAGCGCGAGCCCCACGGGACCGCCGCCGACGATCAGCACCTCCGTCTCCTCCACGGGCCCGGAACCGGTGCCGGAGGGCGCGTCCCCCTCCGGCCCTCCGCGGTCCGCCGTCCTTCCCGTCACCGCCATCGGCTCACCTCCTCCCTTCCGCCGCGAAGTGCTCCGCGTACCAGGCCATCAGCTCCGGCACCCGGTCCGGGACGCCCGGGCACTCCCGGGCCATCGCCGCCAGGTGCCGGAAGCGCATCGCGAATCCGCGCCGGGCCACGTCCGGCCGGGCGATGTGCGCGGGCGGCTCCTCCAGCTCGAAGGACGGGCCCGCCGTCCGCCCCCGCCAGCCCGAGTCGAGGGTGACGAGGAGTTCGGCGAGCGGCCGCATCATCCCGGTCATCACGTCGATCGAGGCGTTCATCAGCCGGGAGCGGCGCAGGCTCGCGTCCGGGCTCTCCCCGAAGTGCTGGACCATCAGCTGCAGCATCAGGAAGTAGCTGCGGTTGAACAGCCGCAGCACCTGCCGGGCGTGCGCGTCGAGCACGGCGGGCCGCCCCGGATGGCCGGGGTCGGCCGTCGGGTTGCGCAGCGCCGGGTGGGCCGGCTCCCAGGGCGCCCCCTGCCCGCCGGGCCCGTCGGCCCGTTCGGTCATGAGGAGTTCGGCGAGCCGCACGAAGGTCTCGTGGTGCGAGGGACCGCCGTCCCCCGGCGCGTCGAGGACCCCGCCCTCGCCCTGCTCGGTGACGAAGTCGATCGCGAAGAGCGCGCTCGACAGGTCGTCCACCTCCAGCTGGTAGTCCGGGTGGACGGAGTCGACGGCCGCGCCCAGGAAGAGGTGGTGCTCGCCGCCGCCCCTGCCCCGCTCGACCAGGAACAGGTCGGGCACCCGGGCCAGCCCGTCCCGGATCGCCGCGTACAGCTCGCTCGGCGACCCGAAGGGCACCCCCGCGCGCGTGCCGGACCCCGCCGGTACCGGGCCGGCGGCCCCGGTCGCCGTCGCGGCGCCCGCCAGCCGCTCGGGCCGCTCGATCGCGATGAACCGCTGGAGGCTGCCCAGGTGCAGCGGCTCCAGGGCGAAGTCCAGCGGCAGCGGCAGCCGGCCGGGCGTCCCGAAGTCGATCGCCGGCACGTGGAAGGGCTCGCCCATCGCCATCAGCACGTTGTTGACGACCAGGAAGTGGACCATCTCCTCGCGGGCCACGTCGAGGAGGCTGTCCCGGATGCCCTTCGCCAGGGTCTCCCCGCCGTCCCCGCAGGCCAGCCGGAGCTGCCGGGGCGTCCACCTGCCGCCGCGCACGTAGGAGAAGCCCGTGCCGTGGGTCGGGACCGTGTAGGCGGCGTAGAGGTACTGCAGCGAGGTCGCCAGCTCCACGGTGACCGCCTGCCACAGCGCCGCGCGCAGCTGGGCCCGGGTGGTGATGCGCGGCTCCGCCGTCCGGCGCGGCGCGGGGGCCGCCGGGGCGTGCGGGAGCGCCGCCGCCGCGCTCCGGGAGCGCAGGTACGCGAGGAGCAGCCGCGCCTTGGGCAGCGTCAGGTCCCGGGTCGGCGGCATGTAGTAGGTGCGGTCCTTGTTGGCCGGGTCGCACATCTGCCAGACGAGCTTCGCGTACGTCTCCACCTTGCAGCGGTCGGCCAGGCTGAACACCTCGTCCCGCATGAAGGGGAACAGCTGCTCGTAGTACGCGAACACCTCGCGGTGCAGCAGGTCGAAGCCGACCTCGGAGGGCAGGACCGCGTCCAGGTGCCAGTCGTCGGGCAGCACCCGCACGGCGGCGGTCCCCGCCCACGCCCAGAACCCGAGCGCGTCGTCGTGGTCGTAGCATCCGGCCGCCGAGCCGGGCGCCGCCGCGTCGACCGGCGGCAGGTCCTCGGGCCCCGTCGCGAACAGCAGCCGCGCGGTCCCCGCCCGCGCCCCGGAGACGGTGAACCAGCCGTGCCCCTCCGCGTCCGTGGCGATCCGGCACACGGCCCCCGCCGCCTCCGGCCCCGCCGCCTCCGAGGCCTTGCGGTCGCCCGACCGCCCGGCCCGGAGCCGTACGACGGTGACGTCCCCGGTCCGGGCGAGCGGGCCCGACGCCGCCGGATCCAGCGGCAGCGCGCGCGGATTGGGGTACTGCCGCACCTCCAGCGCGGGGAGCGGCCCGGGCCGGCCGCGCAGGAAGCTCCGGAGCGGCACCTCGACGGCGTGCTCGTCGCCGCGCTCGGCGTCCGGATGGTCCAGGATCAGCGCCGCGTCGTCGGTGAGCACCACCGCCTCCCGCTCCCGCAGGACGACCCCTCCGCCGTCCCGCACCACCACGAGCCCCTCCTCTCCGGCCCGCCGCACGGCCTCCTCCGACACCGCCGGCACGGTCGCCACCGCCCCGCCCCGGAACCCGCGGGGCAGCACCGCGACCGTCAGTCCCGACCCCGCCGTCCGCAGCTCCAGGACAGGCCCGTCGCCACCGTCCGCCGCCCCGCGCGCGTACGGCTCGTTGACCACGACCCCCTCGGGGCCGATCCGCACCGTGCACGGCCCGGGCCGATCGGCGCCGCCGTCCGCCCCGTACGGGACGAGCAGCCGGCCCGCCGGATGGCTGCGCGGCTCGCCGGGGCTCCACGGCGCCACGACGCCCCGCAGCCGCCACCGCTGCGGCGCGTCCCCGCCCCCGTCCTCGTCCGCCGCCACGGCCTCCAGGGTGAACTGGACGAGGAGCGCCCCGCCGTCCCGCTCCGCCACGGCCGCGCGCAGCGCCCGCACCACGGGGGAGTCCACCGCCCCCGCCGGCCAGTCGAGCCCGTCCTCCGCCCCGGCCACGCACTGGTGGAGCGAGCGGGCCACCGGCCGGAAGCCCTGCCAGCGCGGCGGCATGAAGCCGCGCAGGCCGCCCAGGCAGGCATAGCCCGCGTCGTGCGAGCGGCCCTCCCGTCCGAAGGCGAACCGGCCGCCCATCAGCGTCGCCGTCCACGCGGACGCCGGATCGACGTCGAAGACCCGCGCCCGGTTGACCGTCGTCCCCAGGTAGGGGTTGTGATGGCCCCACAGGTCCACCGAGCGGCCCGTCAGCGGATCCGACCGGTCCACGCGGCCCGCCGTCCGCTCCGTCCCGGTGACCCTGGCCTCCCACACCAGGTGCCCGTTCCCCGAGAAGTGCCCGCCGCGCGCCCCCCGTTCCGCCAGGTGCGCGTGGTAGCCGGCCGCCGGGCCCGCCACCCCGAACGGCTCCGGCGGAGCGCCCGCGCCGCCGTCCCGCAGCGCCGTGTGGGAGGCCAGGTCCACGAGCCCGGACCGGGGCCCGGTGGGCAGCCGGGTCAGCGCCGTGCCGGCGAAGTGCACCCGGGGCAGGTCGAAGACGCTCACGCCGCCTCCAGCCCGGCCGGCGCCGCAGCGCCCCGCCACCGCTCGTCCCGTCCCCGCCCGCCCCGCCGTTCGTCCCGCCGTTCGTCCCGCGCGATCAGCCGCACCGCCTCCAGGGCCGACTCCACCGCCCCCTCGATCCACGCCGGTTCCGTCGCGCAGTGCTCCCCGGCGAAGAACATCCGGCCCTGCGGGCGCAGCGCGCGCAGCCGCTGCTCCTCCCGGCCCGCCGGATCCGCGCCCCAGCGGATCGTGCAGCCGCCCCGCGTCCACGGATGACCGCCCCAGGCCAGGCTGGCGACCCCGCGCACCATCCCGCGCCGCAGCAGCTGCGGGTGCATCCGGCCCAGCTCCTCGACGACCGCCCGGTGCCGGTCGGGGGCGGGCAGCGCGCCGAGCACGTCGGCGTCCTCGCCGATCGTGTAGCTGGCGAGCAGGGCGGCGCCGAGCGCGGCTTCCCCGGCACTCCCGGCTCCGGCCGGTGCGGAGGTCGGGTAGTACGTCTGCCGGATCCGGCCGCCGCTGAAGGAGGCGCCGCCCCGGATGCCCTCCCGCTCCCAGAACGGCTCCCGGCAGTGCACGGCCACCTTGGTGGCCGGGCAGTAGACGACCTCGCGGACGGCGGCGAGCTTGTCCTCGTCGAAGCCCGCCAGGGGAAGCTCCCTGAGCACCGAGAAGGGCACCGTGCACAGCACGTAGTCGCAGCGCCTGACCCGTGCCGCCGCCCCGGCGCCGAGCCGCACGCGCACGTGGTCGGAGGCGAGTTCGAAACCGGTCGCCCGCTGACCGAGCCAGATCGGACCCCGGATCCGGGCGGCGAGCCGCTGCACCAGCTGGTCCATGCCGCAGGCGAGCCCGACGAGACCGGGGCTGGTCTCGGTCAGGATGTCGTCGAGGAAGCCGTCCAGCCGGCTGCCGCAGCCGGCCCGGATCCCCGGATGGGCCGCGAACAGCCCGTGCACGTCGATCCGGTCCTTGCCGCCGCCCCGCAGATGGGGCGTCAGGTCGATCTCGTCCACCAGACCGAGCAGCCGTCCGCCCAGGTCGGCCCGGAGCCCGTCCCGCAGCGCGGGCGGGGCGACGGCGTCGACCACCGCCGCGAGCCAGGCGCCGAACACCACGGTCTCCTCCCGGAACCCGGCCGGCCCCAGCGAGGACCGCACCTCGGACACCAGGGCGCGCGGCGCGTCCCGCAGCCGGACGTGCCCGCCGCCGGTCGCCAGGAAGGCGTTCTCCTCCGACAGCAGCGTGCGGAAGGGGCGCACCTGGTCGGCGAGCCCGAGGTGGGCGACGTACCCCATGGTCCGGTGGTGCGCGGTGGGGATCCGCATCGCGCCCAGCTCCACGAAGGGGGCGCCCTCCTGCGCCCCGAAGCGATGGGTGCGCACCCGCCCGCCGAGCCGCAGGCTCCCTTCGAGGACCTCGACGCGGAAGCCGAGCCGCTCCAGCTCGTAGGCGGCGACGAGCCCGGCCATCCCCGCCCCCACCACGGTCACCGTGCCGTCGGCACGGGGACGCCGGCGGGCCTCCGGCACGCGGAGCGGCTCGGCGGCGGGAAGGGACGGCGGGGACGGGAAGGGCTGGGGGGCGGCGGCAGGACTGGTGGACATCAGGATCCGACTCCCGATCGGTTCGGCGCACACGGTGGGGGCGAGGGGCGGGCAGGGGTGGGGCGGCGGGGGCTCAGGCCCGGCCGGCGGCTCTCGCGCCGGCGGCGAGCCCCGCCAGGTACTCCCGCAGCCGGTCGACGCGGCCGAGCGGGGCGACCAGCCCCACGTACCCGTCGGGCCGTACGAGCCGCAGCTCCGCCGGATCCCCGAGGGCCGCGGCCGCCCGCGCGTCCGCGGGCGTCACGGCCAGCGGACGTACGCGGACGGGGACGGCGGCGCAGGCGGCGCGCAGCGCCCCGAGGGTGACCGCGTCGGCGCGGCCCGCGTGCAGCACCAGCGTCCACGTCCCGTACGCCAGCAGCCGGTGCAGCCGCACCGCCTCCCCAGGGCCCGCCGCGCCCGGTCCGGGCTCCGCCGGGACGACCCGGGCGTCCGGCATCCGGTCGCCGGCCCGCGCGCCCGTGCTCCGGCCCGGTCCGGACACCCGCACGGAGAGCGGGCTGTCGCGGTGATGACGGCGCAGGTCGCTCAGCCGCAGGTCGAGGCGGCGCTGGAAGCCGCTCCTGGCCAGCGCGGCGGGCACGGTCGCGGTGAAGGCCCGGTGCCCGAGGGGCGGCAGCGGCAGCTCCATGAAGTTGAACCGCATCTCCCGGATGTACCGGAGCGCCATCAGCCGCTGCTCCGCGTCGTACGTGTCGAGCAGTGCCTCACCGGCCTCGCCCCGGTGCACGGCGGCGAGCTTCCAGGCGAGGTTGTGGGCGCCGAGGACGCCCACGTTCATGCCGTGCCCGCCCACCGGCGCCCACGCGTGCGCCGCGTCCCCGGCGAGCAGACCGCGCCCGCTGCGCAGCCGGACGGCGACCCGGTCGCTGAACCGGGCGCGGTTCAGCCACCGGGACGGGGCGGGGGCGAGCCGGAGCCCGGGCATGCGGGCGGTCTCCGCGACCAGGTCCCGCAGCTCGTCCAGGGTCGGGGCCGCCCCCAGCGAGGGGTCGGGGTCGTCGCGGAAGCAGAAGAAGCGGTAGCCGCCGTCGGGCAGCGGGAAGACGAGCAGCGCCCGGCGCGGGGCGAGGAAGATGTGGCCGCGCCCCGGTTCCTCGTCCAGCGGCCAGGTGGGCAGCGCGTTGCCCTGCACGACCTGGAGGCCGGTGCGGCGACGTCCTTCGAAGGCGATCCCGAGCCGGTCCCGCACCACGCTGCGGGTGCCCTCGCAGCCCACGATCCAGGGCGCGGAGCCCGACTCGATCCGCCCCTCACCGTGCCGCAGGGTGAACTCGGCCCGGTCGTCGTGCACCTTGACGTCCGTGACCTCGGTGTTCCACTCGACACGGGTGCCGAGCCGGGCCAGCTCCCCGGCCAGCAGGCGCTCGATGACGTGCTGTTCGATGTTGAGCGGGCGGGCGAAGGCGGACCGCGCCCAGCCGGTGGTGAGTTCGCCGAGCGGCCGGCCCCGGGCGTGCACGGTCACCGCGCCCAGCTCCGCCCCGTGCGCGTCCAGGAGCGTGCCGACGCCCAGCGAGTCCAGCGCCTCCCGGGCCCGCGCCCACAGCACCAGCGCGCGGGCCTCCCGTTTCGTCTCCGGCGCCCGGTCGACGATCCGGACGCCCAGGCCGAGGCGGCGCAGTCCGATCGCGAGCGTCAGCCCGACCGGCCCGGCCCCCACGACGCAGACGTCGACGACGCCCCCGCCGTGACCGTCCGTGCCCCCGCCCCTGTCCCGCTCCACGTGCCACCCCTCCCGTTCGCGTTCCCGTGGATCAGAGTGCGCTCCGGAAGATCGCCTCCACCAGGGCGTGCGGAAGGGCGCCAGAGGCATGCGACCAGCGATGATCACGCCCTGTGCAACAGGTGGTCTGTTTGGGTGAGCAAGGGCGGGATCCGGTCGTCCGCCCCCCTCCGGGAACTCCCTCGTACCGTGAGCCCCAAGGCCCCGGCCGCCGCCGACCCACCGGAACCGGCCACTCCGCCGGTCGGCCGCCCGGCCCGAGGAGCACCCGTCCGCGGCGACTTCACGCCGTACGGGCTCCCGCGACGCGGCGAGTCCTCGCCACACCCCGCCCGACGCGCGCGCCACCCCCCGCCCCGCCGCGCGCCATCCCCCCGCCCCGCGTGCCGCGCCTTCGCCCCGCCCCGCGCTCCGCGGGGACGCGAACGCCGCGGGCACACGGGCATAGCGGTGACCACCGGACCCCGGGGATCGTTGACCGGGCATGAACACGCACACCCCCGCCGCGCTGCTGGCCGCCCTCCTGCTCGCCGCGCCCGCCGTCACGGCCTCCCCGTCCGACGGCGCCACCCCGCACGGTCCCGCGTCGCACGCCCCCGCCTCCCACGGCCCGAGCGCCCCGACCACCCCCGCGGTCCCCCACGTCCCGACCACCCCCGCCGCCCCGGCCGGTACGGCCGTCCGGCTCACCGTCACCGGCCCCGCCCCGGCCACCACCGCGTCCACCCCCGACGGTGCCACCCCGCCCGCGGCCGCCCCGCGCGCCGTCACCCTCCGCTGCGACCCGGCCGGCGGCGACCACCCCCGCGCCGCCGAGGCCTGCGCCGACCTGGACGCCACCCAGGGGCGCGTCGACCGCGAGTCCGACACCGCGTGCGTCCTCCTCTACGACCCCGTCGAGGTCCGCGCCGAAGGCGTCTGGCGCGGCCGGCCGGTCTCCTTCACCCGCCAGTACGGCAACACCTGCGAGCTGAACGCCCGCACCGGCGCCGTCTTCGCCTTCTGACCCGGGCGCCCCTTCCGGTCCGAGCGCCCCGCGCCCGTGGCGCGGCCCCGCGCCCCGCCCGCCTCCAGGAGGCCCGAACGCCACCGGTCGACGGTGCGCGTCCGAACGGATGCGGCGCGGGGGCCCGTCGACGGGACCTCGGCTAGGGTGATTCGATAGGGATTGCCCCCTGGGGCCAGGCCGATGCGTAGGTCGATGCGTGGACGCTCATCAGTCGTCACCGAGCAGGGTTCCGCAGCCGCCGCGGGCGGCCGTCGGGGACGCGGGCGTGCTCCGGGAACTGCTCCCGATCGCCCTCTGGCGCGAGGACGCCGAGGGCCGCATCGTCGAGTGGTCGCTCGCCGCCCAGGACCTCCTCGGCCACCGTCCCGAGCACGTCCTCGGACTCCCCGCCTCCCCGCTGCTCGTCCCCGACGGCAACCGGGAGCTCGCCGACCGGCTCACCCGCCGGGTCCAGGCCGGCGAGAGCATGGTCGGTACGCTCCCGGTCCGCCACCGGGACGGGCACATGGTCCCCATGGAGATGTGGATCGTGCCCGCCGCCGACCCCACGGGCCGGCCCGGCGCCATGCTCATCGCCGTGGAGACCTCCGAGGTCCTGCGGATGCGGGAGAACCTCGCCGCGATGGAGTCCCTCTTCACCCAGTCGCCCATAGGGCTCGCCCTGCTCGGCCCGGACCTGCGCTTCCTGCGCGTCAACGACGCCCTGGCACGGATGAACGGCGTGACCGCCGCCGAACACGTCGGCCGCCGCCTCACCGAGGTGGTGCCCGGCGTCAACGCCGCCTCCCTGGAGTCCCTGATGCGCCAGGTCCTCGACTCACGTACGGCGGTCATCGACGCCCGCCGGGTCGGCCGGACCCCCGCGGACCCCGGCCGCGACCACATCTGGTCCTGCTCCTACGCGCCCCTCGTCGACCGCGGCACCCGCTCCGGCCCCGCGTCCGATCACGCCGACGGCGCCGCCGAGCCCGTACGGCCCGGCCGCCCCCTCGGCATCATCGCCTCCCTCGTCGACATCACCGAGAGCCAGCAGGCCCACATCGAGGTCGAACGGGCACGGCACCGCTTCGCGCTGCTCGCCGAGGCGGGCGCGCGCATCGGCACCACGCTCGACCTGCGGCAGACCGCGGAGGAGGTCGTCCGCTTCCTGGTGCCGCAGCTCTGCGACTCCGCCGACGTGCAGATGCTGGAATCCGTCCTGGAGCCCGACGACCTGGCCGCCTCCTCCCGGGGCGTGCTGCGCCGCATCGCCGCCGTCTTCCCCGAACCGGTGCCGCCGAGCCCGCTGCTGGAGCCCGGCCAGACCTTCCAGCTGCCCGCCGGCTCCCCGTACGAGCGGCTCGTCCTCGACGGCAGGCCCACCTTCCTCGGGGGCGAGGACATCCCGGTCCTCTTCCCGGGGAAGGCGGCCGAGTCGCTGCGCGACTACCTGTCGACCCGCTTCGGCTCCGCCCGCACCGTGCCGCTGGTCGCCCGCGGACAGGTCCTCGGGGCCGTCACCGTCACCCGCCTCAAGACCCGCGAACCCCTCGACGACCAGGACGCGGTGCTCATCGACGAGGTCGTCGCCCGCGCCGCGCTCAACATCGACAACGCCCGCCTCTACACCACCCAGCGCGCCGCCGCCCTCACCCTCCAGCGCAGCCTCACCAACAGCGCGCTGCCCGCCGTCACCGGCCTCGAACTGACCGGCCGCTACCTCCCGGCGAGCGCGCACGACGTCGGCGGCGACTGGTTCGACGTGATCGAACTGCCCGGCGACCGCACCGGACTCGTCATCGGCGACGTCATGGGGCACGGCATCCACGCGGCCGCCGTCATGGGCCAACTCCGCACCGCCGTGCGGACCCTGGCCCGGCACGACATCCCGCCGACCGAGATGCTGCGCTCCCTCGACGCCGTCGTCGCCGACCTCGGCGAGGACACGATGGCGACCTGCCTGTACGCCGTGCACTCCCCGGCCACCGGCACCTGGACGATCGCCCGCGCCGGCCACCCGCCGCCGGCCGTGGTCACGCCCGAGGGCGCGGTCTCCTTCCTCCAGGGACCGCCGGGCACCCCGCTCGGCACCGGCGCGCACGACTTCGGCACGGAGGAGTTCCCGCTGCCGCCCGGCGGACTGCTCGTGCTCTACACGGACGGGCTGATCGAGGCCAGGGACCGCGACCTCGACGAGGGGATGCGGCAGCTCGGCCGCGCCCTCGGCCGGGCCGACGGCCCGCTGGACGGGGTCTGCGACGGGGTCCTGGACCGGCTCCTGGTGGGCCCGGCCCAGGACGACGTGGCACTCGTCCTGGCCCGGACGACGGCCGGCTGAGGGTCAGGCGTTCCGGACCCGGTACAGGTCACGGAGGAGCGCGATCTCCGCGCCGTGGTGCAGGAGTTCCTGGTTCACCCACCAGACGACCTCCAGGAACGGCTCCTCGGCGTCGCCGCCGTGCGGGTAGGTGCAGTGCCCGACCGCTTCCAGCTCCTCGTCGCCGACGGAGAGCAGCGCCCCGCGCCACTCCTCCGCCGCCCCGTCGAAGGCGGCGATCGCCGAGGCCGCGTCGCCGGCCGCGCGGTAGTCGTCGCGGGTCAGCGAGCGGGTGCCGTTCGTGTGGTCGGCGCGGAGCGCCAGCAGCTCGCTCAGGTGGGCGAGCCGCCAGGCGAGGGTGGTGAACGGCGGCGGCACGGGGTGCGGGTGTGGGGCGCTCTCCCGGCCCCACTCACCGGCGCCGCTCAGCAGCGTGCCGTCCGCCCCGGTCCAGCCCTCCCGCCGCCGCACCGACCAGCAGCCGGGCCCCGGTTCCCACAGGTACTCGGCGTCGGTCATCGGCCCCACCGGCACGTCCGTGCCGTTGCCGCTGTCCACCACCGGCCCGGCCAGACGGCCCGTCAGCCGCTGCCGGGCGAAGTCGAACTGGGAGAGGAGGGGGGCGAGTCGGTCGGGTATCGCCATGGGACGCTCCGGTGCGTGGGAGGACGGGACGCCCGTACCCTGCCACGCGTCCCCGCGCCCCGCACCCGGGTTACGCCTCCGGGGCCACGGCCCCGCCCCCGGGTCACGCCCCCCGGCCCCGCCGCTCCCCGGCGCTCCGGCCCATCGACTCCACCAGCGGCAGCATCCGGTGGGCGACGCGTTCGCGGAGCGCGATCTCGGTGCGGGTGCGGACCACGCCAGGCAGCCGGATGAGCCGCTGGATGACGTCCTCCAGGTGGCCCGCGTCCCGGGCCACCACGCGGGTGAGCAGATCGCCCCCGCCGGTGATCGAGAAGGCCTCGACGATCTCCGGCACGGAGGCCAGCGCGTCGCCGACCTCGTCGAGATGGCCCTGCGTGACCTCCACGTGCACGAAGGCGAGCACCGGGTGGCCGAGCGCGGCGGGGGAGAGGACCGGCCCGGTGGCCGTGATCACCCCGTCCCGTTCGAGCCGGTCGATGCGGGCCTGTACGGTGCCCCGGGCGACGCCCAGGACGCGCGCGTACTCCCGCACGCTGGTGCGCGGCTGCTCGATCAGGAGCCGCAGGATGCGGGTGTCGAGTTCGTCCACCGCCATGACGTGCCGGCCTCCCCGTGCCCGCCGGGAGGAGGCCGCCCGGCGTGATGGTCCGCCCGGCGGGGCGATCCGCCGGAATGGTCCCGACTGTACCCAGCGCCCCGCGGGCCGCCCCCGAGGGGCGCGCGGCCCGCCGCCACGCGCGCGTGCGAAGGCCGGGCGGGCTTCCTGTTCCGCCACGCGCGCGTGCGGGGCCGCCAGGCTCCCCGTCCTCCACGCGCGCGCGGCGGCCGGACGCGGCGCCGCGCCCTCCGCTCTCCCCGCGCGTACCGCACCCCGCCCGGGGCCGGGTCGTCCGATCGGCTGACCCTCCGGTCCGCCGGGCGGGGCCGCACGACCATCCGCCGGGCCGACCGTGCGGGGCGGGGGGCGGACCCAGGATGGAGGCAGAACGAAGGAACATCCCTCCTCCACCCGGACCGGTCAGGTCCGCCCACGACCTCCTCGGGAGCCCACCATGAAGAAGAAGCAGCTCGTCCTCGGCACCACCGTCGCCGCCGTCCTCGCCACCGGCACCTTCGGCGCCGTCTCGGCGAACGCCTCCGCCCCGGCCGCCGCTCCCGCCGCCGTTGCCAAGGCCGACGCGAAGAACAAGAACACCACCACCAGCACCCACCTGACGATCGACGCCGCCACCAAGGCCGCGCGGGCCGCCCTCGACGCCGCCGAGAAGGAGAACCAGCGCGTCTCCGTCGCCGTCGTCGACCGCAACGGCAACACCATCGTCACCCTGCGCGGCGACGGCGCGGGCCCGCAGTCCTACGAGTCCGCCGAGAAGAAGGCGTACACCGCCGTCTCCTGGAACGCCCCGACCACCGAACTGGTCAAGCGCCTGGAGCAGGCCCCCAACCTCAAGGACATCCCCGGCACCCTCTTCCTCGGCGGCGGCGCCCCCGTCACCGCCAAGAACGCCCCCATCGCCGGCATCGGCGTCGCGGGCGCCCCCTCCGGCGATCTCGACCAGAAGTTCGCCCAGGCCGGCGTCGCCGCCCTCGCGAAGTGACGCGGTAGCCACCGCCGGGCCCCCAGGCCCCGACGGCGTCCGGCCACGCCCGCCCGGACGCCGTCGGCCCCCGCGCCCCGGGGCCGTCCGCTCCGTCCGGCGCACGGCCCCGGCACACCCCCGACCCTCCCTCCGTCCCCCCACGCCCCTCAGCCCGCCGTCGACCCCGAGGAGACCGCCGTGACCGCCACACCCCACCACCGGCTCCTCGCCGCCGCCCGCCGGGGCGACGCCGACGGCGTCCGTGCCGCCCTCGCCGACGGGGCCGGGACCGGGGCCCGCGACGAGGAGCTGCGCTCCCCGCTGCTGCTCGCCGTGCTCGGCGACCACGTCGGGGCCGCCCGCGCGCTCGTCGCCGCCGGCGCCGACGTCAACGCCCAGGACGCCCGGCACGACAGCCCCTGGCTGGCCACCGGCGCCACCGGCAGCGTGGCGATGCTGCGGGTGCTGCTCGCGGCCGACCCCGCACCCGACTTCCGGCTGACCAACCGCTTCGGCGGCACCAGCCTCATCCCCGCCGCCGAACGCGGCCACGTGCCGTACGTCCGGGCCGTCCTGCGCGACACCCCGATCGACGTCGACCACGTCAACGACCTCGGCTGGACCGCCCTCCTGGAGGCCGTGATCCTCGGCGACGGCGGCCCCGCCCACCAGAAGGTCGTCGCGCTGCTGCTCGCCGCCGGGGCCGACCCCGGACTGGGCGACTCGTACGGCACCACGGCCCTGGAGCACGCCGAGCGGCGCGGCCACACCGCGCTCGCCGCCCTGCTGCGCCGCACCCCCGCGGCTCCGGCCGCCCTGACCTGAGGTGGTCCACCGGCCCACACGTGGGCCACTTCCACCGGCGATGACCGGGCCAATGGCACAGCGTTCCGGAAGCGATTTGAGCCAAGCGCCCGGTCGGTGTTTCCCTTGGTCCCATCAGATGTTCTCGGCGCCGCAGCGCCGGGACGGCGACGAGGCCGTCCCGGACGCCGGCGCCTTCGTCGTGTCCGTGCGCGCCCCACCACCCCGGGGGCAGGGCGCACGGCGGGCGAGCGGCAAGACGAGGGGGCGGCCGACCGCCGTGAAGAGGATGTTCGTGGCTCCGGATCCGGGGCTCCTCCGGCTCAGGACCGGATTGCGCGCGGTGCTCGGCATCGCGCTCGCGGTGACCGTCGCCGAACTGGCCGGCTTCTCGCTGACCGCGTCGATCACCGGAGGGCTGGCGGCGCTGCTCGCCCTGTTCACCGTCACCGACGCCACCGTCCGCGGCCAGGCCGTCACCACCCTGCTGCTGCCGCTCGCCGGCTTCCCGGTCCTGGCGCTGGCCACGCTGCTGCACGACCACACCCTCCTGCGGGACACGGCCTTCCTGCTCGTCGTCCTCGGCGGCGTCTACGCCCGGCGCTGGGGCCCCCGCGGCCACGCCCTCGGCATCTTCGCCTTCATGAACTTCTTCAGCACCCAGTTCCTGCACGCCGTGCCCGCCCAGCTCCCCGAGCTGTACGCGGCCGTCGGCATCGCCCTCGCGGCGGCGGGCACGGTGCGCTTCGCGCTCTGGCCGATCGAGCGGCGCAACCCGCCGCCCGCCGCTCCCGCCCCGCTCCCCGGCACCGGCCTCGCCCGGATCACCACCCGGCAGGCGATCCAGGCCACCGCGGCCTGCGCGGTGGCCCTCGGCATCGGCCAGGCGCTCTCCGAGGACCGCTGGTACTGGGCCGTCGGCACCACCTGGTGGATCTTCGTGAACACCGTCTCCCGGGGCGAGACCCTGGTGCGCGGTTTCCGCCGCTTCCTCGGCACGCTACTCGGGATCGCGGTCGGCATGGCCGTCGCCATCCCGCTGCACGGCGCCCCGCTGCCCACCGCCCTCCTGGTGGCCGTCTGCGTCTTCGGGATCTTCTACACCGCGCCGCTCTCCTACAGCTGGATGATGCTCGCGGTCACCGTCATGGCCGGACTCCTCTACGGGCTCCTCGGGGTCCTGGACCCGGCGCTGCTCGTCCTGCGGCTGGAGGAGACCGTGGTCGGCGCCGTCTGCGCCGCCCTGGCGGTCCTGCTGATCCTGCCGGTCACCACCCACGCGATCAACGACGCCTGGATCCAGCGCGCGCTGCGGGCCGTCCACGCGGCGACCGCGGCCTCCGAGCGGCGGCTGTCCGGCGACGAGCGGGCCGATCCGCGCCCGCACGTGACCGAGCTCGACCTGCTGCTGGGCCGGGTGCGGCTCTCGCTGGCCCCGCTCGTCCACCCGCTGAGCCCCTTCCGCGAGCGCAAGGGGCGCGCCCGCCAGGTCCTCGGCCTGCTCGACGAGTGCGCCACCGAGGTCCGCGGGCTCGCGGCCGTCGCCGCCGATCCGGACGCCAGCCACGACGCCCGGCTCGCCGCCGCCTGCTGGCGCGTCGAGACGGCCGTGGAGCGGCTCACCTCGCCCCGTACGCCGAGGCCCGCCCCCGCCGCCCGGGCCGACGAGCCCGAGACCGCGTCCCCTCCGGCCCCCGCCGCGCTCGGTCACGTCAGCGGCCTGGAGCGGCTGCTCGCCGCCCTCGACGAGCCGCTGCGGACCCCGCCCGGCTCCCTCCTCGTCCGCTCCTGACGGCGGCCGCCGCCCACTGATCGAACTTGGTCTAGACCCCCTGCTAACGTCGCCGCAGACGGCCGGTCGCAGCGACCGGCCCGGGGCAGGGAGGCGCCGTGGGCGGGACCGACGAGACACGTGGACGGGGAGCGGGGGCGGTACGGGCCTACCTCGGCTCCTTCACCTCGGCGGGGGGCCGCGGCGTGCTGGCCGCCGACGTCGACCCGGCGACCGGCGCGCTCACCGTCACCGGTGGCACCGACGCCGTCGCCGACCCCTCCTACCTCGCCCTCGCCGGCGGCGTCCTCTACGCCGTCTCCGAGACCGAGCCGGGAGCCGTCGCCGCCCTCGCCCCCGAAGGACCCGCGCCGCGCCCGCTCGGCGCCCCCGTGCCCGTCGGCGGCTCCGGGCCCACCCACCTCGCCGTCACCGCGGGCCACCTCCTCACCGCCAACTACACCTCCGGCAGCGTCACCGTCCTGCCGCTGGCCGCGGACGGCGTCCCCGGCCCCGCCACCGCCGTCCTGCACCACGAGGGCAGCGGCCCGGTCGCCGACCGGCAGGCCGGGCCCCACGCCCACCAGGTCGTGCCCGACCCGAGCGGCCGCTGGGTGCTCAGCGTGGACCTCGGCACCGACTCCGTGCGCGTCTGCGTCCTCGACCCCGCCACCGGCGCCCTCCGGCTCCACGGGGAGACCACCCTGCGGCCCGGCTACGGCCCCCGCCACCTGGTCTTCCACCCGGACGGCCGCCACCTGTACGTCGTCGGCGAGCTGGAGCCCGCCGTCACCGTCTGCCGCTGGGACGCGGAGCGCGGAGAGCCGACGCCGCTCGCGGAGATCCCGCTCGCCGACGCGGACGGCGCCCGCCCCGCCTACCCCTCGGCCGTCGCCGTGGCACCGGACGGGCGCTTCCTGTGGGTCGCCGTGCGCGGCACCGACACCCTCGCCGTCCTCGTCCTCTCCCCGGCCGGTGACGAGGCGATCCGCTCGGCCACCGTGCCCTGCGGCGGATCCTGGCCCCGCGACCTGGTCCTCGACCCGTCGGGGCGGCGGCTCTACGCGGCGAACGAGCGGTCCGGGGACGTCACCTGGTTCGACGTCGACCCGGAGACCGGCACACCGGTCCGCGCCGGCTCGGTCGAGGCCCCGGCGGTTACCTGCGTCGTCTTCGGCTGATACGGCCCCGGGGGCGTGACCGGAGCCGGAAGGCGCGGTTCCGGGAGCGCCCCCGGACATACGGAAGGGCCCGCACCGGACGGCCGCCGGTGCGGGCCCTCACGGGGCCCGGGCGTCAGAGCGCCGGGGCCGCGCCGTGCTGCGGGAGGCCGAGCACGGCCGCGTACTGGGAGAGCACGAGCTTGCCGATGGCCGGGTAGGCGCCCAGGGCCTCGGCCGCGGGGCAGCCGGCCTCCTTCGACGCCTCGTCGAGCAGGCCCTCGGCCAGCTCGGGGCCGATCAGGTACGGCGCCAGGGCCAGCTGCACCGCGCCCGCGTCGCGCAGCTGCTCGGCCACGGAGGCGATGGAGCCCTCCTGGTCGAGGGCGGCGGCCATCACCGGCACGGCGAGCCGGGCCGCGAGCAGCATGCCGGTGATCCCGGCGGCCTGCACGGCCTCCTCGCCGCCGACCGTGGCCAGGACGATGCCGTCCGCGGCCGTGGCGACGGTGAAGAGCCGGGCGCGGTCGGCACGGGCGAGCCCCGCCTCCGACAGGCGCACGTGCAGCGCCTCGGCGAGCAGCGGGTGCGGGCCGAGGACGTCGGTCAGCTCGGCGGTGTTGCCGCTGTCCATGACGGCCTGGCGGACCTGGCGCATGACGGCGCTGTCCGGGCCCGCGAGCAGCGGGACGACGATCGCGGCCGGGCCCTGCGGGGCCTCGACCTCGCGGCCGGCCGCGACGGCGATCCGGTACCGCTCCTCGCGCAGCTCCGCCGCGGCGGTCAGCACGCCGGCCAGCGTCGGGTACTCCTCGCCGTCGCCGTCCACGAAGCCGATCGCGGCCTCCAGGCCGGGCAGCTCGGACCGGGCGATGCTCACCAGCTCCTCGGCCAGCGAGCGTATGGCGGCCGAGGGCACGCCGGGGACGGCGAGCACCAGGGCGGGAGCGCCCTCGGGCGCCGCCGCCGGGTCGGGGCGACGGTGCCGCCCGGACGGGCGGGGGCGCGGCATTCGTACAGGCAGGCCGTTGGCGGGCCCAGTGGGGGTGCTCATGGCGCCGCATGCTACTGGCTTTGCGGACGGCGGCGTTCGGTGAGGTGCGACCCCGCGCCTTCTGCCCCTGTATGTCCGGTCGAAGACGCGCCACCTGGCGGACCGGACGTTCGTTCGGTCGCTCGGTACGCCCCGGACCAGCGGCGATGCCCCCGGGGGCGGGGCGCGCCGTCAGAGGACCCGCAGCAGCGCGGGGTCCTCGGGGAGGCGCTGGGCGCCCGCCGCGAGCCCCGCCGCCAGCGCCACCGCCCCGTCGAGCGGGTCCCCCGCAGGAGCGACGGCCGGGACCCCGGGCAGCCGCTCCGCGAGCGCCGCCCGCAGCGGTACGAGGAGCGGGTCGCCGAGCCGGAACAGGCCGCCGGTCAGCGCCACCACGGCCGCCGGGTCCGGCGGGCAGGCCGCCCCGGCGGCGTCCGCGATGTGCTCGGCGGCCCGCGCCAGGATCCCGGCCGCGACCGGGTCGTCCGCCGCGCGGGCGGCGACCTCCGGGGCGAAGGCGGCCAGGACGGCCGGCCGGTCCGTGCGCGGGTAGAGCGCGGCGGGCAGCCCGGCCGCCGGGCCGTGCAGCCTCTCCGCGCGGGCCAGCAGCGCCGGCGAACCGCCGCGCCGCCCGTCGTGCGCCCGCATCGCCGCCTCCAGTCCGGCCCGGCCGATCCAGGCGCCGCTGCCGCAGTCGCCCAGGAGGTGCCCCCAGCCGTCGGCCCGGCGCCAGCCGCTCAGGTCGGTGCCGAGGGCGATCAGGCCGGTGCCGCCGGCGACGACCGCGCCGGGCCGGGCGCCGAGCGCCCCGGCGTAGGCGGTGACGGCGTCGGCGGCGAGCGCCGTCCGGCGCACCCCCCAGGCCTCGGCGAAGGCCGCGGGGAGGACCGCCCGCAGCTCCTCGCCCAGGGTCGCCATCCCGGCGGCCCCCACGGCGGCGGCGAGCACCGGCCGTCCCTCCCCGGCCTCCGCCCGCAGCGCGGCCACGGCCGGCAGCGCCGACTCCAGGAAGTGGGCGGCGGAGATCCCGCCCGGTCCGGTCCGCACGGGTCCGGGCGCGGCCGCCCGGCCGAGCACCGTCCCGTCGGCGGCCCGGGCGAGGGCGACCCGCAGCCCGGACCCGCCCGAGTCGATCCCGACGACCAGCGCGTCCACCGGTCCGCCGCCGCCTTCGCTCTCGGGATCCACGCTGCAACCGTCCTCACCGGGTGGGGTCTGGGGCCCGCAGTCTAGGGCGGAGGGCGTTGTCGGTGTAGGCCGCTAGAGTGACGGACCGTGACTGCGAGACCGTTGAACGAACTGGTGGAGCCCGGCTGGGCGAAGGCCCTGGAGCCCGTCGCGGGCCGGGTGGCCGAGATGGGCGACTTCCTGCGGGGCGAGATCGCCGCGGGCCGTACCTACCTGCCCTCGGGGCCGAACGTGCTGCGCGCCTTCCAGCAGCCGTTCGACGACGTGCGGGTCCTGATCGTCGGTCAGGACCCCTATCCCACCCCGGGGATGGCGATCGGCCTGAGCTTCGCGGTGGCCCCCGAGGTGCGGCAGCTGCCGGCCAGTCTGCTCAACATCTTCTGGGAGATGCACACCGACCTGGGCCACCCCCGTCCCTCCAACGGCGACCTCACGCCGTGGACCCGGCAGGGCGTCCTGCTGCTCAACAGGACGCTGACCACCTCCCCGCGCAACGCGGGCGCCCACCGGAACAAGGGCTGGGAGGAGGTCACCGAGCAGGCCATCCGCGCCCTCGCCGCCCGCGGCAAGCCGCTGGTCTCCATCCTCTGGGGCCGCGACGCCCGCAACGCCCGTCCGCTGCTGGGCAGTCTGCCGGCGGTCGAGTCGGCGCACCCGTCCCCCCGCTCCGCGGACCGGGGCTTCTTCGGCTCCCGCCCCTTCAGCCGGGCGAACGAGATGCTGGTCGCCCAGGGCGCCGAGCCGGTGGACTGGCTGCTGCCCTGAGCGCGGCTCCGACGGGTGTGCGGCGGCGGGGGGTTCAGATCACCGCCGCCCGGACGCACAGGACGTCCGGCAGGTGGCCGGCGAGGAGCCGCCAGCTGTCGCCGTCGTCGTCGCTCGCGTAGACCTCGCCGTTGCGGTTGCCGAAGTAGACGCCCGCCGGGTCGGCGTCGTCGGTGCACAGGGCGTCGCGGAGCACCGTGCCGTAGTGGTCGCCCTGCGGGAGCCCCTTGTGCAGGGGTTCCCAGCTGGTGCCCGCGTCCGTGGTGCGGTAGACCCGGCAGCGGCGCTCCGCCGGGACGCGGTCGGAGTCGGCGGCGATGGGGAAGACGTAGGCGGTGCCGGGGCGGTGCGGGTGCGCGGCGACGGCGAAGCCGAAGTCGGAGGGCAGCGGTCCGCCGATGTCCGTCCAGCTGCCGCCGGCGTCGTCGCTGCGGTAGACGCCCCAGTGGTTCTGGAGGTACAGCCGGTCCAGGTCGCCCGCGTCCTGCGCGATCTTGTGGACGCACTGGCCGAACTCCGGGTCCGGGTCGGGCAGGAAGACGGCGGAGACGCCGTGGTTGGACGGGTCCCAGGAGGCGCCGCCGTCCCGGCTGCGGAAGACGCCGGCGGTGGAGACGGCCACGGTGACGGCGTCGGGGTCGCGGCGGTCGGTGACGACGGTGTGCACGGCCTCGCCGCCGCCGCCCGGCACCCACTGGGAGCGGGTCGGGTGCTCCCACAGCGGCCGGACCAGGGCGAAGGACTCGCCGCCGTCCTCGGAGCGGAAGAGCGCGGCCGGTTCGGTGCCCGCGTAGACGACGCCGGGGGAGTGGGCGGGGGCCGGGTGGAGCTGCCAGACGCGCTCCAGGGAGGCCCCGGTGTCCCGGGGGAACTTCACGGCGGGCGCGGGCGGTTCGGTCCAGCTCCGGCCCAGGTCGTCGGAGTGGAAGACGGACGGGCCCCAGTGGGAGCTGTCGCCGCCGACCAGCAGCCGGGGGGTGTCCGGCCGGGTGTCGATGGCCACCGAGTAGACGGCCTGGGCCGGGAAGTGGGGATCGTCGAACTCCCACCGCCCGTCGTGCCTGCGGCCGATGAAGAGTCCCTTGCGGGTGCCTACGGTGAGAAGTACGTCGGGCATGGGGCCCACCTCCAGGACGCCGTTGTCGCGGGTACGGGCCAGTCTGCACCCGGCCACTGACAACGGCGCCCGAAGACACCCCGTGGCCGTCCGGCCGCGGGGCGTCCTCGCGGGCGCGGGTTCAGATCGCCCAGGCGTACTGCGGCGGCGCGAAGGCGGTGGCGCCCAGTTCGCGCGCGGCCCGGCGCGGCCAGGAGGCGTCGCGCAGCAGCTCGCGGCCGAGGAGGACCGCGTCGGCCTCGCCGTTGGCGATGATCTTCTCGGCCTGCGCGGGCTCGGTGATGAGGCCGACGGCGGCGACCGGCAGTCCGGTCTCGGCCTTGACCCGGGCGGCGAAGGGCACCTGGTAGCCGGGGCCGACCGGGATCCGGGCGGGGCCGCCGTTGCCGCCGCTGGAGACGTCGAGCAGGTCGACGCCGTGCTCGCGCAGCAGCGCGGCGAAGCGGACGGTCTCGTCCGGGGTCCAGCCCGCCTCCTCCAGCCAGTCGGTGGCGGAGACGCGGAAGAAGACGGGGAGTTCCTCGGGCCAGACGGCCCGGACCGCGTCCACGACCTCCAGGGCGAGCCGGGTCCGGTTCTCGAAGGAGCCGCCGTAGGCGTCGGTGCGGTGGTTGCTGTGCGGGGAGAGGAACTCGCCGATGAGGTAGCCGTGGGCGCCGTGCACCTCGACGACCTCGAAGCCGGCGGCCAGCGCGCGGCGGGCCGCGGCCGCGAAGTGGCCGACGACCTCCCGGATGCCGTCCTCGGTCAGTTCGGTCGGCACCGGGTAGCCCTCGTCGAAGGCGGCCGGGCTCGGCGCGACCGGCTGCCAGGCCTCCTCCGCCGGGGCGGGGCCGCGGCCGAGCCAGGGACGCTGGGTGGAGGCCTTGCGGCCCGCGTGGGCGATCTGGATACCGGGGACGGTGCCGTGGGCCTTGAGGAAGCCGGCGATCCGGCGCAGGGCCTCGGTCTGGGTGTCGTTCCACAGGCCGAGGTCGGCGGGGCTGATCCGGCCCTCGGGGGCGACGGCGGTGGCCTCGACCAGGATCAGGCCGGCGCCGCCGGTGGCGCGGGAGGCGTAGTGGGCGAAGTGCCAGTCGGTGGCGACCCCGGCGTTCGGGCCGAAGACCTCCGCCGAGTACTGGCACATCGGGGCCATCCAGACGCGGTTGGGGACGGTCAGCGAGCGGAGGGTGTAGGGCTCGAAGAGGGCGGCGCTCATCGGGACTCCGTTTCGGGACGGCCGGAAGTGCCGGACGGATGGGCCCGGCGGGATGCTCGTACGATACCCATCGTAGTACGCCGACTGTCAAACTACGAGAGTCCTCGTACAATGGAGGCCGTCCCGGACCCGCCCGCGGGGAGAGCCGTCCCCCGGGAGAGAATCGTCGCTCGGGAGGGAACCGTCCCTCGGGAGAAAGTGGAGCCGCCGCCATGTCGACCCCCGTCAGCCCCCGCCTCCTGGAGCACCCCGCGCGTGACGAGATCCGCCTGGAGCCCGTGCTGCACGCCCTGTCGGATGCCGTACGGCTGCGGATCGTCAGCGAACTCGCCGCTGCGGAGACCGAGTTGAGCTGCTCCCACTTCGTGCTCCCGGTCACCAAGTCGACCACCACCCACCACTTCCGGGTGCTCCGCGAGGCCGGCGTCATCCGCCAGGACTACCGCGGCACGGCCAAGCTCAACGGACTGCGCAGGGCCGACCTCGACGCCCTCTTCCCGGGGCTCCTCGACACGGTCCTGGCAGCGGCCGAGGCGCAGGCCGCCCGCCGGGACCCGGCCGGGGGACCGGCCGCCGGGGACCTCACAGCGACCGCATCCGGTTGATCTCCGCCGTCTGCTGCGCGATCACGTCGTTCGCCATCTCCTCCACCAGCACGTTGTTGCCCTGGGCCAGCACCTCGGCCGCCATGGTCACGGCCCCCTCGTGGTGCGTCACCATCAGCTTCAGGAAGAGCTCGTCGAAGGCCCCGCCCTTCGCCGCGCGCAGCTGTGCGAGCTGGGCCTCGGTCGCCATGCCCGGCATCGAGTGATGGTCGTGCGCGCCCTGCTCCCGGGGGCCGCCGTTCGACCCCAGCCATCCCTCCATGGCGCCGATCTCCGGCTGCTGCGCCGCCGCGATCCGCTCGGCCACCTTCCTGACCTGCGGCGAGCCCGCGCGGGTGGGGGCCAGGGCGGTCATCGTCAGGGCCTGGCGGTGGTGCACCACCATCATCTGCACGTACCGGAAGTCCGCGCCGTTCGGCCGCTCGTCGGGGAGCAGGCTCGCCGCCTCCTCGGGCGACACCCGCCGGGCCGGCTCACCGGGCCTGCCCGGCACCACCACCCCGCCCGACCCGGCCGGGGCGGCGGGCTCCCGCGCGGCGGAGCCGGACCCCGACTCGCAGGCGCCCAGGGCGAGTACGGCCAGGACGGAGAGGGCGGCGGCGACGGCGGCGCGGCGACGACGGATCAGCAACGGTACCTCCAGGGGGATTTGCGGGTGCAGGGGCCGTTCCTAGCACTTCTTGCGGGGGAGTTGCCCAGGTTCCTTCATTACATCTGTGTTGCCATCTGTTGGGATGTGCACGCCAAGGAACATACTGCCGGGGTCCAGCACCGTTCAGCGTTGAACGGAAAACACGGAGGACGGAGTGACTTCGTTGCATACCCCGCACAGTCCGCGGTCCCGGATCAGACGGCTCGGCGCGGCCACCGCCGCCGCAGGCCTGCTGGCCGCCCTGCTCGCCACCGGCACGGCCGCCGCCACCCCCGACCCGGGAGACGCGCCCGTCCAGGCGCCCGTCTCGGCGGAGCAGGCGGCCGAGGCCCGGTCGGCGATCCGGAGCGGCGAGATACCCGGCGTCGACGAGATCGTCCGGACGGACAACATCGCACACCTGGCGAACGTCCCCAAGGACGCGCTCAAGAGCCTCAACACGGACCTGGCCTTCCAGGGCAGGTACGCCTTCGCCGGCAACTACGACGGCTTCCGGATCTTCGACATCAGCGACCCGAAGAGCCCGAAGACCGTGGCCCAGGTCCTCTGCCCCGGCTCCCAGAACGACATCTCGGTCTCCGGGGACCTCCTCTTCCTCTCCACCGACTCCTCCCGCAGCGACGACTCGTGCGCCAGCACGACGCAGCCCGCCTCGGTCAAGGAGTCCTGGGAGGGCATGAAGATCTTCGACATCAGCGACGTCGCGAACCCGCGGTACGTCGCCTCCGTCGAGACCGCCTGCGGCTCCCACACCCACACGCTCCTGCCGCAGCGCAAGGACGTGTACGTCTACGTCTCCTCCTACTCGCCCAACGACGCCTTCCCGGACTGCCAGCGGCCGCACGACGGCATCTCGGTCATCAAGGTGCCCCGCAAGGCGCCCGAGCAGGCCCGCGTCGTCAACTTCCCCGTCCTCTTCCCCGGTGACGGCCCGGACGGCGGCGGAAACCCCGGCGGTCCCGTCAACCCGGGCGTCTCCAAGACCACCGGCTGCCACGACATCACCGTGCTGCCCGGCAAGGACCTCGCCGCCGGCGCCTGCATGGGCGACGGCATCCTCTTCGACGTCTCCGACCCCGAGCACCCCCGGGTGATCGACCAGGTCCAGGACAACGTCAACTTCGCCTTCTGGCACTCCGCGACCTTCAACCAGAAGGCGAACAAGGTCGTCTTCACCGACGAGCTCGGCGGCGGTGGCGGCGCGACCTGCAACGCGGTCGTCGGCCCGAACCGCGGCGCCAACGGCATCTACGACATCGTCGGCAAGGGCGACAAGCGCGAGCTCGTCTTCCGCAGCTACTACAAGATCCCGCGCCCCCAGGCCGACACCGAGAACTGCGTCGCCCACAACGGCTCGCTGATCCCGGTCAAGGGCAAGGACCTCATGGTCCAGGCCTGGTACCAGGGCGGCGTCTCGATCTGGGACTTCACCGACTCCGCGCACCCGAAGGAGATCGGCTACTTCGACCGCGGCCCGGTGTCCGCCACCGCGCTCACCACCGGCGGCTCCTGGTCCGCCTACTACTACAACGGCCACGTCTACTCGAACGAGATCGCCCGGGGCCTCGACGTCCTGAAGGTCTCCGACCGGCGCACCGACCCCGCGAACCGGATCCGCATGGACGAGCTCAACGTCCAGACGCAGCCGGACTACTTCGAGGACTTCCGCGACCGCGACTGACCGCGACCGCGACTGACCGCGACCGCTCCTGACCGGGACCGTTCCTGGCCCGGACGCGTCAGAGCATGCCGTCGGGCGGACCACCGTCCGGCGGCATGCCGCTGTCCCACGCCAGGCCGTACCGGTGGAACAGCTCCCCGCGCAGCCGCGCCATCGGCATCGGCGCGCCCGGCAGCAGCACCCCCACCACCGCGCCCATCAGCAGCGCCCGCAGCAGCGGATAGTCCCGGTCCACGTCCTCGGAGCCGTACCGCTCCACCGTGTCCCGCAGCAGGAACGCGAGCCGCTGCTGCTCCTCGCAGCGGATGAACCCCTCGGCCTGGAGGATGCCGGCCATGTGGGTCCGCATCAGCGTCGGCCGGGACACGGCGAGCCCCAGGACAGCGTCGATCGCCCGGGCCATCCGCTCCGGCCCGTCCTCGGCGCGCGGCGCGCGCTCCAGCGCCTCGGCGAGCGTGAGGTGCATCAGACGGTGCACCGCGGACTGGAGCAGCTGGCGCTTGCCGGGGAAGTAGTACGAGACCAGACCGCGGGCCACTCCGGCCTGCCGGGCGATGTCGCCGAGGGTGGTCGCCTCGTAGCCGCGGACCGAGACGAGCTCGACGGTCGCCTCCAGGATCCGCTCCCGCGAGCGTCGCCGAAGCTCTTCGTTGACCGATGGGCTACGCGGCGTCATGCTGGGCTCCTGCGTTGACTGGCTCTCGGCCAATATACTCAGCGCGGCCCGTCGGCCCGCCCCTGCGGCGCGACGACGGGAGGGCCGCCCTTCCTGGGCGACACGGGGGATCGTCCAGGAAGGGCGGCCTCGTCATGTCCCCGCCCCTCCGTGGTCGCGCTCCGGCCCGGGAAGGGGACGGACGACGAGGCTCCGGCGGTACGTCACGATCGCGACGGCCACGCAGCACCAGCCCGTCAGCCAGCCGGCCAGCACGTCCGACGGCCAGTGCACCCCGAGGTGGATCCGGGTCCAGCCGACCCCGAGGACCGAGACCACCGCGATCCCGGCCACCGTGCCCCAGCCCCGCCACGGCTCCCGGCCGACGAGCGCGAACACCCACAGCAGCAGCCCGCAGACCACCGTCGCCGTCATCGCGTGTCCCGAGGGGAAGGCCGCGAAGGAGGCCGAGTCCACCGGATCCCGCCAGACCGGCCGCTCCCGGCCGACCAGCGCCTTCATCGCCTGCTGCACCCCGGCCGCGGCCAGCACGGTCCCGGCCACCCACAGCGCCAGGCGCCGGTGCCCGTACCGGGCGAGGGCCAGGACGACGGCGACGGCCAGCGCCCGCAGCGTCCACGGGTCCCACACCCAGTCGCTCAGCACCCGGTTGACCCGGGTGAGGCCGGGGTGGGCCAGGGCGTGGCGGTGCAGGGCCTCGTCGACCGCGCGGTCGAAGGAGAGCAGCGGGGGCCAGCCGGCCACCACGAGCACGAGCAACAGCAGGGAGAGGGCCCCGGTGACCACGGCGGAGGTGCGCATTCCACGATCCTGCCGGACCGGCGGCCGAGGACCGCCCCGCGCAACACCGGTGGCCGTGTGGGCTGCCGCACTCCGCGCCGCCACCGCGTCAGCCCAGCGCGGCCAGGCCGGGGAAGAACGCGAGGAGCACCGGGACGACCGGGACGAGGGCGGCGGTCGCCGTCAGGCGCAGCCGCTGGCCGGAGGTCAGCCGGGGCGCGGCGGTGAGCAGCCGGTCGACCCGGCGGGGCAGCCCGGCCCCCGGGCCGGTGCCGGGGGCGGCGGCGAAGACCCCCCGCTCCTCGTTCAGTTCCACCAGGGCGAGCGCGATGGTGAGCCGGCCGAAGCGGCGCGAGGCCACGTCGTCGGCGGCCAGTTCGACCAGCCGGTGCATCTCCTCGCGGAAGGCGGTGAAGACCGGGATCCCGGGGAAGCCGGCGGCCAGGGCGCCGGAGCAGTGGAGCAGCCAGTCGTGGCGGGCGCGGGCGTGCCCCTGCTCGTGGGCGAGGAGCGCGTCCAGCTGGCGGCCCTTCAGCCGGCGCAGGGCGGCGGTGGTGACGACGAGCCGGGGGGTGGTCCCGGGCAGCCACCAGGCGTCGGGGCGCTCGCCCTCCAGGACGACCAGGCGCCCGCCGTCCGGCTCCTCCCCGGGCAGCTGCGGGGCGCGGACCAGCAGGTCGTCGCGGCGCTTGCGGCGGCGGGCGCGGGCCAGGCCGATCTCCCGGCCGAGCATGGCGCCCGTCCAGACCCCGCCGGCCGCGAGGACCACGGCGAGCACCGCCGACCAGGGGCCGCCGCCGGTGGAGAGCTCGTAGGCGTCGATCACCGCGCGCGGCGCGGGCGCGAAGACCTGTCCGCGCACGGCCTGCCAGGCGGCGGCCGCGCTGATGGTCATCGAGAGCGCGAAGCTGACCAGGACCGCGGCCACCGCGCACTGCCACATCCAGAGCGCCACGACCGGTTCTCGCTCCGCCCAGTCGGCCCGGGCGAGCAGCCGGGGGGCGATGAGAGCGGTCAGGACGCCGAGCAGCAGCAGTGCGAGGGAGACCCACATGGCGCCAGCCTATGAGCGGGTGCTCCCCGGGGGTATGGCCTCGTCCGGCAAGTGACGCACGCCACGGTTTCGCGGCCCGCCGGCCCGAACGTCCGGGCGGGACAAGGGACTCAGAGCGTGCAGAGCATCGCCAGCATGGCGAGCCCCATCGAGAGCCGGCACACCAGGGTCAGCTCCGGCCGGGTCGCCCACGCGGGCCCGCCGCCGCCCGTCGCGGCGGCCGCGCGCGCGTGCGGGACGACCGGGACGAGCCGGGCGCCGGAGCGGAGCACGTACACCGCGTAGTAGAGGAGCAGCCCGCCGGTGAGCAGGGGTATGCCGCCCGCGGCGGCCGCGCCCGTGCCGTGCGCCGTGTGCACCCCCTGTGCGCCGCCGGCCGCCGCCGGGGCCATCGAGAGCGCCATGTAGACCATCGCGAGGGAGCCGACCGCGTGGTGCAGCCGGTGGCCGTCGCGGCGCGCCGCGAAGAGGTCGCCCGCGGCCACCGCGCCGAACAGCGCCGCGTACACCGCCCAGCTCCAGGACGGCGGGTCCAGGACCGCGGCGGGCAGCGCCATCGCGGCCATGCCGAAGCCCATCACGGCCTCCGCGCGGGCGGCCCGCCGCTCCTCGCCGGCGCAGGCCCGCATCCGGAGCAGGCAGTAGGCCCCGCTGGCCGCGCAGAGCGCGACGAGCAGCCAGCCGGACAGGGCCGATCCGTGCACGGCACACCTCCCCCTCGACTCGTTCCCCACGAGAGGGCTGCCCGGCCCCGGAGCGGCCCACGCGGGCGCACGGGCGCGCACAGGCGTACGAAAGGGAGTGCGGCGGCGCGCGTTAGGCTCGGGGCGATCGCGCACGCCGATCACCGCGCCCGAGGGGAGCCCCGCACGATGGACACCGCCACGCCCGTTCCCGACACCGCCGCGAGCCAGGAGGCCGGCGCCGTCACGTACCGTCGGGCGGTGCTCGACGACGTGCCCGTCGTGGTGCCGCTCGTCGAGTCGGCCTACCGGGGCGACGCGAGCCGGGGCGGCTGGACCACCGAGGCGGACCTCCTGGACGGGCAGCGGACCGACCCGGAGGGCGTGGCCGCCGTGATCACCGCGCCCGGCAGCGTGCTGCTCCTGGTGGAGCGGGACGGCGAGACGGTCGCCTGCTGCCAGCTGGAGCACCGCGGCGAGGCCGCCTACTTCGGCATGTTCGCGGTCCGGCCCGAGCTGCAGGGCGCCGGTCTCGGCAAGCTGATCATCGCGGAGGCCGAGCGGCGGGTGCGCGAGCTGTGGGGCGCCCGCGAGATGCACATGACGGTGATCACCGCCCGGGAGGAGCTGATCGCCTGGTACGAGCGGCGCGGCTACCGGCGCACCGGCGAGACGAGCCCCTTCCCGTACGGCGACGAGCGTTTCGGCGTGCCGCGGCGGGACGACCTCCGCTTCGAGCTCCTGGTGAAGCCCCTGGTCTGATCCTTTCGGCGGAAGCATCCGTTCACCCCCCGACTGACAGGAAAAAATGCGGTCGGGCGGGTGTCCCACGGGAGAATTTCTCTTGCTCCCCTTGCGGGGAGGAGTCGTGCGTGGTTACGGTTCCTTTACGCAAGGTTCTCCTGTGGAGGAAGAGGCATGACGGAAATTCTTGTGCAGGACGTGACCGGCGAGGGGATAGCCACCGCCGCCCGCGTGATCGACCACCCGGCCTGGCCGCAGCTCAAGAGCGCCGTGGAGGAGATCCGCGTCTGGCAGCGGGCCGACGGCTCCGTGGACTTCGAGGCCGAGGGCGCGCCCGCCCGCTCCCTCGTCGAGCTGACCGTCGACCGCCTCGTCGCCTCCGTCGAGCAGCTCTCCCCGCTCGTGCCGCACGACGCCGCGTACCACCGCGCCCTCGTCGCCGACCTGCGCAAGTGGTCCGAGGGCGGCTTCGCCGTCCCGGACTTCCTGGACTCCCTGCTCGCGTTCCACCCGGCCGCCGGCCGCGCCGACGGGCTGCAGCACCTCGTGCTCTTCCCGATGTACACGCAGAACGGCAACCCGGACCGCAACTTCGAGGCCGTCGTGCTCCGCATGGTCTGGCCCGAGTGGCTCTCCGAGCTGGAGCGCACCCGCTACGACAACCCCGGCTTCTGCGGCATCACCTTCGAGGACTTCACCGCCGGGTACGACACCAACTCGGCCGTCCTCTTCCCGGAGACCGTCGCCGTCCGCGAGGTGCCCGAGCGCTTCACCTGGGGCGGCATCTTCTGCGACCGCGAGGCCGCCCGCTTCCGCAAGGTCACCGAGGCCGCCGTCGACACCCTGGGCCTGAAGCTGCCCGCCGACATCGCCGCCATGCTGGACGACCAGCAGCGCTGCGAGCAGGCGTTCGTCCTCTGGGACCTGGTCCACGACCGCGCCCACAGCCGCGGCGACCTGCCCTTCGACCCCTTCATGATCAAGCAGCGCCAGCCGTTCTGGATGTACGGCCTGGAGGAGCTCCGCTGCGACCTCACCGCCTTCAAGGAGGCCGTGAAGCTGGAGGGCGAGGGCAACCCGCACGGCCGCGACGTGCAGTACGCGGTCCTCTTCGACCGGATGTTCCGCTTCCCGCTCTCCGGCGACCGCACCCGCAACTACGACGGTCTGGGCGGCCAGCTCCTCTTCGCCTACCTCCACAAGAACGACGTGGTGCGCTGGACGGACAACGTCCTCACCATCGACTGGGACCGCGCCCCCGAGGTCACCAACCGCCTCTGCTCCGACATCGAGACCCTCTACCGCGACGGCATCGACCGCCCGAAGCTGGTCCACTGGTTCAAGGCGTACGAGTTCGTCTCCGGCTACCTCGCCCCGCACCCGGGCTCGAAGTGGGCCAAGGGCCCCGACGCCCTGGACCTCTCCCTGCCGCCCCGCAAGCTCGTCGACGACGTGCTTCCGGACGAGTTTCCCCTCAGCATGTTCTTCGAGGCCCTGGCCAAGAAGCTGAAGGGCGTGATCGCCGGCACCAAGGGCATCACGGCCGCGGACGTCACCGGCACCGAGCGGGTCGCCGCGTGAGCGAGTCCGGTCCGACCGTCCAGAACGCGCAGGAGGCGGCACCCATGAACGCCGAATCGAACGGCGGACCCCTCGACGGGACCGTCATCGCGGTGGCCGGCGCGGCCGGCCCCGCCGGCCGGGCGGCCCTGATCCGCCTGGCCGGCGCCGGCGCGACCGTGGTCGCCGCCGACGCCGACCCCGCCCGCCTCGCCGAGGCCGTCGAGGCGGCCCGCGAGACCCACGGCGCCAAGGTCGTCGGCGAGACCGTGGACCTCCTGGACCTCGACGCCACGCGCGCGTGGGCCGACAAGACGGAGAAGGAGTTCGGCCGCGTCGACGGCGTCGTCCACCTCGTGGGCGGCTGGCGCGGCAGCCCCTCCTTCACCGAGACCGACCTCAAGGACTGGGACTTCCTGGAGAAGCTCCTGATCCGCACGGTCCAGCACACCTCCCTCGCCTTCCACGACGCCCTGATCCGCAGCGGCGGCCGCGGCCGCTACGCGCTGATCAGCCAGGTCGGCGCCCACAAGCCGCAGGCCAACAACGCGGCGTACAACGCGGGCAAGGCCGCCGCCGAGGCGTGGACCCTCGCCATGGCGGACTCCTTCCGCAAGCTGGGGGGCGAGGACGGCCCGCAGGCCGCGGCTGTCATCCTGGTGATCAAGGCATTGGTGCACGACGCCATGCGCGCCGAACGCCCCAACGCGAAGTTCGCGGGCTTCACCGACGTGAAGGACCTGGCCGACGAGGTCGCCGGCCTGTGGGAGCGGCCCGCCCAGGAAGTGAACGGACAGCGCCTGTGGCTGACCCCCGCACCGTGACCGCCGCCCTCGGACACCGGACCGACGCCCGTCGTCACCACGACCCGTCGGTCCGGGGCTTCGCGAGCGACAACTACGCCGGCGTCCACCCCGAGATCCTTGCCGCGATCGCCCTCGCCAACGACGGCCACCAGGTCGCCTACGGCGAGGACGACTACACCGACCACCTCCAGCGGATCGTGCACAGCCACTTCGGCCCGCTCGCGGAGGCCTTCCCGGTCTTCAACGGCACCGGGTCGAACGTGACCGCCCTCCAGGCGCTCACCGACCGCTGGGGCGCCGTGATCTGCGCCGAGTCCGCCCACATCAACGTGGACGAGGGCGGCGCGCCGGAGCGGATGGGCGGCCTCAAGCTGCTCACCGTGCCCACCCCGGACGGCAAGCTCACCCCCGAGCTGATCGACCGGCAGGCCTGGGGCTGGGAGGACGAGCACCGGGCGATGCCCCAGGTCGTCTCGATCACCCAGAACACCGAGCTGGGCACCGTCTACACCGTGGACGAGGTCCGCGCCATCGTCGAGCACGCCCACTCCAAGGGCATGAAGGTGCACCTCGACGGCGCCCGGATAGCCAACGCGGCCGCCTCCCTCGACGTGCCGATGCGCGCCTTCACCAACGCGGTGGGCGTCGACGTCGTCTCGTACGGCGGCACGAAGAACGGCATGCTCTTCGGCGAGGCCGTGATCGTCCTGAACCCGGACGCGGTCAGCCACATGAAGCACCTGCGCAAGCTGTCCATGCAGCTCGCCTCCAAGATGCGCTTCCTGTCGGTCCAGCTGGAGGCCCTGCTCGCCAAGGACCTGTGGCTGCGCAACGCCCGGCAGGCCAACGCGATGGCCCGCCGCCTCGCGGACGGCGTGCGCGCCCTGGACGGGGTGGAGATCCTCTACCCGGTGCAGGCCAACGCGGTCTTCGCGCGCCTCCCGCACGAGGTCAGCCGCCGGCTCCAGAAGCGGTTCCGCTTCTACTTCTGGGACGAGCAGGCCGGCGACGTGCGCTGGATGTGCTCCTTCGACACCACGGAGGACGACGTCGACGCCTTCCTCCAGGCCCTGAAGGAAGAGCTGGCCCGCCAGTAAAGAGTGAATAGATATGCGACCGGATGGAAATTGATTGACTCCATCCGGTCGCATTCCTATGCTCATCTCCCATGGAGCTGACGCAGGAAAACCCTGACATCGCCGCGTACTTGGCGGTCGGCGAGGCCGTGGATCATGATCACCCGCTTGTCCGCGCCACAGCGGAACGCCTCTCCCTCGCCCACCCCGGCGCATACTCATACGCCAAGGCGAGCTACGAGTTCATCCGGGACGCCATCCCGCACTCCCAGGACTCCGGGGACCTCCGCGTCACCTGGCGCGCCTCCGACGTCCTGGAGCGGGGCACCGGCATCTGCTACGCCAAGTCGATCGCGTACGCCGCCCTGCTCCGCGCCCGGGGCATCCCCGCCGCCCTCTGCTACCAGCGCCTCGCGGACGACGACGGCTCGAACCCGGTGATCCACGGGCTCGCCGCGGTGCGGCTGCCGGGGGAGGGGCGGTGGGCCCGGCAGGACGTGCGCGGAAACGTCCCGCCCGGTGTCGACGCCCAGTTCTCCCTCGCGGAGGAGCGGCTGGCGTGGGCCGTGCGCCCAGAGGCAGATGAAGTGGACTATCCGGTGCTCTACGTTGAACCGCATCCGGTCGTCCTCCGCGCGCTCCGGGCCGCGACCGACCGGCCCCACCTGTGGCGGACCCTCCCCACGGACCTGTGACCCCCGGCAGCGGGGCACGGCGACCCTGCCCCTGACGCTCACGGTCTCCCGCGAAGGTGCGCGCCCTCGTCCCCGGCCCGCCGCCCGTCGCGACGGCCGCGCCCCGGACCGGGACCCCCGCGTCGCGTACACCGCCTTCGGCGCCGGGCCCTCGCGCACCCGCGACTCCGCCGAGGCGCTCCGGAAGGTCGGTCCCCGGGTGCGGATCACCGTCCGCGGCCCCGGCTGACCGGAGGCGGGAACTACCTGCCGGATGCCTTCAGCTGCTCCGGGGTCGGCGCGGTGCCGCCCAGGTGCGCGGGGATCCACCAGGTGTCCTCGGCGTCCTTGGGGCGCACCGGGTAGGCGCGCTGGGCGGCCTCCAGGAGCTCCTGGACGCGCTCGCGCAGCCGCCGGGTGATCGCCCCCGCGTACTGGTCGGCGGGGGCCTCGACCGGCTCCCCGACCCGGATCGTCACCGGGATGTGGGCCCGCTTGAAGTTCCGCGGCCGGCCCTTCGTCCAGATCCGCTGGGTCCCCCACAGGGCCATGGGGATCAGCGGCACCCCGGCCTCCTGTGCGAGCCGGGCGGCGCCCGACTTGAAGCTCTTCAGCGTGAAGGACTCCGAGATGGTCGCCTCGGGGAAGACGCCGACGATCTCGCCCGAACGCAGCGCCTCCAGGGCGTGCTTGTACGCGTGCTCGCCCTGGGACCGGTCCACGGGGATGTGCTTCATCGCCCGCATCAGCGGCCCGGAGACCTTGTGCCGGAAGACCGACTCCTTCGCCATGAAGCGCACCAGCCGCTTCTGCGGCAGCGCGGCCAGACCGTCGAAGATGAAGTCCAGGTAGCTGATGTGGTTGCTGACCAGGACGGCGCCGCCGGTGCGCGGGATGTGCTCCGAACCCTGTGTGTCGATCTTGAGGTCGAGCGCCTTGAACATGGTGAGCGCGGCGCCGACCACCGGTCGGTACACGAGTTCTGCCATGGGAGAGGTACCCCTTCGTCCATGCCTTTTTGGGAGGGCTCTCCCGGCGAAGTTACGCGGCCGTAGGTTTTCGGCTTTGGGCAGATCGTGCCGCATGTGGGCCGCCGTGACCAGTCCAGGCGGCTTCGTACGGGGAGATTCTCGTCACTCGCGGTGGTCGTGGCGGGAATCCGACGGTGCCGTGCGACGCTGCACGGGGAGAAGGACGCGGAAACGGCGGAGAGGGATGACGGTGGAGCGGCGGGGAACGGCGGCGGCGGACACGGCGGGGCGGCTCGGACCGGAACGCCTCGGGGGCGCGGAGCTGGGGGAGCGGGCGACGCTCGTCCAGTTCTCCACCGCCTTCTGCCAGCCCTGCCGGGCCACCCGCCGGGTGCTCGACGAGGTGGCCGCCATGGTGCCGGGCGTCGCGCACGTGGAGATCGACGCCGAGGAGCACCTGGGCCTGGTGCGCGACCTCGGGGTGACCCGTACCCCCACCGTCCTCGTCCTCGACGCGGCCGGCCGGATCGTGCGCCGGGCCGCCGGGCAGCCCCGCAGGGCCGACGTCATCGCGGCCCTCGGTCACGCGCTGTGAGCCGGGCGGCCCCGGGTCCGGCCGGCGCCGGTCCTGACGCGGTGACACATCTCCCACATCCCGGTACGCACTTGACCGGGGCCGTCACCCGTCGTCACCCTGACGGAGTGACCGGTGACCTCCTTCTCCACGGCCGGGCCCATGTGGACCTGGGCCGCCATGCGAGCGCGCGCTGTCCGGGTGTCTGACGCCCCCGGACCCCGCTCCACGCCGCCCCGCACGAAGGACAATTCCATGACGGTTTCGCCCGAGCTCCGTACCGTTCCCACGATCGGCGCCCCCCGGCCCGCCTCGCCCGACCTGCTCCGCTCCGTCTTCCGCCGGCACGCCGCCGGCGTCGCCGTGATCACGGCCCACGGGGAGCGTCCCGTCGGCTTCACCGCCACCTCGCTCAACTCCGTCGCCGCCGAACCTCCGCTGATCTCCTTCGGCGTGGGCACCGGCTCCTCCAGCTGGCCGGTGGTCGCCGAGGCCGAGCACATCGGCGTCCACATACTCGGCGAGCACCAGGAGGAGCTGGCGGCCACCTTCGCGCGCAGCGGCGCCGACCGGTTCGCCGAGCCGACCCGCTGGAGCCGCGGCCCCGAGGGTGTGCCCGTCCTCGACGGCGTGCTGGCCTGGCTGGTCTGCCGGGTGGTGGCCCGGGTGCCCGCCGGTGACCACCGGATCGTGATAGCGCAGGCGGTCGCGGGCGACCCGGAAGGCGCGGGCCGGCCGCTGCTCTACCACCACGGGCGCTTCAACGCGCTGCGCGACTGAGAGTTCCCGTGAGGGCCGCGCCCGGCGCGTTGGCCAGATCACATTGCTGAGCGCTTGCTTACTGGTCACGAACTGGGTGTACTGACGAGTAATATCTGGTCCGGGCGTCCGGCGCCCCGACCGGAAACCCGCCCTTCAGGCGCCTATGCTGCGAGCAACAAGGCAGCCCAGTTATGACGATGCAGTAGGAGAGCCGGCGTGAGCTTGAGGATCGTTGTCTGTGTGAAGTACGTGCCGGACGCCACTGGCGACCGGAAGTTCGCCGACGACCTGACGGTCGACCGCGAGGACGTCGACGGTCTCCTGTCGGAGCTCGACGAGTACGCGGTCGAGCAGGCCCTGCAGATCGCCGAGGAGGCGGACGACGCCGAGGTGACCGTCCTCACCGTCGGCCCCGAGGACGCGCGCGACGCGCTGCGCAAGGCGCTGTCGATGGGCGCCGACAAGGCCGTCCACGTCGACGACGAGGACATCCACGGCTCGGACGTCATGGCCACCTCGCTGGTGCTCGCCAAGGCGATCGAGAAGACCGGCTACGACCTGGTCATCTCCGGCATGGCCTCCACCGACGGCACCATGGGCGTCCTCCCGGCGATCCTGGCCGAGCGCCTGGGCGTCCCGCAGGTCACCCTGCTGTCCGAGGTCAAGGTCGAGGACGGCAAGGTCACCGGCCGCCGTGACGGCGACACCGCCTCCGAGCAGCTGGAGGCATCCCTCCCGGCCGTCGTCTCCGTGACGGACCAGTCGGGCGAGGCCCGTTACCCCTCCTTCAAGGGGATCATGGCCGCCAAGAAGAAGCCGGTCGAGGAGCTGGAGCTCGACGACCTGGACATCGACGCGGACGAGGTCGGCCTGGCCGGCTCCTGGACCGCCGTCGACTCCGCCGACGAGCGTCCGGCGCGCACCGCGGGCACGATCGTCAAGGACGAGGGCGAGGGCGGCAAGCAGCTCGCCGAGTACCTCGCGAGCCAGAAGTTCATCTAGGGCTCGCGCGAGCCGTACAGACCGCCCCCTTTCGTTCGCAGGAGATTGAAGTCCCATGGCTGAGATTCTCGTCTACGTCGACCACGTCGACGGAGCCGTCCGCAAGCCCACCCTGGAGCTGCTGACCCTCGCCCGCCGCATCGGCGAGCCGGTCGCCGTCGCGCTGGGCAACGGCGCCGCCGACACCGCCGCCGTCCTCGCCGAGCACGGTGCCACCCGCGTCCTGACCGCCGAGGCCGCCGAGTTCGCCGACTACCTCGTCGTCCCGAAGGTCGAGGCCCTCCAGGCCGCCTACGAGTCTGTGTCCGCCGCGGGCTCCCTGGCCGCCGTGCTGGTGCCGTCCTCCGCGGAGAACAAGGAGATCGCGGCCCGTCTCGCGGTCCGCATCGGCTCCGGCGTCATCACCGACGCCGTGGACCTGGAGGCCGGTGACGAGGGTCCGGTCGCGACGCAGTCCGCGTTCGCCGCCTCCTTCACCACCAAGTCCCGCGTCTCCCGGGGCACCCCGGTCATCACGGTCAAGCCGAACTCGGCCCCGGTCGAGGCCGCCCCGGCCGCCGGTGCCGTCGAGGCCCTGGCCGTCTCCTTCTCGGAGAAGGCCACCGGCACCAAGGTCACCGCCCGCACCCCGCGCGAGTCGACCGGCCGCCCGGAGCTGACCGAGGCCGCGATCGTGGTCTCCGGCGGCCGCGGCGTCAACGGCGCCGAGAACTTCGCGGTCATCGAGGCCCTCGCCGACTCGCTCGGCGCTGCCGTCGGCGCCTCCCGCGCCGCCGTGGACGCCGGCTGGTACCCGCACTCCAACCAGGTCGGCCAGACCGGCAAGTCGGTCTCCCCGCAGCTGTACATCGCGGCGGGCATCTCCGGCGCGATCCAGCACCGCGCCGGCATGCAGACCTCGAAGACCATCGTCGCCATCAACAAGGACGCCGAGGCGCCGATCTTCGACCTCGTCGACTACGGCGTGGTGGGCGACCTCTTCGACGTCGTCCCGGTCCTCACCCAGGAGGTCCAGGCCCGCAAGGGCTGACGACCAGCGCTTCCGCAGGTCCGGGGGCCGCACGGCGAGTTTCGCCGTGCGGCCCCCGGCCGTTTCGGACAACCATTGACGCGGGCCCGGTGGACTACTAACTTCGCTATGCGGATTGTTGATTCCGTGAAGCGGAAAACAGGAGGGATCAGGGATGGGTCAGCAGGAGAAGGTGTCGACGAGCCTCGCGGGCGCGGTCAGCGAGGGCATCAGCTCCTCCCTCGCCGCGGTGGACGCCGAGCTCGACCGCCGCTACCCGGGCGACCCCGGCACCCGCCAGCCCGTCCACACCGTTTACGTCCCCGGCAACGTCTTCGACGCCGGCACCATCCGCTCCTGGGGCGACCAGGCCCTCGCCGCGCTCGACGAGCACGCCCCGGACGCCGCCTCCTTCGCCGCCGTCCTCGGCCTCTCCGACGACCTCGCCGAGGACGTGTACACCCGCGTCCGCGCCAAGCTGGAGCGCGAGCCCGTCGAGGACCTGCGCGTCGACTTCGAGGACGGCTACGCGGGCGCCGACGAGGACCAGGACGCGGCCCGCGCGGCCCGCCTGATCAACGAGGCGTACGCCGGAGGCACCGCCGCCCCCTACATGGGCATCCGGATGAAGTGCATGGAGGCCGCCGTCCGCGACCGCGGCATCCGCACCACCGACGTCTTCCTCACCGGCCTCCTGGAGAACGGCGGCCTGCCCGACGGCCTCGTCCTCACCCTCCCGAAGGTCACCTACCCCGAGCAGGTCACCGCCTTCGTCCGGCTCCTCGAAGCCTTCGAGAAGGCCCACGGCCTCGACGCCGGCCGCCTCGGCTTCGAGATCCAGATCGAGACCAGCCAGTCCATCCTCGCCGCCGACGGCACCGCCGCCGTCGCCCGCATGATCGACGCCGCCGAGGGCCGCGCCACCGGCCTCCACTACGGCACCTTCGACTACAGCGCCTGCCTCGGCGTCTCCGCCGCCTACCAGGCCAGCGACCACCCGGCCGCCGACCACGCCAAGGCGATCATGCAGGTCGCCGCCGCCGGCACCGGCGTACGCGTCTCGGACGGCTCCACCAACGTCCTCCCGGTCGGCTCCACCGCCCACGTCCACGAGGCGTGGAAGCTGCACTACGGCCTCACCCGCCGCGCCCTGGCCCGCGCCTACTACCAGGGCTGGGACATGCACCCGGGCCACATCCCCACCCGCTACGCCGCCGTCTTCGCCTTCTACCGCGAGGGCTTCGAGACCGCCGCCAAGCGCCTCTCCGCCTACGCCAACCACGCCGGCGGCGACGTCATGGACGAGCCCGCCACCGCCAAGGCCCTCTCCTCCTACCTGCTGCGCGGCCTCCAGTGCGGCGCCCTCGACACCGCCGAGGTCGACGCCCTCACCGGCATGACCCGCGCCGCCCTGGAGCGCTTCGCCGCCCCGCGCCGAGGCGACCTGACCGCCGGCGCGGCCCGCTGAGCCACACGGCCCACTGAGGCGGCGGGGCCCCGGGCGCGCCGCCTCAGCGGGACGGCGGCGGAGGGAGCTCGCCCGACCCCCGGGCGAGCAGCCGCGTCCCGATGACGACCTGACGGGGCGCCTCGGCGGCTCCGTCGAGGCGACGGAACAGCTGCTCGGCGGCCGTCCGGCCGACCGCCGCCGGGTCCTGCGCGATCACGGTGACGCCCAGGACGTCGCCGAGCTCGACGTCGTCGAAGCCGACCAGGGCGACCGGGGGGCGCCGGCCGTGGACGGTCCGCTCGGCGAGTACCCGGACGGCGGTGACGGTGACCCGGTTGTTGCCCGCGAAGAGCGCCGTCACCGGTTCCGGTCCGGACAGCATCTCCGCGAGGGCCGCCGCCACCCGCTCCGGATCCGTCGAACCGGGCGCCACCCACCGCCCGTCGACCGGCAGTCCCGCGTCGTCCATCGCGGCCCGGTAGCCGCGCAGCCGCTCCGCCGCGGTGTGGATCCGCGGCCGGTCGCCGACGAAGCCGATCCGCCGGTGCCCGTGGGCGATCAGGTGGGCCACGCCCTCACGGGCCCCGCCGAAGCTGTCCGAGAGGACGGCGTCCGCGTCGATGAGCCCGGCCGGACGGTCGGCGAAGACCGTGGCGACGCCCGCCCGGATCTCCGGCTCCAGGTAGCGGTGGTCGTCCCCGGCGGGGATCACGATCAGCCCGTCCACCCGGCGCGCGCACAGCGTCAGCGCCAGCTCCTGCTCCCGCTCGGGGTCCTCCGCGCTGGAGCCGTTGATCAGCAGGGTGCCGTGGGCCCGCGCCACCTCCTCCACGGCCCGGCTGAGCTGTCCGTAGAACGGGTCGGCCAGGTCCTCCAGGACGAGCCCGATGGTCGCCGTCCGACCCTTCCGCAGCACCCGCGCGCTGTCGTTGCGGCGGAAGCCGAGCGCGTCGATGGCCTCGCGGACCCGCCGCTCGGTGTCCGGGGTGACCCCGGGCTCGCCGTTGACGACCCGTGAGACGGTCTTGAGGCCGACGCCCGCCCGGGCGGCGACGTCCTTCATCGTGGGCCGGTTGCCGTAGCGGGGCTCGGAGCGGGTGGTCTCGGCCACGGTGCGGGAATCCTCCGTTGTGGGTGTGCCTGCGGGTGCCGTCCGGCGGACCATCCGCCTCCGGACCGAGCATAGAGCCTGGATAACGTTGTCCCAGGCGGCCGCGAACCCGCTCTTCCGCTCCCCGGCCGGTACGGGCCGGAGGCCGCCGCGCGGCACCGTGAGAACCTACGTCCATGCCCACCGCCTCAGGACCCGCGCCCTCCGGCGCGCCCGTCCCCGTCCCGACCCCGGCCCCCGCCCCCGCCCCGGCCCCCGCCTCCGGGCCGGTCGCCGCGCTCGACATCGGCGGCACCAAGATCGCCGGGGCGCTGGTCGACGCCGAGGGGCGGATCCTGGCCCGCGCCCAGCGGCCCACCCCGGCGCGCGAGGACGCGGAGACGGTGCTGCGGGCGGTCGCGGAGGTGATCGACGCGCTCGCCTCCTCCCCGCTCTGGGACGCGGCCGGGGCCGTGGGCATCGGCAGCGCGGGGCCCGTGGACGCCGCCCGGGGCACGGTCAGTCCCGTCAACATGCCCGGCTGGCGCGACTTCCCGCTCGTCGACCGGGTCCGGCGGCTGTCCGGCGGCCGGCCGGTCACCCTCGTCGGCGACGGTGTCGCCATGACCGCCGCCGAGCACTGGCTCGGCGCCGCCCGGGGCCACGCCGACGCCCTCTGCCTGGTCGTCTCGACCGGCGTCGGCGGCGGTCTGGTCCTCGGCGGCCGCCTCCACCCGGGCCCCACCGGCAACGCCGGTCACATCGGCCACCTCAGCGTCGACCTCGACGGCGAGCGCTGCGCCTGCGGCGGCCGCGGCTGCGTCGAACGGCTCGCGGGCGGCCCCCACATCGCCCGCCACGCGCTCGACGGGGGCTGGCGGCCCGGACCCGACGGCGACGCCTCGGCCGCCGCGGTGGCCGGGGCCGCGCGGGCCGGACACCCGGCGGCCCTCGCCGCCTTCGAGCGGGCCGCGCGCGCCCTCGCGGCCGGGATCGCGGCCACCGCGCACCTGGTGGAGGTCGACATCGCGGTCGTCGGCGGGGGAGTGGCCGGTGCCGGCGAGGTCCTCTTCGCCCCGCTCCGGCGCGCCCTCGCCGACTACGCCACGCTCTCCTTCGCCCGCGGCCTCACGGTCGTCCCCGCCGCCACCGGCACGGACGCGGGCCTCCTGGGCGCCGCCGCCGCGGCCCGCGCCGCCGGCTGACCGGCCGCCGCGCTCACTCGCGCACCGGAGCGGTCACGGGCTCCGTCCGCTCCGGTACGCGCTGCTCCACCACCACCAGGAAGGCGTCGGACGACAGGTCCATCACGACCCGGGCCGGCACCCCCTCGTCGCGGCACGCGCC
Source organism: Streptomyces sp. NPDC014656 (assembly GCF_043084305.1). Classification (NCBI taxonomy): domain Bacteria; kingdom Bacillati; phylum Actinomycetota; class Actinomycetes; order Kitasatosporales; family Streptomycetaceae; genus Streptomyces; species Streptomyces sp. NPDC014656. The sequence continues at coordinate 61,143 of NZ_JBIBZN010000022.1, forward strand.
CGCGTACTCCTCGGCGGGCCAGTGCCCGCGCGGCCCGCCGGCCGGAAACCGCTCCAGAACCTCACGGTCCATCTCCGCACCCCCTCGTGCTCAAGGGTGTCAACGACGGCGGAGCCCGGAGCGTTACGCATCGGCCCGGACGTGTGTTCGTGGTTTCCGTGGCAGGGTGGAGCGGGCAAGCCACAGGGGGCTCCGACGAAGGGCTTCGGATGAGGGGGGAATCGTGATCGTCTGGATCAACGGTGCTTTCGGCGCGGGGAAGTCCAGCACCGCGCGCGAACTGGTCGGACTGATCCCGCACAGCACGCTGTACGACCCCGAGGCGACCGGCGCCGCGCTGCGCCGGCTCCTCCCCGGCAAGCGCCTCGCCGAGGTGGACGACTACCAGGACCTGCCGATCTGGCGCCGGCTCGTGATCGACACCGCGGCCGCCCTGCACGCCGAGGTCGGCGGTGTGCTCGTCGTCCCGATGACGCTGCTCCGGCAGGAGTACCGCGACGAGATCTTCGGCGGCCTCGCCGCCCGTCGCATCGACGTCCGGCATGTGCTCCTGGCACCGGAGGAAACGATCCTGCGGTCGCGTATCGACGGCCGCGCCGAGTACGGCGACCCGGGCACCGACGCCGACGTCCGGCGCTGGTGCCACGCCCGCCTGCCGTCCTACCGGGAGGCCGTCGCCGGCTGGCTCGGCGCCGACGCCCACACCGTCGACACCTCGGCGCTCACCGTCGCCGAGACCGCCCGGACCGTCGCCGACGCGGTCCTGGGCGGCCTCGCCGCGCCCTGCGGGATCGTCCAGACGCCGGAACCGACCCGCGAGACGCTGGCCGCCGGCGTCCTCCTCTTCGACGACCGGGACCGCTTCCTCCTCGTCGACCCCACCTACAAGCCCGGCTGGGAGTTCCCCGGCGGCGTCGTCGAGACCGGCGAACCGCCCGCCCGCGCCGGGATGCGCGAGGTCGCCGAGGAGCTCGGCCTGGAGCTGGACGCCGTCCCCCGGCTGCTCCTCGTCGACTGGGAACGGCCCCAGCCGCCCGGCTTCGGCGGCCTGCGCCTGCTCTTCGACGGGGGCCGGCTCGCCGCCCGCGACCGGGACCGGCTCCGGCTGCCGGGCGCCGAACTGCGCGCCTGGCGCTTCGTCACCGAGGAGGAGGCCGCCGGCCTCCTCCCGCCCGTCCGGTACGACCGCCTCCGCTGGGCCCTGCGGGCCCGCGAGCGCGGCACCGTGCTCAACCTGGAGGCGGGCGTCCCGGTCGGCTGACCGCCGCTACCCGAGCGTGACGGCCCCGGCGGCCGCGGCCGCCGACAGCCGTTCCGCCGTGTCCCGGGTGACCGCGGGCCCGTGCCCGCAGCACAGCACCGACGGACGCAGCTCCGCCAGCCTCCGCAGCGACTCCAGGGCCCGCGCGCGGTCCACGTGGAACACGCCGAAGGTCACCCCCCGCACGGACGCCACGGTGTCGCCCGCGAAGAGCACGCCGTGGCGGGGGAGGTGGACGGCCATCGAGCCCGGCGTGTGCCCGGGGGTGTGGACCGCGACCGCCCCGTCCCCGAAGCCCAGCTCCTCGCCGTCCCCGACCTCCCGGTCCACCCGGGTGGGGGGAGCCTCGGGACAGGTGAGGCCGTGCTCCCAGAGCGGGCGCTCCCACTCCAGGAGGTCGGGCCCGGGCATCGGCAGCTCGCCGCGCACGTACGGCGCGTCGAGCCGGTGGGCGACGATCTCGGCGCCGTGCCGGTCGGCCAGCTCCTGCGCCGCGCCCACGTGGTCGCGGTGGCCGTGGGTGAGGACGACGCGGGCCAGCCGGTCCGGGTCGAGGCCCGCCGCCCGTATCGCCGTCGTCGTGGCGTCCGCCGATCCGGCCCAGCCGGCGTCCACGAGGGTCAGTTCGCTGTCGTCCCGCCACAGGTACGCCTGCCCGATCGAATAGTCGAGCAGGTGCAGCCGGGGCGTGATCCCGAGGGGTTCCATACGGCGAACGTAAGCGGTGCCGGGGGCCCGGCGCCGCGTTCTACGCTCTGGGCGAGCTTCGCCCAGCGCTGAACCGGGCGGGGCCGGGCCCGGTCGTCACCGACCCGCCCGGCCCCGCCCGTCGCGGCGTCAGGCCCCGAGGCTGCCCGCGTAGTTGACGAGGAACAGCGCCTCGGCGACGGCGAGCCGCTCCAGCTCCTCCGGCGACACGGACTCGTTGACCGCGTGGATCTGCGCCTCCGGCTCGCTCAGGCCGATCAGCAGGATCTCCGCCCGCGGGTAGAGCGTGGCGAGCGTGTTGCAGAGCGGGATCGAGCCGCCCATGCCGGCCGCCTGCATCTCCTGGCCGGGGTACGCGACCCGCATCGCCTCGGCCATCGACGCGTACGCCGGGCTGGAGGTGTCCGCCTGGAACGGCTGGCCCTGGCCGACCTGCTCCAGGGTCACGCGCGCGTTCCACGGCGTGTGCTTCTCGATGTGGGCGAAGAGCAGCTTCGTCGCCTCGGCGGCGTCCTGGCCCGGCGGCACCCGCAGGCTGACCTGAGCCCGGGCGGTGCGCGGGATCGACGGGGTGGCGCCCGCCACCGGGTGGCAGTCGATGCCGATCACGGTGACGGCCGGACGGGCCCAGATGCGGTCGGCGACCGTGCCGGCGCCCGGCAGCTCCACGCCCGGCAGCACCTTGGCGTCGGCGCGGAACTGCTCCTCCGGGTACTGCAGGCCCTCCCAGGCGGCGTCCGCCGGCAGCCCGTCGATCGCCGTCGAGCCGTCCTCGGCCCGCAGCGAGTCGAGGACCCGGATCAGCGCGGCCAGCGCGTCGGGCGCGGCACCGCCGAACTGGCCCGAGTGGAGGTTGCCCTCCAGGGTGTCGACCTGGACCCGGATCATCGTCATGCCGCGCAGGGTGGCGGTCACCGTCGGCAGGCCGACGCGGAAGTTGCCCGCGTCGCCGATCACGATGGTGTCGGCGGTCAGCAGCTCGGGGTGCTGCTCGGCGTACCGCTCCAGACCGCCGGTGCCCTGCTCCTCCGAGCCCTCGACGATCATCTTGACGGTCACCGGGACGCCGCCGTTGGCCTTGAGGGCCCGCAGCGCCAGCAGGTGCAGGATGAAGCCGCCCTTGCAGTCGGCGGCGCCGCGGCCGTACCAGCGGCCGTCCTCGCGCTCGGTGAGCTGGAACGGCGGGGTCAGCCACGCCGATTCGTCGAGCTTCGGCTGCACGTCGTAGTGGGCGTAGAGGAGGACCGTCGGCGCCCCGGCCGGGCCCGGCAGCACGCCGTACACGGACTGCGTGCCGTCCGGGGTGTCGAGCAGCGCGACGTCGCGGAAGTCCTCGGCGCGCAGCGCGTCGGCGACCCAGTTCGCGGCCCCCTCGCACTCGCTGCGGGGCGCCACGGCCTCGTCCGCGACCGACTCGAAGGCGACCAGTTCCGTCAGCTCGGCCTTCGCGCGAGGCATCAGGGACCGGACGGTCTCGGCGATCGGATTCGGCGTCATGGGCACGCTCCTCGTGGGTGCGACGTTGTGAACTGGGGGAGCGAACGGCGTATCGGGTGGTACGTCGATCGCACCGTCGATCCTACGACCGGGCTGCGGCCTACCGCGCCGTAGGATGCGGGAAGCAGACGCCGGTCGGATCAGGAGCAGAAGCACATCGTGAGCAGCGAGCACGCAGAGAACGCCGGTCCGGAGCCCACCGAGCCGCTCGTGCCCGGCGATCCGGCCCCGGCGGCCGAGCCGTCCGGCGTGGCGGCGGACGCGGCGACGGACGCGGTGACGCACCCGGATCCCGGCGCGGAGCCCGGTTCCGCGGCGGACGCGGAGCCCGATCCGGACCGGCCCGAGGTGTGGGACGTGGTGGTCGTCGGCGCGGGCCCGGCCGGCGCGTCGGCGGCGTACGCGGCGGCGGTCGCGGGCCGCCGGGTGCTGCTCCTGGAGAAGGCCGAGCTGCCCCGGTACAAGACCTGCGGCGGCGGCATCATCGGCCCCTCCCGCGACTCGCTCCCGCCCGGCTTCGAACTCCCGCTCCAGGACCGGGTGCACGCGGTCACCTTCTCCCTCGAAGGCCGCTTCGCCCGCACCCGCCGCTCGCGCCGGATGCTCTTCGGCCTCGTCAACCGGCCCGAGTTCGACGCGCAGCTCGTCGAGCACGCGCAGAAGGCCGGCGCCCAGCTGCGCACGGGCGCGACCGTGACCCGCGTGGAGCAGCACGGACCGGACGTGCCGGACCGGCGGACGGTCGCGCTGGTCTTCGCCGACGGCGAGCGGGTGCTCGCGCGGGCCGTGGTCGGCGCGGACGGCAGCGCCAGCCGGATAGGGGCCCACGTCGGAGTGAAGCTCGGCCAGGTCGACCTGGGCCTGGAGGCGGAGATCCCGGTGCCGCCGTCGGTCGCGGAGGACTGGAAGGGCCGGGTCCTCATCGACTGGGGCCCGATGCCCGGGAGTTACGGCTGGGTCTTCCCGAAGGGCGACACGCTCACGGTCGGCGTCATCTCGGCGCGCGGCGAGGGCGCGGCCACCAAGCGGTACCTGGACGACTTCGTCGCCCGGCTGGGCCTCGCCGGCTTCGAGCCCGAGGTCTCCTCCGGTCACCTCACCCGCTGCCGCACCGACGACTCGCCGCTCTCCCGCGGCCGGGTGCTGGTCTGCGGCGACGCGGCGGGCCTGCTGGAGCCGTGGACCCGGGAGGGCATCTCGTACGCGCTCCGCTCCGGCCGGCTCGCCGGTGAGTGGGCGGTGCGGGTCGCGGAGGCCGGCGACGCGGTGGACGCCCGCCGCCAGGCGCTGAACTACGCCTTCGCGATCAAGGCCGGGCTCGGTGTGGAGATGGCGGTCGGCCGGCGCATGCTCGCGGTCTTCGAGCGCCGCCCGGGGCTGCTGCACGCGGTGATCACCGGGGTGCGGCCGGCCTGGAAGGCGTTCGCCGACATCACCCGGGGCTCGGCCACGCTCGGCGGCATGGTCCGGTCGAACGGTCTGGCCCGGCGGGCCCTCGAAGTCCTCGACAAGCGCATGGACACGGAGTCCGGCGTCGGTCCGGCGGGCCGCGGCGTGGGCCGCAGGGACGAGGGGTCGGCCGGGGCGGCGGAGGCCGCCGAGGCCGTGGATCCCGTCTGAGCCGCGCGCGGCGAAGTGGTGGGGGCGGGTGCGGACCAGGGGTCCGCGCCCGCCCTCACGCGGCCGGGGCGGCGGTGATGCGGAAGACGGGGTGCTTGTGCGCGATGGCGCGCAGCTCGTCGTCGGCCGAGTCCGGGCCGACCCCGCCGAAGAAGACGCCGACCTCGGCCTTCCAGCGCTTGAGGTACGCGCGCAGCACGTCCACCTTGGCGTCGTCGGCGACCTCGGTCGCGGTGAACGGCTCGACGTGCTTGCCGAGGTGCAGCTCGCCGCCGCCGACCGCCCGCATGTTGCGGGTCCACTGGACGTGGCCGCGCGGGGCGACCAGGTAGCGCTCGCCGTCGAGGGTGAGCACGTTCACCGGGGTGGTCCGCCAGGCGCCGCTCCTGCGGCCGCGGACGGCGAGGACCCGCGAGCCCCAGACGCTGATGCCCCGGCGGGTCAGCCAGGCGACGGAGCGGTTCATGACGTTGACGGTGAACCAGCCGGGCTTCCTGACGTGGGCGGTGGTGTCGGGCATCGGTGTCTCCCGGTGGTCGTGGCGGAGGTGCGGACGGGGGTGCCTGGGTGGTGCGTCCGGCGTGAGCGCCGCCTCCGGTCCGTGACCTTCCCGAATCGTGAGCACTGCTCTCGCTTGAGATCGGTGTGCACGACTTCCCGCCCGTGAGCAAGAGCGGTGCTCTCGTTTCAGTGCGCCGATCCGAAACGTGGCAGACTGCTCCCATGACCACCGTCCAGGGAGCCCGCGCCCGCGCGCGCATCGAGATCACCGCAGCCATCAAGGACGAGGCCCGCCGCCAGCTCGCCGCCGAGGGCGCCGCGAAGCTCTCGCTGCGCGCCGTCGCCCGCGAACTCGGCATGGTCTCCTCGGCGCTCTACCGCTACTTCCCCAGCCGGGACGACCTGCTGACCGCCCTCATCATCGACGCGTACGACGCCGTCGGCTCCGCCGCGGAGCAGGCCCACGCCGCCGCCGAGCACGCCGCGCCCCGCGACCACCTCGCCCGGTGGACCGCCGTCTGCCGCGCCGTCCGCGCCTGGGCCGTCGCCCACCCGCACGAGTACGCCCTCATCTACGGCTCGCCCGTCCCCGGCTACACCGCCCCGCAGGACACGGTCGGCCCCGCCGCCCGCGTCGGCCTGCTCCTGGTGGCGACCGCCCGCGCCGCCCACCAGGCGGGGGACGCCGTGCCGCCGCCGCTCCCGGACGGCCTCGCCCCGGAGGCGGAGCGGCTCGCCGCCGACCTGGCCCCCGACCTGCCGCCCGCGCTCGCCGTCGCCCTCGTCTTCGCGTGGGCCCAGCTCTTCGGCCTCGTGTCGTTCGAGGTCTTCGGCCAGTTCAACAGGATCGTCGAGGACCGGGCCGCCTTCTTCGCCACCGCCGCCGAGCGCCTCGGCCGCGAGGTGGGCCTGGCTCGCCGCCCGTGACGGAGGGCCGGGCCCGCCCCGGCGCGGGCCGCCGGTCCGGGCTCAGACCGCCGAGGTCTCCCGCCACAGGCGCAGCAGCCCGGGGTCGCCGGTGACGGCCACCCCGGACGCGGGCAGCCGGTTCCACAGCGTCAGATAGAGCCGCTCGGCGGTCCCGGACACCTCGGCGTCCGCCGGCCCGGACGCCGCCGCCCCGCCGCGCTCCGTGACGGGCGGCGCGGCCGAGAGCCGTACCGTCCAGACGTCCCCGGTGTCCGTCGTCCGGATCCGCAGCGTGCGCGGCCGGTCGGTCCTGACCCGGCTGCGGTCGCGGGCGTGGAAGCCGGCGAGGAGCTCGTCGACGCCGTCGGCGGCGAGCTCCGGCCCGACCGGCCCGGGGCCCTCCGGCAGCGCCGATTCGGCGTCCGCCCGGTGCACGGTGGTCTCGTGGGCCTGTCGCCGCGCCCAGAAGGCGAGCGGCGAAGGGGCCGGCAGGAAGGTCCAGGCGGCGAGCGTCTCCGGCGCGGCCCGCAGCGCGGCGACCAGGGTGGTGTGGCCCTCGCGGTAGTGGGCGAGGAGCGCGGCGCCGTCCAGGTCGGGCTCGCCCCCGTCGGCCCGGTACTCCCGGTGGCCCTCGACCACGAAACCGGTGGCCCAGCGGTGGACCGTCGTGGTGTGCCGCAGCAGGTCGCGGATCCGCCAGCCCGGGCAGGCCGGCACCGGCGCGTCCGTCCCCGCCGCCTCCGCCGCCCCGGCCAGCGCCCGGCCGGCCGTCTCCAGCGCGTCGATGTGCTCCGCGGTGCCCACCGCGCCCGCGCTCCCGATCTGCGTCATCGTGCCCCCGTTCCCGATGTGCGTGTTCACGGCAAGGATTCTGGCACCCGGTGGCCCGGTCCGTACGTGGCGTCGGGGGGAAGCCGCCCGGCCCGGCCGGTTCCGGCGGGCGGGTCCGATCATGCGAGACTCGGGCCCATGAACGGCAAGGCGACGACGACGCGTACTCGGCTGGACAGGGGGCGCAGCGCGCTCGGCCCCGCGCTGGAGCTGGTGCACACCGGCCGGGCGCCGACGCGGGCCGTCCTCACCGCCGAACTGGGCGTCACCCGCGCCACCGCCGGGGCCGTCGCCGCCGAGCTGGAGGCCCTCGGGCTCATCCGGGTCGACTCCAACCCCGGAGCCGCCGCCGGTTCCCAGGGCCGGCCCTCGCACCGGCTCGCCGTCGACGAGAAGGGGCCGGTGGCGCTCGCCGCCCAGGTCCACGCGGACGGCTTCCGGGCCGCGCTGGTCGGCCTCGGCGGCACGCTCGTCGCCACCGTCCCCGGTTCGGTGACGGTCTCGGCCGACCCGGCGCAGGTCCTCGGCGCCGTCGTCGACGCGGGCGCCGCGCTGCTCCGAGAGACCGGGCGGCGCTGCGTCGGCGCGGGCCTCGCCGTGCCGTCCGCGGTCGCCGAGCCCGAGGGCACCGCGCTCAACCCGCTCCACCTGGCCTGGCCGGCGGGGGCGCCGGTCCGCGAGATCTTCGCCGAGCGGGTCCGGGAGGCGGGCATCGAGGGCCCCGCCTTCACCGCCAACGACGTGAACCTCGCCGCCCTCGCCGAGCACCGGCACGGAGCCGGGCGCGGCGCCCGCGACCTGCTGTGCGTGGCCACCGGACACCGGGGCGTCGGCGGGGCGCTCGTCCTCGACGGGCGGCTCCACACGGGCAGTTCGGGCCTCGCGCTGGAGGTGGGACACCTGACGGTGAACCCGGAGGGCCGCCCCTGCCACTGCGGCGGCCGAGGCTGCCTGGACGTCGAGACCGACCCGCTGGCCTTCCTCACGGTCGCCGGCCGCGAGCCCGGTCCCGAGGTCTCCCTGCTCCAGCAGGCCCGCGACCTGCTGCGGACCGCGCCGGACGACCCGGGGGTGCGGGTGGCGGTGGAGGAGCTGATCGACCGTCTGGGCCTGGGCCTGGCCGGCCTGGTGAACATCCTCAACCCGGACCGGATCATCCTCGGCGGCCTCCACCGCGAACTGCTCGACGCCGACCCGGAGCGCCTGCGCGCGGTCGTCGCCGACCGCAGCCTGTGGGGCCGCAGCGGCGGAGTCCCGATCCTCCCCTGCACCCTGGACCACAACAGCCTGGTGGGCGCGGCCGAACTCGCCTGGCAGCCGGTCCTCGACGACCCCCTCACCGCCCTGGCCGGCGCGCCCGTCTGACCCGGCGGGAACCGCTCCGGCCCCGCTCCGGCCTTCCACCGGCTCCGCTCCACCGGCTCCGCTCCCGCGCGGTTCGCCCCGGCGCGTCCCGGTCCGGAGCCTCCACCGGCGCCGCCGGCGGGTCGGGCCCACGCGGACGCCGGCCTCGCCGCCGGCGGGCGCCACCCCGTCCGGCACGCCCCCGTGGGCGAACCGCACCCCGGTGCCGCCGGAGAACGCGCGCGAAAAGGGGTGGGCGTCGGGGGCCGCGACCGGTAACGTCGCCGCTCATGATCACTTCCGATGCCGAGCTCCCGCCCCGCCTGGGCAGCCTCACCTTCCACGGCCCGCTCTCCGAGGAGCGGGCCGAGCGCCTCCTCCGCCGGATCGCCGGATCCGGCCCCGCAGACGTCCTCGACATCGGCTGCGGCTGGGGCGAGTTGCTGCTCCGCGTCCTCGACGCGGTGCCCGGCGCGAAGGGCACCGGCATCGACATCGACGCCGAGGACCTCGCCCGCGGCCGCGCGCTCGCGGCGGAGCGCGGCCTCGCGGACCGCGTCGTCTTCGTCGAGGAGTCCGCCCGGGGCACCGGGCGCGGCCCCGTCGACGCGGTCCTCTGCCTCGGCTCCAGCCAGGCCCTGTGCGACCCGGAGCTGCCCCACGACCCGGCGGAGGCGCTGCGCGAGCTGCGCCGGCTCGTCCGGCCCGGCGGCCTGGTGGTGCTCGGCGAGGGCTTCTGGGAGCGGACCCCGACGGAGGCGGAGCTCGCCCGGATGTGGCCCGGCGCGTCCGCCGGCGACCACTTCCCGCTGGGGGAGCTCGTCGACCTGGCGATCGGGGCGGGTTTCCGCCCGGCCTGGATCGAGACGGCGGGCCGCGACGAGTGGGAGGCCTTCGAGTCCGGCTACCGGTACGACACGGAGCTGTGGCTCGCCGCCCATCCCGACCACCCGCTGGCCGCCGAGACCCGCGAGCGGGCCGACCGGCAGCGCTCCACCTGGCTCGACGGCTACCGGAACGTCCTCGGCATCGCCTATCTGACCCTGGTCGCCACGGCCTGAGGTCAGGCCCCGCGCCCGGCGCTCGCGGCGAGCGCCGGGGCCTTCGCGGGCGCGGCGAGGGGGACGCCGGCCAGCCGGCTGTACGAGACGACCGGGGCCAGGGGCACGAGGCCGAAGTCGAAGCCGGCCTCGGCGCCGGCGAGGACCGGTCCGTCGGCGCACGGCGGCGCCGTCAGGGTGAACCAGACGACCTTGCCGCTCACGCCCTGCGGGCGGACGCCCCAGCTGTCGCTGAGCGCCCCGACGATGGCGAGGCCGCGGCCCGAGGTGGCGAGCGCGTCCGGCTCGTCCCACGGGTCCAGGTCGGCCGACTCCGTCGCGACCGGCATCCGGGGGTCGTTGTCCCGGACCGAGACGGTCAGCCGGTCGAGCAGGAGTTCCAGCTCGACGGTGCACTCCTTGTCGGGCTGCGCGTGGCGGTGCACGTTGCTCAACAACTCGGTCACTCCCAGTTGGACGGGATCGACCAGGTCGTCGAGCTGCCAATGGCGCAGATGGGCGGAGACGATCCTGCGGATCTGTCCGATCCGCGACGGCAGGGCCTGGAGCTCCACCGCGTAATACCTGCTCGGCTCGCTGATCACGGCTGCGACTCCCCGAAGTAGTCCTGAAGAAGACGGAGATTCGGATCTGTCCTGCGGTACATCAGGGGCGGCGCACTGAGCACAGTGTCACCGCCGTTGTACCCCCAGTGAGGTGGTTCCAGCGTGAGCCACCCGTCACCGCCCCGCAACCCGCCGCGAGCTTCCCCAGGTCAGCGCCCCGGAGCCACGGCCGCCCGGCCCCGACCCGGAGCCTTCGTCACCTGCCGCCGGCCGCCCGCCTGAGCGCGGCGAGGAAGCGGCCCGCCTGCTCGGCGTCCCGGGCGTCGTCCTCCCCGGCGCCGTCCATGGTCAGCCGGTAGCGGGTGCCGTTCACCTTCGCCACCGTCTCGTCCGCCTTCGCGAACCACGGCCGCCCCGCCCGCACCGCCTTGACGGGCGCGCTGTCGATCTCGGAGCCGTAACTCGTCAGCAGCGCGAGCCGGCCGTCCTCGATGCGGACCTCCCCGGCCCGGGTGAGCGAGCGCGGCCACCGCGCGATCCGTACGCCCCTGGCGCTGAACTCCGCTTCCGCCATGCCGTCCACCCCTTCCGCGCGACCGTCCCCACCCAGTGTGCCGGGCCGTCGGCGCGGGCACCAGAGACCCTCGCACACCTGCTCCCCAAGCCTTCCCTATGGAGCGTCAAAGAGATCGTTTGCCCAGGTGGGAGGGGTATCGTCGGCAGTGGGAAGCCAGGGTCCGCCCCGGCGGGACAGCGAGGAGAGAACCGTTGAGCACCACCCCCCACACCGCCGGAGCCATCGCCACCGCGGACGTCGACCGCAGCGATCCGGCCTACCGCGCCTGGCTGAAGGAGGCCGTCCGCAAGGTCCAGGCCGACGCCAACCGCTCCGCCGACACCCACCTCCTGCGCTTCCCGCTCCCCGAGAAGTGGGGCATCGACCTCTACCTCAAGGACGAGTCCACCCACCCCACCGGCAGCCTCAAGCACCGGCTCGCCCGCTCGCTCTTCCTGTACGCGCTCTGCAACGGCTGGATCCGCCCCGGCAAGCCCGTCATCGAGGCGTCCAGCGGCTCGACCGCCGTCTCCGAGGCGTACTTCGCGAAGCTCGTCGGCGTCCCCTTCGTCGCCGTGATGCCCCGCACCACCAGCCACGAGAAGTGCCGGCTCATCGAGTTCCACGGCGGCCAGTGCCACTTCGTCGACGACTCGCGCACGATGTACGAGGAGGCCGCGGCGCTCGCGGCGCGCACCGGCGGCCACTACATGGACCAGTTCACCTACGCCGAGCGGGCCACCGACTGGCGCGGCAACAACAACATCGCGGAGTCGATCTACCAGCAGCTGCGGCTGGAGCGCTACCCGGAGCCGGCCTGGATCGTCGCCACCGCGGGTACCGGCGGCACCTCCGCCACCATCGCCCGCTACGTCCACTACACCCAGCAGGACACCCGGATCTGTGTCGCCGACCCGGAGAACTCCTGCTTCTTCGACGGCTGGGTGCACCACGACCCCGGCGCCACCGCCGACTGCGGCTCCCGCATCGAGGGCATCGGCCGGCCCCGGATGGAGCCCAGCTTCGTGCCCGGCGCCGTCGACCGCATGATGAAGGTCCCGGACGCGGCGAGCGTCGCCGCCGTCCGCGCGCTGGAGACCGCGATCGGGCGGAAGGCGGGCGGCTCCACCGGCACCGGCCTGTGGAGCGCCCTCAAGATCGTGGCCGAGATGGTCGCCGAGGAGCGCACCGGCAGCGTCGTCACCCTGATCTGCGACCCCGGCGAGCGCTACCTCGACAAGTACTACTCCGACGCCTGGCTCGCCGGACAGGGCCTCGACATCGCCCCGTACGCGGTGGCTATCGAGCGGTTCCTGGCGACGGGCGTCTGGCCGGAGTGAGCCGCCGGTCCAGCAGCGCCGCGGCCCGGCGGAAGGACAGGCCCAGCCCCGGCGACGCCAGCCGCAGCCCCGTGCGGAACGGGGCGGGGCCGTCGGCCGCCATCGTCCAGCGCAGCCGGGTCCCGGTGCCCTCCTGCGCCATGGTCCACTCCTCGGCCAGCGCGGACACCGCGGGCGCGTTGGTCAGGTCCACCCGGTAGGCGTAGCGGAGGTCCGGTTCGGAGGCCAGGACCGTCTCCTCGAACCGGATCCCGCCGCGCAGCCGGACCGTCCGGCGGGCCCCGTCGTCCAGCGGGACGGCCGAGGAGACCGGCGTGAACCAGGCGGGCAGACTGCCCACTTCGACCGCTATCGAGCGGTAGACCGCCGAGGGCGGAGCCTGCAGGGCGGCCTCGAAGGAGAGGCGGACGGGCGCGGTGGCGGTGAAGCCGAGCTCCACCGGCCGCAGTCGGCGTGGCATGGACCGGACCTCCCGTATCGAGGGAAGAGGCACCCTAGCTGACAAGCCGTCAAGGCGAAAGCCCGTTCGAGGAGTGGTGCGCGTCACGCCCGTCCGCCACCCGGCGGGCCGCCCAGCAGCCCGTCCAGCGCCCGGCCGAACACCACCCGGCCCGCCCGCGCCAGCACCCCGTCGAGAACCCCCGGCACGCCGCGCACCGACAGCTCCTCGGTCCACACCACCCGGGAGCCCCCGGCCTTCGCCGCCACCTCGATCTCCGCCCGGCCCCGCACCCACCGCCCGTACTTCTCCAGCCGGCACACCCCCGGCCGGTCCCCGCGCGGCGGCTCCCAGCGGACCACCTCCATCGGGTCGTCGAAGCCCACCGGGCCAAGCCCGGTGCGCGCGGTGAAGCGCGTCCCGACCCGGCTCGGACCGGGCGTCAGGACCGTCGTCCGGGTCAGCGGCACCTGCCGGCCGTGCGCCGGCCAGTCCGTCAGCCGCCGCCACACCTCCTCCGGCGCCAGCGGCACCGAGCGGACCACCCGGAAACGGCTCACGCGGCCGTCTCGCCGGCCACGAGCAGCCCCGGCACGTGCTCCGCGACCTCGGCCCGCACCTCCGCCGCCATTCCCCGGTCCGTCACCCAGGTGTCCACCTCGTCCAGCGCGCCGAACGAACTCAGGCCCACCGTCCCCCACTTGGTGTGGTCCGCGACCACCACCACCCGGCGCGCCGAACGGATCAGGCACCCGTTCGTCTCCGCCTCCGCCAGGTTCGGCGTCGACAGCCCCGCCTCCACCGACAGCCCGTGCACCCCGAGGAAGAGCAGGTCGAAGTGGAGCGAGCGGACCGCCCGGTCCGCCACCGGCCCCACCAGCGCGTCCGACGGCGTCCGCACCCCGCCCGTCAGCACCACCGTCGGCGCCCCCCGGCCCTCGCCCGCCGCCTGGCGCGCCTCGTGGAAGACGTCCGCGACCCGGACCGAGTTCGTCACCACGGTCAGGTCCGGCACGTCGAGCAGGTGCCGCGCCAGCGCGTACGTCGTCGTCCCGCCGGACAGCGCGATCGCCGAACCCGGCGGCACCAGCGCCGCCGCCTCCCGCGCGATCTCGTCCTTCGCGCTCGGCTCCAGCGCCGACTTCGCCTCGAAGCCCGGCTCGTGCGTGCTCGGCTCCGACACCGGCACGGCCCCGCCGTGCACCTTCGCGACCATGCCCTGCCGGGCCAGCGCGTCCAGGTCGCGGCGGATCGTCATGTCCGACACGCTGAGCCGCCGCGTCAGCTCGTTGACCCGTACGCCGCCGCGGCGCCGCACCTCGTCGAGGATCAGGGCGCGCCGCTGCTCCGCGAGGAGGTTCTGATTGTCAGTCACCGCCGGGGCCGGTCCTTCCGCAGGAGACGAGGGGATGGCTGTCGGATTCGGTGAGAGACCGTGCGCGGGCGCGCGGTCGTCCGCGATCCTGGAGCCGACGTCGCATCCTCCCACTCACGAGAGGAAGACTCCTAAGTGTCCCCTGCCACACCCGCCCCCGAGCACGGGGGCGCGACGCTCGAACTCCTCGTCCACGGAGTCGGCGGCGCCACCCCCCAGTCCATGCTGGACGACCCCAGGACCGCCCGGGTCACCGGCGACGAGACCGCGGCCGTCCACCGGCGCGCCGAGGACCTCGACGCCGAGGACCATCCCGAGCGGTACGCGTCCCGGCCGGTGCCGGAGGCGTACGTCTGGTCCAACCTCACCTCGGGCGACGGCGCCCGCGCGCTCTGGCTGCTGCTCCTGCCCTTCATGGTGGTCAACCTCGCGCACTGGATGCGCCCGCCCGCCGCCGGCCGCCCCGGCCTCGTCCGGCTCTACGGCGTCCTCGTCCGCCTCCTCGCCCTCAGCCTCACCGTGCTGCTCACCGCCGCCGTCTGCGAGGTCGCCCTCGACCTGACGGCCTGGCAGTGCGCCGGGACCCCCGCCTGCGCCGACGGCCGCGCCTGGCTCGGCTTCCTCTCCGCCGACCGGGGCGGCTGGTGGTCGGTCCCCGGCCGCCGCCTCGCCCTCGCCGCCGTCCTCCCGGCCGCCCTCGTCGGCCTCCTCTGGTACCTCTCCCACCGCACCTGGAGCGCGTACGAGGCCCAGCGCCCGCCCACCGACTCCGCCCCCGTACCGGCCGGGGACCCGCGCCCCGCGCTCGGCCGGCCCGGATTCTGGTACGGGAGGCGGCTCGTCGCCCGGCTGCGCGCCGCGCACACCGCCGCGGGCCTCCTCACCGTCGCCGGAGCCCTCGCCGCCGCCCCCGCCCGGCAGGACACCGGCACCCTCGCCGCCGGCGGACTCGCCCTGCGGGCCGCCCTGGCGGTCTGCGCCGTCCTCGTCCTGTGGGCGGTCTGCGGCCGGGGCCGCAGCGAACGCCGGCTCGACCAGCGCGTCGAGCGCGCCCTCTTCACCCGCCTGCCGGCCGCCGCCCTCGCCCTGCTCGCGCTGACCGCCCTGCACACCGCCTGGGACCGGCCCGGCTGGCACTCCGCCGGCACCCTGCCGGGGAACGCCGTCTTCGGGGCCCTCACCCTCGCCCAGGGCGGCCTCGTCGTCGCCCTCGGCGCCGTCGCCCTGCTGCTCCAGCGCCCCCGACGCGACCCGCGCACCGCCCTCGCCGGACTCGGCGGGCCCGCCACCGCCACGCTGGCCTGCGCGCTCGGCGGGGTCATGTCCGGCGGCGTCGCCCAGTGGGTCGCGGACTGGCTCGACGGGGCCGCCACCCCCGGCTCCGACGGCAGCCCCCTCGTCGGCCCGCCCGTCCTCCTCAGCTGGCAGGCGTCCGTCATCCCCGTCCTGCTCCTGCTGCTGCTCGCGCCGGCCGCGCTCCTCGGCGTCCGGACCGCGCTCGCCGCCCGCCGACTGCGGGCCGCCGTCGAGGCCGACTACGCCGGCGAGCGCCCCGACCCGGTCCGTACCGGGCAGATCGCCGCGAGCCGCGCCCGCGCCTCGCTCACCGACTCCGCCCCCGTCCTCGTCGCCGTCGTCTCCGGCACCGCGCTGCTGCTCGGCGCCGCCTCCGTCGCCGGAGCCTGGGCCAGCGACGCGGTCCCCGGCCGCGCCTTCTCCGGGGCCCACCCCGCGATCGCCGCCCTCGCCGCCACCACCCAGGCGCTCGGCTCCTGGATGATCGGCTTCGGCTTCCTGCTCTTCGTCACCTGGGGCCGCCGCGCCTACCGGGACGCCTCCGCCCGCCGCACCATCGGCATCCTCTGGGACGTCGGCACCTTCTGGCCGCGCGCCGCCCACCCCTTCGCACCGCCCTGCTACGCCGAGCGGGCCGTGCCCGACCTCACCTGGCGGATGAGCTCCTGGACCCGGCACACCGGCGGCCGGCTCGTCATCTCCGGCCACTCCCAGGGCAGCGTCCTCGCCGCCGCGGCCGTCTGGCAGCTGCCCTCCGCCACCCGCGCCCGGGTCGCCCTCCTCACCTACGGCTCCCCGCTGGAACGGCTCTACGGCCGTTGGTTCCCCGCCTACTTCGGCCCCGACGCGCTGCGCGGACTCCACCGGGCCGTGCACTGCTGGACCAACCTGCACCGCGCCACCGACCCCATCGGCGGCCCCGTCCGCGTCCCCGCCGAGGACGGCCGCCCGGCCGTGGACGCCCCTGAGCTGCGCGACCCCGTCGCGTACGGACGCACCCGCGCCCACCCGCTGCCCGAACCGGTCCTCGGCCACTCCGACTACCAGGCCGACCCCGCCTTCGCGACCTGCCGGGCCGCCCTCCTGGACCGGTTGCTGCCCGCGCTGCCCCGCCAGCGGACCGACGGCCTCATGGACGACGACGGCCGGGCCCGGGGCCGTCCGGATCAGGGCAGTTCGGGCAGGTCCTCCGGATAGAGCAGGGTCAGGTCGTCCGTGCTCGCCTCGGCGAGCGCGGCGACCCGGCCCGCGTGCCGCTCCACCATCGACTCGAAGGTCTGGCGCGCGGTCCGCCCGTTGCCGAAGGCCGGACCCTTCGGCAGCTTCTCGAAGTACGTCAGGAGGGCGTCGTCCGAGCCCTCCGCGAGCCGGTACTCGTGCTCGTCCGTCTGCTGCCGCACGATCCGCAGCAGCTCCTCCGGCGTGTAGTCGCCGAAGCTGATGGTCCGTGAGAAGCGGGACGCCACACCGGGGTTGACCGTCAGGAAGCGCTCCATCTCGGCGGTGTAACCGGCCACGATCACCACCACCGCGTCCCGGTGGTCCTCCATCAGCTTCACCAGCGTGTCGATCGCCTCGCGCCCGAAGTCCCGCCCCGAGTCCTCCGGCGACAGCGCGTACGCCTCGTCCACGAACAGCACCCCGCCGCGCGCCCGGTCGAACGCCTCCTGGGTGCGGATCGCGGTCGAGCCGATGTGCTCGCCCACCAGATCGACCCGGGAGACCTCCACCAGGTGTCCGCTCTCCAGCACGCCGAGCGAGGCGAGGATCTCGCCGTAGAGCCGCGCGACCGTGGTCTTGCCGGTCCCCGGGTTGCCGGTGAAGACGAGGTGGCGGCGGACCGAGGCGGCCTTCAGCCCGGCCTCCCGCCGCTTCCGGCCCACCTCGATCATGTTGGTGAGCGTCCGCACCTCGTGCTTGACGCTGTCCAGGCCGACCAGCGCGTCGAGCGCGCCGAGCACGTCGTCCGAGGACCGCGGCGCGGGGACGGGGACGGGGGCGGCCGCAGGTGCCGCGGCCGGTGCGGCGGCGGCACGCGGCGGGGGATAGGCACCCAGCAGGCCGGGGGAGTGCCGGCCGGCCGTCAGGACCGGCGCCACCGCGGGCTCGGGCACCGGCGGGGTCCGCACGGCGCTCTCGTCGCCCGTGCAGTCCTCGACCACGGTCCCGTCCTCGGGGAACTCGTACCCTCCGCGCGCGCACCGCTCGGTCCGGCAGCGGCGCAGCACCGTCCGGCAGCCGTCCATCACGTGGAAGCCGTACCCGCCGCTGCCCGTGACGCGGCAGCCGTGGAAGGTGCCCCGGCCCTCCGCCGACACGTAGAAACCGGCCTCGGCGGGGGAGGTCACCACGCAGCGCTCCACCGTCGGATCGGCGCCCTTGGTGACGATGACGCCGGTCTGCACGCTGTCCACGGTGCAGTTGGCGAGGGTGCCGCCGCTGCCGTGGTCGCGGAACCACGCCCCGGTGGAGGCGTCCTTGATCCGGCAGTCGTCGAGCTGGGCGGTGGCGCCGTCGCTCACCGACACGGCGGTGTTGCGCACCTGCGTGAGGTCGCTGTCGACCACGTCCACCCGCGAGCCGCGGTCCAGCACGAAGAGAGCGTCCGGCACGTCGTGCACCCGGCACGCGTCGAGGACGGCGCTCGCGCCGTCGCTCACCCACACCGCCGGGTAGTCGCCCGTGCTGTCGTGGATCTCGCACTGGTGGGCGTCCACGCGCGTGCCCGGGTCCCACACGGACAGTCCGTTGCGCCCGAACCGGCGCACGGTCGACCGGGTGAGCGTGAGCACCGAACGCGACCGCAGATCCACCGCGTTCTCGGGCACGTCGTGGATGTCGCAGTCGGAGAGCGTCAGCACGGCGTCGGTGTCGAGGGTGACGCCGTCGGCGGAGGTGCGGTGCACGGAGGAGTCGACCAGGTGCGCGGTGGCGCGGGCCGCGATCTGGAGCCCGGCGCCCTTGATCTCGTACACCTCGCAGCCGATGCCCTCCAGGCCGCTGCCCTCGCCGGTCACGGCGATCCCCGCCCCGGAGGCGTGGTGCACCCGGCAGCGTTCGAGCCGCGGGTGCGCCCCGCCGCGCACGGAGACCCCGGCCTGCCCGGCGGCGACGACCTCGCACTCCTCGAAGACCCCGCCCGCGCCGTCGACGGCGGCGATGCCCACCCCGGCCGGGTTGTCGACCGTGCAGCGCCGGGCGGTCGGCCGGGCCTGTCCGCGCACCTCGATCCCGGCGGCCGAGCGCGTCATGATCCGCAGGTCGAGCAGTTCGGGCGTGCCGTCCTCGACGAGCAGCGCCGGCGCGGCCATGTCCTGGCCCTCGATGTGCAGGTCCTGCACGACGGCCGAGGCGCGCAGCGTCAGCGGCACCCCGTCGGGCGGCGCGATCCGCACCGGTCCCGCCCCGTCCTCGGGCCCCCGCAGGGTCACCGCCCGGGTGATGACGAGGTTCTCGCGGTACGTGCCGGGCGCGACGGTGAGGACATCGCCGTCACCGGCCGCCTCCAGCGCGGCGGCGAGGGAGGCGTACTCGCCCGTGCGGCGCCGCCACCGCGACGTGCCGGTGTGCGTCACCTGGACCGTGCCCTGTGCCATGGGTGTGCTCTGCCCCCGCCTCGTGCGTCGACGCTGAACCGGATCCGGGTCCTGGAGCCGAAAACCCTGATCATGGATCCAATGATTTGGATCCCGTCTCCTGGACCATGGATCCAATCCCCTGGATCGTGGATCCGATCTCCTGGATCCGATCTCCTGGACCGTGGATCCAATCTCCTGGACCGTGGATCCGATGCCCCACCGTAGCGCGCGCGACGGCGCGGGGTTGACGGGTCGTCGAGCCGCACCCGTACGGGGCACGGAACCTCCGGTTCCAGTGGCAGCGTCAGCTCCCGGTGCCGGTCCGCCCCCAGTCGGGGCCGACCGACGCCCACGCGCGGTCCAGTCGCGCGTACCGGCGCAGCCGCAGCCGCCGCATCACCAGCCGCCGGACGAGCTCGACGGCGACTCCGGTGAGGGCGGCCACCATCAGGCCGACGAGGACGGCGTGGGCCCGGGCGGTGTCCCCGGCCAGCGGCGCGGCCACGGGACGGCCGTCCCGGTCGGTCCACAGCTCGAAGGAGTCACCGGGCGCGGAACTGCCCCGGGAGGTGGTGACGGTGCCCGTGCGGGAGGTGCCGTCCGGGGCGGTCCAGCGGGCCACGACCGCCCGCCGGAAGCGCTGTGCGGCCGCCTGTTCGCTCGACGCGGCGGCGCTCGGCGGCGTCGGGGCGGAGCGGAGCACCTGGGCCGTGGTCGCCACGCGCCCGGCCTGCTGGGCGTGGACGGCGCGCTGGAGCGAGCGCTGCGCCGCGGCCCCGGCCGCCCAGCCGGCCGCGGGCGTCGCCACGCACAGCGCGACGGCGGCCACGAGTGCCACCCACGCCTCGACCAGGTCCGTCCCGCGGCGCAGGGGATTGCGCCGCCAGCGCCAGAGTCCGGTGACCGCGCGCATGTCAGGAACCCCCTCGTTCGTCGCTCCTCCGACGAGTGTGCCCGCGGGGTGCGCGGTTCGCCTGTCGAGCGGGGAGGGGGCCGGGCTCAGTCGAGGATCTTCACCGGGTCGCCGACGCGGACGGTCCCCCGGTCTTCCGGGACGAGGTTCTGGCCGAAGACGAGCTTCCCGTTCAGCTTCCGGTGCCGGCCGAGCGTCCGCAGGGGCTCCTTGCCGCGCGCGGCGGTGAGCTGGTCGGTGGTGGTCACCACGCACCGGCCGCACGGCTTGGCCACCCGGAAGGTCACCTCGCCCACGGCGAGCCGGGTCCAGCCGTCCTCCGCCCACGCCGCGGTGCCGTCGACGACCAGGTTGGGCCGGAAGCGGCTCATGGGCAGCGGGCCCTCGTGGGCGTGGTCGCCCTGCTCGACCAGGGCGTTCAGCGCGTCGAGGGAGGCGGTGGAGGTGACGAGCAGCGGGTAGCCGTCGGCGAGGCTGACGGTCTCGCCGGGCCGCGCGTGGGCGGGGTCGACCGGGCGCCGGTGCTCGGGCGCGTCCAGGTGTACGAGGCGCGCGTCGGTCTCCAGGTAGGCGGAGAACCAGGCGGCGGCCGCCGCACCGGCCGGCACCGTCTCCACGGCCTGGTCGAAGATGTCCGTGGTCAGCGTGGCCGAGGGCTCGGGCACCGCGACCACGAGCGGCTCGCGGCCGGGCGCGGTCAGCCGCAGGCCGCCGTCCGGGAGGGGTTCGGCGGACGCGAGGGCGAGCCGGGGGTGACGGCGCTGGGTCATGACCGTGCCGCGGGCGTCGACCACCGCCCAGCGGCGGTCGTGCGCGAGGCCCCAGGGCTGCACCTCGGCCTCCGCGCGGTCGAGCGCGCGCAGGGCCTTCACCGGGTGGACGTGGACGGAGCGGAGGACGGGATCAGCCATGGACCCAATCCTGCCAGCCGCTCCGTCCCCGGGGAGACGGGCTCCGCGGCCCGTCAGTAACCGCCGCCCTGGTAGGGGCGGTTGTACGGGTCGTGGTACTGCGCGGGGGCCGGGACCGGCGCCGGTGCGGGGCGCGCGGCGGCCGGGCGCATCGCCTCGTAGCCGGTGGCCATCGGGCGGGCCGGCTGCGGGACCGGTCCCCCCGGGTAGCCGCGCGGCGGCGCGGGCTGCTGCGGGATGTACGGCGTGGGCGCAGGCTGCAGCGGCGCGGGCGCCATCTGCATCTGCGGGGCCGGCTGCGGGTATCCGTAGCCGCCGCCGTGGTACGCGGGCGCCGGCTGGGGGGACGGCGCGGACGGGAGGGCGGGCAGGGCCGCCGGGAGCGCCGGCAGGTAGGAGCCGGTCGGCGCGGGCGCCGGGTAACCGACGGGGGCCTCGTACGCGGCGGGCACTCGGATCGGGGCGATCTGAGGCGTGCCCCGCTCCGCGACCAGGGAGTCGTAGATAGGGGTGTCCGAGAAGGACGGCGCGGTGTGGTAACCGCCTCCATAGCTGGAGCGGGGGGAGGTCATGGCACATAAGTTAAGCCCACGATCTGCTGATTGGGGAGCCCGCTCAACAGCTTCTTTGACGGGCTTCCGGCGGCCGTGGATCCCCAATCAGAGCGAACGTGCCAAAAACGGGCACGCGACTGTCCCATGATCGCGCAAAACCCGAGCTGAGAGGGGGTTACCGATGGGTCGGCCCGACCGGCGCCGAACCTCCGGTCCGGTATGAAGAACGGATAAAGAAAAGGCGACCGGAAGGAGTGAAAGAAGTGATCTTGGGTACGCCGAATCGTCAATCCGGCACCGAAGGGCAGGATGTACACGCGCCGAATTCGCCGTGTTACTCCCCGTGTCGGGGAGTGAATTCCGCGTCCCGTGCCGCCGTCCGGCCTCCCGGGTGGACCCGCCCCTTCCAGGCCCCGCCCCGCCCGCGGTGGTGGAGCACCGCCGAATCCACCGTCATCACCAGATAGAGCGAGGCAGTGAACGGCAGCAGCGGAGCCGTCCACACCGGCTGGCGGTAGTGGCGGAGCATCGGCGCGTACGTCCCCGCCATCACCGCCCACGCCGCCCCGCCCGCCCACGCCGCGGGCGCGTCCCCGGCCGCGAGTCCCGCCGCCAGCGCGGCCGGCGGCACCAGATAGACGAGCGCGAGCCCGGCGACCGTCCCCAGGAGCAGCGACGGGCGGTAGCGGAGCTGGGCGTACGCGCTCCGCGTCACCATCCGCCACAGCTCCCCGAGTCCGGGATAGGGGCGCACCGAGTCCACCCCCTCGGCCAGCCCCAGCCAGATCCGCCCGCCGGCCGCCCGCACCGCCCGTGCCAGCGACACGTCGTCGATCACCGCCGTGCGGATCGTGTCCGGCACCCCGGCCGCCACCGCCGTCTCCGTCCGCAGCAGCACGCACCCCCCGGCCGCGGCCGTCGCGCGCGGCCGGTCGGCGTTGATCCAGCGGAAGGGGTAGAGCTGGGCGAAGAAGTAGACGAAGGCCGGGACCACCAGCCGCTCCCAGAAGCCCGCCGTCCGCAGCCGGGCCATCTGCGAGACCAGGTCCCGGTCGTCGTCCAGGGCCGCGGTCACCAGCCGGCGCAGGCTGTCGGTCCCGTGGGCGATGTCCGCGTCGGTGAGGAGGAGGAACTCCGGCCCCCGCGCGCGTGCCAGCGCCATGCCGTGCCGCAGCGCCCACAGCTTCCCCGTCCACCCCGGTCCCGGCTCGCCCGGCGACACCACCGTGAGCGGCAGCCCGCCGTGGCGCGCGGCCAGCTCGCCGGCCAGCCGTCCCGTCCCGTCCGTGCTCCCGTCGTCCACCAGGATCACCTCGGCCCGGCCCGGATAGTCCTGGGCCAGCAGCGACGGCAGGCTCAGCGGCAGCACCCCGGCCTCGTCCCGCGCCGGGACCACCACCACGACACCGGGCCACCCCTCCGCCCCCGCGTGCGCGTGGCCGCCGCCGGGGCGCCCCGGGTTCCGGGGCAGGCGCTGGTCCGTGCGCCAGAAGAAGCCCTGGCCGAGCAGGAGCCAGAGCCAGACGAGCAGGGAGGCGCACGCGAACCAGGCAAAGGTGCTCATTCGCCGCAGTCTGCCCCAGAACGCCGGGCCCGCGGGGCCCATCGGCTAGGGTGACCGGGTGAAGATCGCGCTCATGGACTCCGGAATCGGCCTCCTCGCGGCGGCCGCCGCGGTGCGCCGGCTCCGCCCGGACGCCGAGCTGCTGCTCTCCAACGACCCCGACGGCATGCCGTGGGGACCGCGTACCCCCGAGGACCTGACCGGCCGCGCCCTGGCCGTCGCCCGGGCCGCCGCCGACCAGGGGCCGGACGCGCTGATCGTGGCCTGCAACACCGCCTCCGTGCACGCCCTCCCCGCCCTGCGCGCCGCCCTCGAACCGGCCGTGCCGGTCATCGGCACCGTCCCCGCGATCAAGCCGGCCGCCGCGGCCGGGGGCAAGGTCGCCATCTGGGCGACCCCCGCCACCACCGGCAGCCCGTACCAGCGCGGGCTCATCCGCGAGTTCGCCGCGGGCGCCGAGGTCACCGAGGTGCCCTGCCCCGGCCTCGCCGACGCCGTCGAGCGCGCCGATCCCGAGGCCGTCGACCGGGCCGTCACCGCCGCCGCCGGACTCACCCCGCCCGACGTCCGCGCCGTCGTCCTCGGCTGCACCCACTACGAACTGGTCGAGGACCGGATCCTCGCCGCCCTGGCCCCCCGCCGCCGCCCCGGTCTGCCGCCCCTCGTCTTCCACGGCTCCGCCGACGCCGTCGCCGCCCAGGCGCTGCGCCGCGTCGGCGCCGAACCGGCCCCCTCGGCGGCCCCGACCGGAACCCTCTCCGTCCTGCTGAGCGGACGCCCCGGGCCGCTCCCCGCCGCCGCCCTCGCGTATGCCGCCGGCCGCCTCCTGGCCGCCGCCCCGGCCCCCTCGCTCTGAGCCGTCACTCAGGGTGACCGGAGCGCTCCACTTCGGCGCGCTGAAACCGGACATAGCCGGGTAATATTCCCGATATGAGGAAGAAATCCCGGCAGGAGGGCACCGGCGGGCTCCGGCCCGCCGTCTGGACCGGCCGCGCGACCAACCGCTTCCAGTGGGTCGCCGCCGCGGCCGGTGCCGCCTTCCTGGCCCTCGGGATCGCCCTCGCCGTCGCATCCCCCTGGACCTCCGGCGTCACCGCCCTCGTCATGGCCGTCTTCGGCTGCGTCGCCGCCGGACTCCTCGTCCTCTTCGGCACCCTCGCCTTCGTCCACGTGGAGGTCCGCGTCGACGAGCGGGCCATGGAGGTCCGCTGCGGCCACATCGGCCTCCCGCGCCGCACCATCCCGCTCGCCGAGGTCGTCGAAGCCGACTACGCCCCCCGCGTCACCCCCCGGCACTGGGGCGGCTGGGGCTACCGCTGGCGCCCCGACCGGGACACCGCCGTCGTCGTCCGCCGGGGTGAGGGCCTGGTGGTGCGCCTCGCCGACGGGCGGAGCTTCACCGTCACCGTCGACGGCGCGGAAGGAGCGGTGGACTCCATCCGCGGCCACCTCCGCCGCCCCGCCCCGCCGCAGACCCCCGCAGGCGCCTGACCGGCACGCGCGCGCAGCGGGTGGCACGGCCCCGGAGGCCCGGGCGCGGGGCCCGGCCCCGCACCGTGCCGGGCCGGGCGTCAACAGGCACGCCCCGTACACTCCGCAAGGTGAGCACCACCATCACCCCCGAGGCGGCCGGAGCCGCCGACGACGCGTCCGCGACCGACGACCGGCCGCGCCGGTTCGCCCGGGCCGCGCGGTTCGTCCGCCCCGGAGCGGCCCTGCTCTCCGGCGTCCTGCTCTACCTGAGCTTCCCGCCGCGGCCCCTGTGGTGGCTCGCGCTGCCCGCCTTCGCCCTCCTCGGCTGGAGCCTGTACGGCCGCCGCCTCCGGGCCGGCTTCGGCCTCGGTCACCTCGCCGGACTCGGCTTCCTCCTGCCGCTCCTCGTCTGGACCGGCGAGGAGGTCGGCCCGGTGCCGTGGCTCGCCCTCGCCGCCGTCGAGGCCCTCTTCGTCGCCGCCGCCGGACTCGGCATCGCCGCCGTCTCCCGGCTGCCCTGGTGGCCGGTTTTCGCCGCCGGGGTGTGGATCCTCGCCGAGGCGGCACGCGCGCGCGTGCCCTTCGGCGGCTTCCCCTGGGGCAAGATCGCCTTCGGCCAGGCCGACGGCGTCTTCCTCCCGCTCGCCGCCGTCGGCGGCACCCCCGTCCTCGGCTTCGCCGTCGCCCTGTGCGGCTTCGGCCTCTACGAGGCGGTCCGCGTGTTCCGCCTCCACCGCGCCACCGGCACCGTCCCGCGCGGCCCGCTGGCCGCCGCCGCGCTCTCCGTCCTGGTCCCGGTCACCGGCGCCTTCGCCGCCCTGCCCCTGGTCAGCGACGCCCCCGAGGACGGCACCGCCACCGTCGCCGCGATCCAGGGCAACGTCCCCCGGCTCGGCCTCGACTTCAACTCCCAGCGCCGCCAGGTGCTCGACAACCACGCCGCCCGCACCCGCGAACTCGCCGCGGAGGTGAAAGCCGGGACCAAGCCCCAGCCGGACTTCGTCCTGTGGCCGGAGAACTCCTCCGACATCGACCCCTACGCCAACCCGGACGCCGCCGCCGTCATCGAGGGGGCCGTCGAGGCCGTCAAGGCGCCCACGGTCGTCGGCGCCGTGATCGCCCCGCCCACCGGCAAGCTCCGCAACACCCTCATCCAGTGGGAGCCCGGCCGCGGACCCGTCGCCACCTACGACAAGCGGCACGTCCAGCCCTTCGGCGAGTACATCCCGATGCGGTCGGTCGTCCGCCTCTTCAACAGCAACGTGGACCGCGTGGCCCGCGACTTCGGCGCGGGCACCGAGGTCGGCGTCTTCGACCTGGCCGGCACCGAGGTCGGCCTCGCCACCTGCTACGAGGCCGCCTTCGACTGGGCCGTCCGCGACACCGTCACCCACGGCGCGCAGCTGCTCACCGTCCCCAGCAACAACGCCACCTTCGGCCGCAGCGAGATGACCTACCAGCAGCTCGCCATGTCCCGCGTGCGGGCCGTGGAACACAGCCGCTCCGTGGTCGTCCCGGTCACCAGCGGCGTCAGCGCGATCATCCGTCCCGACGGCGAGATCGTCTCCCGGACCGCCATGTTCACCCCCGACTACCTGGTCGAGGAGGTCCCCCTGCGCTCCACGCTGACCCCCGCGACCCGGCTCGGCACCCTCCCGGAGGCCCTGCTCGCCGCCGTGGCGGCCGCCGGACTCGGCTGGGCCGCCGCCCGCGCCGTACGGGCCCGCCGCACGCGGTCCTGACCCCGGGGGCCGCCCGGGACGATGATCTAGGGTCGGTCGCATGGCTACCCCTGACTTCATCCGCGAACTGCGCAAGACCGCCGGGCACCAGCTCCTCTTCCTGCCCGGGGTCAGCGCCGTCGTCCTCGACGACCGGGGCAGGGTGCTGCTGGGCCGCCGCGCCGACAACGGCGCCTGGTCCGTGATCGGCGGCATCGTCGAGCCTGGCGAGCAGCCCGCGGACGGGGCGGTCCGCGAGGTCGAGGAGGAGACCGGCGTCGTGTGCGTGGCCGAGCGGGTCCTCCTCGTCGAGACGCTGCGCAAGCCGGTCGTCTACGGCAACGGCGACATCTGCCAGTTCATGGACGTGACCTTCGCCTGCCGGGCCGTCGGCGGCGAGGCCCGGGTCAACGACGACGAGTCGACCGACGTCGGCTGGTTCGAGACCGACGCCCTCCCCGAGATAAAGCGCTTCTCCCTCCGGCGGATCGAGAAGGCCCTCGCCGACGAACCCACGTGGTTCCGCACCACAGGCCGCGGCTGAAGTATGGGCCGGGCGCACATCGGTGCGGCCCCGGCCCGTTCATAGGGTGCGGAGCATGAGCGCCCCCGACACCGCCGCCGGCACCCCCGCGTCCGGCCCGGCCGGCCACCCCGCCCCGGCAGGGCCGCCGCGCCCGGCGGCCCTCGACCTCGACCTCGGCGGCCGCACCGCGCTCGTCACCGGCGCGGCCGGCGGCATCGGCAGCGCCTGCGCGCTGCGCCTCGCCGCCGCGGGCGCCCGGGTCAGAGCCGTCGACCGCGCGGCCGAGGGCCTGGAGGAACTCGCCGCCCGGGCCGGCGGCCTCCCGGGGGCCGTCGAACCCCACCTCCTCGACCTCACCGACCTGGACGCCGCCGAGGAGGCCGCGACCGGCGCCGACATCGTCGTCAACAACGCCGGCCTCCAGCTCGTCCGCCCCATCGAGTCCTTCCCGCCCGAGGCCTTCCACACCGTCCTCACGGTGATGCTGGAGGCCCCGTTCCGGCTCATCCGGGGCGCCCTGCCGCACATGTACGCCCAGGGCTGGGGCCGCGTCGTCAACCTCTCCTCCGTCCACGGACTGCGCGCCTCCCCCTTCAAGTCGGCGTACGTGGCCGCCAAGCACGGCCTGGAGGGGCTCTCCAAGACCGCCGCCCTGGAAGGCGCCCCGCACGGCGTCACCTCCAACTGCGTCAGCCCCGGCTACGTCCGCACCCCGCTCGTCGAACGGCAGATCGCCGACCAGGCCGCCGTCCACGGCATCCCCGAGGACCGCGTCCTCACCGAGGTCCTGCTCAAGGACTCCGCCCTCAAGCGCCTCGTCGAACCCGAGGAGGTGGCCGAGGCCGTCGCCTACCTCTGCACCCCGCAGGCCGCCTTCATCACCGGAACCTCCCTCGCCCTCGACGGCGGCTGGACCGCCCACTGACGGCCCCGGCCCCCCGGACAGGAGTTGTCCACAGGAAGTCGTCCACAGGGTGGTGCCGGCCCACCTCCGGCAGGTATCCCTGTGTCCATGTCCCACGAACACGTCTCCTATCTGGAACTCCTCGCCCGGGGAGCCGCCACGGAGGCATACGACCGGCCCGTGCTCCTCGCCCGCGCGAGCGGCGCGGGGCCCGAAGCGCTGGCCGGGCTCGAAGAGGCCAAGCAGCTCGCGCTGCGGGTGCGCGCCGAGCTGGAGGGCCGGCGGCGGCGCGAGGCCGAGCTGTCCGCGCTCTTCGCCACCGCCCACGACCTCGCGGGACTCCGTGACCTCGACGCCGTGCTGCGCGCCATCGTCCAGCGCGCCCGCTCCCTCCTCGGCACCGAGGTCGCCTACCTGAGCCTCAACGACCCGGCGGCCGGCGACACCTACATGCGGGTCACCGAGGGCTCCGTGTCGGCCCGCTTCCAGCAGCTGAGGCTGGGCATGGGCGAGGGGCTCGGCGGTCTTGTCGCCCAGACCGCCCGGCCGTACGTCACCGACGACTACTTCGACGACGCGCGCTTCCAGCACACCCGCACCATCGACACCGCGGTCCGCGACGAGGGCCTGGTCGCCATCCTCGGCGTGCCGCTCAGCCTCGGCAGCCAGGTCATCGGCGTGCTCTTCGCCGCCGACCGCAGGGCCAGGGTCTTCGAGCGCGAGCAGGTCGCCCTCCTCGGCTCCTTCGCGGCCCACGCGGCCGTCGCCATCGACACCGCCAACCTGCTCGCCGAGACCCGCTCCGCCCTCGCCGAGCTGGAGCGGGCCAACGACATCATCCGCGAGCACAGCGCCGTCATCGAGCGCGCCTCCGAGGTCCACGACCGCCTCTCCGAGCTGGTGCTGCGCGGCGGCGGCGTCCACGACGTCGCCGAGGCCGTCTCCGAGGTCCTCGGCGGCACCGTCGAGTTCACCGAGACCACCGCCGGCGCCGCCCGCCGGGCCGGCGGACACGCGGTCAGGGACGGCGACGACTGGGTGGCGGCCGTCTCCGCCGGCGGCGAGCACCTGGGCGCGCTCGTCCTGCGCGGCCGGCCCGGCCTCGACCCCGTCGACCTGCGCACCCTGGAGCGGGCCGCGCTCGTCACCTCCCTGCTGCTGCTCGCCCGCCGCTCGGCCGGCGAGGCCGAACAGCGGGTACGGGGCGAGCTCCTCGACGACCTCCTCGACGCCCCCGACCGCGACCGCCGCCTGCTGCGCGAGCGCGCCGCCCGCCTCCGCACCGACAGCGCCGCGCCGCACGTGGTGCTCGCCGCCGGCATCGACCGGGCGGGCCCCGCCGGCCGGGCCGAGCCGCAGGGCCGGGAGGGCGCCGACCGGCAGCGCCTGTGGTCCGCCGCCTCCCACCTCGCCGCCACCCGCAGCGGCCTCGCCTCCGCCCGGGACGGGGGCACGGTCCTCCTGCTGCCGCTGCGCCCCGGGGAGGACGCCGCCGAACTGGCCCGCCAGGCCGCCCGACACCTCGGCGGCGCCCTGAGCGAACCCGTCACCGTCGGCGCCTCCGCGCCCGTGCGGGCGCCCCTCGACCACCCCGACCAGGTGGCCGCCGCGTACCAGGAGGCCCGCCGCTGCCTCGACGCGCTCCGGCTGCTGCACCGCGCGGGCGAGGGCGCGGCGGCCGAGGACCTCGGCTTCCTCGGGCTACTGCTCGCCGACGGGCGGGACATCGGCGGCTTCGTGGAGCGCACGATAGGCCAGGTCGTCGCCTACGACGGGCGCCGCGGCACCGACCTGGTGCGCACCCTGGACGCGTACTTCGCCTGCGGCATGAGCCCGGCCCGCACCAAGGACGACCTGCACGTCCACGTGAACACGGTGGCCCAGCGGCTGGAGCGGGTGGGCCGGCTCCTCGGCCCGGACTGGCAGTCGCCCTCCCGTGCCCTGGAGATACAGCTGGCGCTCCGCCTGCACGCCCTGTCCTCGGCCGTCTCCCGCGACTGACCCGGTACGGCGAAGGCCCCGCGCTCCCCTCCCGGGGCGCGGGGCCGGCTCTCCGCCCGGAGGGGTCAGACGTCGGCGCCGACGCGGGCGGGCGCGGCGCTCGGTCCGTCGGCCCCGGCCAGGTCGGCGTTGCGGGTCTCCCGGGCGCAGGCGACGGCCACCACCGTGAGCAGCGCGGCGGCGATCACGTACAGGGCGATCGGGGTCGAGCTGTCGTACTCGGTGAGGAGCGCCGTCGCGATCAGCGGGGCGGGCGCGCCGGCCGCGACGGAGGAGAACTGGGCGCCCATCGAGGCGCCGGAGTACCGCATCCGGGTCGCGAACATCTCGGAGAAGAACGCGGCCTGCGGGGCGTACATGGCACCGTGCAGGACCAGGCCGACGGTCACGGCGAGCAGCAGGCTGCCGAAGGACCCCCGGTCGATGAGGGCGAAGAAGGGGAACATCCAGGCGCCGACGCCGACCGCGCCGATCAGGTACACCGGGCGGCGGCCGATCCGGTCGGAGAGCGCGCCCCAGAGCGGGATGACGGCGAAGTGCACGGTGGAGCCGATGAGGACGGAGTTGAGCGCGGTCTGCTTGGACAGGCCGACCGAGGTGGTCGCGTAGACGAGGATGAAGGCGGTGATGACGTAGTAGGAGATGTTCTCGGCCATGCGGGCGCCCATCGCGATGAGGACGTCCTTCCAGTGGTCGCGCAGGACGGCGACGAGCGGCGGCTTCTCGGCGCCGCCGGCGGCCCCGCGCTCCTCGGCGGCGGCGAGCGCGGCCTTGAAGACCGGCGACTCGTCGACGGAGAGCCGGATCCACAGGCCGACCATCACCAGCACGCCGGAGAGCAGGAAGGGGATGCGCCAGCCCCACGAGGTGAACGCCTGCTCGGACAGCAGCGCGGTCAGCGCCGACAGCACACCGGTGGCGAGCAGCTGGCCGGCCGGGGCGCCGGTCTGCGGCCACGACGCCCAGAAGCCCCGCCGCCTCGCGTCGCCGTGCTCCGACACCAGCAGCACGGCCCCGCCCCACTCGCCGCCGAGGGCGAAGCCCTGCACCAGCCGCAGCGCGGTGAGCAGCAGCGGGGCGGCCGACCCCACCGTCGCGTGCGTGGGCAGCAGACCGATCGCGAAGGTGGCCCCGCCCATCAGCAGCAGGCTCAGCACCAGCAGCTTCTTCCGCCCGAGCCGGTCCCCGTAGTGCCCGAACACCAGCGCGCCGAGCGGCCGGGCGGCGAAGCCGACGGCGTAGGTGAGGAAGGAGAGCAGCGTGCCGACGAGGGGGTCCGACTCGGGGAAGAACAGCTCGTTGAAGACGAGCGCGGCGGCGGACCCGTAGAGGAAGAAGTCGTACCACTCGATGGTGGTGCCGATCAGGCTGGCGGCGACGATGCGCTTGAGGGGTCCGGGGGGTGTGGGAGCGGTTGTTGCGGCGGCCATGTGCACCACTTCCAGGCAGGTACGGGGGACGTCCGGGTGTCGCCACACCGTAGGAACACGCAGGTCACCGTCGTATGTGGTGGGACACCATAGTTCCGGACGGCGCGATGCGCGCCACCGCCATGGCGGCCGCCCCCGGCGCCGGAGCGCCACCGGACAGCCTTGCGAGCGCTGCTCCTTGCGGATGAAGCGGGGCCGGCGCCGTGCCCCCGGCCGCCCTCCCTCCGTTCACATCCGGAGGAAAAGATCGTTTCGAGCGGGAGAGGGACGGCGATGCGGCGAGGCGGGGAAGGCGGTCGGCGTACGTGAGCCTGCCCGAGGAGGCCGGTGTCAGGGCCCCGTCCACGCCCGCAGGTACCGCCCGGACCGTCGCCCGGCAGCTGCTCGGGCACACCCTCGGAGCCCTGCCCGGCGCCGCCGCCGACCGCCCCTCGTGGACCGTCGGCGGCGCGGGACCGGTCGGCGTCGACGCGGGGGACGAGCGCGCCGCGCAGGCCGCCTGCGGTGTCATGCACGTGCACGGCCGGGCCACCGGAGCCCCCGCGCCGCTCGCCGCGGACTACGTCTCCACGGTGACCGGCGTGCTCGCCGCGCAGGGCGTCACGGCGGCCCTGTTCGCCCGTGCCCAGGGCCGCCCCCCGCTGCGCACCGGAACCTCCCTCGCCCAGGGCGCGCTCCTCACGGTCACCCAGTACCTGGCCGCCGCCACCACCCCGGACGACGACCCCGCGCCGCCCGCCGCCGCCGGACTCGCGACGCTCGTCACCGCCGACGGCGCGCGCGTCGAGATCGAGACCCTCGACCCCGCGGCCTGGGCCGGGTTCTGGAGCCGATTAGGCGTGCCGCCCCGCACCGCCGGACGCGGCTGGCTGCCCTTCCAGTCCCGCTTCGGGACCGCCGTCTGCCCCCTGCCCCCCGAACTCCCCGCCGCCGTCCTGGCCCACTCCCTGGAAGCCGTGCGCGCCGCGGGCGCCGCGCACGGCGTGTCGGTCGTCCGGGTGGGGGAGACGACGGCGCCACCGCCCGGCCTCGCCCCCTGGACGGTCGAACCGGCCCTCCTCGACGGCCCCGCGCCGGTGACCGCGACCGCACCCGCCGGTGACGCGGCGCTGCCGCTGGCCGGCGTCCGGGTCGTCGAATCGGCCCGCCGCGTCCAGGGCCCCATGGCCGGACACGTCCTGCGGATGCTCGGCGCCGAGGTGGTCCGCGTCGAGCCCCCCGGCGGCGACCCCCAGCGCGCGCAGCCTCCGGTCGCCGGAGGCTGTTCGGTCCGGTTCTCCGCGCTCAACCACGACAAGTCCGTCGTCGAGGCGGACCTCACCACCCGGCGGGGGCGGGACGCCGTCGGCGAACTGGCCGCCGGCGCCGACGTCTTCCTGCACAACTGGGCCCCCGGCAAGGACCGGGCCCTCGGCCTGGACGCCGACGCGCTGCACGCGCTCAACCCCCGCCTCGTGTACGCCTCCGCCTCCGGCTTCGGCACCGCCCTCGGTCCGGTCCCGCCGATCGGCACCGACTACCTCGCCCAGGTGCACGGCGGCCTCGCCGCCGCGCTGCGCCCCGCGGACGAGGCCCCGGCCCCCTCCCTGATGACCGTCACCGACGTCCTCGGGGGCCTGGTCCTGGCCCAGGCCGTCCTCGCCGGACTCCTGGCCCGCGAGCACACCCGCCGGGGCTGCCGCGCGAGGTCCTCGCTGCTCTCCGCCGCCGCTCTGGTCCCCCGCGCGGACCGGCGGATCGCCCTCTCCCCGCTCGACCGCCCGCTGCCCACCGCCGACGGACTGCTCTGTCTGGGGGCCGAGGCGCGGTCCAGGCCCGGGGAGGTCGCCCGGACCGTCGGCGCCGCCGGCGCCGGCACCGTGGGGGAGCGGCTGCGCGGCCGGACGACCGAGGCGTGGCTGGCCGAACTGCGGGCGGCGGGACTGCCGTCCGTCGCGGTCCGCACCGACCTGGCCGCCCTCGCCGCCGAACCGGCCTTCGCCCGGGCGGTCCTCCCGCCCGACGCGCGCCTTCCGTACGCCCGCCCCGCCGCGCCCTGGACGTTCACCGAGGAGACCTCCGCGTGACGCGCCCCCACGGTCCTCGGGACGACTTCCGCGCTCCTTCCGCCGTCCCCGCGCCCGCGCCCGCGTCGGCGCCCGTGCCGGGCCGGGCGCCGATATCCGGCGGGCCGGTGCCCACGGCCGTCCTTCCGCGCTGACGGAACCCGTCGCCGCGGACCGCCCCGCGCCCGTGCCGGCGCGGCCGGTCCGCCTCGCCCGCCCGTGGCACCGGCGCGCCTCCACGCGCCGGTGCCCGCCCGTGTCGGCCCGTCAGAAACCCGCCCGCCGCCCCCGGGCGAGTCCGTCCTGCGCGCGGCTCGCCCCGTTCGACGTGAAGGCAGAACCGATGACCGCGACGCACACCGTGCGGGAAGCTCCCTGGCGCTCCCGGAACGGCCTGGAGCTGCCCGACCGGGTCCCGCGTGCCGACCGCAAGGCGTGGGAGGCCCGGGGCCTGTGCCCGGACGCCGACCTCTTCACCCTCTTCCGGGAGAACGCCCTGGCCGCCCCGGACCGCGAGGCGCTGGTGGACGACCGCGGCACCCTCACCTACGCCGAGCTGTACGCCGAAGTGCTCCGCGTCGCGGGCCTGTTCGCGGAGGCGGGGCTCGGCGCCCGCGACGTCATCGCCCTCCGGCTGCCCAACGGCCGCCGGGCCGCCGTGGCGGAACTGGCCGTCTACGCCCTCGGCGCGGTCGCGCTGCCCTACCCGCTCGGCGGAGGGGTCAGGGACACCCGCAGCCTGCTCGCCCGCTCCAGGGCGGCCGGAGCCGTCCTCGGCGAGCCCGAGGACATCGAGGCGGCGGCCGGACTCCCTCGGCTGCGGGCCGTGTTCACCACCGCGTCCACCGCGCCCCCCGGAGTGCGCCGACTGGACCGGACCGCGCCCGGCGGGACGTTCCGGCCGGCGGAGCCGCCCGCCGCGGCCACCGCGCCGGCCCGGCTCCTCGTCTCCTCCGGCTCCGAGACCGAGCCGAAGATGGTCGCCTACAGCCACCAGGCGATGGCCGGGGGCCGGGCCGCGTACGTCAGGGCGCTGGCCGGCTTCCCCGCCGGAACGCCCCGGTTCCTCGTCCTCGTCCCGCTGGCCTCCTCGTACGGATCGCTGGGCGTCCCGGTCGCGCTCGCCGCGCTCGGCGCGACCCTGATCGTGCGCGAGCGGTTCGACGCCCGCGAGGCCCTCCGGGCGGTCGCCGACGACCGGCCCACCCACGTCTTCGGGGTGCCGACCATGCTGCGCCGGATGGCCGACCTCCCCCGCCTGCCGGGGGAGGACACCACCGGTCTGCGGGCCCTCGTCTCCAGCGGCGCCGCGCTGCCCGCCTCGACCGCGACCGCCTGCCGGGAACGTTTCGGCGTGCCGGTCGTCACCGTGTACGGCTCCTCGGACGGCGTCAACTGCCACACCGCCGAACCGGGCGGAGGGACGGCGGGCACTCCCGACCCCACCGTGGCCGCGATCCGGATCGTCCGCCCGGACGGCACCCCGGCGGCTCCGGGGGAGCCCGGCGAGATCCAGGCCAAGGGGCCGATGACCCCGCTGTGCTACGTGGGCGCGCCCGAACTCGACGCCCGCTACCGCACGCCCACCGGCTGGGTCCGCTCCGGCGACCTCGGGGCACTCGACGCGGAGGGGCGGCTGCGGGTGCTCGGCCGTCTCAAGAACGTGGTGATCAGGGGTGGTTACACGATCAGCCCGGCCGAGGTGGAGCACGAGCTGGGCGCCGACCCCCACATTGCCGAGGCGGTGTGCGTGCCCGTGCCGGACGAGGAGTTCGGGGAGCGGCTCTGCGCGTGCGTACGGCCGGCCCCGGGAGCGCCCGCGCCGTCCCTGGACTCTGTGACGGACCGCCTCCGGGCCCGGGGGCTGGAGCGACGGAAGTTCCCCGAGTACCTGCTGGTGCTCGACCGGATGCCGCTCAGGCCCACGGGCAAGGTCTGCCGCCGCACCCTCGCCGCCCGCGCGGCGGAGGCCCTGGGGAACCCCGCGCCGCCCGGCGCGACGGTCCGCGTGAACTTGAAAGCAGAAGGTTTCACTCATGCGGGGGAAGAAGGGGATTCATTGCGCGATACCCCGTAACCGCGTGTAATCCTGTTACTGCAAACGGAATCTTTGATTCAACTTCGCCGTTCGGAGTGAATCACGGGGGAGCGACGCATGTTCACAGAAGTCGCCGTGGTCGGTCTCGGCTACGTCGGTCTTCCGCTGGCCCGCAGGGCCTGCGAGGCGGGGCTGGCGACCGTCGGCTACGACATCGGCGCCGACGTCGTCGAGGGGCTGGACCGGGGGCGCTCCCACATCGAGGACATCCCCGACGAGGACATCGCCGCGATGTACGCGGCGGGGTTCCGGGCCGGAACCGATCCCGGCATCCTCGCGGGTGCCCACACCGTCGTCATCTGCGTGCCCACCGGCCTCACCGAGTCCGGCGAACCGGACCTGCTGCCGCTGACCTCGGCGGTTCGCACCGTGGCCCGCCACCTGGAACCCGGCGTGCTGGTCTGCGTCGAGTCCACCAGCCACCCGGGCACCACGGAGGAGATCGTCCGGCCCCTCCTCGAAGCGCACGGACTGCGCGTCGGCGAGGACTTCCACCTGGCGTACTCCCCCGAGCGCATCGACCCCGGCAACCGCCGCTACAGCCTGCGCACCACACCGAAGGTCGTCAGCGGCTGCACCACCCTCTGCGCCAAGCACGCCACCGCGTTCTACGAGCGGCTCGTCGACGAGGTCGTCGTCGCCGCCGGGACCCGGGAGGCGGAGATGGCCAAACTCCTCGAGAACGCCTACCGGTACGTCAACATCGCCCTGGTCGACGAGATCGCCGTCTACTGCGACCGGGTCGGCATCGACATCTGGGACGTGCTGCGCTGCGCGGACACCAAGCCCTTCGGCTTCACCGCGTTCAGGCCCGGCCCCGGAGTCGGCGGCCACTGCATCCCCGTCGACCCCCGCTACCTGATGACCCACGCCGCCGCACAGGGCTTCACCTTCCGCACCCTGGGCGCCGCCCGCGCCGTCCTCGACGCGATGCCGGAGCACGTCGCCGAACGCGCCCGGGACCTGCTCGTCGAAGCCGGCAAGGACCCCGCCGAAGCCCGCGTCACCCTGCTCGGCGTCGCCTACAAGGCCGACATCTCCGACACCAGGGAGTCACCGGC
Source organism: Streptomyces sp. NPDC014656 (assembly GCF_043084305.1). Classification (NCBI taxonomy): domain Bacteria; kingdom Bacillati; phylum Actinomycetota; class Actinomycetes; order Kitasatosporales; family Streptomycetaceae; genus Streptomyces; species Streptomyces sp. NPDC014656. The sequence goes on from NZ_JBIBZN010000022.1 coordinate 97,205, forward strand.
CTACGCCGTGGCCCGCGCGCTCGGCGCCCTCGGCACCCGGCTCACCTACCACGACCCGTACGTCGAGCGCTTCGAGGTGGACGGCATCCCCGTCCCCCGGCAGCGTTCGCGCGCCCACGCCCTCACCGGCAGCGACCTGGTCGTGCTCCTCCAGGAGCACGCCGAGTACCGCTCCGCCGACTGGGACCTCGCCGCCTGCCCCGTCCTGGACACCCGGGGCGCCGCGGAGGGCAGACGCGTGGTGCGGCTCTGACGCCGCGTCACGCCCCGTAGATCTCCGGCCCGGTCACCCGTCCGTGACCAGGACCGCGGGAAGGACCGTCCGGACGCCCGTCCGAACGGCAGCATTTGGAATCACAAGGAGAAATCATGGCCACGGCAGTCGCTCAGGACCGTCTGGTGAAGCGCTTCGAGAAGTGGGACACGGACAACAACGGCGTGCTGGAGGTCTCGGACTTCGTCACCGAGGCCGCCAAGATCGCCTCCGCCTTCGGCGAGAACCCCGACTCCGCGAAGGGCGCCCAGCTGCGCGACGGCTTCATCGCGATGTTCGGGCTCCTCGCCGCCAAGGCGGGCGTGGCGGAGCAGGGCCCGCTCAGCCGCACCCAGTTCCTCCAGGCCGCCGGTGAGGTCGTCGAGGGTGGCGCCGCCACCTTCAACCCGGTCCTCGGCCCGGTCACCAAGGGCATCGTCGCCCTGGCCGACAAGGACAACGACGGCGTCATCGACGAGGCCGAGTTCGCCGTGTGGCTGAAGGCGATCGGCCTGGGCGAGAAGGAGGGCCGCGCGGCCTTCCAGCAGATCGACGCCGACGGCAGCGGCACGCTGTCCGAGGCCGAGCTGCTCGACGCGGTGCGTCAGTTCCACACCGGTGAGCTCGACGTCGAGCTGCTCGGCTGAGTCCGGCACCGGAGCGGACAGCGGCCGGCCGGCACCCCTCAGGGGGAGCCGGCCGGCCCTTCTCCGTGTACGGACCCGCTCACCCGGACGGCACGAAGAGCACGGGGGTCTCCGGCACGAGCCCCAGGGACCGGCCGGTCAGCAGCCGGGGGGCGTGGACCACGATGTTGTAGTGGTTGGGCAGGTGGCAGCCGTCGAAGCCGAGCACGGCGCCGACCGGCTCGCCGCCGATCAGCACCCGGTCCCCCCGGTCGAGGACGCCGCCGTTCTCCAGCTCCACGAAGCCGAGGAAGCCGACCCGGTCCACCCGGGCGCCCGGCTCGTCGGTCCACCGGTCGGTCGTCAGCAGCTCGTGCACCTCGCCGCGGCGGACACAGCGGGCCGCGAACGGCTCCAGGGCCATGCCCCGGTCCGTACGCTCGTGCAGCAGCACCTTGACCAGCGTGCCGCGCACCGCTCGCTTGGCGCCGTTCTCGTGCCGGCCGGAGTCCAGGGACGGCGAGGGGGCGGGGAGGGCGGTCATCGGGGCTCCGGTCGCGGGGCGGGGCGGGGTTCCCGGGCGGCGCGCGGCGCCGGGAGACCGGACGAGGCCTCCATGGCGTAGACGGCGGCGACCAGTTCGAGCGCGGCCAGGCCGCCCTCGACGGCCCGGGACGGGTCCGGCAGGTCGCGCAGCGCGGCGACGTCCCGCAGGACGCCCTCGTACTCGTGCCACAGCGACTCCTTGAAGGCGGGCCGGCCGCCCAGCATGTCCGCCGAGAGCTCGGTGCCGTCGTCGAGACGCACCACGACGTCCTTCACCTCCCCGGGGTACGACCAGTCCAGCTCCACCCGTCCCCGCCCGCCCGGCCCCGCCAGCTCGACCACGGCCTGCCGGTCGGTGCCGGCCGCGTCCCGCACCACCTCCGCGGCCACGACCTCCGACGGCGTCTCGCCCAGCAGCAGCCGGACCAGGTCGAAGGCGTTGGGGCCGTTGTCCGCGACGCAGCCGCCGCCGCAGCGGGCCGGGTCCAGGTACCAGGTGTCCGCCCCGATGTGCTCCTCGATCCGCTCCAGGTAGCGCACCGTGACCGACTCCACCCGCACCGGCGAGTCCCGGCCGGGCAGCCGGTCGAGCAGGGCCAGGACGCGGTCGTTGTAGCGCCGGTGGAAGGCCGTGAGGACCGGGACGCCGTACTCCCGGGACAGCGCCGCCAGCCGCCGGCCCTCCGCCGGGTCCAGGGCGAGCGGCTTCTCCACGCACACCGGCACCCCGGCGCGCAGCGCGTCCGCGCACACCTCGGCGTGCGCGTGGTTGGGCACGGCGACGACCAGGGCGTCCAGCGCGCCGGCGGCGAGCATCGCCCGGTGGTCGGTGTGGCAGGCGGCCCGGCCGCGGAACGGCTCCAGGGCCTCCTCACGCAGGTCGCAGACGGCGGCGACCTCCCACTCGGGCATCCGCTCGGCGGCGGCCGCGTAGAAGCGGGAGATCACGCCGAGTCCGGCGATGCCCAGCCGCAGCGGCTCGTCCTCCGGGGGCGGGGTCACCGGTCCTCCTCGGGGGCGAGCGGGAGCCGGAGCCCGAGGGCGGTCAGTTCGGCGTGGAGCGGGGCGGAGAGCGGGACGCCGCAGGCGCGCCGCCGCTCGGCGCGCTCGGCCTCCGGGTGCCCGGGGTAGCGGACCGGTCCCCGGCCCGGCTGCGGAGGGCAGTCCAGTACGGTGCCGAACATCGCGCGGGCGTCGTCGTCGAAGCCGTCGCGGAGCGCGCCGGGGGCGATGGCGAGGACGAGGAAGCCGATGTCGTCGTCGGTGCCGCCCGGCCTGCCGTCGCCCTCCAGGGCGGCGGGGGTGGGGCCGGTGGCCGCGCCGGGCAGCACGGCGGCCAGCAGTTCCACCGCCAGTCCGAGGCCGAAGCCCTTGAAGGCGCCGGTGGCGGGGGTGCCGCCGAGCCAGCCCAGCCAGGCCTCGCCCCGGTCGTAGGCGCCGGCGTCCCGCACCGGGTGCCCGGCGTCGTCGGTGAGCCAGCCCTCGGGGGCCTCCCGCCCGTCGCGGGCCGCGGTGCGGATCCGGCCGGTGGGGACGACGGTGGTGCTCATGTCCAGGACGAACGGGCGTCCCTCCACGGCCGGGGCCGCCACGCTCAGCGGATTGGTCCCCAGCAGGGCGGCGGCGCCGAGCGGCGGGCGGGCGATGCGCTGCCCGCCGCAGTTGGAGGCGACGACGCCGATCATGCCCCGGTCGGCGGCCCGCTTCGCGTGGACGCCCGCGCAGCCGAAGTGGGTGGCGCCCCGCACCGACACGAGGCCGATGCCGGAGCGGGCCGCGCGCTCGGCCGCGAGGTCCATCGCCTCCGACGCCGCCCACAGCCCGAGCGCCCGCCGGTGGTCGAGGACGACGCAGGCGCCCAGGTCGCGCAGGACGCGCGGTTCGGCGGCGGGGTCGGCGCCGCCGGACTCCAGGAGCGGCCGGTACAGGCGGCCCAGGTTGAACACGCCGTGCGAGTCCATGCCGGTCAGGTCGCCGTAGCAGAGCGCCTCGGCGGCGAGCCGGGCCCGGCCCCCGGGGACTCCGAGCCGGGCGAAGAAGGCGGCGGTCTCGTCGAGCAGCGTCTCGTACGCGACGGTCACCTCCCGCCCGTCACCGGGCGCCGGGCCGGCGCTCCGGGGTACGGCGCCGTCGGACAGCGTGGACGTCATGCGGTTCCTGCTTTCTCGGTGGAGACCGGTGCGGCGCGGTGCTCCGCGCCGTACCGGAGGTCGTCGGCGAAGGCGGTCAACAGCGCGGCCGTGCGGGCCGCGAACGCCTCCAGGTCGGCCAGGTCGACGAACTCGCCGGGCGCGTGCGCCCGGTTGGCGTCCAGCTCGCCCGGGCCGAACACCGTGGTGAAGGCGGAGTCCGCGCCGTCGAGCCAGATCGCGTCACAGGTGAAGCCCGGCTCGTCGTCGGGCCAGCGGGCGATGCCCGCCCGGGCCAGCAGCTCCTCGCCCCAGGCGGGTTGGGCGCCGAGCGCGGGCAGTCCGCGCTTCTCCCACTCCAGCCTGGTGATCCGGGCCGCGTCGGCCGCGGTCCGCGCGAAGAGGGGGATGCCGGAGAAGCGGGCGGTGAACTCCCGCAGCCCCTCGTCGAGGGCGCGGGCGAGCGCCCGCTCGACGGCGGCGCCGGCCTCCGCGGTGGCGTACGCCAGGTTGAGCAGCAGACTGCCGGTGCCGTGCACCTTGTTGTGCAGCGTGCCGGTGTGCAGCCCCGCCACGCAGACCGTGGGCGGGGGACCCCCGGAGGGGGCCGGGCCGAGGGCGGCGGCGAGGTGCTGGGCCAGGAAGCCGAGCAGGACGGTGGCGTTGTGCCCGGCGCCGGGCCGGTCGTCGACGGCGTCCTCGCCGTCGACCGTGACGCGGGCGGTGGCGGCGGCCGTCGCGCGGGGCAGGTGGCGCAGCCCGGTCGGCTCGCAGAACACGTTGAGCCTTCCGACGTGCCCGGCCTCCACGAGCGGCCGGGTGCCGAAGGTGCCCAGCGCCCCGCCCTCCTCGCCCGCCACCGCCTGCACCAGCACCGTCACGTCCCGGCCGATCGCCGGGTGGTCCGCGGCGGCGGCCTCGACACCGGCGAGCAGCGCGACCGCCGGGCCCTTCGCGTCGACGGCGCCCCGGCCGTGGAAGCGGACCCCGTCGTACGCGGGGGGCTCGCCGCCCGCGACGGTGTCCAGGTGCACGTTGAACATCACCGTGCGCTCGCGGGGCAGTTCGGGGCCGAGGCGCAGCAGCAGGCTCGGCTGGCGCTCCAGGAACGACGGGTCGGCGGCGACCGCGCGCCGTACGGGCCGCGGGGTGTCGTCGCGCAGCACCACCCCGGGGGCGGGGGAGCCGAGGCTCACCGTCTCGAATCCGATCCGCGCCGCCGCCGTGGCGTAGGAGCGCAGGGCGGCCGTCAGGTGGTGGGGCGCGTCGGGGCCGGTCTCCAGGGGGCCCGCGGTGGGGGTGTGCAGCAGGTGGAGCAGCAGGCCGGTGTCGACGCGGCCCGGTCGGGGGGGTTTCGGCACCTGGCCGGGGGCGGCGGCCGGGGCGGGGACCGTGCCCGGGGAGAGGGCGGCGGGGGTGGACAGCGGTGGGACGGGCAGGGCGGCCAGGCGGCGGGCGGCCCGGACGAACGGGCCCGCCGTGTCGGTGCCCTCGCCCCGGACCCCGGCGTGCGGGACCACCGCCAGATGGGGTTCGAGGGAGTACGCCCCCCGGTAGCCGTGCTCCTCCAGGAGCCGCACGCAGTCCGCGACCCGGGCGACGCCCTCGCCGGGCAGGGTGTAGACGGCCTCGCCGGGACGGTCGCCGGGCAGCGCGTCCTTGACGTGGACGTGGGCGACGTGCGGCAGCAGCCGTGCGAGGAGCGCGTGGCCGTCGTACCCGTACGGCACGCCGTTGCCGATGTCGAAGAGGACGCGCAGCGCCGGGCTGTCCACCTCGGCGAGCATCCGGAGCGTGCGGGAGGCGTCGGAACCGGCCCAGCCGGCGCAGTTCTCGTGGAGCAGTTCGACGCCGAGCCGCTCCGCGCGGCGGGCCAGCCGGCGCATGCGGTCGATCGCCTCGGCCGCCCACTCCTCCTCGGGCAGTCCGCCGTCGGTCCACGACATGACGCGCAGGCTGCGGCAGCCCAGCACCCGCCCGTGCTCGGCGAGCCGCTCCAGCTCCTCCAGGTCGGCGGAGAAGGGGCCGGTGACCGGGCGGGCCCAGTTGCCGATGCGGGAGTCGAGGCAGACCACGCCGAGGTCCGCCGCGTGCAGCCGCTCGGCCGCGTCCCGTACGGCCGGTGCGGACAGCTCGGCCAGCGCGGTGCCGTCGAGGCTGCGCAACTCCAGCGCGGACCAGCCCAGTTCGCGGGCGACGGCGATCTGTTCCGCCAGGCCGGGGGCCGCCTCGTCGCCGATGCCGGTGATCCGGCCGGTCAGGTCAACGGGCCGCGACACGGGGTGCCTCCTCGTGTCGCTCGCCGGCCGGGTCGGCCGCGCACCGCCGCTTGGCCTCGCCGAGGAGCCGCACCACCTCGGTGTGCAGGGCGAAGTCCGCGTCCCAGGTGGGGTCTTCGGCCGGGGCGTCGGCGAAGCGGGTGTACGCCCGGTGCAGGAAGGCGGTCAGCGCGTCGTCGCGGAACACCTCCAGCCGCCCGTCGACGTCGAGCTGGACGTGGTCGTCGGCGTCGCTCGGGGCGAAGTGGCCGACGGCGGTGCCGTGGTCGAAGGCGAGGGCGACCCGGCGCTCCCGCACCGGTGCGGTGAGGTCGGAGTGGAGGCGGGTCCGCACGCCGTTCGCGTGGAGCAGTTCGAGGAGCGCGGAGCCCAGGCCGGGGCGGACCGCACGGCCGATCCGCAGGTCCGTCAGGCGGGCCCCGGTGACCTCGGCCGGCCCCGCCAGCGACAGGACCAGGCCGAGCGAGTGCGGCAACTCCACGTCGAACGCCGTGGGATGGCCGTCGTCGGTGCGCAGCGAGCGGGTGAAGCGCGGCTTGTGCTGGGTGACGTCGATGCGCCGCAGCCGCCCGAGCGTGCCCGCGTCGATCAGCGCGCGCAGGCGGTCGGCCAGGCCGGAGGCGGGCCAGTGCGCCACCACGGCGAGGCGCAGTCCGTGCCGGGCCCGCAGTTCGGCGACGGCGGCCCGCTCCGGGTCGCCGGTGGCCAGCGGCTTCTCCACGATCAGGTCGCGGTAGCCGGCGGCGCAGAGCTCGGCGAGGACGGCGGGGCGGCTGTCGGGCGGGGTGCACAGGTGGACGACGGCGCGGTCCGGGGGCAGCAGGGCCCGCGCCTCGGCCAGGGTCGGGGTGACGGTGACGCCGTCCGGCACCGGGGCCCGCTCCCCGGGCCGGGGGTCGACGGCGACGACCGGTCCCCGCCAGAGGTCCGGTGCCCGGTCGCGGGCGGCGCGCAGGGCCCGCAGGTGCAACCCTGAGCCGGCACGGCCCAGTCCGACGATCAGGGGCTGCTTCATACGGTTGTTCCATTCCGATGGTTCGGGCGGGGCGCAGCGAAGAATCTCTCCGTGCCGCGCGACATCGGTCAAGGAAATCGGAGGCATGATCACCGAGAAGTATGAATTTCCATGAGGGATTCGTGACTCCAATCTTCGTACTGTTACGCTCGCACGGCAGCTTTCAAGGGTGGGCCCCTACCTGCCCTTCATCCCTCTCGGGCCTTGCAGTGGGCCCCAGTTGACGCCGGCGTCCAGTCGGCCGAGAAGAATTGTTTCCGCGTGACGCGATCCAGCATTCCCTTTTTCTCCCAGGCGAAGACGTTCGAAAAGATCTGGCCGGATCTCCGCGCCGGAGTGGACGAGATTTTCGCCGACGGCAAGTTCTCGCATTCCCGCCGGGTCGGCCGTCTGGAAAAGGCCCTCGCGCAGTACACCGGGGCCCGCCACGTGATCGGGGTGAACAGCGGGACCGACGCCCTCGTCCTGCTCCTCCAGGCGTGCGGCCTGCGCCCGGGGGACCGGGTCCTCGTCCCCGCGTACTCGTTCGTCGCCACCGCCAGCTCCGTCGTCCTGGCCGGCGGCCGGCCCGTCTTCACGGACGTCGACCCGGACACGTACGCCATGAGTCCCGGGACGATCGGCGAAGAGGCGGCGGACGGCGCCCGGTTCGTGCTGCCGGTGCACCTCTTCTCGCGGATGGCCGACATGGCGGCCCTCTCCGCCCACGCCGCCGAGCGGGGACTGACCCTCCTGGAGGACAGCGCCGAGGGCATCGGCATGCGGCAGAACGGCGTCCACGCCGGACTGCACGGACGCGGCGGCGTGCTGTCGTTCTTCCCCAGCAAGACGCTCGGCGCGCTCGGCGACGCGGGAGCCGTCCTCACCGACGACGACGACCTCGCCGAGCACGTGGCCGCGCTCCGGCACCACGGCCGCACCGGGCGCACCCTCGCCCACTTCCCCGGCATCTCGAACGAGAGCGTGCACATCGGCCACAACAGCAAGATGGACGACCTCCAGGCCGCCGTCCTGCTCGCCAAACTGGCGGTCCTCGACGAGGACATCCGCCACCGGGCCGTGCTCGCCCGCCGCTACGACGAGGGGCTGCGGGACTCGCCCGGCATCACCCGGCTGCCCGCGATCACCGGCGCCCCCGACGAGGTCTTCTACGTCTACCTGATCGAGACCGACCGGCGCGACGAACTCGCCGCCCACCTCCAGGACCAGGGCATCGGCACCGAGGCGTACTACCCGCTGCCCCTGCACCTCCAGCCCTGCTTCCGGGAACTCGGCCACCGCCCGGGCGACTTCCCCGTCGCCGAGGCCGCCTCCCGCCGGGCCCTCGCCCTGCCGCTCTACGCCGACCTCACCGAGGCCGAGGTGGCCCGGGTCTGCGCCGTCGTCCGCGCGTTCCACACCGGGAAGGTGCCCGCATGACCACCACCAGCGACCGGGCCGCCGAAACCGCCGCCGCCCCCGGCGACCGCGTCCCCTTCTTCCCGCCCGACCTCTTCCACGAGGACCGCGAGACCCTGCTGCGGCTCCTGTACGAGATCGGCACCGGCGCGGACCAGAAGTTCATCCTCGGCGACCACACCCGCCGCTTCGAGGACGCCCTGCGCGAGCGGCTCGGCGCCACCGACGTCATCGCCTGCTCCAGCGGCACCTCCGCCCTCCACCTGATCCTCACCGCCCTCGGCATCGGCCCCGGCGACGAGGTCGTGGTCCCCGCCTTCGGCTGCGCCCCGCTCGCCGCCGCCGTCCTGCACACGGGCGCCGTCCCCGTCTTCGGCGACATCGACCCCCGCACCCTCACCCTCGACCCCGCCGACGCGGAGACCCGCATCGGCACGCGGACCAAGGCGCTGATGCCGGCCCACATGTTCTCCGTCATGGCCGACATGCCCCGCTTCGTCACCCTCGCCGTCACCCACGGCCTGCGGCTGATCGAGGACTCCGCCGTCGCCCAGGGCGCCGTCCTCGACGGCACCCCCGCCGGACTGTGGGGCGACGCAGGGCTCTACTCCTTCGTCCAGGTCAAGTCCTTCGGGATGCCCGGCGAGGGCGGCGCCGTCGTCACCAGGGACGAGGAGACCGCCCGCACCGTCCGCATGCTCCGCAACCACGGCCAGGACGGCGTCAACCGCTTCCTCCACCACCGGATCGGCGTCAACAGCCGCTTCGACGAGATCCAGGCCGCCTTCCAGCTGCACCGGCTCGCCGGCCTCACCGCCCGCCTGGAGCGCCGCGCCCGGATCGCCGCCCACTACACCGAGCACCTCACCGGCCTGCCCGGCCTCACCACCCCGCCGCCCGGCACCGACGGCCGCTGCCACTACGTCTACACCCTGCTCGCCGACGACCGGGACGCCCTGCGCGACCACCTCTCCGCCGCCGGCGTCGACACCCACGTCTACTACCCGAGGACCCTGCCCGAGCAGGCCGCCTTCGCCCCCGTCGCCGCGGCCCGCCCGGGACCCGGCCTGCCGCACGCCCGGGACGCCGCCCGCCGGCACCTCTCCCTCCCCGTCCACCACCGGCTCACCGACGCCCAGGTCGAGCACGTCACCGAGGCCGTCCGCACCCACGCCCTGCGCACCCGCGGGTGACCGCACCGCCCCGGGCAGGCCGTGCCGCCACCCCCAGCCCCGCACGGAGTACCCCCGCATGACCCCTGATCTCGACATCGCCGTCGTCGGCTCCGGAATCGCCGGACTCGCCGCGGCCCACGAACTAAGCCGCAACGGCCACGAGGTGTGCGTCTTCGAGGCCGCCGACGCCCCCGGCGGACGGATGCGCAGCATCCACCGCGACGGCTACCTCATCGACACCGGGGCCGAGCAGATCTCCGCCCAGGGCTACCGCGCCACCTGGCAGCTCATCCGCCGGGCCGGCCTCACCCCCGACGAGGTGCCCCGCATCGGCCGCCCCATGGCCGTCTGGCGCGGCGGACGCCCGCACAACGGCGTCGGCGAACCCCGCGCCGTCCTCACCGGCGCCGGACTCGTCCCCGCCGCCCGGCCCTCACTGGCCCGCTTCCTCGCCTGGAGCGGACGCCACCGCGCCGAACTCGACCACGACCACCCCGAGACCACGCCGCTCGGCTCCGACACCGTCGCCGCCGCCGCCCGCCGCTACCACCCCGACCTCCACGACCACCTGCTCCAGCCGCTGTCCTCCGCCTTCTTCGGATGGGACGCCGGACGCAGCTCCGCCGCACCCCTGGTCGGCCTGCTCCTCGCCGTCGGACCGGTCTCCGCCTGGCGCACCTACCGGGGCGGCATGGACCTGCTCGCCACCCGTCTCGCCGCCGGCCTGGAGACCCGCTACGGCCGGCCGGTCGAGGAGGTCACCGACCACGGGACGCACGCCCGGCTCACCGTCGACGGCACCGCCCTCACCGCCCGCGCGGTGGTCCTCGCCGTGCCCGCCCCGGCCGCCGTGCGGCTCACCCGGGGCCCCGTCCCGGCCGACGCCGGCTACCCGGCAGCCTCCACCTACCGGCCCATGTTCAAGGTCAGCTGCGCCCTCGACCGCCCCCTCGCCCCGCGCGGCGGCGCCTACGCCCTGCTCACCCCGGAGTGCGAGGAACCGCTGCTCTCCTGCGTCATCGCCGACCACCTCAAGTGCCCCGACCGGGCCCCCGAGGGCCGCGGCCTGGTCAGCCTGCTCGCCGCCCCGCGCCACATCCCCGAACTCGCGGACACGAGCGAGGACGAGGCCGCCCGCAGACTCGCCGACGCCGCGGAACGCTACGTGCCCGGCCTCGGCGCCGCGCTCACCGCGACCCACGTCCACCACTGGCCCGAGGCCATGCCCGAGCTCACCCCCCGGGCCCTCGCCGTGCGCGCCGCGTTCCTGCGCCGGCCGACGCGCTCCGTCGAGTACGCCGGGGACTGGGTCGCCGCCCGGCCCTCCAGCGAGGGCGCCGCCCGCTCGGGCGCGCTCGCCGCCGCCCGCGTCCTCGCCCACCTCGCCCCGCGCCGGGGCCGTACCACCCGGCAGGAGACCGCCGCATGACCCCCCACGACCCGGGCGTCCTCTTCGACGAACTCGCCGACGCAGGCACCCCCACCCGCTACCACCTCGACCGCCCCTTCGACCTGGCGCCCTCGCCCACCGGCGACGGCGCCACCGAATGGACCGTCCCGGAGCTCGCCCTGCTCGTCCGGGAGACCGCCGGCGCGCTCGCCGCCGCCGGGGCCGGTCCAGGCGAGCGGGTCGCGATCGTCAAGGCCAACCACTGGGACTACGACCTCATCGCCTGCGCCGCCATCCGCACCGGCGCCGTCCCGGTGAAGCTCTCCGACCGGCTCGCCCCCGAGGTCCTGCGCGTCCTCCTGGACCGCTGCGCCCCCCGCGTCCTCGTCACCGACCCCGACGTCCTCGGCCGCGACCCGGCGGCCGGCCTCGCCGGGACGGCCCGCACCACGATCGTCCTCGGCCGCCACGGAGAGCCGCCGCCCGGCACCGTCCACCTCGACGAGCTGAGCGGCCACGCCGACCCCGGACCGCACCCCCGCGACGACGACGCCCCCCTGGTCGTCGTCCACACCAGCGGCACCACCGGGGTGCCGAAACTGGTCTCCCACACCACCCGCACCCTCATCCACCACCTCGCCCGGTTCGAGACCCTGCCGACGCCCCGCATCGGCCTGCGCCGCGACGACAGCCTCTTCAACGCCAGCTCCTACGCCCACGGCCGCACCATCTGCTGGACGGCCGTCGCCCCCGTCCGCGGGCCCCGGCACATCTCGCTCTGCTCCGAAGGCCGGCCCGACACGGCCGACCTCCTGCTGCGCGCCCACCCGCCGACCGTCGTCGAGGCGCTCCCGTCCCGCTACGTACGGCTGCGCCCGCTGACCCGCCGCCTGGACAACCCCTTCCAGGACGTACGGACCTACATCAGCACCTACGACGCCGTGCACCCCCCGGTCATCCGGTCCTACCTCCAGGCCAGCACGCGGCGCCGGCCGCTCTGGATGCAGGGCTGGGGGCAGAGCGAGACCGGCCCCCTGACCTTCGCCTTCCACACCCGCCGCTCCGTCGCCCGGGCCGCCGACGGCACCGCGACGACCGTGCGCGACCTCGGGCGGCCCGTCCCCCTGAAGACCCGGCTGAAGGCCGTCGACCCCGAGACCTTCCTCCCGGTGCCCGCCGGGACCCCCGGGCTCCTCCTGTGCCGCACCAAGGCCCTCGCCCCGGACTACCCGGGCGAGTCGGAGCGCTGGGCGGCCAAGACGCACGGCTCCTGGTGGAGCACCGGGGACATCGGGACGATCGCCCGCGACGGCAGCGTCCGGCTCCTCGACCGGGAGGTCGACCACCTCCCCGGATTCAGCTGCCTCCAGGCCGAGGACATGCTGGAGGACCGGCTCCCCGGGGCCCTGGAGTGCGTCGTCCTCGCCAGGACCGGCGCCGACCCGCTGCCCGTCGTGGTCACCGAGGACGGCACCCTCGACCCGGCCGGCTGGAAACGGGCCGCGGACGGGCTCCCGCCGCTCGCCGAACCCGTCGTGGTCGCCTGGGACGACGTGCCGCGCACCGGCACCGGGAAGGTCCGCCGCGCGGCCCTCCTCGAACGGCTCACCGGCAGCACCGAGACCTGCGGCACCGGCCGCTGGACATGACCGCGAGCCCGCCCGCGTCCAGCGGCTACGTCTTCGACAACGACAGCCCGCACAGCGACCGCCACCACGCCTCCCTCGAAGCGGCGCTCGACCCGCTGACCCTCGGCCACCTCCGCGAGGCGGGGGTGGCCCCCGGCATGCGCTGCCTGGAGATCGGCGCCGGGGCGGGCAGCGTCTCCCGCGCGCTGCTCCGGCTGGTCTCGCCCGGCGGCACCGTCACCGCCACCGACATCAAACCCGGCCGGATCGCGCCGGAACCCGGACTGACCGTCCTCGCCCACGACGTCGTCGCCGACCCGCTGCCCGAGGAGGCCTACGACGTCGTCGTCGCCCGCCTGGTCCTCCAGCACCTGCCCGAGCGGCAGGCCGTCCTGCGACGGCTGGCCGGCGCGCTCGTGCCGGGCGGCCTCCTCCAGGTCGACGAGTTCGACGCCGGCCACGAGCCCTGCCTCCTCGCGCCCTCCCCGGAGGACGCCCGGCTGTACGAGCGGTTCACCAGGGCCAAGACGACGCTGATGCGCGCCGCGGGCGGCGACCCCACCTGGGGCCGCCGGGCGCCCGCCGCGCTGCGCGAGGCCGGCCTGACCGGCATCCGGATCCGGCCGCACGTGCTGGTGCGCGCCCCCGGCACGCCCGCGCTCGGCCTCCAGCTCCACCACCTCGCCCACCTCGCGCCCCGGCTGCTCGACAACGGCTTCACCGCCGCCGAGCTGGACCGGCTCGGCGCGATGACGCGCTCCCCGGACTTCGCCGCCGCCACCGGCGTCCTCTACTCCGTGCAGGGCCGCCGCCCCGCCCGTACCCCCCTGACCACCCCACGCTCCGAGGCGACATGACCGACTCCACGCTCACGACGACCACCGCGCCCGCCGGGACCCCCGCGCCGCCGTCCCCGCCCCCGTCCTCCGCCGGCGGCCGGCTCCGGACCTACGCGCGCCTCGGCAAGCTGGACGTCTACGACTACTACCTGGGCACCTTCATCGCCCTGTCCGCCGTGCTGCTGCCGGCCGGCACGCTCACCGGGCGCACCGGCGCGCTCTTCGGCGTCTTCCTCGTCGGGCAGGTCTTCCTGCTGATGGCGATGACCGCCTTCGACGACGTCACGGGCTTCCGCGACGGCAGCGACATCACCAATTACGGTCCCGACCACCCGCTGCGCAACGTGAACCGCAAGCCGCTGGTGGCGGGCGCGCTGAAGGTGCCGGAGGCGCTGCGGTTCGCCTGGGCCAGTGCCGTCCTGGCGGCCCTGCTGTTCGCGGTGACCGCCGCCCTCGCGCCGCACCGCCCGGCGTGGACCGCGATCGGCCTCGTCGTGCTGTGGGTGGTGACCCTCCAGTACTCGTACGGGGTCAAGCTCAGCTACCACGGCTTCCAGGAGCTCTATCTCGTCGCCCTGGGCTTCGCGCTGGTCATCCTGCCGTACGGCATGGTCACCGGACGGGCCACCGGCTTCCTGCTGGTCCAGGCGGTCCTCTTCGGCTTCGGGCCGCTGATGTTCGGCGTCTACTCCAACACCAACGACGTCGACGGCGACCGGGCGGTGGGCCGTCCCACCGTGGCCGCCCTGACCTCGGAGCGCGGCAACGCCCGGTTCATCGGCACGCTGTCGCTCGTGGAGTTCCTGACGATCGCCGTCGCGAGCCTGGTGGGCGTCGCCCCCTGGTGGTTCGTCCTGGTGATGCTGCCCGCCTCGCTGCTGCGGCTGCGGCAGTACCTGCTCGGCTTCCGGACCGGCGACATCATGCGGGCCCGCCGCACCGGCTTCGCCGTGCACCGGCTCGGGGTCGTCCTGATGATCGTCGCCAACCTGCTGGCCGCCCTCACCGCGTGACGGCGGGGACCGCGTCCGCCACGCCGGAGTGGGGTGTCGATCACCATCCGGCGTCGGACGTGCTAAAGTGGACTTGTTGCAGTTGTGGTACCCATGAACCTATGTGCGCCTGACCGGAATGCTTTTCCGCGGGCGCATATTTCGTTTTTACCGGCATCTCCGGATGGGGCCTCTGCCTACAGAAGGAGAAAATCATGGCACAGGGAACCGTGAAGTGGTTCAACTCGGAGAAGGGCTTCGGCTTCATCGAGCAGGACGGTGGCGGTCCGGACGTGTTCGCGCACTACTCGAACATCGCCACCCAGGGCTTCCGTGAGCTCCAGGAGGGCCAGCGGGTCTCCTTCGACGTCACGCAGGGCCAGAAGGGCCCGCAGGCGGAGAACATCGTCCCCGCCTGATTGCCGGACGCTTGTCCGTCGCTCACCGGGGTTCGCACCTTCGTGGTGCGGACCCCGGTTTGTGCTGTTCGAAGAAAGGCAGAACCCCCTATGTCCCGCAGGCCGCCCCGGAAGTCGAACAAGCGAGCTTCCGCAGCTCCGGTTCAGACTCCCTCCTCCGCGTCCTCCAGCGAATTCCGGATGCCGGAGAGCGCGACGCCCGCCCTCCCCGCCGTGGAGGAGTTCGAGGGCCTCGACATGCCCGCGGGACTGCTGGCGACCCTCACCGCGCAGGGCGTGACCACGCCCTTCCCCATCCAGGGCGCCACCCTGCCCGACTCGCTCGCCGGCCGTGACGTGCTGGCGCGGGGCCGCACCGGCTCCGGCAAGACCCTCGCCTTCGGGCTCGCGCTGCTGGCCCGTACGGCCGGTCTGCGGGCCGAGTCCAAGGCGCCGCTCGCGCTGGTCCTGGTGCCCACCCGTGAGCTCGCGCAGCAGGTCACGGACTCCCTGGCCCCCTACGCGACCGCGGTGAACCTCCGGATGACCACCATCGTCGGCGGGCTCTCGATCACCAAGCAGGCCGCCACGCTGCGGCGCGGCGTCGAGGTGGTCGTGGCCAGCCCCGGCCGCCTCAACGACCTCGTCGAGCGCGGCGACTGCGTCCTGGACGACGTCCGCATCACCGTGCTGGACGAGGCCGACCAGATGACCGACATGGGCTTCCTGCCGCAGATCACCAAGCTGATCAAGCAGGTGCGGGACGACGGGCAGCGGATGCTCTTCTCCGCCACCCTGGACCGGAACATCGACCAGCTGGTGAAGCGCTTCCTGACCGACCCCGTGGTGCACTCCGTCGACCCGTCCGCGGGCGCGGTGACCACGATGGAGCACCACGTGCTCCACGTGCAGGACGTGACCGACAAGAAGGCCGTCACCACCCGCATCGCGGCCCGCGACGGCCGGGTCATCCTCTTCCTCGACACCAAGCGGTCGGCCGACCGGCTCGCCAAGCGGCTGCTGTCCGTCGGCGTCCGGGCGGCGGCCCTGCACGGCGGCCGCACCCAGCCGCAGCGCAACCGCACGCTGGAGCAGTTCAAGACCGGCCAGGTCACCGCGCTGGTGGCGACGAACGTCGCGGCCCGCGGCATCCACATCGACGACCTCGACCTCGTCGTGAACGTCGACCCGCCGGGCGACCACAAGGACTACCTGCACCGCGGCGGCCGCACCGCCCGGGCCGGCGGCTCCGGCAGCGTCGTCACGCTGGTCCTGCCCGAGCAGAAGCACGAGGTCACCCGGCTGATGCGGGACGCGGGCATCCAGCCCCGGACGACCCGCCTCAGGTCCGGCGACGAGGAACTGACCACCCTGACGGGCGCCCGCGAGCCGTCCGGCGTCGCGGTCACCATCGAGGTGCCCCAGCAGGCCGCCCCGGCGGCCTCCCGCGCCGGCCGCAAGCCCGCGGGCGAGGGCGGCGCCCGCCCGTCCCGCCGGCGCCGTGGCGGCGGTGGCGGTGCCGGCGGCGCGGCGAGCGGGGCGTCCGAGGCGCCCGCCAAGACGGGCGGCCGGGGCTCCGGCCGCCGGCCCGCGGCGGGAGCCGGGGCGAAGACCGCCGGCGGCGCCTCCGCGACCGGTGGCCGTACCTCCGCGGCCGGTGGCCGCGGCACCGCCCGGCGTACCGGATCCGCCGGAGCGGCGGGGACGGGTGCCAAGGGCGACGGTGCCGCCACGACCGCGCGCGGCGGCGAGCGGCGCCCGCGCCGGCGCACCTCCTCGCAGGGCGGTACGACCGAGCGCTGAGGCCCGTGGCGCGGACCCGCGCCCCGCCTTTCCGGCCGGTTCCCCTGGTGGGGGACCGGCCGGAGCCGTGTGCGGGCGGTCCGGTGCCCGCGTCCGCGTCAGCCGAGGTAGTCGGCGACGAGGACGGCGAAGGCCTCCGGGGTGAGGACCTCGACGCCGAGCTTCTCCGCGGCGACCGCCTTCGAGCTGGGCTTGCCCGTGGCGGACGGGGCGGAGACGAGGTAGGTGGTCTTCGCGTTGACGCCGCTGCCCGCGCGGCCGCCGGCCCGCTCGATCAGCTCGTTCATCTGCGAGCGGCCGTAGCCGTCCAGCCGGCCGGTCATCTTCCCGGTGACGACCACCGTCCGGCCCGCGAGCGGACCTCCGGCGGGAGCGGCGGCCTCGCCGTCCGTGCCGGGCTCGCCCTCCGGCCGGCCGGGCCGCTCGGGCTCGGTCATGTTCACGCCCGCCGCGATCAGCTTGTCGACGACCGGGGCGAGGGCGGCCAGTTCGGCGACGACGACGGGGGCCTTCTCCGGGCCGATGCCCTCCACGGCGAGGAGGTCCTCGGCGCTCGCGGCGCGGATCGCCTCCATCGTGCCGAAGTGGGCCGCGAGCCGCCGCGACATGCGGCGGCCGGTGCCCCGGATGCCGAGGGCGCAGAAGACCCGGCTCAGCGGGCGGCTGCGGGCCAGCTCGAACTGCTCGGCCAGCTTCGCGCCGCGCCGGGCGCTGCCGGCGGCGACCGTCAGCTGCTCCTCGGTGAGGGTGAAGAGGTCGGCCACGTCGGTGACCAGTCCGGCGTCGATCAGGGCCTTGATGTACGTCTTGCCGAGGCCGTCGACGTCGAGGACGTCGCGCCCGGCCGCGTACGCGATCAGGGGGGCGAGCGCGCAGCCCGCGCCCTTCGCGCACCGCCAGCGCTCCTGGGTCTTGTCGATCTCGCCGTCGCAGTTCGGGCAGGTGGCGGGCAGCGGGACCGGGACGGCGCCCTCGGGGCGCAGTTCGACCACGGGCGCCTGCACGCGCGGGATGATGTCGCCGGCCTTGTAGACGGTCACCGTGTCGCCGAGGTGGAGGTCGCGGCGGGCGATGTCCGCCGGGTTGTGGAGGGTGGCGCGGGAGACCGTCGAGCCGTCGATCTCGACGGGGTCGAGGAGCGCGGTCGGCGCGAGGACGCCGGTGCGGCCCACCTCCCACACGACCTCCCGCAGCACCGTCTGGCGCTCCACGGCCGACAGCTTGTACGCGATGGCCCAGTACGGGAAGCGGCTTCCGAGACCGGCCTCGGCCTGCTCGGCCGCGCTGTTCGCCTTCACGACCACGCCGTCGATGCCGAACGGCAGCCCGGCGCGCAGCGCGCCGATCGCGTCCACCCGGGCCTGCGCCTCGGCGATGGTGCCGACCACGTGCAGCCCGGCGGGGGTGTCGGCGGTCGTCCTGACACCGGCCGCGGCGACGGCCGCCAGGACCTCGGCGTGCGTCGCCCCGGCGGGCAGAAACGATCCGCCGTCCAGGTCCACGGCGCCGTACGCCCAGAACGTCATCTCCAGCCGGTACGGCCGGTCCTTCGCCCGCAGCGTCCCCGCCACCGCGTTCCGCGGGTTGGCGAACGGCGTGCCGCCGTGCGCCGCGCGGACCTCCTGCGCGGTCTCGAACTGCTCGTGGGTGAAGAGCACTTCGCCCCGCACCTCGAAGGTCAGCGGCTCGGCCAGCAGTTCCGGCAGTCCGACGACGGAGCCCACGACGTGGCTGACGTCCTCGCCGTGCGTGCCGTCGCCCCGGGTGACGACCCGCACGAGCTTCCCGTCCCGGTAACGGGCGGCGATCGCGGCCCCGTCCAGCTTCGGCTCGACGGTGAACCCGCCCTCGGCCTCGCGGCCGAGCCGCCGCTGGAGCGAGGCGCCCCAGGCGATCAGCTGCTCGGGACCGAACACGTTGTCCAGGCTGAGCAGGCGCGTCGTGTGCGCGACGTCGCCCTCGGGTGCGGCGCCGTCGGCGACCAGGCCCGTCGGCGACCCCGGTGCCCCGCCCGGGTGGGCCTCCTCCCACGCCAGCACGGCCAGGCGCAGCGCGTCGTACGAGGCGTCGTCCAACGGGCTGTTCTCGCCCGCGTAGTAGGCGCCGGACGCGGCGCGCAGCCGGTCGAGCGCGGCCTCGTAGGCGGCGGGGCTGGACAGGACGAGGTGCGCCTCAGCGGCGGGAATCGCGGTCATGGGTCCATCTTGGCGTGGGGGTCTGACAACGCCCCCCTGCCCCGTCGGGGCCCGGGCCGGACGGCCGGTCAGGGGACGAACGCCGGGGCCTGCGCGGTCAGCAGGCGGTCGGTCAGCTCCTCGCGCGCGGAGCGGCCGGTCTCCGCCCCGGCGCCCCGGTCGTCCGGGAAGGCCGACCGGTCGACCTCGCGGGCGGCCTTCTCGAACACGTCAAGGTCCAGGGGCCGGCCGAGCCGGCCCGGCCCCCGTCGGCCTCCCTCAGGACGGTCTCCGGCTCAGCACGCTGCCGCGCAGCACGAGCGAGTCCGCCCACGCCTCCAGCCGGGCCCGCTCGTCCTCGGTCCCGCGGCCGACGGCGACGTGCGTCTCGTACGCCCCCGGGGCGTCGGCGGCCCGGCCGGCCCTGTCCCTCACGTGCACGTGCGAACCCTCCTCCTGGCGGCCCGAGTCTGCCGGGCGCACCGGCGCCGGCTCGTTCCGGTTTCCGCGAGGGGCCCGGTCGTGCGGGCCGCCCGGGCATGCGGCAGGATACGGGGCGGGAGGGGATTTGAATGTGTTCAGAAATGACGTCGGGGAGGGGAGGAGGCCGCCACGCGCGCGTGGGGGACCGGCTCGACCACGTCCTCATGACCTCGACGGCGGTGCTCCTCGTCGAAGCCGTGACCGGTGTGCTCGCTTTTCACGTCTGGTACGAGTCGCTGGAGACGACCGGCCGCTCGGAGAGCGCGATCGGCCTGTTTCTCCTGATCCTGGCCACGCCGTTCCTGCTGGTGGCGGCCGGGGTCGCCGCGCTGGTGACGTCGGCCGCGGTCGTGGCGCCGGTCCTCGCCGGGGCGGGGTGGCTGGGGAGGCGGTGCTCGGGCCGCGAGACGTGGTGGTGGGTCCCGGTGGTGGCCGGGGCGGTGACCGCCGCGGCGGTCGCGGCCGGCCGCCTCTCGGGGGTGCTGGGATCGGTGGCGGCCCTCGCCGTCTGGGCCGCCGGGACGGTGGCGCTCGCCGTTCCCGCCCTGATCGCGCGCGGGCTGCTGCCGACGGGCCGCCCGCGGCTGTCGGACCGCGCGCTGGCCGGACGGCTGGCGCTGTGGGGGACGCTCGCCGTCGTCACCGCCTGGGCGGTCGCCGGCGCCGTCCTGTGGGCCGGGGCGGCCTACGAGCCTCCGTGGCTGGACGACGAACGGATCGCGGGCACCTGGTCCGACGGCAGGGGCGGAGCGCTGACCTTCACAGCGGACGGCGGGGTCACGGCCGTCCGCGTCGAGGCCCACGACTTCACGGGCGACGCCGGGGTGCCGGCCGCCACGTGCAGCGGCAGCGGGACCTGGTCGTACCAGCGGGGCGACAGCCCGTGGTCGCAGGGGATCTCGGTCACCGTCGACGGCTGCGCCATGGAGCCGTGGAGCGTCTACGGAAGCCCGGAGCACCCGAAGATCTTCGTGTACGCCGGCGACCCCGACGGCGGGGACCCCTACGTTCTGCGGAAGGCGGATGCGGGCTGAGGGGGGAACCGGAGCGGGGGGCGCTGTGACGCCGGACCGCACGGGGGCGGGCCGGGAAGCGCGCAGGCACGTCGCGGGCCGTCGGGGCGGGGACCGTACGATCCCGGGGTGAGCCCCCTGCCGAACCTGCCGAAGCCGCTGCCCGGTCCGCGTCCTCAGAGTCCGTCGCCGGAGTCGGAGCCGGTGAGTGCCGAGGCGGCGCTCGTGCTCGTCGCCGGGGGCGGGGTCCCGCCCGGGTGGCGGGGCTGGTCGGCGGGGGTGGGGGTGCCGGCCGTGCGGGTGGCCCTGCTGCGGGCGGAGCTCGTACGGGATCCGGTGGTGGCGCGGCGCGAGGAGCCGGGGGAGGAGCTGTACCAGGCCGTCCGGGGGGTGGAGGCGGGGGACGCGGAGCTCGTCCGCGTGCTGGCCGGGAGCGGGGACGCCGTGCTGGAGGGGGAGGCGCTGCGGCTGGCGCGGGAGGGGCTGCGGGCGGGGAGCGCCGGTCCCGGGTTCGTGCGGGACGTGCTGCGGGGGTTGCTGGGGTCGGACTCCGACGCCGTGGTGAACGGCGCGCTCGCCGCGCTCGCCGAGCCCTGGGCGTCGGTCGAGCCGCTGCCCGCCTCCGCCCTCACCCGACTGCTGGGGCCGGAGACCGCCGGCGCGGCGCTCCTCACCGCCGCCGCGCACGGGCACGGGGAGACGCTGTGGCGGGCCGCCGCCGACCCGGACGCGGCGCCCGGGGTACGGAGGCGGGCCCTGGCCCTGTACGGGGAGACCGCGCGGCGCGAGGACGTGCCCGCCCTCCTGGAGCTCGCCGGGACGGACCCCCTGCTGTTCGGCGGCCCGGCGACGGACTGCCTGCGCGCCATGCACCGGCGCGGCCACTTCGCCACCGACGCGGACGTCCCGGCGGTGCTGGCCCTCGCCCTCGCCGACCACACGGTCCCGGCCGGCGCCGTGGCGACCGTACTCTTCACGTCGCGCCGCACGCTGCTGCGCCTGCTGGTCGACACCGCGCCCGGCGATCCGGCGTGGCCGCGCCGCCTCGACCTCCTCGTCGCCCTGGACGCGCAGGGGGTCGGCGGCCTGCCGGTGGCCGCCGAGATCGCCCGCGTCCTACCGGCCGCCTCCGATCCGGCGCCGTTCCTGCGGGCCCTGCGCGCGCTTCGCGACCCCGGCACCGAGACGGCCGTCCTCGCCGTCCTCCCGCACGCGCCCGCCGACGCGCTCGACGCGCTGGAGGCCGTCGGCGGCGACCGGACCGTACGCCTCCTGGGTGCCGCCCTCGGCCTCGACGGCCCGGCCGCGCCGCTCGTGGAGCGGGCGGTGCGGGCCCACCGGAAGAAGGCCCTGGAGCTGGTCTGGCTGCTGAACACCGACCCCGGGGTCCGGCGGCGGCTGATCGCACGGGTCGACGCGGCCGCGCTGCCCGCCCGGATGGCCGCCGACCTCGGCGGACCCGACGAGCGTGAACTCGCCCTGCTGGCCGCGCACCTGGACCCGGACGAGCCCGTCGCCGCCCTGTGCCGGCTCGCCGCGCACGCGGGTCCGGGCACGCTGCCCGTCCTCGCCGACCTGCTGCTGCGGATCGCCGGAGAGGCCGCCGCGGCATGGGAGCCCGGCGGCACGGGGCCCGTGCCAGAGGCGGAGCCGGTGGTGCCGCGGGAGGCCGTGGACGCGCTGGAGGCGCTCGGACGGCGGCTGCACGCGCGCGGCCGGATCCGGCCGGTGTGCCTGCTGGACGTCCTGCCCGCCGGCGCCGGTCCCGCGCTCGTCACGGACCTGGTCCTCGGGCTGCTGGAGCGGCCCGGGCTCACGGCGGGCGAACAGGCCGTCCTGCTCAGGGTGTTGCTCGACCTTCCGGGGGCGCAGCACCGGACGGTCCGGTCCCGCGCGCACCCGTTCCTGCGCCACCCCGACCGGCACGTGCGCAAGCACGCCGTCGCCCTCCTCGCCCGGGACGCCACGGGCGAGGGCGTCGCGGCCGTGTCGGCGACCCTGCTCGCGATGACCGGCCCCGACCGGGACCCGCAGACCGTCCGCCAGACGCTCGGCGCCCTCGGCGACGCGGGAGCCCGCTGGGCGTCCGACGCGATCGCCGGCTGCCTCGGCCACCCCGCCATGAACGTCCGCAAGACGGCCGCCCGCGCCCTCGCCACCGCCGGTACGGCCCGCGCCGTGCCCGCTCTCCTCCACCACCTCGGACGCGCCGACAACCCCGGCCTGCGCGGCCTCCTCCTCGACGCCCTCCGCGCCCTCCTCGGCACCGCGCTCACCGCCACGGTCACCGCGGCGGCGGACGGCGCGACGGACGCGCGCACCCGCGACCGGCTCCTCGCCGCGCTCCCCGGCGAGCCGGTCCCGGACCCGGACGAGACCGATCTCCGCTCCCTGGTGGAGGAGGGCTGGGACCCGGACACCGCGCTGGGTCTCGCCACGCGCCACGCGGAGGACGGCGGCCCCCGCCGGACGGAGCGGCTGCGGGAGTCGCGGCCGTACCTCTCCGACTGGCTCGCGCTCGCCGCCACCTCGCGGCGGGCGCGGCGGGCCGTGCTCGCCGTGCTGCCGGGCGGGATCTGCCCCGCTCCGTGGACCGTCCACGAGCGCGGCGCGTTCGCCCGGCACGTCACGGTCCTCCTCGACGGCCTGGCCGAGGCGGAGGGCCCGGCGCGGGACGCCCTCCTGGAGATCCTGGAGGCGGTCGCCGCGCACCGGCGCCCGGACGTGCGCGGCGAACTCGTCCGGTCCGTCAGGGCCCTGGCCCCCCGGGCCCCGGGACGCCGCTCCGTGCTGCCGCTGCTGCGGCTCGCCGGTGCCGTCGTCGGCCGTGCCGACCTCGACCGCGAGCTCGGCGCCGCCGCGCTCGCGGCCGATCCGGACGCCGCCCGCGCACGGCTGCTGCGCGAGGCCTTCGGGACCGGCGTACAGGACGGGCGACCTTCCTGGTACCGCGAACTCGCGGACTCCGCCCGGAGCGTGGCGGACCTCGCCGCCCACCGGAAGCGGGCCCGCGCCGTCGGTTCGCGCGAGCTGCTCGCCGCCCTCGTCGACGTACAGGCCGGGGCGTCCGCCGGCGTACGGGACGCGCTCGTCGACTGGATGACGGAGCTCCAGCCGCTGGACGCGCCGCCGTGGACGCTCGCGGAGGACGCCGCCCGCGCCGCGGACCCCGCGCCGCGCCGCGCCCGGCCCGCCGACCTGGACCAGCCCCGGTCCGCCGCGCAGCGGGAGCGGCTGCTCGCCCTCCTGGCCTCCGGCGACCCGCGGGCGCGGAACGGGGCCGCGCGCACGCTGCTCGCGTGGCCCGAACCCGACGCGCGCGCCACCGTGCTCGACGCGTACCTGCGCGGCCGGATCGACGAGCCCGCCGAGGACGCGCTCCGGTCCGCGCTGGGCCGGGCGCTGACGGAGACCGGCCCCGCGCACCTCCTCGACGGCACGGACGGCGCGCGGGTCGGCCGGGTCGCCCGCGCCGCGGCCTCCGGCCCCGGCGCCCGGCGCCTCCCGCTCCTGCTGCCGGTGCTCCTGCACCTGTGGGAGCACGGACCGGAGGCGGCGCGGCGGGACGCGTTCGACGCGCTGCGGCTACTGCCCGCCGATGCCCTGGCGGGGCACCTGGAGGGCCGGCTCGCCACCGGGGAGCCGGGACCGCTGGGCCTCCTCGCCGGCAGCCGGCTGCTGCGCACCCCCGTCCTGGAACGGCTCGCCGGGCGCCACCCCGAGGCCGGCCTCGTCCTCGTCGACGGCCCGCTGCACGGCCCGGAGGCCGCCGGACGGCGGGAGGCCGCGCTCCGCACCCTGCGCGAGCGCGCCCCGCGTCCTCCCGCGTCCTCCCCGGTCCTGCCGTACGAGGAGGCGATCGAGCTGCTGCGGTCGCCCGAGCCCCGGCGGGTGCGGCGCGCCCTTGCCCATCTGACCGAGCACGCGAAGGCCTTCGAAGGGGCCCTGTTCGAGGGGCCGTTGCGGGAGCTGCTGGTCCACCCCGACACCGGCGTACGGCTGCACGCGCACCGGACCGCGCGGGTGCTGCTCGACCGTGACGCGCATCTGCGGCTGACCGAGGTCCTGCTGGACGACGCCCGGCCGGACGTGGTGCGCGGTGCGATCCGGGTGCTGTCGCAGGCGCGCCGGGAGCCGGCCGTCCCCCGCTTCGTCGCGCTCCTCGACCACGGGCAGGCCGTCGTGCGGCGGGCGGCGGAGGCGGCCGTCCTGCACGCGGGACCGGAGGCCGTCCCGGCCCTCCGGCGGGCCGCGTCGCACGCCCGCCCCGACCGGCGTGCCGTCTACGAGCGGCTGCTCGCGCGGGTGCGGGAGGGGGAGGCGCGGTAGCGGGGGAACGCGGCGGGGGCGGCGTACGCCGACGGCTGTCGGGCACGCCGCCCCGGCGGCGGGAAGGGGGCTGGAAGGGGGGGGCGGTCAGGAGGGGTCGCGGTCGAAGGTGGCCTTCGACCAGAAGTAGCCGAGGACGGTGAGGCCGGCGCACCAGGCGACGGCGAGCCAGCCGTTGTGGCCGATCCCGGTGCCGAGGAGGAGGCCGCGGAGGGTCTCGATGGCCGGGGTGAAGGGCTGGTACTCGGCGATCGGCCGGAACCAGCCGGGCATCGAGTCGATCGGCACGAACGCGCTGGAGATCAGCGGCAGGACGACCAGCGGGAGCGCGTTGTTGGACGCGGCCTCCGCGTTGGGCGAGACCAGGCCCATGCCGACGGCGACCCAGGTGAGCGCGAGGGCGATCAGGGCCGTCACGCCGAAGGCGGCGAGCCATTCGAGGGCGGTGGCGCCGGTGGAGCGGAAACCGATGGCGACGGCGACGGCACCGACGAGGAGCACGCTCATGAGGCACTGGAGGACGCTGCCGACGACGTGGCCGACGAGGATCGACGGGCGGTGGATCGCCATCGTGCGGAAGCGGGCGATGATCCCCTCGTTCATGTCGTTGGCGACGGAGACGGCGGTCCCGACCACCGTGCCGCCGACGGTCATCATCAGGATGCCCGGCACCACGTAGGCGACGTACGCGGCGCGGTCCGCGTCGCCGCCCGTGCCGGCGCTCATCACGTCCCCGAAGACGTAGACGAAGAGCAGGAGCAGCATCACGGGCGTGAGCAGCAGGTTCAGGGTGAGGGAGGGGTAGCGGCGGGCGTGCAGGAGGTTGCGCCGGAGCATCGTGGACGAGTCGCGGACGGCGAGGGAGAGGGTGCTCATCGGGCGGACTCCTGGTTCTGGGTCGGCTGGGCGGGGAGCGCGGTGGTGTCGCCGGGGCCGGTGAGGGCGAAGAAGACGTCGTCCAGGTCGGGGGTGTGCACGGTCAGTTCGTCGGCCTCGATGCCGGCCGAGTCCAGCCAGTCGAGGAGGGAGCGCAGTTCGCGCTGGCTGCCGCCGCTGGGGATCCGGAGGGTGAGGGTCTCGTCGTCCCGGGTGGCCACCTGGAGGGTGGTGGCCGCGGACCGGTAGGCGGTGGGGTCGGTGAAGCGGAGGCGGACGTGGCCGCCGGGGACGCGGCGCTTGAGCTGGTCGGCGGTGCCCTCGGCGACGATCCTGCC
>NZ_JBIBZN010000023.1:0-114000 GCF_043084305.1 Streptomyces sp. NPDC014656
ACACCGAAGATCGCCCGACGCGGCGTCCCGCACGGCTCCGGACTGGGCAAGACACGCTGGGTCGTCGAGCGAACCTTCGCCTGGCTCCACCAGTTCAAACGCCTCCGCATCCGCTACGAGATACGCGCCGACCTCCACCTCGGCCTGCTCCAACTCGCCTGCAGCATCATCTGCTTGAGACGCCTGCGAACCTCATTCTGAAACGATCAGTAAGACCGCCATCGGCAAAACCCTCACGATCACCAACGGCAGCTACCCAGGCACCCCCCGGACTCCTCCCACACCACCGGCAGCGCAGCCAGACCGAACCGACGACATGGAAAGAAGAGCGCACCGAGCCCCACAAACAGGACCGGGACCGGCTCGAGCACGTCTTCACCCGCATGAAGACGTGGAAAATCCTCCGCGACTGCTGCCTCGTGGGAGCGGATCGTCGACGATGTTGTCCGCGGTCGACAGCACGTGCTCCCAAGCGAGCAAGCCGGCGTGCTCCGCCCCAACGGAACGCTTCGCGACCGATACGTACGGCTCGCCGCCGAACACGGCCACGACCTGAGTACCGAAGCGGCCCTCCCAGCTCCGCAGGAGTGCGCACAACAGAGGCGCAGGGGCGCGACCGCGGACCAGCCGATCGACGCCAGGGCATCGCTGCGGCACTGCGCGGGGACGAGTAACAGCCGGCAGCCGAGGCGCCAGGCCCAGCCATCGTTCGAAGGGCGGCCCGGGGGCATGCGGTCGGGGCTCGACTCCTTCGGATACCCGGACCGGGATGGGCTCCCTCAAGAAGGACGACCTCCTGCGGCGGTACTCGACGAAGTCCACGGCCGGCTGCTCCTCCAGCCGGACGGCAGCGACACGGTCCGGGCCGAGCGGTCTTGCCACGGCATCGGTCCGGCAGAGGAGCGGAACCGGACCGTAGACGGTGGTCCCGACAACAGGGCTGCCCGCAAGGGTCCCGGCCTTGCTGTCAGCCCGTACAGCTGACTCGAAGTCCCTCACCCCACGAGCAACCGAGCGACGAGCCCTCGCCCTCCACCCAGTCCCAAACCCCAGCCCCCAACCCATGCACCCGCCCCCCAGCGTCACGACGGGATCCAGGGGGCAGCGAGCACCGAGAAGGGGCCCCAAGGGCCCCGGAAGAAGGCTCCGGCCCCACTGGTTTCAAAACCCGGTTTTGAAACCGCCGCGTCGATGTACCTACCACCCGGGGGATACATGGCATCCTGTCCGGGTCCGCTAGTACCGGCCGACGTGGCCGGGAAGCATACGGAGCATCAGGAGTACCACCCATGGCACGGATTACCGCGCTCATCAACCGCAAGGGTGGAGTCGGCAAGTCGACTCTCACCGTGAACACCGCGGCCATCACCGCCCACGTCCTGGGCGCAGCCCCCGAAGGCGACCCGCACTACGTCGCCGCCGTCTCTGCCGACCCCCAGGGTTCGACGACCTGGTGGTCGGAGCGGGTCGGGCAGGAGCTGCCGTTCGCCTTCGAGCAGATCAACTCCAAGGACGACCTGGAGCTGTTCTCCCACCTGAAGAGGTCCCGCAAGGTCAAGCACGCCTTCATCGACACCCCGGGTTGGATGGACCTTCCCGAGGACGAGAAGGAAGAGGCCGGCGACCCGTTCGGCAAGAGCACGGCCGCCGATGCCATGCGCGCGGTGCTGGCCAACGCCGACGACATCATCGTCCCCATCGAGCCCGAACCGCTCGGCTTCATGCCGACCCGCGACACCATCGAGGAAGTGGTGAAGCCGCTCGGCATCCCGTACCTCGTGGTCATCAACAACTGGGACCCGCGCGACGGCGAGGCCGACCTGGAGCAGACGAGGGACTTCATCCGGGCCCAGGGCTGGAACCTGGCCAACACCGTCGTCCGCCACTACAAGGTCCACACGCGGGCGGCTCTCGAAGGCACCGTCGTGACCCAGTACAAGAAGAACCGCGTGGCCATGGAGGCCCGCGAGGACTTCTACCAGCTCGCCCTGGAGCTCGGCGCGGGCAAGAAGGGCACGCGCTGATGGCGACGAAGAAGCCCTGGGCCGACCTGCTGGACGGCCCCGGCAAGCCCGGCAGCAAGCGCGCCGCGGCCTCCGCGGAGCCCGCCAAGACCGACGTACCGCCGACGACCGTGTACATGCACACGCTCATCGGCAACCCGGACAACCCCCGTACCGACTCGGACTACACCGACCAGGACTCCGACTTCCGCGAGCTCAAGGAGTCGATGCGGTCCGTCGGCCAGCTGCAGCCGGCCGTGGCCCTGTCCCGCGAGGCGTACCTCCGTCTCAAGCCGGAGTACGGCGCCCGCATCGGCGACGCCGAGTGGATCGTCATCCTCGGCAACCGGCGCTTCCACGCCGCGAAGCAGCTCGGCTGGACGAAGTTCGAGATCCGGGTGCGCGACCGCCTCGGCAACGAGGACGACGACCGGGTCGACGAGGCCGTCGTCATCGAGAACATCCACCGCAAGAACATCCCTCCCTACAAGGAGGCCGAGTTCCTGCAGCGGATGGTCGAGCGTCACGGCTCCCAGGAAAAGGTTGCGGAGCGCATCGGCAAGTCGCAGATGTACGTCTCCAACCGGCTGGCCCTGCTCAAGCTGACGCCCGAGCTCCGGGACGTCGTCGACACCAAGCAGATCAAGGTGAAGACGGCGGAGAAGATCGCCAAGATCCAGGATCCGGAGGAGCAGAAGGCGGTGGCCGCCGAGGAGCTCCGCAGGGCCCAGGAGCCGAAGCCCCCGCGCAAGCGCGCGGCACCCCCGGTTCCCGCTCCGGTGCCGGCCCCCGTTCAAAACCCGGTTTTGAAGGAGCCCGCCGAAACGGCCCCGACGGGCGGGGGAGTGGCCACCGCCGAGGCTCCTGAACAGGCTGCCTCAGCCGTCGCGTCCGTCCCGGACCCGCGGGCCACGCCCTCGCTCCCGGCTCCGGCCTCGCCCCCCGGTGTCACGCCCTCCACGATTCCGTGGCACGACGGCGCAGCCCTGATGAACCTCGCCTTCGACGGCCTGGACCCCGTCCAGCGCAGCGCGTTCATCCTGCGCTACTTCCGTCGCAGCCATGGAGTCGAGTCCGTCATCACCGACATGAGGGGCGACCTCGCCTCACAGGACCGTGCCTCCCTGGCCTCCATCCTCCAGGAAGTGGCCGCCGGGCTCCTCCGAGACGCGTAGCACCCCAGCACCAGGAGCCCCTGTTCTTCACCTCCGAAGAACGGGGGCTCCGTCGCGTTCCGTCCCCCGTCCGACCGATCCCCGTTCACGACCTCGGCAAGCCGCCCCCTCCTCCCCTCCACCAGACCGAGACAACTGACCGACGGATGCCCTCAGACACCTGGAACGGCAGTCCCCGCAGGAACCGGGCACCTGAACCCGAACACTCCGTACGGCCGGCTCGGCCGGCTTGCGCCGGGGGAGTGGCCGAAGGAGTACGCCGGCTGGTGCCCCAACCGTCCGGGCAATGCGTGATAGCCACGGAGCGAGGAAGGTACGGAGTCCGCCTCTGATCCAGAACGCTCGGGTGGTCGTGTGGTTGCGGGTGGGTACGAGGGTGCCGTCGACGATGAGGACGGTGTCCTTGGGGAACCGCGTGGGGGGCTGGAGCGCGAGTATCGGCCCGTGGTGGTCGATGCTCCGGTCCGCCGCCGACTTCGAGACCGCTGAAAAGCGGGGGGAGCCGGCGCATCGTGAGGTTCGTCCGCGACCAGGCCGCGACCAGAAGGGCCCGGTCCTCCAGCGGCAGGCTCCATAACCAGCCCCTGCGGACCGCGCCCGCACCCCCACACCGCAGAACCCTCACCAGCCACCACAAGATCGTTCCATGGCGTCGGGCACAAGATCGAGAATGCGCGTATGACTGAAGAACTGGTGAGGTTCCTTGAGGCGCGGCTGGACGAGGAGGCCGACTTGGCTCGGCGCTGCGACGGTGACGGTTGCGGAGAGTGGTCTGCCCAAGGACATACGGTCGACTTCTGTCAGGTGGACCTCCCCGGGTTCCACCCCACAATTGCTCTCCATGTGGCTCTGCACGACCCGGCCCGGGTCCTGCGCGAGGTCGAGGCCAAGCGGCGCATCCTGGCACGTCACGCCCGTGATCCCTGGCCGTGCCACGACCTGCGGGACCTTGCCTCGCCCTACACGGACCATCCTGACTTCCCCGTCCGGGCCTGAAGCAGATCAGCTGCCATGCAGAGCGCCCGACGAGGCTGAACCGATCCCCGCTTCCTGAAGATCATTTACGCGACAGCCCTTACTGATCTTTTCGTTAGATCGGTGGGGTTGATGGGTGGATGGTGAGTCCAGTGTGGGGGGAGGAAGGACCAAGGGCGGCTGCTGGTTCTGATTGATCCGGCAGATGCCCTGTTCGGTGGCATAGGCGACATCGGCGAGGTGGTCACCGGCGAGGTTGGTGAGTTCGCGTTCCTTCAGCGGGGACCACAGCAGTTCCATCGGGTCAGCTCGGGCGCGTAGGCGGGTGATCGTTCCAGGGTGAGCCGGTTCTGTTCGGCGGGCCAGGCCCGTATCGCCCGGCTCCAGTGGGCGGACAGTCCGGCCCGGCCCAGCACCGCCCGCTGGCTGCGGTAGAACACCTTGAGCTGTTCCCGAACCTCGATGAGGGCGGTGGTGTCGTAGCTGCCGGGCTTGAGGTGGAAGCACATCCGTATCACTCACATCTCAAGATCCACTTTCGATGCACGGTCTGGCACCACGTACAGGACGAACAGCTCGACAGCAGCGCGGAGCGAGCTCGGAATGCCCAGTCGGCTGGGGGAGTGGTGCGCGGTGAGTCTGCTGCAGCGACGCGGCACGGCCTTGACGCACCCGCACTCGCGCCTGCAATCCCTACTGCCCCAGGCCACCAGATGATGATCAAGCTGAAGTCACACTGCCCCTACAGAGACCTCGATCTCCCGTTCGGGGCTTGGGGAGCGCCCTCCGGGCTCTTCGCGAGCGCCACGGGCAACACGAATACTTCCCCGCCCCTCTTGGCGATGTGAGGTCCGAGAAAAACTTGGACGGTCCAGTTCCAGGAGATGGCCGGCAGGCCAGTCTTCCGTTCCACGTGCAGGCCGTCTTGCTGTGAACGCCGTGATCACACCAGCCACATGGCGATCGTTTCAGTTGTCGATGACGCTCGTTCTGACCGATCCTGTCCCCTTAACAAGCGGGGAGGACCACGTGAGCTTGACCTTGTTCCCAGGAGACGGAGACGTCAGCAGCCCGGACGTCCAATGGTCCTGCATCCGCTTCAACAGTTTCCGGGAACGGCTCGCGCAGTCCGAGGGGTTCAGCCTCTCCGAGATGTGGGGGTTTGGAGGCGACCAGCCGTGGAGCGGCATCTCCACCGTCCTGGAGCCGCTTCTGAACCACCCGGATGTCGGTGGTGACGCCCTCTCCGCCGCCGACTGCGCCGCGATGCTGCCTCGCCTGCGAGCGATCACCGACGAATGGCTGGAGGAGCCCTCCGAACCGGTCCTCCAGCAGCACGTCCAGGACGCTCAACAGCTGGCGGTCGTCCTGCGTTTCTGCGTAGACGAGGACGTCGAACTCATCTTCCTCTGATGTCGAAGAGCACCCAGGCCCTCGGCACCCCACCCACCCCCACGGCAATAGTCGCGGGACAGCTCCTGAAGGGGGCGGCAGCAGGACGGGCCCTGGGCGAGGGCGAGCCGGTTCTGGACCCGGTCTGACCATGCGCGGCCCGGAACGGGGTCGTGCAGGGGGTCGACGGGCCGAACCATGTGGAGAAGGCCGACACCACGCCGCCGGCAGTCGCAGGAAGCTTGTAGTGCTTCATACGAGCGGAGGCATGCTCGACCCGCGCTCGGCCTTTGCGGTACTCGGCACTCTCCTCTTCTCAGCCCAGCAGCAGAGCCCGAGACCGGGGACTTGCCGTGGGGGCCGACGAGGGCGCCTGCCCAGAGGCTCGTTCGCTGCTCATGCCGTCGAGCGGCCAGACCTTTGCCTACCCCGCCGCCCTCTGTACTTGTGCCGCGGCGCCGGACGGCCGCCACCTCGGTCTCGCGAAACAACCCGCCCGCACCCTTCCAGCGGGGATCGCTGCCTCCCTCCTCTCCTCCTTCGGTCGCTGGTTGTTTGTGGGTGGGGGAGCGACTGAAGGGGCAGCGACTGAAGCCCAGCGACCGAGGCTCAGTTCAGTCGCTGGACAAAACCCCAGGTCAGAGCGGTGCACCCTCCCGGAACAGCGACTGAAGCGACTCAACTTCCATATATCAGCTAAGTTACTTGCGCGCGTACGCGTGATATATAGGGAACTTCAGTCGCTTCAGTCGCTGTTTTCAGTTGATCATGCCTCTGACCTGCTGGTTTACCCAGCGACTCAAACCAGCGACTGAAGCCCTCAGTCGCTGGCCTCAGTCGCTCAGTCGCTCCACCCACGGAACGGGCAGGATCCGCCAGTCCACGGTCAGGCCTCGGTCCGTCTGGGCCGACCGCGCACCGTCGGTTCACGGGAACATGCGGGCCTCAAAAGGGGGCCCTGCAGGTCTGAATCCGGTAGATCACGGTAAGAAGGCCTCAAAGGGTCGTTTGATCACCGCGCGGTCTGGTCCGCCCCTCTTGATCGGGATCTCCGGCGCGGGCACTCACGACAGCGCGGGCCCGTGCCCCTTGTCCGCGGCGTCCCGCTCAGCCGCTCCCGCCGGGCACCGTGTCGACGACGGGTCGCCAGGTTTCACGGCGGACACGGGGCAGGACTGCGCCACGCCTGCGAAGGGGACTGAGCTCCCGCAGCCCCACCCCGTGCACCGCCCTGAAGGGCGTCAAAGGCTCTCAGCGCCTGGGCCGCCGCCGCTGGACCGTGGAGCAGACGGTGACCCGGCTCGCTGGATGCCTCAGTCCCCGTCCCCGCTACGAGCGCAAGGACGGGCACTTCCTCGCGTTCGCCGGCATCGCCGCCACCCTCATCCGCTCTCGGCGTCCGAACGGGTGAGCCGGTTCATGCTGCTCCCAGGAAGCCCGGGTCGATGCCGTCGAACTGGAGGCACGAGGCACGGTTCACTGCGAGGAGTTCCGCCATGGGCACCGCGCGGCGGCTGGCCGCCGACAGATCCTGGCGGGCCTCGGCCGACCACAACGGCGGGAAGAACGACAATCCCTGCCTGCCGTCCAGCTTGGAGACCTCACTGCGCCAGCCGTCCCACCGCAGGTTCTCGTAGAACTCCTGGAGTCCTCCGGAGAGGATCCAGGACAGCCAGGCTGAATGGCCGGCGCCCAAGGTCTCCCAACCGAGCGCATCAGGGGCGAAGTAGATGATCTCGCCTGGCTCACCGGGTCGCCCGGCCTCGTGGGGGTTGCCCCCGTTGAGGGCGAAGACCCCGCCCAGCACGTCGTGCGCGATCACGAGCCCAGCATCAGGGCGCCATGAGGGGTCGAACGTCGAGGGCATCGCGTTGATCTCGGCCAGGCCAGGCAGTCCGGCGTCGCCCGGGCTGCCGAAGATCCGAAGCCATCCGCCGTCCACGAGCAGGCCGCCGCAGTTCAGTACGATGCCGCCCAGATTCGACCGGGCGGAGACCTGCAACTGCAGCAGGGAGGTCCGGCCTGCCACGGGATCACCTGGCAGCACCTGGACTGGTACGTCGGTGCGGGACAGCTCCTGAAGAAGGAGTGGCCATGCAGGGTCGTCGACCTCGATCAGTTCATTGTGGTCACGCATTTTCGCATCGTCGCACCCACGCCGAGAGACACAGCCCGCCGGGGCACCAGGGCTTCGATGCACCAACCGAGACGACCTCTCGACCGAGAGGCCCCGCGGGACGCCGACCTTCTGACACCGACGACGCTGGCCTTCCGCCACCAGCCCTCGGTCGCTGGTCGTTTGTGGGTGGGGGAGCGACTGAAGGGGCAGCGACTGAAGCCCAGCGACCGAGGCTCAGTTCAGTCGCTGGACAAAACCCCAGGTCAGAGCGGTGCACCCTCCCGGAACAGCGACTGAAGCGACTCAACTTCCATATATCAGCTAAGTTACTTGCGCGCGTACGCGTGATATATAGGGAACTTCAGTCGCTTCAGTCGCTGTTTTCAGTTGATCACGCCTCTGACCTGCAGGTTTACCCAGTGACTCAAACCAGCGACTGAAGCCCTCAGTCGCTGGCTTCAGTCACTCAGTCGCTCCACCCAGGAGAAGGACCCGAGAGAAGGACCCAAGGGAGGGGAGACAGAGCCGATTCCCCAGCCATCCCGCCGACCTCTCCGCCAGGAGCTTCGGCCGCAACCACGGCCGCAACCCTGGCCGCAATCCCGATGGCAATCCCGATCGCAATCCCGGCCGTACCCCGAGACGTACTCCTAGACGCACCCCAGACCCCCCAGCAGGCCAGCCCGCCAG
Organism: Streptomyces sp. NPDC014656; assembly: GCF_043084305.1. Classification (NCBI taxonomy): domain Bacteria; kingdom Bacillati; phylum Actinomycetota; class Actinomycetes; order Kitasatosporales; family Streptomycetaceae; genus Streptomyces; species Streptomyces sp. NPDC014656. Next base: position 8,355 of record NZ_JBIBZN010000023.1, read on the forward strand.
GTCAGGCCGGTCCTCTCCGCACCCAGCACCGACGCGCCCGCCGCCCACTTGTGCCGACCGAACTCCTGTTTTCGCTAGGCTATGTCCGTTGTTCAGTCGCTTCAGTCGCTCTAGGGGGAAGAAATGCCTGCTGACCTGCGGGTTTCTTCCAGCGACTCAAAAGTCGCTGAGCCTGCGCCGCGGGTGCCCTCCTCCCTCACCCTGGCCCGCTGGTGTGCCAGCCACGGATGGCCCGTGCATCCGCTCGCACCGGGCAAGAAGACGCCCGCCGCGAACTGCGCCGCTTGCCGCGAACCCGGGCACGACCACCGCACCTGCCCGTGCCGGGCGGAAGGCCGCTGGTGTCACGGCTTCCACGCCGCCACGCTCGACAGCAACCGCATCCAGCAGTGGTGGGGTCCCCATCCCCGGATGGGCGTCGCGGTCGCCTGCGGTCCGGCGAACCTGGTCGTCATCGACATCGATGCCCATGCCTCGGCGCCCCCGGACAGGAACCGCCTTCTCCCCGGCATCGAGATCAGCGAAGGCATCGACGTCTCCGCGATGACCACCGGCTTCCACACGATGGCCGTGCTCGCCGCGCTGCGGGGCCAGGACAGCCCCGCAGACGACACGACCACCCTGAGGGTCCGTACCCCTTCCGGGGGGCTCCACGTCTGGTACCGGAGCACGGACGCCCGCCGCTGGCAGTGCTCCTCGGGCTCGGGCAAGAACCGCGCCCTCGCCTGGCAGGTCGACGTCCGCGCCGACGGCGGCTACATCATCGCGCCGGGCACCACCACGGAGAGCGGTGTGTACACGCCGATCGGCACCGTCCGCACGCCGGCGCCGCTCCCGGCCTGGCTCGCCCAGGAACTCCAGCGGACCCATCACCTCCCGGCCGCGCACGTACCCGCACCCCGCCCCGTTCCCGGCCGCGCGGGGCAGGCCGTCGCAGCGGCCCGGCACGGCAGCAGCCCGGTCGAAGCGGTCCTCTCCACGGTCCTCTCCGAGGTCGCTGACTGCGCCGGTGCGACCGAGGGCACGGGATTCTCCGAGAAGCTCAACAGGGCCGCCTACACCCTCGGTGGGCTCGTCGCCGCCGGACACCTCACAGCACAGGACGCACAGGACGCCCTCATGGAGACCGCCTGCTACGCCCGCCCGGGCCAGGAACACCGAGCACAAGCCATCATCCGCAGTGGCATGACCGCCGGCGCCCGACGTCCCCTGCACCCCGGGAGCCGCTCGTGACCCTCCCCACAGGCGGTGAGCCGAACACGCTCTTCGACTTCGACCCCCACGACCTGGCGGCCCAGATCATCGCCAAGTCCTCCCCGGTCCTGCCGCCCCAGCAGATCGCCAAGGCGTCCGGCCCCGCTCCCATGGGCGAAGCGACCGCGCAGGGGCTGATCCCGGATTCCCTCACGGACCGGGGCAACGCCAAGCTGTTCGTCAAGCTGTACCAGGCGGACTTCCGGCACGTGCCGGGCCTGGGCTGGTACCGCTGGGACACCACCCGCTGGCAGGTCGACGAGGACGACTCCGTCCTGTGGGCCGCCGGCGAGATCGGTGAGCACCTCGCCACCGCGGACCCCTACGGGGAGCACGCCGTCGAGGCCCTGCGCAAGCACCGCCGGCGCACCCTGAGCACCACCGGCATCAACGCCCTGCTCACCCAGGCGAAGTCGGCCCCCGGAATGGTCCTGAAAGCCGAAAGGCTCGACGCCGACCCGTACGCCCTGTGCACTCCCGCGGGCATCGTCGACCTCTACACCGGTCTCGTGCGCAAGCCCGACCCCAACAAGGACTTCCACTCCCGTTCGACCAGCGTCGGCCCCGCCCCGATGCCGATTCCCCGGTTCCAGCGCTTCCTCGAGGACACCTTCGGCGACGACGCCGAAGGCACCGAGATGATCTCGTTCCTGCAGCTGCTCCTCGGGTACTCCATCACGGGCGACGTCGGCGGCCAGGTGATGCCGTTCCTCTTCGGCGCCGGAAAGAACGGCAAGTCCGTCCTCCTCGACGTCTCGATGAAGCTCCTCGGCGACTACGCCGACGCGGCTCCGCCCGGCTTCCTCATGGCCCGCCTGTACGAAGGCCACCCCACCGACCTCGCCGAACTCCACGGTCGCCGGGTCGTCGTCTGCTCCGAGGTCAAGCCCGGTGACAAGTTCGACGAGGCGAGGGTCAAGCACCTCACCGGCGGGGACCGCATCAAGGCCCGCCGCATGAGGCAGGACTTCTTCTCCTTCAACCCCACCCACAAGCTCTGGCTGCTGGGCAACCACCGTCCCGAGGTCGGCACCGGCGGCTTCGCCTTCTGGCGCCGCATGCGCCTGATCCCCTTCGAACGGACCGTCTCCGACGACCGCCGGATCGACAACCTCGCGGACATCCTCGTCGCCGAAGAAGGCCCCGGTATCCTCAACTGGCTCATCGAGGGCGCCCGTCGTTACCTCGGCGGCGACAAGGACCTCGCCGGCCCCGGCAAGGTCCGCATCGCCACCACCGCCTACGCCGAGACCGAGGACCACACCGGCCGCTTCTTCGAGGAGGCCTGCACCCTGGGCGCCGACTTCCGCACGGAGCAGAAGACCCTTTACGAGGCCTATCGTGTCTGGTGCAACAACGAAGGATGCTTCGTCCTGAACAGCCGTACTTTCGCTGCCCGGGCCCGCGAGCTCCTGGGTCTGTCCTCTCCCAAAGAGATGATCTTGTCGAATTCGAGGAAGTACTACCCTGGTATCGGACTGCTCGCCCAGGAGGAGACGCCATGAGTTCCTTGATCAGCGAAAACGATCTCAAGCACGAGACCGAGCTGGTCTGGCTCGAGGACGTCACCCATCTCGATTACGTCCGACAGAGTCTCGACCGCCTCCCCTCCCGCGTGGGCAAACCCGCCTACTACCGTGACGGCCGTCTGGTCGGGTACGCCGTACTCGGCACCGCCGCCAAGGCCTCCCGGGCGTCGGGCACCTTCCGTCGCCGCGTCTTCTGGCTCCTTCCGCATGACCGGGACTCCATGCCCGAGGGCCTCTACGCGGGTTCCGCCCCGGCCGAAGCCGTCGACCCCCTGACCCTGGAGCCCGGGGCCAAGGGGCGCAAGACCGAGCGCAGCGAAGGCGGCCCCCCGTCCGACGCCATGCAGAAACTCGGCATAAGTTTCCCCCTCTGACCCGGGCAAGTCGCGATCCCTTCCCGGCGAACAGACAACAGACGACAGACGACAGACGACAGACAACAGACGACAGGTGAATCCGCGAGTCGGTGAATCGGCTGACCAGCGACCGAAGCGAAGCGACTCAAGCGACTCAAGCGACTGAAGCGACTGAAGCGACTGAACTTCCGACATCACTCAACGGTCGGTGAGAGGCAGCAGTCCCAGCGGGGGAGTGGAGAGGGCCGGATTCCTTTGCCTGGCATGGGGCAGGCACATGCCAGGCATTCGACCGGAAAGCGACGGTTCTCCGGTGGGAAATGTTCCAAGGCCGGATGTCCGGCATCGGTACTCTGAAACGCATGTCTGCTGCCCCGGTTCGCGTTCGTTTCGCCCCGTCCCCGACCGGCATGTTCCATGTCGGTGGTGCGCGGTCCGCTCTCTACAACTGGGCCGTGGCGCGACAGTCTGGCGGCACGTTCGTCCTGCGGATCGAGGACACGGACGCGGCGCGGAACAAGCCGGAGTGGATCGACGGGATCGTCAACGCGCTCGCGGCGATCGGCATCCACGGCGAGGACGCGGCCTTCGAGGGCCCGTACTTCCAGTCGTACAACGCTGACCGGCACCGCGAGGCGGGTCTGCGGCTCTTCGAGTCCGGGCGGGCGTACTACTGCGACTGCACCCGGGAGCGGCTGAGGGAGCGCACCGGGTCGGACCATCTCGGGTACGACGGGTTCTGCCGGGAGCGGGGGCTGGCCTTCGAGGAGGGGCGGGCGCTGCGGTTCCGGACGCCGGACGAGGGCGAGACCGTCGTGGTCGACCTGGTCCGCGGGGAGCCGGCGTTCCCGAACAGCGCGATCGAGGACTTCGTGATCGCCCGTGGTGACGGGTCTCCGGTCTTCCTGATCGCCAACGTCGTCGACGACCTGGACGAGGGCATCACGCAGGTCATCCGTGGCGAGGAGCACCTGTCGAACACGCCGAAGCAGCAGCTGCTGTGGGAGGCGCTCGGCGCGAAGCCGCCGGTGTGGGCGCACCTGCCGGTGATCGTGAACGAGAAGCGGCAGAAGCTGTCCAAGCGCCGCGACAAGGTCGCGCTGGAGGACTACCTCGCCGAGGGCTTCCTGCCCGAGGCGATGGTGAACTACCTCATGCTCCTGGGCTGGGGTCCCGGCGACGACCGGGAGATCATGCCGTACGAGGAGCTGGAGCGGCTCTTCCGGATCGAGGACGTCAACACGGCGCCGGCGTTCTTCGACGTGAAGAAGCTGACGGCGTTCAACGGCGACTACATCCGTGCTCTCTCGCCCGAGCAGTTCGCCGCCGCCTGCGCGCCGTGGCTTGTCGCCCCGTACGCGCCGTGGGCGCCGGAGGCGTTCGACAAGAACCTCTTCGAGGCGGCGGCCCCGCTGGCCCAGACGCGACTGGCGCTGCTGTCGGAGATCACCGGCTACGTGGACTTCCTGTTCCTCGACGAGCCGGTCGAGGACGAGGCGTCGTGGAACAAGGCGATGAAGGCGGGCGCCGGCGACATCCTGTCCGACGCCCGTGCCGAGCTGGCCACCGTCCCGGAGTGGAAGGCGGACGGACTGAAGGCCGTTCTGCTCGCCGTGGGGGAGAAGCACGGTCTCAAGCTGGGCAAGGCCCAGGCGCCCATCCGGGTCGCGGTCACCGGCCGCACGATCGGACTTCCGCTGTTCGAGTCCATGGAGCTGCTCGGCCGGGACCGCGTACTGGCCCGCCTGGACGCGGCGACCAGGAAGCTGGCGGCCATGCAGGCGTAGCCGCCGGCCAGGCGACCTTCGCCAGAAAGCCGTCCTTAGGACGCCGGTGCCGCCCCCCCCCGCCCGGATGGGGCCCGGCCATCCCTGCGGGCCGTCCGAGCCGGCGTACGGTCCCACGAGGCCGCACCCTCGCACGAGGCCGCTGTCTTTCACGAGACCGCCCCCCACGAGGCCGCCACCCCCGGTTCTGCCGACGGCTACGGCACGAACCGGCCGTCGATGACCTCCACGGGATGGCCGGCTTCTCCCGCGCGTGCGTCTCGGATCCGCCAACCGGATCCGCCAACCGGATCCACCCGCCCGCCGCACCCGTCATCCTGAACCTGTCGAAGCGCCGGCCCGACCGGCCGAGCGGCACGGCGCGCGTCTCCGGCAGGCGGGACGCGCAGAACCCCGCGCGCCTGCCCGCACGCACGCACGCCCGCACGCACGGAAGGAAGGAAGGCCGGAGCGGGCCCCGGCCATGACGGACACGCACCAGGACTCCGCAGGAGGGCACGACCGGAAATGCGCAGGATCCCACCGGACATGTTCCGGTTCACCACGGGGGAGAAGGCCGACCTGAACACGGCCGTCCTCGAAGCCTTCGGCGTGGCCGGCGAGCACCTGGAGACCGCGCTCGGGCTCGACGGAGTGCGCGAAGGGCTGCGCGCGGCGGGCTGGCTCGCGGACCTGACGGACGAGGACCTGCACGAGACGCTGAAACGGCTGGTGGGCTGGGAACTCCTCGACGTGGTCCACAACCACGCCGAGAACTACCGCACGGCCGCGGAGTACGAGCGGCGCAACCTCCAGTACTCGCTGACCCGGCGGGGCGAGGCCGCGCTCGCCGGAGTGCGGCACGCCCTGGAGGCACTGGCCTCGACGGGCGCGCTCCAGACCGCGGTGCTGGAGGCGATCGCCGACCGACTTGACGAACTCAGCGTCCTCTCCGGGGAGACCGCCTCGGCCGACCGCCGGATCTTCAGCACCCTGCGCGAACTGGAAGGCCACCTGGAGGCCCTGGTGGAGAACACCAAGGCCTTCAACGGCCAGCTCCAGCGGCTGCTCCGTGCCGAGGGCGCGGACCTGACGGTCTTCCGCGACGTCAAGGCCGCCACCGTCGCGTACCTCCAGGAGTTCCTGGTCGACCTCGACCGGCGTGGCGAGACGATCGCCGCCGCCGTCGCACGCGTGGAGGCGCGCGGCGTCGCGGCCCTGCGCGAGCGTGCCCTGCGCGGCGCGGAGCTGCCCCCGGTGGCCGGGGCGGACCCCGCGGCGGCCTGGCTGGAGAGCCGGCGGGCGCGCTGGGCGGGTCTGCGGGCCTGGTTCCTGCCGGACGACGGGGCCCGCCCCCGCATCGAGCAGCTGCACGACATCGCCCGCCGGGCCATCGTCTCCCTCCTGCAGGTCCTGGAGCGGATCAACGAGTCCCGGCGCCGCTCCTCCAGCGCCGTCCAGGACTTCCGGGAACTCGCCCGCTGGTTCGCGGCGGCTCCCGCCGAGGACGACCTGCACCGGCTGTGGTCGGCCGCCTTCGGGCTCGGCCCGGCCCGGCACGCCCACCTCGCCCACCCGGACCCGGAGCTGATCCCCTCGTCCCACTCCTGGTCCGAGGCGCCGCCGGTCGAGGTGTCGGCCCTGCTGAGGACCAAGGGACGCACCGAGCGCTTCACGCGTACGGGCAAGGTGCGCGACGTCGCGACGGTCCGTGCCGGCCGGGCCGAGCGTGCCCGCGCGCAGCGCGCGGAACTCGCGCGTGCCTGGCGGGAGCTGGAGACGGACGGCCCCGTGCGCCTGTCCTCCTTCGGCACCCTCGACCCCGCCGTCCTCGACCGCCTCCTGGACCTGCTGGGCCGGGCGCTGGCCGCCGGGCCAGACGCGAGCGGCCTGCGCCGCGCCACCACCGGCGACGGCCGCGTCGAAATCGTCCTGTCACCGCCTCCCGACGCGCGCACCGCCGTCCTGCGCACCGCGAAGGGCACGCTGGCGGGCCCGGACCACCTCGTCCACATCACCGCCGTCGGCGGAACGGCCGCGTTCCCGGCCGTCCGCACCCCCGCGCGGGAGGCTACGGGATGAGCACCCTCGCCAACCAGCTGGCCTCCGCCGAACGGGAGGAGGTCGCCCGCGCCATCCGCGTCCTGCTGGCCTCCCCCCTGCTCACCGAGGCCGCGGACCCGGCCGGTTTCGAGCTCGTCCGCCGCCGCCGCGATCCGCTGGCCCGCTGGTTCGACCACACCTGCGGCTGGCACCTCGTCGTGGAGCCGCGCCGCGGCTACGCCCGCCTCGCCAAGATCCGTGCCGACCCCGACGGTTCCCGTCCCGCCCGCAGGGCGCGCGCCGGCCGGGCCCCGTTCGACCGGCGGCGCTACGTCCTGCTCTGCGTCACCGCGGCCGAGCTGCTGTCGATGCCGATGACGACGATCGGCATGCTCGCCGACCGGGTCGTCCAGGCCACGGCGGCCGACCCGGCGCTGCCGGGCTTCGACCCGGTCCACCGCCCGGAGCGGGCCGCCTTCGTCGACGTCCTGAAACTCCTGGAGTCGTACGACGTGCTGCGGGTGATGGACGGGGCGACCGAGGCGTACGTCGCCTCCGCGGACGCGAAGGTCCTCTACCGCGTGGACAACACGCTGCTGATGAGGCTGCCTACCGCTCCCGTCGGCGCCTCCCGGCTCGCCGTGCCCCTGGAGGAGGTGCCCGCCCGGTTCGACGAACTGATCCGCGGGCTGGTGCGGGAGCGCCGCTACGGCGGCACGACCTCCGACCCGTACGTCCACACCGAAAACGGCACGGGTACGGGGACGAGTACGGGCACCAGCACCAGCACCGGCACTGGTACCGGCATCAGCCCCGGCACCGATGCCGACCCCCACGCCAACCCCGACCCCTACCCCGCCCCCAGCACGGCCACCGACACCGAAACCGAAACCGAGACCGCCACCACCGACGCGCAGCGCAACCTGCGCCTGCGCCACTCGGTGCTGCGCCGGCTCTTCGACGACCCCGTCCTGTACCGCGACGACCTCACCGCCGACGAGCTCGCCTACGTGACCTCGCTCACCGGCCGCCAGATCCTGCGCCGCTCCGTCGAACAGGCCGGCTTCCTCCTGGAGGAACGGGCCGAGGGCTACCTCCTCGTCGACCCGGACGCCGTCGCCACCGACGTCCGCTTCCCCGACGACAGCTCCACCACCCGCGTCGCGGCCCTGCTCCTCCTCGAACCGCTGTGCGCCGCGCCCGCGGGCATGCTGCCCGAGCAGCTGGCCGAGGCCGGCGCGGAGCTGCTGCGCCGCTTCCCGGGCTGGGCCAAGGCCTACCAGTCGCAGGACGGCGCGACCCGGCTGGCGGACGACGCCGTCCGGATCCTGCGCGACACCGGCCTGGTCCGCGACACCCGGGGCCGCGTCGTCGCCCGCCCGGCCGCGTACCGCTACCGCCTGGCCCGGACGACGAGCACGGGGCCGTACACCGGACCGGAAGACACGACGGCCCCCGGCGGCGACGCCACGGAAGGAGACACGCGGTGAGCGTGACCGAGTTCCCCCTCCAGCGACGGCCCGAGGAGACCGCCGGCCCGGCCCCGCACGCCGACCCGGCCCCGCACGCCGTACCGTCTCCGCACGCCGCCCCCGGCCGCTGGCGGCCCCACCGCGCCGGCATCCTCAACGTCTGGCGCTACTACGACGAGACCTTCACCTTCCACCAGGGGCGCCTGCTGCTGCGCGGCCAGAACGGCACCGGCAAGTCCAAGGCCCTGGAACTCCTCCTCCCCTTCCTCTTCGACGCCAGCCTGCGCCCCAACCGCCTCTCCACCTTCGGCGGTTCGGAGCGCACCATGCACTGGAACCTGATGGGCGCGGGCGCCTCCGGCAAGACCCGCGTGGGGTACGTGTGGATGGAGTTCCGCCGGGTCGGCGAGGACGGCGCCGAGCGGTGGTTCGGCTGCGGAGCCCGCCTGCACGCCAGCATGCACACCACCACGGCCCACGCCGACTACTTCACCACCCGCTCCCGGATCGCCCACCCCGACGGCGTCCCGCTCGTCAACGAGGCGGGCCAGCCGCTGACCAGGGCCGCCCTCGCGGAGGCCCTGGGCGACCACGGCGAGGTGCACGCCTCGCCCGCCGACCACCGCACCGCCGTGCGGCGCGAACTCTTCGGAGGCATGGGCGAGCAGCGGTACGACTCCCTGCTCTCCGCCCTGCTCCAGCTGCGCCAGCCCAAGCTCTCCGAACGGCTCGACCCGTCCCTGCTGTCCACCCTCCTCTCCCGCGCCCTGCCCCCGCTCGGCGAAGGGGAGATCGCCGAACTCGCCGAGGGCTTCGAGCGCCTGGACCGGCAGCGCGACCACCTCGACCGGCTCGACGCCGAGGTGGCGGCGGCCGGCACCGTCGCCTCCCGCCAGCGCGCCTACGCCCGCCGGGTGCTCCGGGCCGGCGCGGCCGCGCTGATCTCCGCCACCACGGAGATGGACGACCTCACCCGGGCCGCCCGCGAGAGCGCCGCCGGACTCGACACGGCGCTCGCCGAGCGCGCCTCGGCCCAGAAGGACCGCGACGGACTGGAGCTGCGGGCCCACACCCTGGACGAGACCGTCGAAGGGCTCCGGGAGAGCGACGCGTACCGGCAGGGAGAGGAACTCGACCGCCTCCGGCGCCGCACCGGCGAACTGCGGGCGGCCGCCCGCGACCGGCACGCCACCGCCCGGTCCGCCGGGGCCCGGGCCGCGGCGGACCGCGTCCAGGCCGACGAGGCCGCGCGGGACGCCCGCGTCCTCGACGAGCACGCGCGCGAAGCCGCCGGAGAGGCGCACCGGGCGGCGCGGGCGGCGGGCCTGGAATCCCTCCACCACGAGGTGCGCACCCTCCTCGACACGGACGCCGCCGACGCCCCGCGGCCCGGCACGGACGGCCGGACACCCGCTGCCCGCACGGCGGGAGAGGCCGACGCCCCGCGGCCCGGCACGGACGGCCAGGCGCCCCCCGCCCGTACGGCGGAGGCCGGGGCCCGCCGGGCCCGCCCACTGCTCCGGGGCGCCGTCACCGCCCGCAGGGAGCAGGTCGCCCTCGTCCTCGGGGCGATCGACGAGCACGACCGGGCGGTACGCGACCGGGGCGCGGCCGAGGAGCAGCTGGACGAGGCCCGCACCCGGCTCGCGGAAGCGAGGGCCCACCGGGACGAGACGGCCGGCGCCTGGGACGGTGCCGTCACCGCCCAGGGGGAGCGGCTCCGGGCCTGGGCCGAAGGCTGTACGGAGCTCCGCGTCGCCGACCCCGCCGAGCTCGCGGCCCGCGCGGCCGACGAGGCCGGCGTGCGGGCCCTGGCCGACGCCGCGGCCCGCCCGGCCGAGCAGGAGATCGCCACGGCGCGGGCCGACGTCCGCGCCGCGCGCCGGGCCCTGGAGACGGAACGGGACGGGTTCGCCGGGCGGCTGCGGCGGCTCAGCCGCGAGACCGACCTCCCGCCGGTCCCGCCGCCCACGCGCACCACGGCCCGGACACCGCTGGCGGGGGCGCCCCTGTGGCGGCTGGTGGCCTTCCGTGACGGCGTCCCCGTCCCCGTACAGGCGGCGGTGGAAGCCGCGTTGGAGGCCTCGGGCCTGCTCGACGCCTGGGTCGGCGCGTCCGAGGGGATCACCCTGCCCGGCCACGACACCCGCGTCGAGGCCGCCCTCGCCACGCCCCTCCAGGGCCCCAGCCTCCTCGAAGTGCTGCGGCCCGAGGAGGACATCCCCGTTCCGGCCGACACCGTGACCCGCGTCCTCGCCGGCATCGCGTACGGCACCACCCTGCCCGGAGGCCACCCCGCGGCCGTCTCCGCCGAAGGCGCCTGGCGCCTCGCACCGGCCACCGGCACCTGGAGCAAGCCGGAACCCGCCCACATCGGCACGCTCGCACGGGAGCGGGCGCGCCGGCGCGCGATCGCCGAACTGGACGCGCGCCTGGACGAGACGGACACCGCGCTGGCCGGGCGCGACGACCGGCTGCGCGACCTCGACGCCCGCGCCGCCCGGCTGGAGGCCGACCGGGCCGCACGGCCCGACCACCGGGAGCTCGACGCCCGCCGGCGGGAGTGGGACCGGGCCGAGGAGAAGGTGGCCGCCCGCGACGACGCCGTACGCTACGCGACCGGGCACCTGGCCGGGCGCGAGGCCGAGGTGGCGGCCGCCCTGCGCACCATGAGCCGCCGGGCCGCCGAGCACGGCCTGCCCACCGACCGCGCCCGGCTGCGCGCACTCGCCTCCGACGTCGACGACTTCCGCGACCTCGCCGACACCTGGATCTACGCCCGGCTCACCGCCGCGACCGCCGCCGACCGCGCCCGGCAGGCGGCCGCGCAGGCCGAGCGGTCACGCGCCACCGCCGACGAGCGGGCCGCGGACGCGGCCGCCGCCGAGGCGGACGCGGCCGGGGCGGCGGCCCGCCTGCAAGCGGTGGAGGCGACCGTGGGGGAGGACTACCGGCAGATCGTCGCCCGCGTCACGGCCGCCCGCGCCGAACGGGACCGCTGCCGCGCCGAAGCCCGCCGGCTCACCGGACACCTGGTGGACCTGGAAGGCCGCATCGGAGAACTCCGCGCCACCAGCGGCCAGGACACCGAGCGGCGCGAGCGGGCCGTCACGACCCGGGACGCCGCCGCGCACCGCTTCCGCCACCTGTGCCTGATCGGCCTCGCCGAAGACGCCGGCCTCGCCCCCGGACCCGACGCCGGCGACGGCACCAAGGCCACCCTGGAGGCGGCCCGTGCCACGGCGGCCCGGTGGCCCGGCGTCCCCCACGCCCCGCACCACCTCGGCGACGCCGCGACACGCCTGTCCGAAGCCGTCCACGACGCCCGGGGCAAGCTCGGCGTCCGCGCCGACCTGGACCTGGAACCCGACGACGACATCCAGCTCTTCACCGCCACCCTCGACGGGACGCGGGTCGGGGCGGCGGGCCTGCTCACCGCGCTCACCGAGGAACGCGACCGCAGCCGCGACGACATCAGCTCCTCCGAGCGGCGCCTCTTCGACCAGATCCTCACCGGCGACATCCGCCGCCACCTCGCGGCCCGCATCCGCCGCGCCGGCGAACTCGTCGACCGCATGAACGGACACCTGGAGCGCGTCCGCACCGCCTCCAAGGTCGCGGTCCAGCTGGTCTGGGACGTCCGGCCCGACCTCCCCGAAGGCACCCGCACCGCCCGCGGACTCCTCCTGAAGGACCCCGGCAGGGTCACCGAGTCCGACCGGCGGGCCCTGCACGACTTCTTCCGCGCCCGCATCGAGGAGGCCAAGGGCAGCGACACGGCGGCGAGCTGGGAGGAACACCTCGCCGAGGTGCTGGACTACACGGCCTGGCACCGCTTCACCGTCCGCCTCGACCGCTCCGCCGGAACCGACTGGCAGCCGCTGACCAAGAAGCTGCACGGCGCCCTCTCCGGCGGCGAGAAGGCCATCGCCCTCCACCTGCCCCTCTTCGCCGCCGTCGCCGCCCACTACGAGGACGTCCCCCTGGCTCCCCGCCCCATCCTCCTCGACGAGGTCTTCGTCGGCGTCGACACCGTCAACCGAGGCCAGGTCTTCGCGCTGCTCGCCGCCCTCGACCTGGACCTCATGATCACCTCCGACCACGAGTGGGCCACCTACGGCGAACTGCCCGGCATCGCCGTCCACCAGCTCCTCACCGACGGCGACGACGACGCCGTCACCAGCGCCCGCTTCGTCTGGAACGGCACCGGAATGGAGGAAGGGTGACCCCGCCGGAACCGCACCAGGACGGAGGAAGGGTGACCCCGCACGACCACCCCGCACCGGCCGCGTCGATCCTCGACCGCCCCGGACTGCGCCCCCTGTGGGAGGCACTGCACACCCGCCTGTCCTCCGGCCGCCCCGTCACCCGCGTGCGCCTCGGCCCGCTCGACGACCCCCAGCGCGAGGCCCTCGCCGACCTCCTCGGCATGGACCGCCTCCCGGACCCCCGGCCCACCGTCGCCCTCGCCCACCTGGAAGAGGCCGTCACCGAACTCACCGGCCACACGGTACGAGAGCTGGTCACCCGGCTCGTCGGCCCGCTCGGCGACCGCGCCGGCGAGCGCCGCCTCCACCACGACGAACGCGCCGGACTATGGGCCTGGCTCGCCGGCCACGACACGGTGCGGGCCCAGCCGGCACTCGCCGACTGGGCCGCCGCCTGCCGCACCGCCGGCCTCGTCGGCGGCTCGACCGAACGCACCCGCACGCTGCTCGACCACGCCCTCACGGTCCTCGCCGCGCTCCCCGGCCGGGCCGAACCCCTCCCCGTCCTCGCCGCCCGCACCCTGAACGGCCACTCCCACGCCCTCGACGACGGCACCCCCCTCTCCACCCTCGTCCTGCGCGCCCTCGCCACCCTCTACGACACCGAACCGCCGCAGTCCGCCGCCCAGCGGCGCGCCCTGTGGACCCGCGCGGGCGTCGCCGACGACGACCTGTCCGCCACCGTCCTCGCCGCCGGCCTGCGCCCGGCCGGCGACGGCCTCCTCGCCCTCCTCACCACCACGTGCGCCGACGCCGGCCAGGCCGCCAGCCTGACCCTCGCCCACCTCCGCGCCCCCGGCGAACTCGCCCTGCCCGCCCCCCTCGTCGTCCACATCACGGAGAACCCCAGCATCCTGGCCCTGGCCCTCCGCCGCTTCGGCCCCCGCTGCCCGCCCCTCGTCTGCACCTCCGGCTGGCCCAACAGCGCGGCGATCCAGCTCCTGCGCCTCCTCGCGGACCACGGCGCCGCCCTCCGCTACCACGGCGACTTCGACGGCGAAGGCATCCGCATCGCCGCGCACGTCATGGCCAAGACACCGGCCCGCCCCTGGCGCATGACGGCCGCCGACTACCGCACGGCCGCCGCCCGCCACCCCCACGCCCCCCACCCCGGCCGCGTCACCCCGGCCCCCTGGGACGGCGAACTCGCCCGAGCCATGGAGGACCACGCCACCGCCGTGGTCGAGGAACTGGTCGCCGACACCCTCCTGGAGGACCTCGCACGACACACGAAGCGGAACGACGCGCCCGGCCACGCCCCCACCCCCGAGCCGACAGCGGTGGCCGGCCCGTGACGGACGGCGTCGGAACCTGCTCAGGTCCTGGGACGGTCCTTGACCGATGGGCCGGAGGGAACGTACTTTCGTCCGCGCCGACTCGTGACCGGAAGGGGTGAGGTCGGATGTCCATCTTCTCCGACCTGAATCGCCTCACCCGCCAGAGCGCCTGGGTTCCGGGCCGCGTAGCGCACGGCTGCTGAGTTGGCACATCCCGGAGCGCCCTTTTCGGCCCCGGTTCCCCTCTTTTTCTGATACCCCCGTTTTCTGACATCCCTGTGGCGTGCCGTCGTGCGGATACCGGCGCGCGCCCCGGGAGGTCTTCCCTCTGTGTGCCGAACAGAAGGTCTGATATGGCGACCCGTACGAGCAGTCTCCCCATGCGCCGAGACGAGAAGAAGTCATGAGCCGAGCGCACGTCACCATCAACGGGAAAAGTTTCCCGATCGCTCCCGCCGTGCCCCACCTGACGGTGCTCGACTTCCTGCGTGAGCGCGGTCTCACCGGTACCAAGGAGGGCTGTGCCGAAGGCGAATGCGGTGCCTGTTCGGTGCTGGTCGCCAGGCCCGGAGTGAAGAAGCCCACCGACTGGGTCGCGGTCAACGCCTGTCTGGTGCCGGTCGCGGCGCTCGACGGCCAAGAGGTCGTCACGGCCGAGGGCCTCGCCACGCCCGGCGAGGACGGCACGCCGCCCGCCCTGCACCCGGTGCAGGAGGAGATGGCGGTCCGCGGCGGCTCCCAGTGCGGCTACTGCACCCCGGGGTTCGTCTGCAGCATGGCGTCGGAGTACTACCGGCCCGACCGCCGCGCGCACGGGGGCACGGACGCGGACGCCGCCGACCGGGCCGGCACGGAGCACGGCTCCAACGGCTTCGACCTGCACGCGCTGAGCGGAAACCTCTGCCGCTGCACGGGCTACCGGCCGATCCGTGACGCGGCCTTCGCCCTCGGCGGGCCCGCCGAGGACGATCCCTTCGCGCGGCGCCGCGACCAGGAGCCGCCCGAGCCCGTCGCCACCGAATACACCCGGGACGGCAGCACGTTCCGGCGGCCCCCCACCCTGGCCGACGCCCTGCGGGTGCTGCGCGAGCGGCCCGACGCGGTACCGGTGTCCGGCAGCACCGACTTCGGCGTCGAGGTGAACATCCGCTCCCGCCGCGAGAGTTACGTGGTGGCCGTCGACCGGCTCCCGGAACTCCGCGAACTGCGCGCCGAGCCCGACCGCGTCGAGATCGGCGCGGCACTGACGCTCACCGAGATCGAGCGCCGCCTCGACGGCGAGGTCCCACTGCTCGCCGAACTGTTCCCGCAGTTCGCCTCCCGCCTCATCCGCAACAGCGCCACCCTCGGAGGCAACCTCGGCACCGGCTCCCCGATCGGCGACAGCCCGCCGGCACTGCTCGCGCTCGACGCGTCGCTCCTGCTCGCCGACGCCGACGGCGAGCGCGAGGTCCCCCTCGCCGAGTACTTCACCGGCTACCGGCAGAGCGTGCGACGCCCCGGCGAGCTGATCCGCGCCGTGCGGATCCCGCTGCCCCTGTCGCCCGTCACGGCCTTCCACAAGATCGCCAAGCGGCGCTTCGACGACATCTCCAGCGTCGCGGTCGCCTTCGCGCTCGACGTCGAGGACGGCACCGTCCGCAAGGCACGCATCGGCCTGGGCGGCGTGGCCGCCACCCCGATCCGCGCCCACGCCACCGAGGCCGCCCTGGAGGGCAGGCCGTGGACGGCGCGGACCGTCGAGGCCGCGGCCCGCGAACTGCGCTCCGAGGGCACGCCGATGGACGACCACCGCGCCAGCGCCCTCTACCGCGCCGCCATGCTCGGCCAGAGCCTGAAGAAGCTGTATGCCCAGAACACCGAGGCGGTGTCGTCATGAGTCATCTGTCCGAGCGCCCCGAGCAGCCCGTCGTCGGCGTGTCCATGCCGCACGAGAGCGCCCACCTGCACGTCACCGGTGCCGCGCTCTACACCGACGACCTGGTCCACCGGACCAAGGACGTCCTGCACGCCCACCCGGTCCAGGTCATGAAGGCGCACGGCCGGATCACCGCGCTGCGCACCGGGCCCGCGCTCGCCGTGCCGGGCGTGGTCCGCGTGCTGACCGGAGCCGACGTCCCCGGCGTCAACGACGCCGGCATGAAGCACGACGAGCCGCTCTTCCCCGACGAGGTCATGTTCCACGGCCACGCGGTGGCCTGGGTGCTCGGTGAGACGCTGGAGGCGGCCCGGCTCGGCGCGGCCGCCGTCGAGGTGGACCTCGAAGAGCTGCCCTCGCTGGTGACCCTGCGGGAGGCGGTCGAGGCCGGGAGCTTCCACGGCGCCCGGCCCCTGATGGAGACCGGCGACATCGACGCCGGCTTCGCCGACTCCGAGCACGTGATCACCGGCGAGTTCGAGTTCTCCGGCCAGGAGCACTTCTATCTGGAGACCCACGCGGCACTGGCCCAGATCGACGAGAACGGCCAGGTGTTCATCCAGAGCAGCACCCAGCACCCGTCGGAGACGCAGGAGATCGTCTCGCACGTGCTCGGCGTGCCCGCGCACGAGGTGACGGTGCAGTGCCTGCGGATGGGCGGCGGCTTCGGCGGCAAGGAGATGCAGCCCCACGGCTTCGCCGCCATCGCCGCGCTCGGCGCCAAGCTCACCGGCCGCCCCGTCCGCTTCCGGTTCAACCGGACCCAGGACATGACCATGTCCGGCAAGCGGCACGGATTCCACGCCGCGTGGAAGATCGGATTCGACGCCGAGGGCCGCATCCAGGCCCTCGACGCCACGCTCACCGCGGACGGCGGCTGGAGCCTGGACCTGTCCGAGCCGGTGCTCGCCCGCGCCCTGTGCCACATCGACAACACGTACTGGATCCCCCACGTGCGCGTCGCCGGCCGCATCGTGAAGACCAACACGGTCTCCAACACCGCCTTCCGCGGCTTCGGCGGACCCCAGGGCATGCTCGTCATCGAGGACATCCTCGGCCGCTGCGCACCGCGGCTCGCCCTGGACCCCATGGAGCTGCGGGAGCGCAACTTCTACCGGCCGGGCCAGGGGCAGACGACGCCGTACGGCCAGCCGGTCACCCAGGCCGAGCGGATCTCCACCGTCTGGCACCAGGTCCGGAACGACGCGGGCATCGCCGACCGCAAGCGCGAGATCGAGGCCTTCAACGCCGCGCACCCGCACACCAAGCGGGCGATCGCGATGACCGGCATCAAGTTCGGCATCTCGTTCAACCTCACCGCCTTCAACCAGGGCGGCGCGCTGGTGCTGATCTACAAGGACGGCTCCGTCCTGATCAACCACGGCGGCACCGAGATGGGCCAGGGCCTGCACACCAAGATGATGCAGGTGGCGGCGACCACGCTGGGCATCCCGCTGCACAGGGTGCGGCTCGCCCCGACGCGCACCGACAAGGTGCCCAACACCTCCGCCACCGCGGCCAGCGCCGGCACGGACCTCAACGGCGGGGCGATCAAGAACGCCTGCGAGCAGCTGCGCGAACGCCTCCTCCGGGTGGCCGCCACCCGGCTGGGCGTCAACGCCTCCGACGTACGCGTCGTCGACGGCGTCGCGCGCGCCCTCGGCAGCGACGAGGAGCTCGCCTGGGACGACCTGGTGCGCACCGCGTACTTCCAGCGCGTGCAGCTGTCGGCGGCCGGCTACTACCGGACCGAGGGCCTCCACTGGGACGCGAAGTCCTTCCGGGGCTCCCCGTTCAAGTACTTCGCGCACGGCGCCGCCGCGACCGAGGTGGAGGTGGACGGTTTCACCGGCGCGTACCGCGTGCGGCGGGTCGACATCGTGCACGACGTCGGCGACAGCCTCTCCCCGATGATCGACATCGGCCAGGTCGAGGGCGGTTTCGTCCAGGGCGCGGGCTGGCTGACGCTGGAGGACCTGCGCTGGGACACCGGCGACGGACCGGACCGCGGCCGGCTGCTGACCCAGGCGGCGAGCACCTACAAGCTGCCCAGCTTCTCCGAGATGCCGGAGGAGTTCAACGTCAGGCTGCTGGAGAACGCCACCGAGGAAGGCGCGGTGTACGGCTCCAAGGCCGTCGGCGAGCCCCCGCTCATGCTGGCGTTCTCGGTGCGGGAGGCGCTGAGGCAGGCCGCCGCGGCCTTCGGGCCGGCCGGCGTCAGCGTCGACCTCGCCTGTCCGGCGACGCCGGAGGCGGTGTACTGGGCCGTCGAAGCCGCCCGTGCGAGCGGGGCGCGGGGGAGCGGGCCCCGCACGGAAGCACGCGCGTCGAGTCATGCCTGACACGACCTGGATCGCCGCGGTCGCGCGGTTGCGGGCACGCCGGGAACCCGGCGTGCTCGTGACCGTCGCGACCGTGCGCGGTCACGCACCCCGCAAGGCCGGCGCCAAGCTCGTCGTGGGCCGCACCGGGACGTGGGGCTCCGTCGGCGGCGGCAACATCGAGGCCGTCGCGATCGACCGGGCCCGCGAGCTGATCGAGAAGCCCGGCGCGGAGCCGGAGCTGATGGAGTTCGCCCTGAACGACAAGGTCACCGGCCGGCACGGGGTGCAGTGCTGCGGCGGCGCCGTCTCCGTCTTCCTCGAACCGCTGCCGGTGGTCCCGGCGGTGGCGGTCTTCGGCATCGGGCACGTCGGCCTGGAACTGGCCCGGATCCTGGCCCGCCACGACATCGACCTGCATCTGACGGACAGCCGTGCCGACATGCTCGCGGGGGAACGCCTCGACGTGCTCACGGCGGACGCGGTCGCGCGGATCGAGGTGCACCACGCCCCGCTCCTCCCGGAGGAGGTGCTCGAAGAGCTGGCACCCGGCACCCACGTCCTGATCATGACTCATGACCACGCCGAGGACGCCGCGCTCTGCGACGCCGCCCTGCGGATCCCGGCCCTCGGCTCGATCGGTCTGATCGGCTCGGCCGCCAAGTGGGCGCGTTTCCGCCGGCGGCTGGCCGACGAGGGCTGCCACGACGCCGCCACCATCGACCGGATCAGGACTCCGGTCGGACTCCCCGAGATCACCGGAAAGGAACCCGCCACGATCGCGGTCGGCATCGCCGCGGACCTCCTTCTGGCCTTCCAGGGGGAAGACCGCTGAGGGGCCTTGACCTCGGACCTCGGCTCTCGGACCTCGGATCCCGGACCTCGGATCCCGGACCTCGGATCTTGGATCCCGGCTCTCGGATCCTGGACCTCGGATCCTGGATCCCGCAGTGCCTCCAGGCTGATCCCGCACAACCATTCGGCCCGGCCACGAGTCAGATCGGGCGCGGCACTTCCGTGCCCGCTGTCCTCGTGGGAGTTCACCTTGCGATTCCGCACCACCCCTGCCCGTCTCGCCTCGGCGGTGACGGCCGTCCTCGCCGTCACCGCCCTCGGCGCCGGCACCCTGGCGACGGCACCGGCGGCCTTCGCGGCGCCCGTCCGGGCGGCCGCCGGGACCGATGCCCTGCCCGTCTTCCCGACGGGCGCCCAGGTCCTGGCCACAGGGCCCTCGGGCTTCCTCACCCACGACCGGTTCGTGTCCGGTGCCGGCGCCCCGGCACTGCTCTGGACCCCGTACGACGGCGGGGCGCCCACCCCGGTCGCGGTGCCGGACGGCGGCGGGTGGGCCTCGGCCGGCGGCGACGTGCTCGTCCTCGGCGACGCGCCGTCCGCCCGCGACATGCGGACGGTCACCCTGCGGCACATGGCCGACCCGGCAGCACCGGGCGTGACCATCGACCTTTCGTCCCTGAACGCCTCCTACGTGACCGTCCTCGGCCCCACGAGCGTCCTCGCGCAGGTGCAGAAGGGCGACGGCGAGGCGGAGCTGCTCGTGGTGACGAGGAACGGCGCCGCGCTCGACACCGAGCCGGTGACCGGTCTGCCCGCCCACGCCCAGCACTTCTGGAGCGACGCGCCGATCGTGAACGGGCAGGTCGTCGTCGGCCACATGGCCAGCAAGAGCGACCCGACGGCGGGCGGCCGGTCCGTCATCGACATCGCCTCCGGCACCGTCCTCCTCACCTACCGTGCCGACGAGGGCGGCATCGACTTCAGCCGCCTGCTGTTCTCCGAGTCGTACGTGGGCTGGTACGAGCGCGCGGGCACCGCGATCACCCTCACGACGGTCTCGCGCGGCCAGGACCCGACGCGGACCACGAAGACCCTCAGCGCCGCGGAGACCGACCTCATCGCGCTCGCGGGCGACTGGCTGGTCCTCGGGAACCCGACGGCGGGCGTCAGGGCCTACTCCCTGTCCTCCGGCGACAGCCGCCCGGTCACCGACGCGGCCGGCACGACCGGCCTGGCGGCCGCGGGCGACGGCACCTCAGTGGTCAGCGGCGAGCGGCCCGACGGCACGCGCGGCCTGTTCCGGCTGGGGAACGCGGAGAACGGCGACCTGGCCGTCACCAAGATCGCGGACATGGAGCTCGGCACCCCGCTGGCCGTCGTGGCGTCCCACGTCCCCGCGACGGTCGACCTCGACAGGAGCGGCGGCAAGGTGGCGCTGGGGTGGACCCTGTCGCGCCCCGACGCCACCGTGGACGTGACGCTCACCCACCTCGCGACGGGCAGGGCCTTCCGCCAGCACCTCGGACCCGTCACGGACGGCACCTCCCGCTTCTCCCTCGACTGGGCCGGGGAGGTCTTCGGACCCGACACGCCCCGCACCGACGACGCGCCGAACGGCGCGTACACGGTCGCGATGGAAGCCACGCAGGTCGACGCCATCGGAGAGACCGTCCGGGACACCCGGCGCATGGAACTCAGCAGGACGTTCAACCCGCACGACTACACGAACAACGGCTCCACCGACCTCCTCGCCCGGGACGCCGCCGGTGTCCTGTGGCGCGACGACCTGCGGGACCGGCCGGTGAACGGGCAGGTCAAGGCGGCCCAGCGGAGCCGGATCGGCTCCGGGTGGAACACGTACAAGCAGATCGAGGCAGTCGGGAACATCGGCGGCACCGCCCACGGCGACCTGGTCGGCCTCGACGGCTCCGGCGTCCTCTGGTCCTACGCCGGCAAGGGCGACGGCACCTTCGCCACCCGCACCAGGGTCGGCGGCGGCTGGGGCGTCTACGACAAGATCACCGGTGGCGGCGATCTGAACGGCGACGGCCGGTCCGACCTCATCGCCACCGACACCGCCGGCGCCCTCTGGCTCTACAAGGGCACCGGCACCTGGTCCGCGCCCTACGCGTCCCGCGTCAGGATCGGCACCGGCTGGGGGATCTACAACCACCTCACGGCCACGGGCAACATCGCGGGGGCGTCCGCCGGAGACCTCGTGGCCCGCGACAAGGACGGCGTCCTCTGGCTCTACCTGGGCAAGGGCGACGGCACCTTCGCCACCCGCACCCGCATCGGCGGCGGCTGGAACGCCTTCTCCCAGCTCGTCGGCGCGGGCGATCTCGACAACGACGGCCGCCCCGACCTGGTCGCGTACGGAGCGGCCGGCACGTACGTCTACCGCTCGACGGGCTCGTGGCGCTCGGTCTTCACCCGTCAGACGACGTCCCTGTACGCCGGCGAGGGCACCAAGTTCACCGGCGTCGCCTGACCCGCTCGCCCACCGAGGCCGGACGCGTGGCACCGCGGGAGCCGACGGCTCGTCACTCCCGCGGCGCCACCGGCACACGCGGTGTCCACGGGGCGGCCGGCCGCCGGCGCCGTGGGGGAGGGGGACCGGCGGGGGTCCGGCCCCTGCGGTGCGCCCACCCGTGGAGAGTGGTGCGACCGGCCTCCCATCCTCCTTCGCGTCCGCGCCGAATAGAGGATGAAAGGGACTGAACGTCCGCACGCGATCCGGACTCGTGCCGGTGAAACCTCCCCGGAAGGGGATGCATCGCGATGACTGTCAAGCGCTCAACCCGTCTGACCGCCCTCATGGCCCTGCCCGCCGCCCTCGCGCTCACCGTGGCGGCCCCGGCACTGGCCCATGACACCGACGACGCGGGTCAGCAGAGGCAGCACGGCCGGAGCTACCAGGCCGACCTGCGGCAGCTGAACGACTCGGGGGCCCGCGGCACCGCCCAGCTCAGCCTGCAGGGCCGCCAGCTGACGGTGAAGATCGAAGCCCAGGGCCTGGTCCCCGGCCAGCCGCACGCCCAGCACATCCACGGCTCCACCACCGGGCACGAGTTCACCTGCCCCGACGCGAGCGCGGACAAGAACGGCGACGGGATCGTCTCGACCGCCGAGGGACTGCCGGCCTACGGCGACATCAACATCTCCCTGACCACCAAGGGCGACACGACCAAGGCAAGCGGTCTGGCCGTCGACCGGATGCCCGTCGCGGACGGGAACGGCAACCTGTCCTACTCGCGGACGATCACCGTCTCCCAGGCCGTCGCCGACAACATCACCCACCTGCACGTCGTCCAGCACGGCATCGACCCCAACGGCAACGGCACGTACGACTTCGGCAAGGGCAAGAGCGAGCTCGACCCCAAGCTGCCCCAGGAAGCCACCGCCCCCGCCGACTGCGGCACCATCGAAGGCCACTCCGGCGCCTCCATGGGCACGGACCACTAGCTCCCGGCGAGGGCGGAACGCCCACGGCCACAGCGGTGAGGGCAGTGGCCGTTCGCCCGCGGTGACGGCCTCGGCGACCACTCGGCGCCGGGGCCGTCACCCGCGCTCATTTCGTGCCGTCCGGCGTGCCGCGAGCGGTTCGGCGGGGTGGCAGGGGGAGGAAGCCGCTGGTGCGCGCCCTGTAGGCGGCGTAGCCGGGGCGGTGGGCCATGTGCTTCTCCAGGAGGCGTTTGCCGCTGCCGACGGTGAGGAGCAGGGTCATCAGGACCGGGGAGACGAGGACGGCGAGGGCCGGCTGCCAGGCGGTGCAGGCGAGCAGGTACAGGCCCCACCAGACGAGGCTGTCCCCGAAGTAGTTGGGGTGCCGGGTCCAGGCCCACAGGCCCTGGTCCATGATCCGTCCCCGGTTGGCGGGATCCGCTTTGAAGCGGGCCAACTGGTGGTCGCCGACGGCCTCGAAGACCAGCCCGGCCGCCCACGTCGCGAGCCCGCAGTACGCGAGGGCGTCCAGGGGCGCGGAGCTGTAGGAGGCGGCCTGGACGGGGAGGGAGACCAGCCAGACGAGGGCGGCCTGGCCGAGGTAGACGGTGCGGAGCGCGTAGAGGGTCCGGTTCCCGGGCGCCTTGTCGAGGAGGTCGGTGTAGCGGGGGTCCTCGCCGTGTCCGCGCGAGCGCCGTGCGATGTGCACCGAGAGCCGCAGCCCCCACAGGACGGTCGCCGTGGCGACGAGCAGGCGCCGGCCGCCGTCGCCGTGTCCGGCGGACAGCAGCCAGGTGACGGCGGCGACGGCGCTGAAGGCGATCCCCCAGGCGATGTCGACGACGCGGTGCAGTCCGCGGCGCACGGCCACGGCGAAGGTGGCGAGGAGCACCGCCCCCGCCGTGGCCGCGCAGACGGCGAGGTTGACGGCGAGGGCGCCCCAGTCGGTGCCGTTCACGACGCGGTCACCGGGGCGTACCAGCCGGTGGGGGTGAGGGGCATGGCCGACGTCCCTTCCCGGGTGGGGCGCACGGCGAGGACCTGGTCGACGCCCATGCGGCGTTCGGCGAAGGCGAGCGAGGCTCCGGCCAGGTACAGGCGCCAGACCCGGGCGGTGGTCGTTCCGACGAGCGCCTCGACGTCGCTCCAGCGCTGTTCGAGGGTGGCGCGCCAGGCGTCGATGGTGGTCGTGTAGTGCTCGCGGAGCGATTCGACGGAGCGGGCCTCCAGACCGGCGGTCTCCAGTACGTCCACGGTCCGGCCCACGGGGCGCATGTGCATGTCGGGGGCGATGTACGTCTCGATGAAGGCGCCTCCGCCGGGCGCGTGGGAGCCCCGGGACATCTGCTGGACCAGGAGCCGGCCCTCGGGGCGCAGCGCGTCGTGGAGCTTGGCGGCGAAGGCGGGGTACTCGGCGTCGCCGACGTGTTCGCCCATCTCGACGGCCGCGGCCGCGTCGTAGCCGCCGCCGTCGATGTCGCGCCAGTGCCGCAGCTGGACGTCCACGAGGTCGGCGACCCCCTCGCGGGCGGCGCGTTCGGTGACGTGCCGGTACTGGGCGCGGGAGAGGGTGACGGCGGTGACACGGGCCTTGTGTTCGCGAGCGGCGTGGAGGGCGAGGGAGCCCCAGCCGCAGCCGACGTCCAGCAGGCGGCTGTCGGGGCCGAGGGCGAGTTTGCGGCAGATGAGGTCGAGTTTGTCGCGCTGGGCGTCGGCCAGGGTGTAGGTCGGGTCGTCCGGCCGGGTCCAGTAGGCGCAGGAGTACGCCATGGTCTCGTCGAGGAGGAGGGCGTAGAAGTCGTTGGAGAGGTCGTAGTGGTGGCTGATGCCCGCGCGGTCGCGCGAGACGCTGTGCAGGCCGCCGGTCGGGCGGGCCCGTCCGTCGGGGCGCCTGGGGGGCGGACCGACGGCGCCCAGGCGTACCGCGAGGGCGGTGGCCGCGGCCACGTCCGCCGGTCCGGGGCGGGTGCCGGGCCGGCCGCGGACGCTCCGGCCGGCCCGGGAGAGGGCGTCGGCCAGGTCGCCCTCGACGTCGAGGTCCCCGGTGACGTACGCCTCGGCGAGCCCGAGCTCGCCCGGCTGCCACAGCAGGCGCCGCAGGGCGCGGGGCGAGCGGAGGACGACCAGGGGCGCGTCGGCGGGGCCCGCCTGGCTGCCGTCCCAGGCCCGGACGCGCACCGGGAGGGGGCCGGGCAGGAAGTGGCCGAGGAGTTGTGCGAGGCGGTCGGCGGCGCTCATCGGTGGGTTCCTTCGGTGAGGAGGAGCTGGCGGACGTCGAGGTAGCGGGAGCGGAATCCGGCTTCCGAGTAGGCGAGGTAGAACTCCCACATGCGCTGGAAGACCGGGTCGAAGCCGAGGCCGGCGACGGCGGGGCGGTGGGCGGCGAACCGTTCCCGCCACAGGCGCAGCGTCTCGGCGTAGTGGTCGCCGAAGCCGTCGTCGGCGGCGGTGGTCAGCCCGGCGGCGGCGGAGTGCCCGGCGATGGCCTCCCGGGAGGGGATCAGCCCGCCGGGGAAGACGTACTTGCTGATGAAGGTGTGGGTGGCGGCGGTGTGCAGCATCCGCTGGTGGCCCATGGTGATGGCCTGGAGGGCGATCCTGCCGCCGGGGGCGAGCGCGCGGCGCAGGGCCGTGAAGTAGGCGGGCCAGTAGTCGGCGCCGACCGCTTCGATCATCTCGACGCTGACGACCGCGTCGTAACGGCCCTCGACGTCGCGGTAGTCGCGCAGTCGGACGTCCACCCGGTCGGCGAGCCCGGCCGCCGCGACGCGCTCGCGGGCCAGGGCGGCCTGTTCGGCGGAGAGGGTCAGGGTGGTGACCCGGGCGCCGCGGGCGGCGGCCCGCAGGGCGAGCTCGCCCCAGCCGGTGCCGATCTCCAGCAGCCGGGTGCCCTCGCCGACGGCGGCGAGGTCCAGGAGCCGGTCGATCTTGCGGTGCTGGGCGGCGGCGAGGGACTCGAAACGGGCGGGGAAGGCGGTGAAGACGGCGGAGGAGTAGGTGAGGGTGGGGTCGAGGAAGGTGGCGAACAGCTCGTTGGACAGGTCGTAGTGGCGCTGGACGTTGTCGCGGGCCCCGGTGCGGGTGTTGCGGTCGGAGGCGGGGCGTGCGGGCACCCACAGGCCGCGGAGCCGGCGCAGCGGAGCGGGGACCAGCTCGTCGGCGTGGGCGGCGAGGACGGTCAGGACGCCCGCCAGGTCGTCGCTGTCCCACTCGCCGGCCAGGTAGGACTCGCCGAAGCCGATCAGCCCGTCCCGGCCGATGCGCCGGTGGAACGCGTCGGGGTCGTGGAGCGTCAACCGCGGAGCCGGGGCCGGCGCGCCGTCCCGGGCGGAGGGCCCGGTCAGCCCCAGCCTGTCCAATGCCCGGCCCACCAGCTGCCGGGCGACGGCCGTGCGGACCGGGCCGGCCGACGGCAGCCGGGCCACGTCGGGCCACCGGCCGGCGTCGACGTCCGCGCGGCGGACGGTCGGGGCGGCCGCGGGCCCGCCGCTCGGGACCGGCTGGGAAGGGATCCCGGCGGTGCGGCCCGCGGGCTGGGGGAGGGCCTGCGAGGTGAGGGCGGAGCGGGTCACGGCAGCATGCCTTTCTGCGGGGTGGAAGGGAGACGGGGGTGCACGGGCAGGCCGCGCAGCAGCAGGTGGATGCCGTGGCGGCGGATCCCGGCCCAGACCGCGGCGGTGGACCAGGGCCGGCGCACGGACGCGGACAGCAGGGCGGGCACGGTGGCGGGGCGACGGGTGCCCCGGACCACCGCGGTGAACGCCCGCTCGCCGTCGTGCTCCAACTGGACGGTCAGACCGAGCCGTTCGCCGGGAAGCGGCAGCCGCATCCGGTAGCGGCCCTCGACCGCGAAGAACGGCGAGACGTAGAACTCTTTGTCCGCCTCCGCCGCACCGGCCGCGTCCGTGCGCAGCAGGTAGCAGTGGCGCTGCCCGTAGGTGTTGTGGACCTCCGCGACCACGCACACCAGGGCGCCGGAGGGGTCGTGGCACCAGTACACGCTGAGCGGGTTGAAGACGAATCCGAGAACGCGGGCGTGCGCGAGCATCACCACCCGCCCGCCTTCCAGGTCGACGCCGTGGGCGGCGAGGAAGGCGTCGAGTCCGGCGCGCAGGGTCCCGGCGGTGCCCGCGAAGTGGTCGCGGGCGTCGAAGCGGGCCAGCGGACGCAGCGGCCGGGGCAGCACCGGCAGCCGGTCCAGATCCACGCACCACAGGTGGGTGCGGTGCCGCAGGGCGTGGCGCAGGGGCGTGCGGCGCACGTGTGTGATCACGCACTCGTACAGCGCCGGCGTCCCGGCCGCCGCGAGCGCGGCGGCGGCGTCGGTACGGTTCACCAGCCCACGCCCAGGGAGCGGGCGGCCTCCACGCCGGACCGGCAGCCGTCCTCGTGGAAGCCCCAGCCGTGCCAGGCCCCGGCGTACGCGGTCGTGCCCGTGTTGAGCCGGGGCAGCTCCCGCTGCGCGGCGACCGAGGTGGGGGTGTACACCGGGTGCTCGTACACCATCCGCTCCACCACCCGGTCCGCGGCGATGCCGTCCTCGCCGCCGAGGGTGACGACGTAGTCGGCGCCGGCGGGCAGCCGCTGGAGCCGCCGCATGTCGTAGCTGACGCGGACGGGATCGGCCGCGGGGTCGCAGCTGGTCATGCGGTAGTTCCAGCAGGCGCGGGCGCGCGGCGACCGGGGCAGGACGCTGGTGTCGGTGTGCAGGACGGTGGGGTTGCGGGAGTAGGTGAAGGCACCCAGGAGCCGTTTCTCGTCCGTGGTGGGGTCGGCGAGCAGGCGCAGCGCCTGGTCGGGGTGGGTGGCGATCACGACGGCGTCGTAGGCGTCGGTGGTGCCGTCGCCGGTGGTGACCAGCACCCCCCGGGTGGTGCGCCTGACGGCGTCGACGGGGCTGGAGGTCCGGACGCGCTGGATGTGTTTGGCGGCGGCGTCGACGTAGGCGGCGGAGCCGCCGGTGACGGTCTTCCACCGCGGGGAGCCGGTGACGGAGAGCAGGCCGTGGTGGTCGAGGAAGGCGAAGAGGTAGGCGGCGGGGTAGGACAGGGCGGTGCGCGCCGGGCAGGACCAGACCGCGGAGACCAGGGGGAGGGCGAAGTGGCTGACGAAGTAGGCGGAGAACCCGCCCTCGCGCAGGAAGTCCCCGAAGGTGATGCCCGTGTGCGGGGCGCGGGCCAGCAGGCGGCGGGCGCCGCGGTGGAAGACCGGGACCTCGGCCAGCAGGCGCAGGTAGCGGCCCCGCGCCGCGGGGCGGGAGGCGAACAGCCCCGCCGGGCCGCGGGCGCCCGCGTACTCCAGGCCGCAGCCGTCGCACCGCACCGACATGCTCATCTCGGCGTCCTGCGTGGCGATCCCCAGCTCGCCGAAGAGCCGCAGCAGGGTCGGATAGGTGCGTTCGTTGTGGACGATGAAGCCGGAGTCGACGGGCACCGACCGGCCACCGGCCGCGTCCAGTTCGCGGGTGTGGGCGTGGCCCCCGAGCCGCCCGTCCGCCTCGTACAGGGTGACCTGACGGGCGGTCGCGAGGACGTAGGCGGCGGTCAGTCCGGCCACCCCGGCACCGACCACGGCCACTTTCCGGTCTTCCACCACAAGCGCTCCCGCCACTCGACACGCCGCTCGGCTGCTGCGTTTCACCCGTACTTCGCAGCAGCCGGGCCATCGGATTGGGCGTGATGTGCGGGCGCGGGGTGGAAGGTCCGGCCGAAGAGGCGTTCCGGTTCAGGCGGACAGGGCCATCAGGCGGGCAGGGCCATCAGGAGCAGGGGGTCGGTGGTGGGCTGGGGGGAGCCTCCGGCGGGTTCGAGGGTGAGGCCGACGGCACCCGCGTCGGCGGGGTCGCCGGTGAGGAAGACGGTGCCGTCGTGGTCGATCAGTCCGGCCGGGCTCATGGTGCCGTCGTGGTCGAGCCACAGCTGGTAGGTCCTGCCCGTGCCGGGGTCGGGCAGGTTGGCGGCGGTGAAGACGGCCTTGTTCTGCCGGTCGGAGGCGACGACGGTGGTCAGGGCCCCGTTGGCGGCCTTGCCGTGGACGGTGCGCGCGTCCGGGGCGGCCAGTACGGCGCTGACCGCGTCGAGCTGCTGCTGGGCCTGGCGGGCCTGCTGTTCGAGTTCCTGCGCGTTCCGCGTCTGCCACGCCGCGACTCCGCCGAGTGCGGCCGCCGCCACGCTGGCGGCCAGCGCCAAGGGCACGGCACGGCGGCGCAGGATGCCGCCGAGGACGGGGGCCGGACTGGGGGCGGGGACGCGCGGGGGCAGCTGGCGCACGCCGTCGACGGCGGCCATGACCTGGGCCTTTGCCGCCGGAGGCGGTGGCTGGGCGACCGCTGCCGCCAGGCGCGCCGTGGTCGCCTGGAACCCGGCGGTCTCCTGCCGGCATGCCTCGCACGTCCGGAGGTGGGCGTCGAAGTCCTTGCGTTCGGTGTCGTCGAGGGCGCCGAGGGCGTAGGCGGCGGCGAGGGTGTGGGCGTCGGTGGCGTGGTGTTTCATGTGGTCACCCCCATGCAGTCGCGGAGCCGGATGAGCCCGTCGCGCATGCGTGTCTTGATGGTGGGAAGAGGCGTGCGCAGGGTTTCGGCGACTTCACGGTAGGTCAGGCCCTGGTAGTAGGCCAGGGCCACGGCCTGGCGTTGCAGTTCGGTCAGGCCGCGCAGGCAGCGGCGCACCTGCTCGGACTCCAGGCGGGTCTCGACCTGCTCGGCGACCTCGTCGAAGGCGGTGGTGTGCTCGCGGGCGGCCTGCGCCTGCTCGCGGTCGGCCGCCGCCTGGGCGGAGCGCACCCGGTCCACGGCCCTGCGGTGGGCGATGGTCGCCGCCCAGGTCCTGACGGAACCGGCTTCGGGCCGGTAGCGGGCGGCCTGGCGCCACAGGTCGATCATGACCTCCTGGGTGACCTCCTCCGACTGCGCCCGGTCGCGCACCACTTTGAGCACGATGCCGAAGACCAGGGGGGCGAGGGCGTCGTAGAGGGCGGAGAAGGCCTGCTTGTCGCCGCGCGCCACTTTGCCCATGATCTCGGTGAGGTCGCTGGGGGCCGAGCGGCCGTCGCGGCCGGCGGCGAAGGGAAGCGGCTGGTTCACCTGCGCCGCTCCGGTCGTGGGGAGAAGGCTGAGGGGCGGCCTGGGCCGGCCGTCGGGGGGCGGGGTGTCCATCTCATGCCGGTCCTTCGTCGTCGCTCGATCGGGCCGGACCGCCCGGGGCGGTCGGGTCACCGAAAGCTGGAGGTGGGTCGTCCGTTCTTCGTAGCGGACGGGCATGTGGATGGGTGGCGCTTAGTCAACCGCACCATCCCCAGGTAACCCGTTCGAGGGAACCGGGGGTGGTGGTCAAGCCCGAGGGTGTACGGGGGCGGTGCCGGCGCCCGGGGAATGGCCGCCCACGCGCCGGGAGCCGGGAGCGGTCTCGGCAACTCCGTTCGGGTTCCCGTCCGCGTCCCGGTCGACGCGTGCGGTGACGCCGTCGGTGTGATCGGGCCGCCGAACCCGTCCTTCGGCGACACCTCCGTCAACTTCTGAAGGAGTTTCACTCTTCTGGGTGTTGGGCCAATCCGCCGGGCGGCGGCCGCCGAATGCCGGGTGTGAGCAGCTTCCGCAGCAAACTCGTCCGCGCCGCACTCGGCGCGCTGGCCGGACTCACGGCCGCGTTCACGGCTCTGGCCGTGGCCGAGCTGGTGGCCGGACTGGTGCGGCCGGAGGCCGGGCCGGTGACGGTGGTGGGCGGGGCGGTGATCGACCGGACGCCCGCCGCGGTGAAGGACTTCGCGATCCGCACGTTCGGAGAGAACGACAAGATCGTTCTCCAGCTGGGGATCCTGGCGGTTCTCGCCCTCATCGCCGTCGTCCTCGGCGTCCTCGCCCTGTCCTCTCGGCGCGCGGGTTCCGCGGGGGTGCTGCTGTTCGGGATCGTCGGCGCCGCCGCGGCCCTCAGCCGTCCCGACTCCACCGGCCCTGTCGACGCCCTGCCCTCGATCGCCGGGGCGGTCGCGGGAGCCCTCGCCCTGTACGCGCTGGCTTCCAGAGCCGCCCCCGCTCCGGCCCCGGCCGGCGCGGACGGTCAGGCGGGCCCCGGGGCGCGGAGCAGGCGCGGGTTCCTCGTCGCGGCCGGCGCGACCGCCGTCGCCGCGGCCTCGGCCGGTGCGCTGGGCCGGTACTTCACCGGCCGGCAGGGCCAGGGCGCCGTCGCCTCCCGGGAAGGCCTGGTGCTTCCCGACCCCGCGTCCCCGGCCCCCGCCGCCCCGGCCGGTGTCCAGCTCAAGGTTCCCGGCATCACGGCCTTCACCACCCCCAACTCCGACTTCTACCGCGTGGACACCGCGCTGACCGTCCCCAAGGTCGACGCGGGCACCTGGCGGCTGCGCCTCCACGGCAAGGGGGTCACCCGCCCCCGCACCTACACCCTCGACCAGCTCCTCGCCCGCCCCCTCATCGAACGCGACATCACGCTGACCTGCGTCTCCAACGAGGTCGGCGGCCCCTACATCGGCAACGCCCGCTGGCTCGGCGTACCCCTCGCCGACCTCCTGGAGGAAGCCGGCGTCAGGCCGCCGTCGAAGGGCGGACGGGCCGATCAGCTGGTGGCCCGGTCCGTGGACGGCATGACGCTCGGCTCGCCCGTCGAGGACCTGATGGACGGCCGCGACGCCCTCCTGGCGGTCGGCATGAACGGCGAACCGCTCCCCTTCGACCACGGCTTCCCCGTCCGCATGCTCGTCCCCGGCCTCTACGGCTACGTGTCGGCCTGCAAGTGGATCGAGGACATCGAACTCACCACCTTCGACGCGTACGACCCCTACTGGGTCAAGCGCAAGTGGGCCCGCCGCGCGCCCGTCAAGACCCAGGCCCGCATCGACACCCCCAAGCCCTTCGCCCGCCCCGACGCCGGCACCGTCACCGTCGCCGGCGTCGCCTGGGCCCAGCGCCGCGGCATCACCCGCGTGGAGATCCGCGTCGACGACGGGCCCTGGCAGGACGCCGACCTCGCCGCCCAGGCGGGCGTCGACACCTGGCGCCAGTGGTCCTACCGCTGGAAAGCCACCCCCGGCGGACACGACATCACCGTCCGCGCCACCGACGGCACCGGCCAGGTGCAGACCGAGCAGCGCACCCGCACCATCCCCGACGGGGCGAGCGGCCGGCACAGCGTGTTCGTCACCGTCTCCTAGACCACCGTCCCCCCGGACCGCCGTCCCCTGAACCCCCGTTCCCCGGACCACCGTCCCCCAGACCACCGGAACCGGCCTCGCGGCCGGCCCCGGCAGCACCACCCAACCCTGACAACCCATACCCACAGCCCCGCTGAGGAGCGCAACACCATGAACAGCATGAAGATCCGCCGCACCGCGATCGCCGTCGCCGCAGCCGCTCTGCTGCCCTTCTCCCTGGCCGCGTGTTCCGACTCCGGCGGCGACACCAAGGCCGCACCCTCCGCGGGCCCGGAGGAGGCCGCGAAGACCAGCGAGAGCACCCCGTCGGACGCCGCGATGACCGACGACCAGCCCTTCGGCCCCGCCTGCGCCGGGGTGCCGAAGGAGGGCGCCGGCTCCTTCGACGGCATGGCCAAGGACCCGGTCGCCACCGCCGCGTCCAACAACCCGGCCCTGTCCACCCTGGTCACCGCGGTCAAGCAGGCCGGTCTCGTCGACACCCTCAACAACGCGGAGAACATCACGGTCTTCGCCCCGACGAACGACGCCTTCGCCAAGATCCCGAAGGCCGACCTCGACAAGGTCCTCGCCGACAAGGACATGCTCACCAAGATCCTCACCTACCACGTCGTCGGCGAGAAGCTCACCCCGCAGCAGCTGGAGAACGGCTCCTTCGAGACCCTCCAGAAGGGCATGATCACCATGAAGGGCTCCGGCGAGAACTACACCGTCAACGACACCTCCAAGGTCGTCTGCGGCAACGTCAAGACCTCCAACGCCAACGTCTACATCGTCGACACCGTCCTCATGCCGAAGTAAGGCTTCGCGCGAGGTCCGCACACACGGTGGCCCCGCACCCCTCCGAGGAGGAGGGGTGCGGGGCCACCGGCATGACCACGGCCCGGCAGCGGACCCGTCCCCCCCGGCCCGGCCGCCCCTGCCCGTACTGCGCGCCGCCCGGCCCGTCTCACCGGGCTCGGTACGGCCCGGCCCGTCTCACCGGGCTCGGTGCCGCCGGACTCGTCTCACCTCACCGGGCTGGTCTCACCTCTCACCTCTCACCTCTCCCCTCACCGGGCTCGGTACGGCCGGGAGCGTCGGACCCGCAGACGGATGCGGGTGTGGAGTCGACGAGGTGCGAGCAGGGGGGCGATCTGCGTCAGGACACCGTCGGCCACCGCGGCCAAGACCTCGCCGGGGTGCGCTGTGCCGTTCACCGTCAGGGTGATGGCCAGGCGCACCGTGCCCCGGCGGCCGGTGAGGCGGCAGCGGGCCCGTACGACTCCCGGCACGGCGGCGCAGCCGGTCCCGACGGCGTGGCGGACCGCGCGGCTGTCGAGTCGGCAGCCAGGGGCGGGAAGGCTCAGGCGGCGCCGGCCCGGGCGCGGGATCTGCGCCGTGAGCAGGACCAGCGAGGCGGCGAGGGCGGCACCGCTCGCGGCGAGGAGCAGGCGGTGATCCGCGGGCTCCAGGTGTCGCAGGGCAGCCGTGAGGATCCTCTCCTCGCCCCACCGGGCGGCGGCGGCTCCCGAGGCCAGGAGGGCGAGTCCGGCCAGGGCGAGCGCCGTCCGGTTGGCCACGGTGCGGCTACGCATCCCCGTCCTCCCGTGCCGGCCGCCGGGCGGAGGCGGTGTGCGGGTCCTGGACGGGGCGGAGGAAGAGCCGTACTTCCGGAGGGCGTCGCAGGACCATGCTCCGCAGGGTGCGCTCGATGGTCGCGGTGGCCGTCCCGCGGAGCTCTTGCGGCGCGCCGTGGGCCGCTTCGGCGCGGACGGTGACCTCGCGCGCGGTGAAGCGGACGGAGCGGACCCGCAGCCCGGGCACCTCGGCGAGGGCCGCCCGGACCAGGCGCGCGGCGTGCGCGCGGCTGATGACCGCCCGGGCCGACCGGGGGCAGCCCAGGGGCAGCAGGCGTCTGTGGCCGGGAGTGACGGCCAGGAGAACCAGCCATGCCCCGGCAGCGGCGGCCACCAGGGCTGCCGGCCGCACGAGGGACCGGCCGCCGGACAGCGCCGTCCACTGCCGCGCCTGCCCCCACGGCGGCGCGGCGGTGCCGGGCAGGTGCTGGTGCAGGAGGGACCACAGCGTCAGCGCGGACAGGACGCCCACGGCCAAGGCCGCGCCCGTGGCGGCGGCACGACGCGGGGACCACGGCCTGACGGCCGTGGCCGGCCGCTGCTCCCCGGCCTCCGGCAGGGGGCGGAGGGGGAGCGGTTGAAGCCCGCGGACCCGCAGACGTGCGGGCGTGACGGCCAGCCCGGTCAGGTGCCGGGTGCGCCCCGTCAGGTGATCGCGGAGGTGGACCATCCGGTCCGTGTCGGCCGGTGCCGACAGGGGAAGGTCCACCTCCACGGTCACCTCGACGCGGCGCCCGCGGGTGGTGGCCACCGACCTGAGGACGTGCCCGCCGACCGGGGCGGTGGCTTCGGCGGCCGCCTGCCGGGCGATCTTGGCCGTCACCCGGTCGGCGACGGTGGTGACGCCCCGCTCGGCGGCGTTCACCGGTGCCTGCGCTCGGCGATCAGGAGGCCGCGCAGGTCACCGCCCCGCTCGGCGTGGCGGCCGGCCGCGTAGCCGAGCCCGCCGAGGGCGCCGACCAGGAGGAAGGCCCCGAAGCCCCCGAACCAGCCGGCGAATCCCAGTGCCATCCCGACCATCAGCCCGAGGACGTCCCTGCTCATGGCTGCTGCCTTCCTTCCCTCGTCGACGGTGTCCGTGCGGTGACGCGGTCCGAGCCGCTCACGCCACCCGCGTCTCGGTGGTGTCGTCCTCGTCGTCGCCGGGCAGGTGGACGTCGGTGACGGCGATGTTCACCTCCACGACCTCCAGGCCGGTGATCCGCTCCACCGCGGCGATCACGTTCTCCCTGACGTCGCGGGCCACGTCCGGGACCGGGACGCCGTACTCCACGACCAGTTCCACGTCGATGGCGGCCTGGCGCTCGCCCACCTCGACCTTCACGCCGCGGCCCACGTTCGGGCGCCCGCCGGGCACCCGGTCGCGGACCGCGCCCAGCGTCCGGGACAGGCCGCCGCCCATGTCGTGGACACCGGGGACCTCCCGTGTCGCCCGCCCGGCGATCTTGACGACGACGGTGTCCGCGATCGACGTCCTGCCGCGCGTGCCGCCGGGCTCGTCGACCTGCGTGCGGCCGGCGCCGGGCACCGGACCGGTCGCGTGATCCCTGCGGACCGGGGTCTTCTCCTGCGTTGCCGTCATGACTGCTCCCTCAACGGGTCGGTGTGTGCTGGCACTGCTTTGACACCGCGAGGGCGCCCTGCGTTACGGACCTCCAGTCGTGAACGGGTGAACGAAGGTTCGGATCCAGCGGGCGTAACGAAAGCCGGGCAGGCGGTGTCAAAGCGGTGGAGGCTGGAAGGAGCCCGCGTTGAACGCTCGGTGGGGCCCGGACGACGATGAGGAGACGGCCGAGGCCGGCGACCGGCTCTTGGCGGTACGGGCCGCGGAAGGGGACGAGGAGGCGTTCGAGATGCTGGTCCACTGCCACTCGCCGGCCATGTTGCAGCTCGCCGAACGCCTGATGGGCAGCCGGGCCGAAGCCGAGGACGCCGTCCAGGACGCCTTCCTCAGCGCGTGGCGGAGCCTTCCCGAGTACCGGGGCGAGGCGGGGTTCCGCACGTGGCTGTACCGCATTGTCACCAACCGGTGCCTGAACCTGCTGCGGGCCCGCAGACCCGCGGCCGACCTCGACGCGGTCGCCGAACCGGCCGCACCGGAACACCAGTCCTCACCCGCCCGCGCCGCCGAGTCGCACGCCGCCGTACGCGACCTCGCCCAGGCCATGGGCGGCCTGTCCGCCGAGCAGAAGGTCTGCTGGGTCCTGCGAGAGATCGAAGGACAGCCGTACGAGACGATCGCCCAGGCGGTGGGCATCCGGCCCGAAGCGGTCCGCGCACGCGTCTTCCGGGCCCGGCGCATGCTGACGGAGGCGATGGTCGCATGGCGATGAACCCCCCCCACTCCCACGGGAACCCCGACGAGAACTCCGACGGGAACTCTCACGGAAACCCCGGCGGGAACCCTCAGGGAAACCCCGGCGAGAACCCTCACGGGAACCCCGGCGAGAACCCTCAGGGAAACTCCGACGGGAACCCTCACGGGAACCCCGGCGGGAACCCTCAGGGAAACCCCGACGACAACCCCCACCACGAGGACCTCGAACTCCTCGCCTGCGGCAGGGACCTGGCCACCGTGTGGGAGCACGCCGGCCGGCCGGACGCCGACCCGCACACCGCCACCTGCCCCTCCTGCAGACAGGCCGTCGCCGACCTGGAACACCTGCGGGCCGCCGTACTCCCCCCGGCCGCGCCACCCGCCGACATCGACACCACCGCCGTGGTGCGACGCGTCATGGACGCGGTCCGCCTGGAGTTGCGCCCGGGCCGCACCCTGCCCCTCGGCGAGGCCGAAGAGGACAGCTGGATCTACGAGTCCGTCGCCGCCCGTACCCTGCGCACCGCCGCCGAGCGGGTGCCCGGCGTGCTGGCCGGAAGCTGCCGCATCACCCCGCCCGGCAGCCGCACCCACCCCGCCCGCGGCCCCTCCGCCGTCCACCTCGGCATCACCGTCGCCTACGGACAAGACCTCCAGGACACCGTCCGCGCGGTGCGCGAAAGCCTGGTCCGTGCCGCCCGGCATCACCTCGGCCTCGCCCTCGGCGGCCTGGACGTCACCGTCACCGACCTCCACGACCCTCCCAGTCAGCCGCGAGAGGCCAGGCCGTGAACAGCGACCGTTCCGAGGCACTCACCCAGCAGGTCACCGACGCCGTCCTGGCCGTCCCCGGCGTCGCGTGCCTGCGTCCCGGCCTGCGCTCCCTGCTGCGGGCGGCCGGCTCACGACAGCCGGCTGCCGACGACCGGCCCGATCCGGGCACCGCGGTGCGCATCGCCTACGACTCCCGGGGCCGGACCACCGCCCTGCGGATCGACATCGTCGTCCGCTCGCAGCACCAGGCCGCCCGCACCGCAAGCGCCGTGCGGACGGCGGCCGCCGAGGCGGCAGCCACGACACCGGGCGCCGTACGGGTGACCGTCACCGGCATCGTGTGACCGGCCGGCGCCCATCCGGCCGGTGCCGTCAGAAGGGTGGGGGACAGGTGAGGAGCACCCACAGGGCGAGCGACCACACGCAGGCCGCGGCGCTGAGCAGCCGATGGCGCCGGACGCGCTCCGGCGCCACGGGATCCGCCCCCGCCCCGCCCGGGCCGACGCGCACCACCCAGCCCGCCGCGGCCGGGAACGCGGGCCCGGGCGTGCCGCCTTGTCGCGGGGCGGGCGCCACGGCGGCGGGTGTCACGGTGGCGGGTGTCACGGTGGCGGGTGTCACGGGGGCGGCCGGGCGGTGTGCCGGACGCCGGACGTCCGCCGCCGGACACCGATCGCCGGCCGCGGCGCGGGAGCGGGCCACCTCGCCGTGCTGGGCCAGACCGGCAAGGAACCGCCGGTAGGCCTCCTTGCGGCCGCCCCGGGGTGCCGTACGGCCCTGCTCCCACGACCGTACGGTCGCCGGTGTCACCCCGAACGCCGTCGCCACCTGCCGGGTCGACAGGCCCCACCGCTCCCGCAGCCGGCGCCGCTCGTCCGGCTCGGGCAGATCACCGGGCCGGCGCCGCAGCGCCCGTGCCGCAGGGAAGGCGGAGGTCTGGCGGGGGATCGTCTGCTGATGCGCTGTTGTCATACCTGTGTGACAATCCGTGCGCGCCGGCCGTGATGCGAGGTTACGGATGATCACCCGGACGTAGCAGCGGCACACGCCCACGCATGAGGAGCCGCCGCCCGACCGGGCCCGTCACGCACGGGGAGCGGCAGAAGGCCGCCACGGCGAGGAACGACCGCCGGGCGGCCCGTGCCCGCGCGACGCGAACACGGGCCACCGGGCTGATACGGGTCAGCGTGCTCCGCCGCACGCGCGATGGCGGCGTCCCGGCCGCCCGACCGGGCCCGACGCCAGGAGCGGTACCGGGAGGAGCGGTGCGAGGAGCAGCGGTACCGGGAGCAGCGGTGCCAGGAGGAGCGGTACCGCAAGGAGCGGTACGACCGTCATCGCGCGGAAGATCACCGGCCGGTCACCTTCCACGCGCCCGGCGCCGAGGGGCGGCCCAGGTCGCGCTCCATCGCCAGGAGCCGGCCCATCGGCCCGGACGTGCCGGTATGGGACACGGTGCGGCCGCCGCGGCACCAGTCGGCGAGCGCGCCGAGCAGCGCGGAGTCGCAGAAAGTGACGGCTCGGGTGTCGAGATCGAGATGCCGGTATCCGTAGGCCGCGGCCGTGGCCAGTACGACCCTCAGGGGTGTCGCGGTGAAGTGGTCGACTTCACCGGCGAGCCGCATCCGCAGGGCGTCACCGCACGAGACGCAGCTGAGGTCCAGTGCGGGGGCGTCCGCTGCGGGGGCGTCCGCCTCGTCCGTGTCCGGCAGGGCGACTATCGGGGAACTGATCATGATGCTCACACCCTCACAACACCCCCGGGCCGGGCCGGGGAAACGGTGGTGCCAGCCGCTTCACCCGCGCGGTGACGGAGAGGGGCCGCCAAGGGTGAACCGCTTCCGAGGAGCGTCACAGACCGCGGGCCGAGGTGTCCCACCGGTCAGACTGGTGCGTGAAGCCGCTTCGCGGGTGGACGGCGACCACCGCGAAGCGGTGCGCCCGAGGGGACGGACGCCGTGGAACCGACCGGAGCCGCCACGGACGGGGAACGTCCTGGTGCAGGGTTCGCCGCTCGGCTCCCGGCCGGGCCGGGAGCTGAATCCTTTCGCTCACGGACGGTGAAGTCGGGCGTAGTTTTAGGCCCGTTCGGGGGCGGCAGAGTGGGGCAAGGAAGTCATCCGACCTCACGGAGAGAAACACTTTGAAGAGCAACAGGAAGGCGGGCGTCGCCGTGCGCGCCGCCCTCGCCGCGTCCGCGGCCTTCGCCCTCGCCCTGTCCGTCGCGGCGCCCGCCGCGGTGGCCGCCCCCGCCGCGGACCCGCACGGGCTCTCGTGCGAGAAGGGCAAGCACAACATCGACGACTACACCGGCTGGGCGCTGTGCACCAATGTCGGGAGCGAGCCCATCACCTTCTGGGTCCACCTGGTCTGCGGCTGGTCGCCCGACGCGGACGGCGAACACATCCGCCTCGAACCGGGCGACTCCGGCCAGTCGACCGCGCACTGCTCAAGCCTCGGGTCGGGAATCGGTGAGATCCAGGTCCGCTCCTCCTGACGGCGGACGCCACAGAAAGGCGTGCCCTCCGGCCAACAGCCCGGAGGGCACGCCTTTTCCGCCTTGCCGACCCGCCGCGGCCAGGACCACGGGCCGTCACAGGCACGGACGATGGCCTCCCGAGGTTCCTCTCGCTCGGTCACGGGGAGGAGACGGATGGTCTGGCCGGGGGCCGGGGGCCGGGGGCCGGGGGGCCGACGGTCGATGGCCGACGCGAACCGCGCGGGGATCGCGGCCACGAACCGAAGACCTCCACGATGGACATCGCGCCGCCCCCGGCCCGACCACCGCTGTCCCCGTACCGCTCGTAGCCTCCGCGCCCCAGCTCCAGCGCGCGCTCCTCACGGTCAGGTGCTCTCCCGGCGCCCCGGCCGCGCGAAGCACCCGCTCCACGTACTCCTGCTCCTGTACGGGCAGCCCGTACCGACGAGGGAACTCGGCCAACCGGCCAACCGGCCCGCCGGACGGCCCCCGACGGACAACGCCAACCCAGCCACGCGCCGAGGGCATCGGCCCGGCCGGGCGAACTGCACTGGTCCGGCGGCGTCTCGCGCGGCGAGATCGAAGGCCGTACGGTGCCGGTGCGCCATGGACGGGAGCGACGTCTTCGTACGAGCGCACATGCCCCGCACCCGATCCCGAGGCCGGAGACCGAGCCGAGGCGCCCCGCCCGGAGGGCCATTGTCCGGCGGCCCGGCAGGTGTTCGAGACCATCTGCGACAACCACGCCGACGGCCAGGGCCCCTGCCCGCCGACCGCGCGGCCGAGCGCGGCCTCCGCCTGGCACACGTCTCCGGTGACGCGCTCTTCTCCGGCACGGGCTGCCATCGGTACGACCCCGACCCCGACCCCGACCCCGGCTCCCACTGCGGCGAGCACCACGCGGCCGGACACACCGGTCCTCCTGGCGGCCGGCGCGGCCGCCGCCCTGGTCCTCACGGGCGCGGCCGTGTGGGGAGTGCGACGTAGCCGCCGCTCCGGCTGACACGGTCCGCCACGGAACGGACTTCGGCACGGCAACCGGAGTCAGCGGCACCACCGGCCCCAAGGCCCGGCGCTCTCTGCGCAATACGCCAGACCCGCCCCGGAGGACTCCCTCGGGCGGGCCTGTCGGCATGTACGGAGACGGCCGGCAAGCGGACGCTGTTGCACGCGGCGGCAGGACGTCGTCGGCGATCGGGGTGACGGTGCCGGCGGTCCGCCCGCTCGGACACGGGACCGCGCTTCTCCGCGGGGGCTCGCGCAGGAGGCGGGGAGCGCGTAGGAGAGGGAGCGCGTAGGAGAGGGGGCGCGCAGGAGACGGGGGGCGCGTCAGGGCGATGAACCGTCTCCCCGAACCGTCCGTGAGATCGTCATGCTCGTGGCGCGCGG
Organism: Streptomyces sp. NPDC014656; assembly: GCF_043084305.1. NCBI lineage: Bacteria > Bacillati > Actinomycetota > Actinomycetes > Kitasatosporales > Streptomycetaceae > Streptomyces > Streptomyces sp. NPDC014656. Next base: position 48,538 of record NZ_JBIBZN010000023.1, read on the forward strand.
GCCGCAGCCGACGCCCTGACCACCGCCTTCACCCGTACCCCCTTCCACCGCGAAGCTCCTCCAAGCGCTCGCCTCCCACCGTCACGCCGACTTCCTGTACCGCCCCCAGGAGACCGAGCGGATGGCCGCCCGGCTCCACGCGCCGGTGCGCGGGGCCGCCCGCGGGCGCCCGTCGGGAGGCGCCGCTGCCGGAGGCGGAGAACATGACGGCGAATCAGGCCGCGCGCAGACCCGCCCGCCGTCTCGTGGCGGAGCACAAGCTCACCCACATCGCCTACCGCGATGCTCCCGGGCACCGGTACCGATATCGGTACCGATACAGGCCTGGGCGGAGGCCGCCGCCCCCACGAAGCCCGCCGTCGCCCACCACACCGCAACCCTCGACCGGACCCGCGAAGCCGGCGCCACCACTGCCTCGCGCACGCTCCTGACCTGCGAAGTGTGCGTTCCGGCCCGGAGAAGAGGATGGTGGGGGTACCGGACCGATCCGGGTTACCGCCGGTGATCCTCCTTCCCGCCGGCGGCGATGTCGTCTCAAGACCGGGCTTCGACGCCTGGAATCCCGCGGAGGCCAGCGGGAGCACCACGCCGGAGGGCTCTCCTCACGGATCGAGGCGCATCCTGTGATACCCGACCGACCCCAGGGCGACGAACCCCGCACCCGTCTTCACCTCGTCGACGGCACCCCCGCCTGGCGCCCGACCCACGGCGGCGCCCTCGTCCGCTACGTCCCCTCCGGCTACCCCACCACGGCCGCCCTCCTGCTGAGCGGCGCGTTCGACGCTGAGACCGTCCCCTGCCTGCACGAAGCCCTCGACGCGGTGCGCACCCCCCAGATCGAGCTGGTGCTGCTGGACCTGACGGGCGTGAGTTTCGGCGATTCCGCCCTCGTCCACGAGCTGACCGACACCCAGCACCGCCCCCAGCGGCACGTCCTCTTCGGCCCCCTCACCCGGCAGGTCGCCCACCTCCTGGACCTCACCGACACCCGCCGCGCGCTCGACATCGCCCTCGACGAAGCCGCCTGACCGTCAGCGCCCGCTCACGGAACCCGCCAGCGGACGGACACCGCGCCCCTCGACCCAGAACACACCCTCGAAGCGCACGCCCCACGGTCCCGCCGCCCCACGGTCCCGCCGCCCCACTCTCCCGCTGGCCCGCCAACCCGTTGGCTCGCCGACCTTCCGCCGGGGCCGCTGCTTGCCGGGCCCCGCGAGCCCCGCGGGAACGCCTCCGCCTCCGGAAGCGTTCCGTCTTGCCTGTGTCAACGGCACTGGAGCGGCACAACCGACCCGCGCACGTGATCCGTTGTCACGACCACCTTCCGCCGCTCCTCCTGACCACCGCACAGAATCCGGCAACCAGGCACGTCTTCTGACGCACCGCCGGAGGAACTCCCGGAGAGGACCATGGACCGCGATCACGGCCACCGCCAAACGCAGACGGCCGGGGCGCGTCTGGCGGCCGGCACCCGGGCGCTTCTCCTCCCCAGCCACTGCCGCGCACCGCGCCGTTCCCCGGCTCCGACCCCGCCGTCACGGCCGCCACCGTGACCGCCGCCCTCCGAGGTCCAGGCGTCACCGTCCAGCACGCCTGGCCCGGCTGCGCGCATCCCGAACCACCGAGCTCGTCACCACGGACCCATCCTTACCTCCGAACAGGCAGCCGCCCGCCCGCCTCGGCTGTCCGGCCGGCCAGGTCCGCACCGCCGGCCTCACCACCGACACCCCCGCCATCGAACAGACCCGTACCGACACCTGCGCGCAGCCGTCCTGCTCACCGCCGGCGCACCGGTACCACGCTGATCCGGGAGGGGAGGACCAGATGGCGCACGGCTTCTCGCCGCCGTCCCCCTACACCCGCCGCCCGCCCGCTCCCGCCCAGCCACCCAGCCCACCCCCTCGACCCCCCGGCCCGCAAAGCGAGGCGTGCACAGTACGCAGTACGACCCCCCGCGGAGGAGAAGGCCCTTGGCGTACCACATCCCCGAACGCGGTGGCGTCTGCTCCCCGGCCCGCGGGGGCAGCCCCTCGGCTGGCGGGAACGGTCCCGGTGGGTGTCGGCCGTGGTGTCTGCCACTGGCCGACCAGGTGCTACTGGTGGCCGTCTACTACCGGTACCGGACGAACCTCACCACGCGGCAGCTAGCGCCGCTGTTCGGCTGCTCACCGGCGACGGTCTGCCGGGCGACCCAGCGGCTGCGGCCGCTGTACGCGGTCGAACCGGCCACCCGCCCGGTCCCCGGCAACACCCGCCGACGCGAGGCATGGCGGGGCTCAGGCCCGGCCGACGTCTGCGAGGGCGTGACCGCGCCCGGCGACGGCGCCCACGTCAACATCGGCCTCGTCGTCCCGCACCGCAACCGGTCCCGACCTGCCCGGACGCACCCTTCTGCAACGCGCTTCAGCTGCTGGTGTCGCCCTGGGCGCGGCTCAGGATCCAGACGCCGTAGGCCTCGTCCGCGGGGTGCAGTTGGTAGGTGCCCGCCCGCAGATCGACGCGGAGTCCGGCGGCCGCGAGGTCGGCCTCGAACTCGGCCGCGGTGTAGGCGTGGGCGTGCGGGGGCCGGTCCTGGAGGTGGAAGCCGACCAGGATCCGGCCGGTTTCGCCGAGGACGGCGCGCATCGCGCGCAGGGCTGCGCGCTCGGTGCCCTCGGCCAGGTAGACCATGACGTTGCCCACGCAGACGACCAGGTCGAACGGGCCGTCGTCGGGGCCGAGGTCGAGGATGTCGCGTTCCTGGATCGGCAGCCCGGGGTAGGTCTCCCGGGCTTGTCGGACCAGCGCCTCGTCGGGCTCGATCGCGACCACGTCGTGCCCGCGCCGCAGAAGAGCCGCGGTGACCCGGCCCATGCCGGCTCCGGCGTCGAGCACCCGGGCCCCGCGTGGCAGGAGAGTGTCGGCGAGCCGGGCTTCCCCGTCGATGTCCTCGCCGGCAAAGACGAGCTCGGCGAACCGCTTGCCGTAGTTCCCGCTGTTGCCCGCCTCCTGCCAACGGGTCCGCCGCGTCGTCATCGGCGTCGTCCTGCGTGTCCCGGCATGATCCTGTTCATGCCCCACATCCTAGGACCGGCGGCGTCCACGTGAACGTGGCCGTGGCAGGGGTTCCGCAGCCGAAGGCCATCTCGATGACATGGTTCTGTACACCGAGAACGGGCCTCTGGCCCAACTTCCGCGGAACCCCGCCGATCGCTGACTGTGTAGGGTGCACGCTACCTGCGTGGAACAGTTCGCCGCAGGTCACAAGGGGGGGGAAATATGAGAACGTCGTGGGCCTGCGGCCTGGTATTGGGCATGATCGGTCTCGTCGGGTGCTCCGGCACGGTGGAAGATCCGAAGAAGACAGCGCCCACTGCCACGCCGTCCGCCGTTCGTCTCGCCATCAGCGGGGGGATTACCGTACTTCTGTCCACCGATGGCAAGGGTCCCGACATCGGGAAGCCGTGCGCGCCCCCGGCGGGTTCGAAGGTCAAAGCCGGCGCAGAAGTCCGCGTGACCGACGACAAGGGCAAGACGCTGGGTACCCAGAAGCTCGGAGCAGGTCACGCCGGTGGCTCCACGCTCAAGACGTGCAACTTCTACTTCTCCTTCAAGGTGCCCGACGCGGCAGAGAACTACGAGATGCGCGTCGAGGGCTTCGCGCCGATGAAGTACACCCGCGAGGCCATCCGCCGGGGGCTCTCCTTCTACGAGACGGAACAGGGCACACTCGCCCCCCAGTGAGCGCAGCGGTGACGCTTCCGGAACCGCGATCCAGGCTTCGGTTTCACGGAAACAGTGCCGGTCCTCGGGCGCGAGGGCCGGCAGTTGGCTTTGTGCGCGAGTTTGGCGTTCTGGCCCACATTCCGTGAGGCCGATCACCTGGGTTCTGCCACGGTGACCTGCCGTCATCTGGGACTGTGGTGCGGTGTGATGACCTCATATCGGTGCTGTTTTCGCACTTCAACGGGGTGCTGGCGGAGCGGGTGCTCACGGAGTGCGGGGTGGTGCGCATTGTGGCGAGGACCCTTAACAGCAATGCTTCGTGCCCTGACTGTGAGATTCCGTCGGATCGTGTGCACAGCTGCTACGGGCGTCGGCTGGCCGTGGTCCTGCACAGCGTGGTCAGTCGGACCACGCTGCTGGGGCTGCTGATGGCGCTTCCTGACCCAGCCTGGAAGGTGCCCAAGGTACCCAAGGCGCTCGGGGTCGATGATTTGCGACTCGCCACAAACAGCACTACGGGACCGTGCTCATCGACTGCGAGACCCGCAAACCACTTGGTCTGCTGCCAGGACGGGGCGCCGGGACCCTGTCCGCATGGCTGCGTGAGCATCCTGGCATCGAGGTGATCTGCCGAGATCGTGCTGGCTCCTACGCGGAAGGCGCCCGCACCGGGGCCCCGCAGGCCGTCCAGGTCGCTGACCGTTTTCACCTGTGGCAGAACCTCGGCACCGCGTTGGAACGAGGCGTGCGCCGGCACAACGGATGCCTTCGGTCACCCGCCTCCGGTCTCGGTGACGTGCCGGGCACAGAGTCGCCGCCAAAAGAGATGTCACCGTTCGAAGCCCGTATCCGTGCACGTCACGCCCTCGTCCATACGCTCCTCGACCAAGGCCACGGCATCCGGGAGATCGCCCGCGAGTTACACGTGGGCGGGACACGGTCCGGTGACGCGCCCGCGCGGCAACCCCGGAGGAGTTGCTCGGTGGCCGGCGGCAACCACGGCCCGGCCAGCTCGACCCTTTCAAGCCCCACCTGGACAAACGCTGGGCAGAAGGTCTCACCAACGCGATCCAGCTGCACTCCGAGCTCCAGTCTCTCGGCTACCGCGGCAGCTACCAGATCATCAGCGACTACCTGCGGCCAGGACGCCGACGTCGCATCCGCGTCGTCCGGCCAGTGCTGCCAGGGGCCCGGCAAGTCACCCGGTGGATCATGCGTCACCCCGACCGGCTATCGGAGAGGGAGGACCAGCAGCTGACCGAAATCCTTGCCCGTTGCCCCGAACTCGCGGCAGCCCACCGCCTCGTCCGCGGCTTCGCCGAGATCCTTTCCACCCGCACCGGCCAGCACCTGAAGGACTGGGTCGTCAGCGCGCGAGCCGAGGGACTTCCGGACCTCCACTCCTTCGCCACCGGCCTGGAGAAGGGCTGGGACGCCGTCGTCCAGGGCCTGACCAGCCGATGGAACTCCGGCCCAGTCGAAGGCCGCGTCAACCACATCGAGATGATCGAACGCCGGATGTTCGGCCGCGCCAAGCTTCCACTCCTCCGGAAACGGGTGCTTCTCACCGCCGCCCGATGACCGTCCTGCTCAAGCAGGACGAAGCCGTCGGAGTACGTAATCCGACGGCCGGCAGAGGGCTCGGACAACCGCGTTGGTCACGACGAAGTACCCCGGGCTCACCCAACCGTCCTCTTTGCTCACGAGCCCCGGACCGTCCTCGCGGTAGGAGCGGCGCAGCATGCGGCGCCGCAACGGAGTCCCGGCGACCAACAGAACCGGGGCAACGATGATTGCACCGACCGTCACGGCGAGCCGGACTGCCTGGATCCTGACGACACTCTCTATCCGCATCGCTCCAGTCTGCCGATCAGATGAGACTCGTCCACCGCTCTCTCATGGAATATGCGCCAGAACCGAGAACGGGTTCTGGCACGACCTCCGTGAAACCGCACCGGCCGGGCTTGCGCCTGGCGATCATGCCCCTGGACCCCAACGGGGCGAGGCCAGGCCCGTTGGCCCCTGCACGGGCAGACCTCCCTGAACGCCTTCGACATCACCATCAAGATCACCTCCGGCATCACCTTCGACGACCGGCCCTCGGCAGCCCGTCGATAACCCCGACCACCCCGACCACCCCGACCACCCCGACCACCCCGACCACCCCGACCACCCCGACCACCCCGACCACCCCGACCACCCCGGTCACACCGGCTCGACCGCCAGACCCCTCGTCGGCAGTGGACGTGCGACGATCGCGAGGTGGAAAGTCCTGATCCTTCGTTCCGTCGGCGCCTGTTGATGGAGGCGCTGACCGAGATGACGGCGCAGTGGTGGAGGAGCCGGTAGAGGGTCGCGATGGCCGCTGTTCGTGCTGGTGAGTGCGCCGGTGACCCGCGGGGGCGGGGGGCGGGGATGTCGGAGGCGTCGATGACCGCCGGCGGCAGGGGCGTGGACAGAGCCGGCTGCCCTCTCGGCGGGGGATCGCCGTTCGTCCGTACCCCCTGCGCTCAGGCAAGTCAACCTACCTGCTGCCCCGTTCACGACCGGGACCAGGATCCCAGTCCTCCGCCCACCGACGGATGGGGCTAACCCCCAGGTCGATCGGGGGGTGCGGCGGATGGTCCGGGACGTCCTCGCCCGGCGAGAGTGGGGCACATGAACGCGCACAAGACCCTGCTCGCCGCCCTGCTCGTCCCGCTCGGTGCCGCCCTGGCCGTCGCCCCGGCCGCCTTCGCCACCGCCCCGCCCGCTGTACCGGTCTTCGCCGACGCCGCTGTGCCCGTCGGCCCGGAGGCGGCCGCGGCCGACGCCTTCCGCTCCCCGGAGGGGGCCCTCGGCCGGGTGGCCCACCCGCTGCGCACCACCGAGCCCCGCGGGGGCCTGGCCGACCTGCGTCCGTTCGGCCGGATGGTCGGTGGCGCCCGGGTGGTGGGTCTGGGGGAGGCCACCCACAGCTCCCACGAGTTCCTCACCGTCAAGCACCGGGTCTTCCGGTACCTGGTCGAGGAGAAGGGGTTCCGGGCCTTCGCCCTCGAAGTGCCCTGGAGTACCGGACTGCGGCTCGACGCCTACCTGCTGCGCGGCGAGGGCGACTTGGAGCAGATCATGGACGAGGAGTTCCAGGGCGCCTACCGGTGGTGGAACAACGCCGAGTACCGCGATCTGCTCCAGTGGATGCGCGCGTACAACGTCGGGCACCCGAAGGACCCGGTCCGCTTCGTCGGCGACGACGGAGGGTTCGCCGGCGCCGAGCTGTACGACGAGGTGAACGCCTACGCGGCCACGGCCCGCCCCGAAATCGCCCCACGGCTCACCGAGCTGTACCAGGGCCTGCGGCCCGCCACCGGCGCCGGGACGTACGTCGACGACTACCTGTCGAAGCCGGTAACCGAGCGCAAGGAACTCGCCGAGAGGACCGGCCGGGCGCTGGACCTGCTCAAGCAGCGGCCCGGCACGGGCACCGATGCCGACGCGCACGCCTGGGCCGTCCAGCACGCCACCGCGATCCACCAGATGACCACGCTGTACGCCTTCGACTGGGACGACCCCGACGCCATCGCCGACGCCATGCTGTACCGCGACCGCCTCATGGCGGAGAACGTCGTCTGGTGGCAGCGGCGGACCGGCGACAAGATCGCCCTCGCGGCCCACAACAGCCACGTCGCCCTCCGGACCTACGTCCCCGGCACCTACCCGAAGGTCCAGGGCGAAGTCCTCCGCGAGCAACTGGGCAGCGGCTACCTGAGCGTCGGCCTCACCTTCGACCACGGCTCGTTCAACGCCTTCGGCCAGGACGGCGCCGTCCGGCACTTCACGGTCGGCCCGGCCGCGCCCGGCACCGCCGAGCACACCCTCGACCGGGTCAGGCACCGCGACTTCGTGGTGGACCTGCGCGATGCTCCTGGGCCGGCCCGCACCTGGCTCGCCACGCCACACACCGTCAAGAACATCGGCGCCACCTACCCCGGCATCGCGGACGCCCCGCAGGTCCGCCTCGCGCAGTCCTACGACGCCGTCATCCACCTCCATCGGGTGGAGGCGGCCCGTCTGCTCAAGTAGCACCGGGCCCGCGCGGCACGGCCACGGCCAAGACAGCGGCGTCGACACCCCGACCGTTCGACGGGCCCGCAGTCGCCCCCCCGAAGCAACGAGCAAGACACCCCCTCGTGGGGCCAGGGCGGGAGCGCCCGCGAGCAGCGGGCCGGGGAGCGGGGACCAGGAACCGGGGATCGGGGGCCGAAGCCGTCCCCACCGGGACGGGCCGGAACGCCACCACCCATCCCTCGGCACACGGAAACAGCGACCCAAGCGACTGAGACGCCGAACAACCCGCACACCACACGAAGGGGGCGTAGCGCGCGCCGGCGGGTGGCGGTGGCGGTGGCGGTGGCGGGGCGCGGGCCACCCGTACCGAGCTCAAGAACTCTCAGGCTGTGGCCACCCGATGTGGCAGGTGTGGTGACGTCTTCCGGGCCCCATCGCCGCAGCGGCCACGGTCATCCGGCTTCGGACCCGGAGTCTTCTCACAGTGCGATGGGACGGTACTCCAAAGCCTGACCGGCCACCTGGGCGGCTGTCGGATCCGGGCCCTTCCGGCCAGAAGACCAAGTCGCTGACAGAGTCACTCGGGCACCCCGAAGCCCTGGCCGGCACTTCCAAGGTCTGGACGGTCTCGGCTCCGTCGGCACAGTCCGAGTCCATGGCCTTCTGCACCCTGGCAACGGCCGTCACCACCGCCCTCACCCCTTCACGCGTAGGGGAGCTCAGCGACTCGCACGACCGCCCGGACAGGCCCTGAGCGTCAGGTGTTCGCGAGCCAGATGTCGAGGTTGAGGGCCGAGGCGAAGGCCACCCACAGGGCGTAGGGAACGAGCAGGAGAGCCGCGGCACGACGGTGGCGGGCGAAGAGGACGATCGTGACCGCCAGGGCCACCAGGAGGAGACAGATGTCGAGGAAGGCCAGCCCGTACTCGCCGGCGGCGAAGAAGATCGGGGACCAGGCAAGGTTGAGGAGCAGCTGGACCGACCACCAGACCATGGCGCTCCTCGTAGGTCCGTGAGGCTTCCGGACCACCAGCCATGCCGCCACGGCGATGGTGCCGTACAGCACGGTCCACACGGGACCGAACAGCCATCCGGGCGGTGCCCAGGCAGGCCGGTCCAGCGCGTCGTAGGTCTCGCCCGCGTCGGCGGTGGCCAGGGCGCCCAGTGCGGCGACGGCATAACAGACGGCGAGGAGGGCCACGAGGAGGAGCAGGCGCGAGCCCTCGCGGCGTCGCCCGGTTTCTGCGGGTCCTGCGTTCGTCACGGTGAAGTCCGTTTCGTCGGTGGGGTGACGTTGAGCTCGTGCCCGCGAGAACGCCGGTGATGTGGGGGTGACGCTCCCGTTGCCGTTCGGTCGCCGCGGCTCCGTGTCTACGGGTTCCCCGCCCCCGACCAAGTTGCTCCCCTTCGCCCGCGCGCGTCACTCCACGTCACGGCGCATGTCCACCCCTGGCGCACGCTCGGGTCAAGGCACAAGCTTCGGAGCAAGGCACACGCTCGGCTCAAGGCGCGTGACCGGGACCGGCCTCCAGGCCCAATCCGGGTTCGGCGCGGGTCCGGCTATGCGTGGCGCTTGGTGCCGGCGGCTGCCGCTGAGTCGTGGAGCAGTTGCCGTACGCGTCGCAGGTCGGGGCGCTTGCCGGTTCCCGCGCGGCTGACGGTGAAGACGGAGCGGGAGACGGGGTGGAGCAAGGGGTGGAGGCTGAGGGGCCCGGTGGCGTCGGGCAGTGCCATGCGGGGGATGAGGGCGATGCCGGCCCCTGCGGCGACCAGGGCCGCCAGCACGGCGAAGTCGCTGCTTCGTGCCCTGATGTCCGGGACGAAACCGGCCGCGCCGCAGGCGCGTTGGATCATTTCGTAGCAGGAGGTCTCCGGTCCCGGCGTGAGCCAGGGCATGTCTGCCGTGCGAGACAGGTCCACCGGCCGGCCGGGCCGCAGACCCAGCTCGCCGGCCTGGCGGGGATGCAGGGCGAGCAGCACCGGTTCCTCCATGAGGAGGGCCTGCTCGTAGGCGGCGGGGAAACTGCGTGGCAGCACGGTGTAGCTGTGGACCAGGGCCAGGTCGGTGGCGCGCTTGTGCAGTTCGTCGAGGGCTTGGTCGGGTTCCTGCACGGACAGGCGCAGCGACAGCTCCGGGACGGGCTCGGTCTCGATCTCGGTCGCGGTCTCGGTGTCGGCCAGTCGTTGCCACAGGGGCGCGATGAGGGTGCGGGCGGCGGAGGCGAAGGCGGTGATCCGCACGATGCCGCGCCGACCGCTCTGCAGGGCGGCCAGACCGGACTCGGCCGCCGCGAGTTCCGCGAGGATGATCTCGGCATGGGCCACCAGCAGTTCTCCGGCCGCGGTCAGGCGCAGGGTGCGTCCCTGCTTCTCCACCACCGGTGTGCCGGCCTCCTTCTGGAGGGCGGCAAGGTGCTGGGAGACCGCCGGCGGAGTCAGGTGGAGGGCCTCCGCGGTGGCAGCGACGGTCCCATACGCGGCGAGGTGCTGCAGGATGCGCAGGCGTCGTACATCGAGCACGGTCTACTCCTTGATCGGGCCGGGGCCGGGAACGGGAACGGGGCCGGGGCCGGGGACGGGTTTCACGGTGCGGTGCGGACGGCGGCGGGTGTTCTCGCCGTGCGCGGTCGCGGGCCGGTGGGCCGCCGGACGGCCGTGGGCACGCCGGTTGATCATGATCACTCCCGCGACGCTGACCGCTCCGCCGGCCAGCTCGATCAGGTGGGGCACTTCGTCCAGCCAGAGGAAGGAGACGAGCAGGGCCACCGGCGCGACCAGGTACAAAGCGGCGGTGGAGGCGGCGAGCGGCAGCCGGGCGACGGCGTACGCCCAGATGACGAAGCCGAGCGCGGAGGGAAGCAGGCCCAGGTAGAGCACGGAGACCAAGGCGTCGACCGGTGCCAGCGGGGTCGCGTGCCAGGCGGCGGGGGCCAGCGGCAGAGCGAGGACCGCGCCGGCGACCATCGCGTAGGTGGCGACCTCCAGACCGGTGTAGCGACGCAGCAGGGGCTTGGTGGCGACGTGGTACACCCCTTGGACCACGGCGGCGGCCAGGACGATGAGGGCGGAGACGGTGAACCCGCCGGTGCCCTTGGCCACGCTGACGACGGCCGCGCCGGCGAGCGCGACGACGCTGCCGAGGACGATGTCGCGGCTCAGCCGCTCTTTGAGGACCAGGCTTCCCAGCAGCACGCTGAAGGCGGGGACGATCGCGATCAACAAGCTGGCCGTACCGGCCGCCACCTCTACCTCGCCCCAGTTGAGCAGGAGCTGGTAGGCGGTGATGCCGGTCGCCCCGCACAGGCCGATCATGGGCAGATCGCCGGACCGGGGTATGCGGACCTTCGCGAACGGTGCCACGAGCAGCAGGGCGACGGCAGCGATCACGATGCGCAGGAACGACAGGGCCTGGACCCCCAGACCGTCGACCCCGACCCGGATGGCGGGAAAGGCCGAGGCCCACAGGACCACGGTGCCGGTCAGGGCGAGGAAGCTGGAGGAAATGAGACGTGGCTGCATGAGCTCCAGCATCCCCAACCGGAACAGAAAGTTCCATTTAGTCTTTCGGGCGAAAACCGTTAGCCACGCTTATCAGGGGCCCTGTGTCTTTGGCCGAGGTGGCCGAGGTGGCCAAGGTGGCCGAGGTGATGTCGGGTGGTTCTGGCAGTGATTCCTCATGTCGCTTGTCAAGCCGCGACGGCCGTCAGTGGCGTGAGCTCGTAGCACCGTCCGTCGCGGAGGAGGGTCCAGAGGACGTTGACCCGACGGCAGGTAAGGACAAGGGCAAGGACGGCTTGGGTGTGTCGCTTGCCCTCTGCGCGTTCGCGATCGTAGAACCGGTGCGACGCCGCTGAAGCCGGCAAGAAGGTCGGGGGTGCCGAAGACGGCCATGTCACCGCCGGTGGCGGCCAGGAACTCGGCACCGAGGATGATGCCGAGGCCCGGCATGCCGGTAATCACCTCGAAGGGCCGGTGGTCGCGGAACCTGGCCTCGATGAGGGCCAGTACCTCCTTCGTCTGACATGAGCGCTCGTCTGCAAGGAGGCGTTTCATCCGATCACCCGAGGGACGATCGGTAGACAGGGCCCAGGCCGAGGGGACCACTCGGAGACTGCGTTTCGCTGTGGCGGGAGGGCGCGGCGGAAAGGCGCTTGGTGAGCAGACGAGGGTTCGGCCGCTTCGCTGCCGCCGGGTTGCCTGGGGGAACGGGTCTGGGCCGGGGCGCTCGGGAACTCGCCGACGCCCCGCCCGCCCACCTGCTCGCCCCATCGGCTCGGGTCGATACGTGCCTGAAACGAAGCCGTGGGGTGCTCGAAGCAGTGATCGCGTCGGCTGGAAGCGTGCCCACGCGACTCTGTGCCCGTACCCGATTCCCGGTGTACGTGACGCCGGAGGCCACTCTCATGTCGAGCATTCCCCACCGCCCCAGTCCCACCACCCGAACGGCCCCCGCCGACCCGTCTCAGGAGCCCGCCGACCCACCCCAGGAGCCCGCCGACCTGTCTCAGGACGGCCCCGACCCATCCCAGAAGGGCACCAACCCATCTCAGAAGGGCCCCGACCACCGTGAAGCCCCCGCCCCCGCCCCCGCCCCCACCCGCCCGGGCCGTCGCGGACGGCTGGTCGCCGGCTTCGCGCTCTGCGCGGCCCTGCTGATGGCGCTGCACGCCCAGATCCCCAACGGGGCCGGCCAGCTCGGCAGCCTGTTCGAGACCTTTCTCCCGTGGGCCGGGCTGAGCGTTCCGGTTCTGCTCGCCTGCGCGGCGGTTCGACGCTCCCGGCTCGCGGCCGTCGCCGTGATCGCGCCCGCGGTCGTCTGGGGATCGCTCTTCCACGGTGTGGTGGCCGACAAGAGCTCCGAGGGCGGAGACCTGATCGTGGTCACGCACAACGTGGACGAGGCGAACGCCGACCCCGAAGGCACCGCGCGTGCCCTCGTCCGGTCCGGGGCACACGTCCTCGCCCTGGAAGAGCTGTCCTCCGAGAGCGCGCCCACGTACGAGCGTGAGCTGGCCGGGACCTACCCGTACCACTCGGTGCACCTCGGCATCGGGCTGTGGAGCAAGTACCCGCTGCGCCGGGCGGAACCCGTGCCGATCATGCCCTGGACCCGTGCGGTACGGGCCACGGTCGACACCCCGCAAGGCCCCGTCGCCGTCTTCGCCGCCCACCTCGCGTCGGTGCGGGTGACCCCCCTCGGCTTCGCCACCGCCCGCCGCAACGAGGCGGGAAGGAATCTCGCCGAGGCCGTGCGGGCCGAGAAGCTGCCCCGAGTCATCGTGATGGGCGACTTCAACGGGACGAACGAGGACACCGCGCTCGGCCCGCTGACCTCACAGTTGCGCTCGGCGCACAGCGAAGCGGGCGCGGGATTCGGCCTCACCTGGCCGGCGTCGTTCCCGTTGGTGCGCATCGACCAGATCCTCGTCAGGGGGGTCAGCCCCGCCTCCTCCTGGTCGCTCCCGGCCACGGGCAGCGACCACCTCCCCGTCGCGGCCTCGCTCAGCCTGTGACCGCCCCACCCGTCCCACTGGTCCCACCCCCACCCGCCCCACCCGTCCCTCTGACTACGATGACGAAGAACAGAAGAAGAACATATGTCCGCCCATGAGCAGATCGGTGGTGGGTCGGCCATCCGAGCACCAGGCCCCGTCAGCATCCTCGTCGTCGAGGACGACGCCGCCATCCGCCGTTCCGTCCAGCTCTTCCTGGAGCGCTACGGCTATCAGGTCGCCGTGGCCGCGGACGGCCTCGCCGGCCTGGAGGCATTCCGGTCCGACGCCCATGACCTGCTGATCCTGGACGTCATGCTGCCCGAGCTCGACGGCATCGGGCTGTGCCAGCGCATCCGGGAGGAGAGCCCGGTGCCGATCCTGATGATGTCCGCCCGCGGTGACGCCCTCGACGTCGTCGCCGGCCTGGAAGCGGGCGCCGACGACTACGTCGTCAAACCCGTCGACACCGCCGTCCTCGTCGCCCGCATCCGCATGCTGCTGCGCCGCGCCAGCTTCGGACGGCCCGAAGGGCCGGACACGCCGCCGACCCCCTCCCCGGACACCCGCGCCCCCGCCCGCGCGGACCGGACCGGCGCGGTGTCCCCCGGCGTGCTGGTCTTCGGCGACCTGACCGTGAACACCATCGGTCTGGAAGTGCACCGCGGCGGCCGGCACGTCCCGCTGACCCCGACCGAGCTGCGCCTCCTCCTGGAGTTCGCCGCGGCGCCCGGCACCGTACTGGACCGCCGGCGGCTGCTCCGCGACGTCTGGGACTACGGCTGGGAAGGGGACTCCCGGGTCGTGGACCTGTGCGTACTGCGCCTGCGCAAGAAGATCGGAACCGGCCGGATCGAGACCGTCCGCGGCTTCGGCTACAAACTCGTCCGCGACTGAGCGACCGGACCGGACCATGGCACTCCTCAACCCACGCGCCCTGCGCTGGAAGATCGCGGCCTTGACGGCGGCCGCCTGCTGCGCGGTGGCCGCCGTGATCGGCGTACTCGTCCACCAGGCCATGTCCGAACGCGGCGACCGCACCGGCGAGCAGCGCGTCGCCGCCCGCCTGGCCGCCGCGGAGCGCGAGTACACCCGGACGGGCACCACACCCCTCGACGTCGAGATCAGTTCCCCCCAGCAGCTGGAAGCGCCCCTCGCACGCGCGCTGGCGGCCAAGAACCCGAACGACCTGTACGTGACCTGGTACGACCGGAAACCCCCCAACTGGTACTGGCTGTGGGCAGCCCAGCCCGTCGCCGGCGACCGGGTGCTCGTCGCGCGGACGGACATGAGCGCCGAGGTGCGCGGCCTCCAGCTCCTGGACCGCAGCATCGTCAAAGCCGTGCTCGCGGCCCTGGCCGTCGTCGTACCGCTCGCCGCACTGGCCACCGAACCGATGAACCGCCGGCTGCGCCACGGTTCCCGCACCGCCCGGGCCATCGCCGACGGCGACCTCGACGCCCGGATCGGCTCCCGCGGCCGAGCCCGTGACGAGATCACCGAGATGTCGGCCGCCGTGGACGTGATGGCCGCGGCCCTGCAGCGCAAGCTGGAGAACGAGCGGCGGTTCACCGCGGACGTCGCCCATGAACTGCGGACCCCTCTGATGGGCCTGTCCACCGCCGCGGGACTGCTCCCGCAGGACGACGAGGTGGCGGAACTCGTGCGCGACCGGGCCCTGGCGCTGAACGGCCTGGTCGAGGATCTCCTGGAGATCTCCCGGCTCGACGCCGGCGCCGAACGGGCCCGGACCGACCGCGTACCCCTGGGGGACCTGGTGGCCGACGTCGTGCGCCGGACCGGGACGCGCACCGTCGTCACGGCCACGGACGCCCGGGTCGTGGAGACCGACCCGCGCAGGGTGGAGCGGATCCTGGTCAACCTGGTGACCAACGCGCACCGGCACGGAGCGACCCCCGTCGAGGTCACCGTCACGGACACGCGGATCGTCGTACGGGACCACGGACCCGGCCTGCCCGCCATCCTCCTCGCCGAAGGACCGCAGCGCTTCCGTACGGGGGCCTCCGAGCGGGGACGCGGCCACGGCCTCGGGCTCACCATCGCGCTGGGGCAGGCCGATGTCCTCGGAGCGCGGCTGACCTTCGCCGACGCCCCCGACGGAGGCGCGACCGTCACCCTCGACCTGGCCTCGATCCCGTCTGAAACGTAACCGCAATACGACCCCACGGCGACGGAAACAGGGGTGCACGGGGCCGGAAGCACGGGCCCCCGATGGTGGATCCAGGTGCAAGATCCGCACCGGACCCGCCTTGGAGGTGCCCCATGTCCGACCAGCCCCGCCGTTACCGCCACCGTTTCCGCCGGCCCGCCGTCCTGCACCTGTCCGCCGCCCTCCTCGTGAGCGGGACAGCCGGCTGGCACGCCCTCGGGGGCGGAGACCTGACCGGGCTCGGCGGACAGGGCTCCTCCGGCCCCGGCGCCGCGGGCGCCGCACCGGACGCCGTCCTGAGCCGGGCGATGGACCTGCCGTGGCCGACGGAAGGACAGGCGAGCGCCGAGGTCGAAGGCGTCGGGAGCCTCGGCACCCATGGCGAACAGACACCGGTGCCGATCGCCAGCATCACCAAGGTCATGACCGCGTACGTGATCCTCACCGACCACCCGATGCCGGCGGGGGAGCAGGGCGGGACGGTGACCGCCGACCAGCAGGCCGCCGACGAGTCGTACTCCTCGAGCGAGTCGACGGCACCCCTCGTGGCCGACCGCGACTACACCCAGCGCCAGCTCCTGGAACTCATGATGCTGCCGTCCGGCAACAACGTCGCCCGGCTGCTGGCCCGCTGGGATGCCGGAAGCCAGGAAGAGTTCGCCAAGAAGATGAACGAGGCCGCCTCGAAGCTCGGAATGGACCGCACGGTCTACACGGGGGCCTCGGGCATAGAGGCCAGCACGCGGAGCACGGCGACCGACCAGCTGAAGCTGGCCCGTGCCGTCATGAAGAACGAAGCCTTCCGTCAGATCGTCGCCACGCCCACCGTCACGGCTCCCGGAGTCGGCGTGCGGATCGACAACAGCAACAGGCTCCTCGGCCGAGACGGAGTGATCGGTCTGAAGACCGGCTCCTCCACCCCGGCCGGCGGCAACCTCATGTGGGCCGCCACCCAGGAGATCGGGGGAACCACCCGTCTCGTCCTCGGTGTCGTCCTCCACCAGCGGGCCGGCACCAACCCCACCCAGGCCATGGCCGCCGCCTTCGACGCGAGCCACACCCTGATCACCGCCATCCGCGACGCCCTCCCCCAGGCCCTCGCGGGGGCGTGAACGGGCCGGAGAGCCGTCGAGCCGCCCCGCGACGGTGTCGCCCCGTCCGGCGGCGCGCCGAATGCCGGCCGGGCAGTACGAGGCGGTGGATCCGGGGGACGCGCGCCATACGGGTCTCGGACACGCGCTCCGCGTTCTGGCTCAGGCGTACGCCGAACACCCCGACCGCCGTCAGGAACGGCTCCCTTGGCGCTTCAGCCACACTTCGCGATCTGGTTCGATGGCCGTGCGGGGTTGACGGTCTGGGGTGTGGTGGAGGTGGGGCGGGATGAACGAGCGCGCCGTGGTCTTGAACGGCCTGGCCCAAGGCATCCGTCCGCTTGAGCAGGGCATCGACTGGTTCGAGGGCTTGGCCGGCGCCGAGCAGTTCGAAGTCCTGCGCGACCTGGCAGGGTTCTGCGTCCAGGCCCGGGCCCTCATCGAGGACGGGCCGGAGGGCATCCGCAGGTCGGGGATCCGGCCCACGCACACCCCGGCCGTGCTGATCACGCGAGGCCGTCTCACCGAGCAGCTGACAAAGATCATCAATCTGCCGCAGGACGAGCGCGTCAAGGCGTTCCGGCTGCTGGTCGCGCTGTTCGGCGTGGCCGACGAGCGGCGGCGGGCTCGGTTCTGCGCCCACGGGTGTGTCCATGCCTGGCACCACCTGGACACGGGTGCGGGAACCGGAACGGCCACCGCGTGATCCCCAAGGGGTGTGCGGTCTCCTGAAGAGCGCGCGGCGGCCGCGGGCCACAGCACGGACGCAGCCCGTCGGCGGGTGCCGTCCGACCGGGCCACGGCCCGGATCGCGGGCCGGTTCCGCAGGGTGGAGCCGCGGGTGACCGCTCGCGCCTGTCTGCTCGGACCACGGTCCCGAACCGGGCGGAAGAACTGCCGGCGGCCGGCGCGGGCCGATCCGCGGAGGCGGCATCACATGATCCGCGGAGGCGGCATCACATCGACCGCCGGTCGTGTCAGGAGCCCTGGTCCCACGTCCGGATCGCCGGCGTGCGGTCCTCGATGGCCTGGGCGGCGTCGAGGATGAGGTCCTCCTCGAAACGGCCGCCGATGAGCTGCACTCCCACCGGCAGGCCGCCCTCCAGCGCGACCGGCAGGGTGACGGCGGGGAAACCCAGGACCGGGACCGCGGTCATCGGCCACATGGCGGAGAACAGCTCGCGGGTGCGTCCGGGCCCCGCCTGGTCCGCGTCCTGCTCGAAGGGGAGCTCCGCGCAGGCGGGCGTGAGCAGCAGCCGCTGCTTGCCGAGGAGTTCCTGCAGCCGGGTGATCAGGGTGGCGCGTCGTGCCCAGCCGTTGATGTAGGTCTCCAGGGAGGGGCGTTCGCCCCACACCTCGGCGGCGTATCCGAAGTGGCCTTCCAGCGCGGTGCGGATCGCCGCGTCGCCCATCTGCCGCACGACCGGCAGGATGAGGCGGATGTCCTCGGTGATCAGCAACGCCCACAGCCGGGACGCCTCGGTGAGCAGGGACAGCCGGTCCACTTCCTCGACGGCGTAGCCGGCGTCCTCCAGGCGGGTCACCGCCGCGTCCAGGGCCCGGTCGACGGCCGGATGGTTCTTGACGTCGGCGTTGCCCCGCACCACGGTGACGGCGACCGGGCCGGCGGGTCGTGCCGCGGCGGGGAAGGCCGGGACGCCCTGCGGCATCCGCACGTCAGGCGTGCTCATCGCGTGCAGTGCCAGACGGGCGTCGGCCACGTTGCGGGCCAGTGGTCCCTGCACGGCGCAGTAGTGGACGGTGGGCGGGAAATCCAGTTCCACCGGTCCGCCGGGGGTGTCGGCGAAGGCGGGCGGACCGTAGTCGGAGACGCGGCCCACGGTGGGCCGCACGCCGACCACGCCGCAGCAGGCCGCGGGGAAGCGGATCGAGCCGCCGATGTCGTTGCCCTGGGCGAGCGGCGTCATGCCCGCGGCCAGGCTGCTGGCGGATCCACCGCTGGAGCCGCCGGGCGTGCGGTCCGCGTCCCACGGGTTGAGCGTGCGGCCGTACAGCTCGTTGGTGGAGAACCAGCGGAACGAGAAGCCCGGCGAGTTGGAACGGCCGAGCGGAACAGCGCCTGCCTCGCGCAGCGCGGTGACGCACGCCGCGTCGCCGGTCGCCGCCTTGTCCGCCAGGGCGGCCACTCCGTTGCTGGTGGCGTATCCCTCCTGATCGGTGTTGATCTTGATGGACACGGGGATGCCGTGCAGCGGCCCCAGCTCACCGCCCGCGGCCACCTCCGCGTCGGCACGGCGGGCGGCGGCCAGCGCCTCCGCCGGGCGGATGTCCACCAGCGCGTTCAGCTGGGGGTTGGTCTCGGCGATGCGGTCCAGACAGGACCGTACGAGTTCCTCGGAGGAGATCTCGCGGGTCCGAATGGCTTCGGCCAGGTCGGTGGCGGAGCGCTGCCACAAGGCCGCGGACGGTTCGTTCTTACCCAAGGGACACCTCTTCGGGAAAGGCCGGCTCGTCGGCGGCGCGGCCTGGGCGGTACGAGAAGGGAGTGGGCGAAGGGCGCCCGGCGGGCTGGGCCCGGCCGGCGGCGGCGCCGCACGCCGCGTCGTAATGCAACGGCGTTTTATCTCGGTGTCAGAGTGCTTTCCCGCCGCACGCCGTGTCAACCCCCGACCGGCGCGGCACGAGAGCGAAGAGGCGTCCGGCCGTCGTGCGGACGGTGGGTCGGCCGGTGGTGACGCGCCTGGACGGAAGGGCGCGGGGCGGCGCGAGGCCGGCTGCCCTCACGGGTCGGCCGGGCTTGCGGCCGGGGATGCCTTCTCAGGCGTCGGTGAGGGCGTCCACTATGGCTTTGGCGACGCGGCCGGCCCGCTCCGCCGTCCAGTAGGACGGCTCCTCCATGGTGGAGACGTAGTAACCGCGGGTCAGCAGGGACAGGACGTCCGCGGCGAGATCGGCGTCGGACACTCCCGCGGCGGCGGACGCGTCGAGGAACTCCCGGCGTGCCTCGCGCGGCTCGCGACGGTCGACCCCATGGGGGTCGGCGTGCGCCGACGAGAGCATCTCGACCCACAGGGTGCGGAGCAGCCGGTCCTCGGGATCCGTGCTGAGGTGCCATTCCACCGTGGCGCGCAGGCGGTCCACCCCGCCCAAGTCGCCCAGGTGCGCTTCCAGGTCGGCCCGCCAACGGGATTCGGCGACGCGTACGGCATTGGTGATCAGCGCTGCGCGCGTGGGCACGTAGTTGGTGACCATGGCCGTGGAGCCGCCGAGTTCTTTGGCCACGGCGCGGATGGTGATGGCGCGTGCCCCGTCCCGCGCCGCCACGGCGAGGGTCGCCTGGGCGATCGCCTGGCGGCGCTGGACTTCATCGACATCGATCGGCATGGCAGCAACCTAGCGCAGAGGGGGTTGACGTCGGACACCCGTAGATGCAACGTTGTTATATCACAGTGTTTTTCAAAGATTCGCCTTCGTGGAGGCTTCCGTGAGCCCTGCTGTCCAGCGCGTCACCCCAGAACCCGTCCCCCCGCACGCGCGGCAGCACATGGTGCGCATGCGTGACGGAGCCCTCCTGGCCACCGACGTGTACGGCGCCGCCCCGGGAGAGCCCGCGCCGACCGTGCTGGCCCGTGTTCCCTACGACAAGAACAGCCGGTACGTCTTCTTCGACGAGATCGCGGAGAGGTTCACCGCGCGCGGCTATGTCGTGGTGGTCCAGGACGTCCGCGGCAAGTTCCGCTCGGAGGGGCGGACGCTGGGCTGGACCGGTGAGGTCGACGACGGCTACGACACCCTCGAGTGGATCACCCGGCAGCCCTGGTCCGACGGGACCGTGGGCATGTTCGGCGACTCGTACTACGGATTCACCCAGTGGTCCGCGGTCTCCAGCCAGCACCCCGCCCTGCGCGCCATCGTGCCCCGGGTGACCTGCACCACGAACGCCCCCGGCATCGCCACCTACGACCCCGGCGCCGGACCGCAGCCCCCGTGGCTGGAAGGGGCCACGTACCAGGCGCAGGTATGGGTGGACAACGACACCTACCAGTTCGACGTCGACCTCTCCCGACGCCCGGTCACCGCCGCCTACGAGGAGGCGTTCACCGCGATCGGAAAGCGCTCGGCCGGCTTCGACCTCATCGTCGGCGGCATCCCCCTCGCCCCGTACAACGGTCCGCATCCCTACGACGCGCGCCCCGTACCCGTGCTGCACTGCGTGGGCTGGTTCGACAACCTCGGCATCGCCCACATGCGCGACTACACGGAGCTGGCCGGACGCCCCGGTTGGGCGGCCCTCCAGTACCTGATCGCCGACACGATCGACCACGAGAACTACTTCCTGGAGGACGCCCCGGCCACCCCCGAGACCGACCACCTGGCCGGTGCCGCCGCCCTCGAACGCATGCTGGACTCCTACACCGGCCCGGCGATCGACTTCTTCGACGTCTTCCTCAAGGGCACCGCACGGCCCGACTCGCTTCCCCGGGTGCGCTGGAAGCTCGGCCACGAGGGCTGGCACACCTCCGACACCTGGCCCCCGCCCCGAGCCACGACGACCGAGCTGTACCTGGCGGAGCCGGCCCTCGCCGCCGGGAAGACGCCCGGCGGCACGCTCGCCCCACGCCCGGCCACCGGAACGGAGCCGGCGGAGTGGCGGTACGACCCCGACGACCTCGTGCCGTCCGCCGCGGCCGACACCTTCCTGCAACTGCGCGACCACGTCGACGAGCGCCGCACGCTCGACCGGGACGACGTCCTGGTGTTCACCGGCCCCGCCTCCGACCGGCCGTTCGACCTCGCGGGCCCCGTCCGCGCGGTGCTCCACGTGGAGAGCACGGCACCCACCTTCGACGTGTTCGTCCGTCTCCTCGACCTGGCCCCGGACGGCACGGCACGCCTGATCGTCCGCGGCTGCGTCCAGGCCGACGGGCCGGGCGAGGTGGAGGTCGCCCTGGGACACACCGGCTACCGGCTGCGCCCGGGCCACCGCCTCGCCCTGATGATCGCCGGCAGCGACTTCCCCAACCACCTGCCCAACTCCGGCTCGACGGAGAGCCCGTGGCTGACGACCACCCCCCGGGCGAGCCTCCAGAAGCTCCGGACCGGCTCCGCCCACCCTTCCCGCCTGTGCCTGACCGTCCTGCCCGAAAGCGGCGAATAGCCCCGCACCCTGGAGGGCTCATGCTCCCTCTGCGACACCTCCCCAGCGCGCCGCCGACCGGCTCGGCGGCGCACCCCCCGGCCGTGGAACGGCGCCGTGAAGGGGGCGGCCGGAAATGAGCCTCCGCTTCGTCACCACCCGCCTCGGCATGCTCGTCCTGACCGTACTCGTCTCCAGCGTGGCCATCTACGGCGCGATGTTCCTCACCCCGGGGGACCCCGCCACCCTGCTCGTCGGCGGCAGCCGGAACCCCGACCCCGCCGTGCTGGCGCAGATCCACCGCGAGTACCACTTGGACGACCCGTTCGTCCAGGGCTACTGGCACTGGCTGAGCAACTGCCTGCAAGGGGACTTCGGCAGGTCCCTCGTCTACCGCGACTCCGTCGCCGGCCTCATCGGCGCCCGCGCCGGCGACACCCTCGCCCTCGTCGTCTACGCGGCCGTCCTCGTCCTCGCCGCCGGCACCGTCACCGGCACCGTCGCCGCCCTGCGCGGCGGGCGTACGGAAACCCTGGTGACGACCCTGACGGCGGGCGCGATGGCGGTACCGACCTTCGTCATGGCGGTCCTGCTCATCTGGCTCTTCGCCGTGCGGCTCCCGTGGTTCCCCGTCTACGGCTCCGGCGAGGGCTTCACCGGCACCCTGGCACACCTGACGCTCCCGGCCGCCGCCCTCGCGCTGACCTGGATCGGCTACGTCGCCCAGGTGACCCGGACCGCCGTCCGCGCCGAGATGCGCTCCGAGCACGTGGAGACCGCCCGCAGCCGCGGCGTCCCCGAGCGCACGGTGATCAGGCGGCACGTGCTGCACAACGCCTCCGGCCCCGTCTTCGCCGTCTCCGGCGTCGGCATCGCCGGACTCATCGCCACCGCGGCCGTCGCCGAGCAGGCGTTCGGCACCGGAGGGCTCGGAGCCCTCATGATCGAGGCCGCGTCCAAGCAGGACATGGCCGTCGTACAGGCCGTCTCGCTGATCTTCGTGGTCGTCTTCGTCGTCATCAACACCACCGTCGACCTGGTCAGCGCCGCCCTCGACCCCCGCACCGCGCAGAAGGGGGTCCGATGACCGCCGCCCTGTCCACCCGCACCGCCTCCGCACGGCGGACCGGACGCCCACGCGACCACCTGACGTTCGGCGCGGGATGCGTCGTCGCCCTGTTCGTCCTCCTCGCCGTGCTCGGGCCGCTGCTCGCCCCCCACGACCCGAACGCCGTCGACCCCCTGAACGTCAACGCCGGCCCGTCCGGCGCCCACCTCCTCGGGACGGACGACACCGGACGCGACCTGTTGTCCCGGCTGATCGCCGGCACCCGCGCCAGCCTCGCCGCCCCCGCCGTCGTCATCGCCGTGTCCACCACGCTCGGCACCCTCCTCGCGCTGGCCGCGGCCTGGTTCGGCGGATGGACCGACCGGTTCGTCTCCGGCGCCCTCGACGTCGTCTTCGGTTTCCCGGGGCTCATCATGGCCGTTCTCGTCGCGGCCGTGTTCGGGGCGGGACTCACCGCGCCGGTCGTCGCCCTGTCGATCGCGTACCTCCCCCTGATCACCCGCGTCGTACGCTCGGCCGCGATCAAGGAACGCAACCTGCCGTACGTATCGGCGCTCCAGCTGCTCGGCGCGCCCACCGCCCGCGTCTGGCTGCGGCACCTGCTGCCCAACCTGCTGCCGCTCGTCCTCGTCCAGGCCACCATCGGCTTCGGATACGCCCTGCTCGACGTGGCCGCGATCTCCTTCCTAGGACTCGGCAGCCAACCGCCGGACCCGGAGTGGGGACTGATGGTGTCCAACGGAGCCCCCTCCATCCTCGCCGGCCAGCCGCAGCAGTCGCTGTACGCGGGCCTCGCCATCCTCGTCGTCGTCGTCGCGTTCAACCTGCTGGGGACGGGACTGTCACGACGTCTGCTCGGAGAGAACGCATGAGCACACCGCCCCTGCTCCGGATCGACGCGCTCGGCGTCGACCTGCCCCTCGACGGAGAGCTCCGTACCGTCGTCCACCACGCCGACGTCACCGTCCGCGAAGGCACGGCCGTCGCCCTGGTCGGCGAATCCGGCTCCGGCAAGTCCCTGACCGCCCGCTCCGTCATGGGGCTGCTGCCCGGGAACGCGGAGATCCGCGGGGACGTGCTGTTCGCGGGGGAATCGGTCCCGCGGATGAGGCCCGAGCGCCTGCGCGCCTTCCGCGCGAGCGAGGCGGCCATGGTGTTCCAGGACCCCCGCGCCCACATCAACCCCGCCCGCAGCGTCGGCGACTTCCTGGTCGAAGGTCTGACCACCGTGCGCCGTGTCCCGGCCGCCGAGGCGGTCAGGAAGGTCACGGGAATCCTTCGGGAGGTCGGCATCGCCGATGCCGAACGGCGCATGCGCCAGCGGCCCCACGAACTGTCGGGCGGCCTGCTCCAGCGCGTCATGATCGCCGCCGCGCTGGCCGCCGAACCGCGCCTGCTCCTCGCGGACGAGCCGACCACCGCCCTCGACGTCACCACCCAGGAGGAGGTGATGGCCATCATCGACGAGACCCGCGAAGCCCGTGGACTCGCCATGCTGTTCATCACCCACGACCTGGAACTCGCGGCCGCCGTGTGCGACCGGGTCGTGGTGATGTACGCGGGCACGACCGTGGAAGAACTCCCCGCGGACCGTCTGCGCGGACACGCCGCCCACCCCTACACGCGCGCCCTGCTCGCCTCGCGCCCCCCGCTCTCCGACACCGCCGCGGAACTCCGCTCGATCCCCGGAAGGCCCCTGTCGGGCTTCGAGGCACCCGACGGATGCGCCTTCAGCGAACGGTGTCCCCACGTCCAGGACCCGTGCCGCGACGAACGGCCGGAACCGGTCTCCACCGGCGACGCCACGGCGGCCTGCCACTTCCCCCACCCGCTCTCGCCCGAGGGGACCGGAAACCATGCTTGAGGTACACGGCCTCCGCAAGGAGTTCGGCGACTTCGTCGCCGTGGACGACGTGACGTTCTCGCTCCCGGAGCAGGGGTCCCTGGCGATCGTCGGCGAATCGGGATCGGGCAAGACGACCACCGCCCGCATGATCGCCGGACTCGAAGCGCCCAGTGGCGGACGCGTCGTCGTCGGCGGCGACGAGCGCGGAACCGGCCGCCCCCGGTCACGCGAGCGCCGCGCCCGCGGCCGGCAGATCCAGATGGTGTTCCAGGACCCCTACTCGTCCCTCGACCGGCGCCAGCGCGTCGGCGACGCCGTCGCCGAGGCGGTCGCACTGCACAAGGACCTGCCGGCGGACCGGCTGCGCGCCCGCGTGGCCGAACTGCTCGACATGGTGGGTCTGGACGACCGCCAGGCACGCTCCCTGCCGAAGGCGCTCTCCGGCGGCCAGCGCCAGCGCGTCGCCATCGCCCGCGCCCTGGCCGCCGAACCCCGGCTGCTGATCCTGGACGAGGCCATCGCCGCCCTGGACGTGTCCATCCAGGCACAGATCCTGGCCCTGCTCGTCCGCGTCCGGGCAGACACCGGAACCGCCCTGCTGTTCATCACCCACGACCTCGGCGCCGTCCGCCACATCAGTGACGACGTCCTGGTGATGCGGGCGGGACGAGTCGTCGAACACGGCCCCGTCGCCGCCGTCCTGGGCGATCCGCAGGACTCGTACACCCGTCGGCTGATCGCTTCCCTCCCGAAACCGGGCTGGAAGCCGCGGAGAAGGGCGAGCGGAGTCGTCACCTGACGCTCCGTGCGACACACGACCCACCGACGAAGGCGGCTGCCCCGACGAGGGAACGGGGCAGCCGCCTTCCTCTCGCCTCATCGGCCACGACATCCGCACGTCGGCCGGGCCCTGCCGGACGAAGCGGCTCCTCGCAGACAGCGCAGCCTCCTTTCGCCCGACGCGGCGGGGGAGAAGACCACGGCCGACACGGCACTCGCCGCCCCCGCCGGCCCCGCCGGCCGCCCGACGGCCCCCGGCGGTCCGGCCCCGACCGGCCGCGGGTCGACACGCCTCAGGGCGCTTCCACCCACGGGGACCCCCAGGGGACCGTTTCTCGTCCTGCACGGCGCCGGGGACGCTCTCATCCCGTTCGCCCAGGGCGAGCAACCGGCCACGGCCCTCCGCCGAGTGGGCGCCCGGGCCGGCCTCCGGCCCGCAGATACCGGCGCAGCCCAGGAGAAAGCCGCCAGGGACGGTGACCCACGCGATGTTCCGGAGCGGGAACCAGTGGAAGTCGTGGCTCGGCAGGAGCGCGGAGGGACTTCCCGACACCGCCGGACTGAAGAACCGCAGAACGCAGAACAAGGCAGCACGCCAGGGAGCCGTAGAGCGTCCACAGCGTTCCGCGCCGGGTGAAGTCCTCCCCGAACGGGGTGACCAGGGAGACGGAGGCGGCCACGGCCGCGTTGACCACCAGCAGCCGGCTTCGCGGGCGCCGTGCGGCGCCGCGCTGCCGCGCGTGTGCCGGTTGCCCGGCGACGACTTCCGAGGAGCCGCGCGACGTGGGCTCGAACAAGGACATGGTGCGGCTCCGGAAGACGGGCGCTTACAGGGGGCGGGAGAGGAAAACGGCATGCCCCGCGGTCGGTGAGGACCGCCGGGGCATGCCGTCGAAGACTGGTGGGGCGGGTGATCAGCCGGTCTGTGCCCGGGAGGGGGCCGGCCGGGGGCGTGTGGCCCGGGCTTCGATCGCCGTGGCGATCACTTCTCGGTACCGCCGAGGTGGGCGGCCCACGGCATTCCCATGTACGCGAAGGAGGACGGGGCGCCGCTGACGCGCTTGTTCATGAACATCCGCTCGTGCGTGGAGGCCAGGAACACCATCGGGGTGGTGGGCGTGAACAGGGCCTGTGCCTCGGCGTACGCCTCGGCCGAAGCCGCCGGGTCGGAGGAGGTGCGGGCCCGGTCGAGCAGCCGGGTCACCTCGGGATCGTCGTAGCCCGTCCAGTTGAAGATGCCGCGGGGGGTGACGCTCTCGGCCACGTACGACGCCGGGTCGGGCAGCGTGACGTAGCCGAAGGTGAGGATGAGGTCGAGGTCCCTGCGGGCCGAGGGGTCGTAGAAGAGCGAGGACATCTCGGTGGGCTGGAGCTGCTTGATCTCGATGTCCACGCCGATCTTCTTGGCCGCGGCCTGGACGAACGTCAGCGCCTGCAGTCCGCGCTGGTCACCGGCGGGGATGGCGGCCACCAGCGGACGCGGGAGCGGGCGGGCCTGCGCGACCAGCTTCTTGGCCTTCTCCGCGTCCGGTTCGGGGACGTCGGGCAGTGCCGCGTAGGCCGCGTCGAACCGGGCGGCGGCCTCGTCGCCGCGCCAGGTCAGAGGCGGGACGAGCGACTTCAGAGGGGTGGCGTCACCGCCGAAGACGTTCTTGATCAGGGCGTTCCGGTCGATGACCAGGGACAGGGCGTCCAGGAGCTTGCGGTCGGCTGCGGGCGACTCGGCGTTGGCGGGAACCAGCAGCACGTTCTGGGTCGACGGGCCGAGGAACACCGTGCCGCTGTCCGCCTTGCCCAGTGCGGCGGCGCTGCTGGGCGGCAGTTCGTAGGTGCCGTCCACCTCGCCGGACAGCAGCGCGCTGGTCAGCGTGTTGCTGTTGGTGATGAACTGGAACTCGACCCGCTTGGCCTTCGGCTTCAGCCCGGTGTCCCAGTAGGCGTCGTTGCGTTCCAGGGTGATGCCGTTGCCGGACTTCCAGGAACCCAGCTTGAACGGCCCCGTACACATCAGGCCGCCCTTGGCGGTTCCGTAGGCGGGGCCGGCCTCTTCGGCGTACGCCTTCTGGTTGACCGCGCCGAACGACGTGGACAGTGCCTTGGGCAGTGTCCGGTCGTACTCCTTGGTCCGCAGCGTCACCTGGTGGGGGCCGGTGGCCCTGATCGAGGTCACGGCGGCCAGGTAGTTGCCGTACAGGGCCTGGGTCTTCGGATCCCGCTGCCGCTCCAGGCTGTGGATCACGTCTTCGGGGGCCATGGGCGAGCCGTCCCAGAACTTCACGCCGGGGCGCAGGTCGAGCACCAGGGTGTGCTCGTCGGACCAGGTGACCTTCCGGGCGAGCCCGGGGCTCAGGGAGAAGTCCGCGTTCATCCGGGTCAGGGTGTCGCAGAGGTTGGCCCCGACCGTCTGGGGGGAGTAGTCGCCGACCTTGGCGGGGTCCAGGGTCGTCGGCTCGCCGTAGGGCAGAGCCCAGGTCACGCGGTCCACCTCGGAGGCGCCGGGCGCCGTGGTGGTGGTGAGGTGTCCGGCCCTGGGGAGCGCGCCGTTTCCGGCCGGGGGGCCGCTGCAGGCCGTGGCGGCCAGCAGCCCCACGCCCGTGAGCACCGTCAGCACCGTTTTCTTCGCAGCCATGGCTGATGCTCCTTGCCGAGAGGAGGGAGAAGGAGGGGACGCTCGACATGGGGGGTGTGGGGAACGCCGACGAGCCGTCGTAAACGAACGTCATATAACGTTGTTGCATGTCACGCTTGCATCTGGTGAGCTAAGGCGTCAAGAGCAAGGCGTGACCATCTCGCGGAACAGCCGTCCGCCTGTCGGAATCGACCCGGCGCGGACCCGCGTCCGACCGGCGGCGACGTCCTGCGGCCCCGCGGCGCTCGCCGCCCCCTCGCAGAAGCGGAGAATCACCATGACTTTCAGTCCCGCCCTCGACTTCGCGTTCGAAATCCGTGCCGAGGTGTCCGACACCCTGCACATCGGCAACGGTGACGGAGAGGTCACCGAGTTCACCCCCATCACCGGAGGCCGGGTGGACGGGCCCCGGCTGCGCGGAAAGGTCCTGCCCGGCGGCGGCGACTGGAGCAGTACGCGCGGGAAGGTGTGCGAGCTGGAAGCCCGCTACTTGATCCAGGCGGAGGACGGCGCCGTGATCGACGTCGTCAACCGCGGCTACTACAGCCCCAAGGCCGACGCCCCGGACCAGTTCGACGGAGATCTGCGGGTCTCCGAGGCCGGCCACTACTACCGCACGTCGCCGGTCTTCCGTACGGACGCCGCCGCGCACCGCTGGCTCGCGGAGACGGTCTTCGTCGGACTCGCCCGGCCGGACGGCGACGACGCCGTCGTCATCCGCATGTACGCGCTCGCGTAGCCGTAGCCGTAGCCGTAGCCGTAGCCGTAGCCGTAGCCGTAGCCGTCGCCGCCACGGCCCGCTCGCCGACCGTGCGGGCTCGTGGCGCGGCCCCGCCGCGGCCGGGGCTAGGCCAGCGCGCGCCACGCTCCGATCAGGGCCTCCCGCAGTGCGGCGATCTCCTCGGTGCTCAGGTCGGCGACCATGCGTTCCTCCAGGGCGCGGGCCGGCCCGGCGTACTCGGCGAGCAGTCGCCGTCCCGGGTCGGCGAGCAGGACGAGGCGTTCGCGGCGGTTGCCGGGGTTGGGCTCGCGGCGGATCAGGCCCCGGCCCTCCAGCGTGCGGACCATGTCGGCCATCGACTGGGCGGTGACGAAGGAGTCGCGGGCGAGCTGCGCGGCGGAGATGCCGTCGTGCCGTTCCAGCACCGTCAGGGCGGTGTACTGCAGCGCGGTGATCCCGGCGGGCTTGAGCAGCTCTTCCAGGCGGGCGCGCACCGCCAGCTCCGTCCTCTTGAGCAGGTAGAGCAGCGAGGTGCTCATGTCCGTCCTCCCGTCGTGTCGGCCCGTGCGGGGCGGCTCGGCCCTTCGCCGCGCCGGGCGCCGCCTGGAGGCGGCCGTCCCACCCTAGGCCATTGACAGGAATCCTGTCGGTTACCCAGACTGGCGTTCATCAGGATTCCTGTCGATCCCGGCTCGCGCCGGCCCTTCGGCATCCCCCTTCCCCTCCTTTTCCACTCCTTCTCCACTCCTCACGAGAGGCCCCCTCATGGATCTTCACGGCAAGGTCGCCGTCGTCACCGGCAGCGGACGCGGCCTCGGACTGGCCTACGCCCAGGCCCTCGCCGCGGCCGGCGCCGCCGTCGTCGTCAACGACGTCGACCGGGCCGTCGTCGACGCCGCCGTCGCCGCCATCACGGCCGAGGGGGGCCGGGCGACCGGCGTCGTCGCGGCGGTGGGCGACAGCGCGGCCGCGCAGGAGCTGGTCGACACGGCGGTGGAGGAGTTCGGCCGCCTGGACGTCCTCGTCACCAACGCCGGCATCCTGCGCGACCGCGTGCTGTGGAAGATGACCGACGACGACTTCGACGACGTGGTCCGCGTCCACCTGCGCGGCACCTTCACCTGCGCCCGCGCGGCGGCCGTCCGCATGCGCGAGCAGGGCACCGGCGGCCGGCTCGTCCTCATCTCCTCGCCCGCAGGGCAGCGCGGCAACTTCGGGCAGACCAACTACGCCGCCGCCAAGGCCGGCGTCGTCGCCATGGCCCGCACCTGGGCCATGGAACTGGGCCGCGCCGGCATCACCGTCAACGCCGTCGTCCCCGTCGCCGCCACCGAGATGACCAAGACCGTCCCGGCGTTCGCCCCGGTCATCGAGGAGTCCGAGCGCACCGGCAAGCCGCTGCCGGACTGGCTGCGCAAGGACGAGGGGCTCGGCACCGTCGAGGACGTCGCCGCCCTGATCGCCTTCCTCGCCTCGGACGACTCCGCCGGCGTGACCGGACAGGCCATCGGCATCGGCGGTGACCGACTGGCCCTGTGGGCCCACCCCAAGGAGAAGGCGGTCGCCTTCGCCGACGGCGGCTGGAGCGCCGACGCCATCGCCGCCGAGTGGCCGGGCGGCGTCGGAGCCGAGCCCGAGACCTACGGCATCCCCGCGCCCCAGGCCCCGGAGGCGTAGACATGGCCGACCTCGCGCTCGACCTCGACCGGCTCACCGCCATCGACGTGCACACGCACGCGGAGGTCTCCAAGGACGGCCACGGGGCGCTGAGCCCGGAGCTGTTCGGGGCCTCCGAGAAGTACTTCAAGGCCCACGGCCACCGGCAGCCGACCATCGAGGAGATGGCCGGCCACTACCGGGAGCGCCGCATGGCGGCGGTGGTCTTCACCGTCGACGCCGAGCACGCCACCGGCCATCCGCGGATCTCCAACGAGGAGATCGCCGAGAGCTGCGCCGCCCACGCCGACGCGCTCATCCCCTTCGCGAGCATCGACCCGCACAAGGGGCGCGCGGGCGTGCGCGAGGCGCGGCGGCTGGTGGGGGAGTACGGCGTCCGCGGCTTCAAGTTCCATCCCAGCATCCAGGCGTTCGCCCCGAACGACCCGCTCGCCTACCCCCTGTACGAGGCCATCCAGGAACTCGGCGTGCCCGCGCTCTTCCACACCGGCCAGACCGGCATCGGCGCCGGTGTCCCGGGCGGCGGCGGCATCCGGCTGAAGTACTCGAACCCGATGCTGGTCGACGACGTCGCCGTCGACTTCCCCGAGCTGCGGATCATCCTCGCCCACCCGTCCTTCCCCTGGCAGGACGAGGCCCTGGCGGTGGCCACCCACAAGCCGCACGTCTACATCGACCTGTCCGGCTGGTCCCCGAAGTACTTCCCGCCGCAACTCGTCCGCTACGCCAACACCCTCCTCAAGGACAAGGTCCTCTTCGGCTCCGACTACCCCGTCATCACCCCCGACCGGTGGCTCGCCGACTTCGAGAAGCTCGACATCAAGCCCGAGGTCCGGCCGAAGATCCTCAAGGAGAACGCCGCCCGCCTGCTCGGCCTCCTCACCGACTGAAGGAACCGCTCATGTTGAACCAAGGCATCGGCTCCTGGCCCGCGCGCCGCACCCGCAAGACGCCCGACCGGATCGCCGTCGTCCACGAGAACCGCACCTGGACCTACCGGGACCTGCACCACCGCGTCCTGCGCCTCGCCCACGCCCTGCGCGCACTCGGCGTGGCGCGGGGCGACCGGATCGCGTACCTCGGCCCCAACCACCCGGCGTTCCTGGAGACCCTGTTCGCCGCCGGGACACTGGGAGCGGTCTTCGTCCCGCTCAACACCCGTCTCGCCGCTCCGGAACTGGCCTACAACCTGACCGACTCGGGCACCACCGTCCTCGTCCACGCGCCCGAGCGGGCCGGGGCGGCCCGTGCCGCGGCCGCCGAGGCGGGCGTACCGCACCGGATCGCCCTCGCCGGCCCCGACCGGGACGGAACCCTCGGCTACGAGAAGCTCCTCGCCGCAGCCGGGACCGATCCGCTGGACGAGGCCGTGGCACCCGAGGACCCGTGCATGATCATGTACACCTCCGGAACCACGGGCCGCCCCAAGGGCGCCGTCCTCTCCCACGCCAACATCACCTGGAACAGCGTCAACGTCCTCGTCGACACCGACCTGTCCGGCGACGAGGTCACCCTCGTCGCCGCCCCGCTCTTCCACACCGCCGGCCTCAACATGACCTGCCTGCCGACCCTCCTCAAGGGCGGCCGGGTGGTCCTCCTCGGCGCCTTCGACGCCGAACGCGTCCTGGAACTGATCGAGGACCTGCGCGTCACCTACGTGTTCGGCGTCCCCACCATGTACGACGCCATCGCCGCCCGGCCCCGCTGGGCGACCGCCGACCTGTCCAGCCTGCGCACCCTCAACTGCGGCGGAGCCCCCGTGCCCGCCCGCACCATCACCACGTACCTCGACCGCGGCCTCGCCTTCAGCCAGGGCTACGGCATGACCGAGGCGTCCCCCGGCATCCTCTTCCTGGACCGGGAGCAGACCTCGGCCAAGGCCGGCTCCGCCGGAGTGCCGCACTTCTTCACCGACACCCGCGTCGTACTGCCGGACGGCAGCGAGGCCGGGCCGGGCGAGCGGGGCGAGATCCTGGTCCAGGGCCGGCACGTCATGACCGGCTACTGGAACCGGCCCGAGGACACCGAGGCGGCCTTCACGGACGGCCGCTGGCTGCGCACCGGCGACATCGCGCGCATCGACGACGAGGGCTTCGCCTACATCGTCGACCGGGCCAAGGACATGTTCGTCTCGGGCGGCGAGAACGTCTACCCGGCCGAGGTAGAGGACGTACTCCTCACCCACCCCGCCGTCGCCGAATGCGCCGTCATCGGCGTGCCCGACCCGGTCTGGGGCGAGGTGGGCCGTGCCGTCGTCGTCCTGCGCCCCGGCACCCACGCCGACCAGGACGACATCCTCGGCCACCTGGCCGGCCGGCTCGCCAAGTACAAGATCCCCAGGTCCCTCGTCGTGACGGAAGCCCTGCCCCGCACCGCCTCCGGGAAGATCATCAAGCACGCCGTGCGCGACGCCCACGCCCCCGCTCCCGCCGAGCACCCCCACCCGTGACGGACCGGGAGCGACACGCTCCCGGGAGCACCCCCGCCCTGCCACCGAAAGGTTCTTCCATGTCCACCACCGCCCACGGTCTCGACGCACTCAAGTCCCTCAGCGGAGCCGACCTCGGCCACACGCGCTGGCTCGACATCACCCAGGACCGGGTGAACACCTTCGCCGACGCCACCGACGACCACCAGTGGATCCACACCGACCCGGAGAAGGCCAAGGACGGCCCGTTCGGCGGCCCCATCGCCCACGGCTACCTCACCCTCTCCCTCATCATCCCGCTCTTCGGAGAACTGCTCACCATCACCGGCACCAAGATGAGCGTCAACTACGGCCTGGACAAGGTCCGTTTCCCCAGCCCCGTCCCCGTCGGCGCGAAGATCCGCCTCCACGGCACCGTCGGCACCGTGGAGGAGGTCAAGGGCAACGGCGTACAGATGCCCCTGACGTTCACCGTCGAGGTCGACGGCACCGACAAGCCGGCCTGCGTCGCCCAGGCCGTCTACCGCCACTACGCCTGACCGACCCCGTGCCGCGAGGTGCCGACACCCGCCGCAAGCGGTGGCGGACGCAGACGGTTCACCAGGAGCCGCACCACCGGCCGCCGGTCCCCGCCCCGCCCCGACCACCTCTCTCCCGTTCAAGCCGGGGAACATCATGAGCCGACGGGGCATCAGCTTCGTCGCTCAAGAAGGAGCCGAAGAGAGCCGAAGGGGGCCGAAGAAAGCCAAAGGGGGCCGATCATGGCGCCAACACCCTCCGAGGCGAATGCTCCGCAGGTGGCGGAGCAGGCGACGAGGATCCGGACGGTGTGGGAAGAGGTTTCCTCAGCGCACCGGGGTCGGCCCTCCAAAGAGGTGGAGGAAGCCCTCGGGCAGGCAGCCGACTGGTGGGGTGTGCCGATCGATGATGCTTTCCCCGCGAAAGCAGCTCTCCGGATCCACGCGGGTTCCTGGGAGTAGCCCGCCCTGGGAGTAGCCCACCCTGGGAGTAGCCCACCCTCAACCGGCACCCCCTCGCCGTCGAGTACGCCCAGACAGGCGACTCCCACCGCCCGGCGCTCACCCGCGGTCTGTTCCTGGCCGCGGCGGATTGTCAGTGGCCCCGTGCATGCTCACCGAGAAAGAGATCGGCATCAGCCACCCCCGTTGCCGGGCCATGAGTAGCAGTACTCATGCGCAGGTGCCCGTCCAGGGGCAGGGTGGCTGTGTTGTGACAGGCGTTCAGGGGAGGTAGTGCGTGATGCGTACGAGGAATGTGTCTGTGGCGGCGTTGCTGGCTGCCGGAGCGATGGCTGTGGGGGGCGTCACGCCGGCAGCAGCGGCTGGT
The DNA here is from genome assembly GCF_043084305.1 of Streptomyces sp. NPDC014656. NCBI lineage: Bacteria > Bacillati > Actinomycetota > Actinomycetes > Kitasatosporales > Streptomycetaceae > Streptomyces > Streptomyces sp. NPDC014656. Next base: position 82,638 of record NZ_JBIBZN010000023.1, read on the forward strand.
GGTCTGCTTCCGCATCCCGGCCCGGATGGCCTGGTGTGGGTGGAAGACATGGTCGGGGACGGGGGTGTGGCTTCGGGCGGAGCGTGGGACCGTCTGCCGACGGTGCTGACGGTGGCGTGTGAGGGAGGCGGCGCCGCGCACGTGACGATGGACTCGCAGGGGTACCGGGTGGCCGACTTCACCGTGGACTGTCCCACCGGTACCCCGGGCACAGGTTCGGTGACCCTGGACCCGGGCGTAGTGCGCACAGGGTCCTTCACCATCGGTGTCGACGCATCCGACGACACCGTCCGCTGGGCCCTGACGGTCACCCAGCCCGAATAGCCCACTCCTCCCTCCCCTGGCCGGCTGCCCGCGAAGCGAGCTCAATGGATCCTGAAGGCGAAGCCGTAAGGGCCTCAGGCCGGGGGAGCGCGGCGGTGATGGTCTGCGAGGTGCGCATGTGGTCTGCGATCGACCAGCCGACCACCCTCCTCGAGCAGATGTCGATCACCGTGGCAAGGTAGAGCCAGGTCGCGCCGACGGCTATGTAGGTGATGTCGCCGCACCACCTGGTGTTCAGTCCGGCGGCGGTGAAGTCGCGCATCACCAGGTCCGGCGCGGGCGGCGCGGTCCTGTCCGCGATCGTCGTCCGTTTCTTCCTCCGCAGGTGCCGGCCGAGAGGTGATTGACCCGCATCAGCCTGGTCACGCGCTTGCGGCTGATCCGCCGTCCCCTCGCCCGCAGCTCAGCATGGACGCGCGGGGCACCGTAGGCGCCGCCGTGCCCGGCGTGAATGGCACGGATCTCGCTCACGATCCGGTTCTCCTCGGCCCGGCGCTCGGCGCGGGCCTGCTCGGTGGCCGGGGGCCGGTAGTAGCCGGCGCGGGATACCCCGAGCACCTGGCAGATCCGCTTGACGCCGAAGTCGGCGCGGTTGTCGGAGACGAAGGCCCAGCGGCGGGATCTCACTTCCCCTCCCGGGCGAAATGCGCAGCTGCCCGGCGCAAGGTCTCGCGCTCCAGCCTCCACTCCTGCTCGGCCTTGAGCAGCCTGGCGTTCTCCGCCCGCAGGCGGGCGAGCTCCTCCGCCGCGCTGGCACTGCCGTTGCGGCCGGCAGGCGCGGCCTGGGCTTCGTCCTTGCGCACCCACGTCCGCAGCGACTCCGCGGCGATACCGAGATCCGCGGCCGCCACCGGTGCGTCCGCTTCCCGGCCGCGGCAAGGCAGAGCGCGACCGCGTCCTTCCTGAACTCCTCCGGACACGGAGACCTGCGTCCCACCTGGACGTCCTTCCCTGGACCATCAAGATCCATTGCCAGGGTGCCCGCTCCGAAGGATCAGCCTCACTCACTGCCGGTGCTCCGAGCCGGACACCACCCGGCTGACGCCCTGGTGGACCGTGAGGGCCGGATCCGGGTGACTGCGGCCCTCACGGTGGTGTCATTCCCCTGCGCTCAGGATGCCGAGAGCCCTGTGGAGGACCGGCTCCACGCGCAGGTGGGTGCCGTCCCTGTCGAGGGCCTGGAGGGATTCCAGGCAGGCGATGGCCCACTGCGCGTCGTCCGGCGAGAGGCCGGCGAGTTCGGCCGCGGTCGTGCAGTCGGCTTCGGGGTTCCACCCGGTGCCGAGCTCTCCGACGACGGCTTCGTAGCCCCGCCTGACCAGGTCGTCGTCACCCGCCACGGCGGTCGTCGCCAGACCCACGGCGTTGACGAGCTCCTGGGCGCTCTCCTTCCGGGCCAGCCACTTCTCCAGCTCCTGCAGGGCACCGTCCTGGTCCTGGTTCGGGTCGCGCAGCTCCAAGACCTTGTCCAGCAGGATCGGCCAGCCTCCGGTGATCGCAGCCAGCCGGGTCAGCCGCTCCTCCGTCTCGTAGACGTTGTGCTGCTGCGTCCAGTCCCTCAGGCCCCGCTTGTCGTAGCGGCGCAGCACCACCACGGTCTCGTCGGCTCCGCCGGCCGCCTCGGAGCCTGCCAGCAGGTCGCGCCAGAAGCCGATCTGCTCGGGGCTCGACACCAGGACCACCGAGCGGGTCGCCCCGGGGACGGTGGGAAGTATCGTCCTGGCCTGCTCGAGCGACTCCCGGCAGGACTTGTCGCTGCCCAGGGCGAGGTCGCTGATGAGCAGACGCCGTTCCTCGGTCCGGCCCGCCGCGAGCTGCCTGCGGTAGGTGTTGGCGTTGCCGATCGGCGGGAGGATCCAGCCGGCGACCCGGCCGGTCGCGTCCCGCAGGGTGCGTTCCACGTCCCCGATGCCCGTCGCCCGGGTGCCCAGGACGACGCGGACCTGGTTCCTCCGCTCTCCGAGCAGGTAGTCGATCTGGTTGATCGTCAACGGCGCGGAGCGGCGCCCGTCGTCGAGGCCGGGGCGGCTCTCCAGGACGACGGCCTCCTCCAGGCGGTACTCCTCCTCGGCCCCCAGGAGGCGTGCCTCGATCTCCTGCGCGGTGCCGATCATGCGCAGGGCGTTCGGGCCGCGTAGGTGCCAGCCCTGTCCGTCGTGGTTCGGCGCGAGGACGCCGAGGCCCACCATCTCCTGCAGGTAGGCCCGGAAGCCTTCGCTGTCCAGCTTGTCGAAGCCCTGCGGCCACCAGCCGGCGCACTCGTCGCGCAGTTCCCGGTCGCTGAGTCTGGTCTCCAGGCCGTTGTCGCGGGCGTGCTGGGCGAGGACGTTGGCGACGACGTTGTAGCGGTCGTCGAGGGCGAGGGTGTCCTTGAAGGCCGCGGTGATGTCGGAGCGCAGCGACGCGTCCTGCTCCACGGCGTCGACGTCGGCCGTCTCGATCGTGTAGGGCGGGGGAAGCATCGGCTGCCGCGCCCGCTTGTCCTGCATGACCTGCACCATCCTGCTGCCGAAGATCTGCAGCAGGAAGGGCTGGTACGAGCAGAATCCCAGGACCCGGTTGACGAGGTCGACGTCCTCGAACTCGAATCCCAGGGCCCGCATGGGGTGGACGATCAGGTCGGCGGCGAACTGCGGCGTGAGCGGCCCGACGACGGTCGGTGTCTGTGCGAGGTGGCTGAACGGCCCGTTCCTGGCGAGGCGCGTGAAGCGCTGCACGGAGTGCAGACCGGCGAAGACGACCTTCGCGCGGCCACGGGAGTCCTCGCCCAGGCCGCGCAGACGGCGGGTCTCCGTGCACTCGGGGACGTCGGCCTCGAAGAAGCGGTCGCACTCGTCGAGCAGGATGAGCAGCCGCCGGTCGGAGTCCTGCTCCAGCCAGGTGGCGATGCCGTCCGTGACCCGCTGCCACGGCTCCGGCTTGGGGCCCCTCCGACGGGGCTCCTCCAGGACGCCTTCCTTGGTCAGCTCCTGGTCCAGCGTGTTCCAGATGGCCGCGGCGCCGAGAGCGGTGCCCTTCCCGATGCCGATCTTGTCGAGGTTGAGGTAGAGCTTCCGGTACGAGCCGGGACGCTGTTCCACGAACCGGTCGCCCGCGTCGGCGAGCAGCGCCGACTTTCCGAGGCCGCGGCCACCGTAGATGATCTGTGTCCCGGCCGGGTCGAGGATGCTCTTGCGCTCGCGGTCGCGTCCGTAGAACATCTCACGGCCGATCTGCCCCCGCTTCTCCTTGATGTACGGGTTCACCCCGGAGAAGGGCAGCAGTGTCTCGGTGGCGGCGTCGACCCGACGGTTGCCGTGCGCGGCGAGGTAGGCCAGGGCCGCGTCGTCGACGACGAGGATGGGCTTGCCGCCCTGCGAGACGGCGGCGAGCTCGGTGCGTGTCCTGCTGTCGATCGTGCCGAAGTGCACGACGAGCAGGCTGCTTTCGTCGGGATCCTGGGAGATGCGGCTGATGAGCAGTTTCGCCGCCGGACGTCCCCAGATGAGCAGGGCGCGCAGTTTGTTGCCGCGGTCCTTGATCTGCGAGCCGAACGCGGGTGCCCACGCCCTGCCGGTGACCTCCGTCTCGGCGAGCTCGAAGAAGCGGTAGTCGTTGCCGTACCTCAGCTCGCGCAGGGGCAGAGCCTTCCTCGCCTCGAAACCCAGCAGGGAGAGGGCCGGGGTCAGGTCGACCCGGGGATTGATGTTGGCCCGGTCGCGGGTCGAGGCCAGCTTCGCCCATCGTTCGAGGGCGTCCGCCGCCCGCTCGGCCTCCCCCTCGGACAGGTCCGAGTAGTCCAGTACCGCCGTGTCGGGGAGCTGCCTGCGGGACCGGACGGCCTTGATCAGATCGGGCGTGATGCCTCCGGGCAGGGCGTCGGGAACGGCGGGGAAGAACGTCTCCAGGTGCGAGTCCTCAGCCCTGATCTCCGGTACCGACTCGCCCAGTTCGAGGAAGTAGACGAGTTCCGCGGCGGTGGCCAGGTTGTCCGTGTCCAGGTTGTGCAGCACGCGCCGCCGGTCGTCCTCGCCGACCGTGGGGAGGGCGGCGAGCCGTGCCCGGAGCCGGTCCGCGGCCTCCTTTCGGTGGTGCGGGATCAGTTCGGCCACCCGGTCCAGATTGCGCCGGATCACCGACAGCTCGCGCGATGAACCGCTCTCCGTCCGGGGAGCGGAGTCCGCGAGGAGTTCCTGGAGGTTGACGTCCTGCTCGACGGTGAGGGCGCCGTCCGCCTGGGCCCGGCGGAGCTCCGCCCCGAGTTCCCGCACCCTGTCGGCGAGCATGCGGTGCCGCTCGCCCTCCGTCTGCGCGAGGCGGGCGAGCCGTTCGCCGGACGACTCCAGGGCGTGGCCGTCCGGCAGGACTCCCCGCTCCGCGAGGCTCAGGATCGTCCGTACGGCGGTGAAGCCGTCCCGTGCGGTCTGGAAGCCGATCGCCTCCTCCCACGTCCGGTCCGCGGCCGCGATCAGGGCGGGCAGCGTGGGAGCCGTGCCGGGCCAGTCCGGCAGCTTGTACAGCTCGACGTCCAGCAGCTCCGCGACGTCGGTCTCCATGGTGTGGGGGGCAGGGGGCGTACCCGACTCGAGTGCGTCGAAGACCTCGTCGAAGATCTCGCCCGACGCGGCGGACGCCGCCCTCGCCACGGGACGGGATCCCTGGCCGGCGGGGGTCAGGTCGCTCATGACGCCCTTGCGCAGTCCCAGGAGGGACAGCCGGAGGGCGGCCACCGAGTCCGCGGCCCATGCCGTCTCCTCGGAGCGCGTGTTCCCCAGTTCCCGCTGGATCATGTGCCATTCCCACACCGCGGCACGCACGCGTTCCAGGAACTGCCGCACGTTGTTCCGTCCGGAGCCGTGGATGGCGCGTCCGCCGGTACCGCGGAGCTCGCCGTCCATCCGGTCGATCTCGTCCTCGAAGTGCGCGGTCCGCTCCAGCTGCCGCAACAGGCTGTCGGCGCGGTCCGCGGCGTCGGGGGAGCCGTTGACGACGGCGGTCAGCACGCTGCCCAGCAAGCCGTTCGGCAGCAGCCACTGCTTCGCCATCTGAGAGGCCCGCTGGAACCGCATCCGGGGCGCCACCAGCAGGTTCCGGCACGTCTCGACCGAGTCCTGGAGCCGGCTCTCGGCCTGCGACGCGTCGGCGACGACGGTGTGCAGGGGCGCCAGGATCAGTGCGCTGTTCAGGGTGCGTTCGGCCACCTCTGCGGCCACCTTCTGCAGCGTGTCCGGCAGGTGCTGCGAGAGTGCCCTGAGCTGGGCGCCGACAACCGGGGACCCCGTCAGCAGCGCCGCCTTGACGAGTACCGGCAACAGGAGCAGTTCCAGTCCGCCCGCGGCGGCGCCCTCCTGCGCGTCGCCTTCGCGCAGCGCGTCCTCGACGAACCGCGCGGCCCCGTCGGAGCGCGGGTTCAGCAGCTCCGCCGCGGCGGAGAGGCGCAGCACCGCGGACTCCGCCGGCGGTCGGTCCGCCGCGCCGGACAGATGGGCGGCGAGTCCGAAGCGCTTCTCCTCGATGAGGCGGGCGAGGATCGGCTCGACGTCCTCCCGGTGGTCGTCCGAACCGCTCCGCGGGTCGGTCGTGGCGCCCGCGCCGGCATCGTCCGCCGTCACGTCGGTGTCGGTCCCGGGAAGCAGGGCCGTGCCGGTGAGGGAGCTCTTGAGGAGGTCGGCGACGGGCCACTCGGATCGTGGGGCCGGCAGCACGAGTTGCTCGGCCGTGGCGGATTCCGGCTCACCCGCGGCGAGGGCCGTCGCCCCGTCCGTCTCCGGTACGGGCCGACCGGCGTCCGCCGTGTCGGACCCGCTCTTCGGTCCCGCTTCCGGAGCGGCCGTGTCCGGCCGGTCCTGTCCGTCGGCTCCTTCGGCGGGTTTCCCGGTCACCGTCCGGTGCGTGGTGACGGGCTCCTTCGTGGGCGTGATCGTGATCTGGTCGTGCAGCACGGCGGCCACCGCGTACGGAGGATGGGCCAGCGACAGCCGCTGCTGCGCCTCGACCAGTGTCTGGCGGTGGGCCGGATCGTCCTTCACCTCGACGAGGCGCACCAGCAGGGCGAGGAAGTCCGCGCACGCCTCGTCCCGCTCGTCCCATCGCGCCTTGGCGAGGAGGGCCCCGGCCCGCTGTCCGGCGTCCGCGATCACATCGGCCACCGCGCTGTCTGGTCGGCAGCCGAGGGTGAGCACCGTGGCGAGGGCTCGGCGGGCCCGCTCGTCCTTCTCGCTCCGTTCCGCGGTCGCGCGGAAGGCGTCGATGGCTGTGTGGACGTCGTCGAGCCTGTCGGGGACACCGGTGAGACCTGCTTCGGCGAGCCCCGTCCGGGCGCGGGCGAAGGCCGGCTCGACCTCGCTGAGGCTTCTCAGGTCGGGGGCGGCCGGCGGGCGGCCGTCCGCCAGCGCGAGCTTCAGCCGGTCGGCGGCGTCCCGTGCCCGGTCGAGGACGTCCTCCAGTTCCTCCCGGAGGGAGCCGAGGCTCTCGAGCACGGCCCTCGCCGTGCGGGGCTCGGTCTCCTCGGTGTGTTCTCCGACGGCGTCGTGAGGGCGCCGAGGGGTCGACACGGCGGCGGTCTCCGGAGCGCCTCCCGCCGACTCGTCCTCTTCCCCGTCCACACCCACACGGTCGCCGTCGTGAAGGAAGGCGGTGGCCGGGTCGTAGTCCGGAACCGCGTCGACGACCCGCTGCGCCGCCGCACGCGCCGCCTCCCGGGCGACGGCGTCCGACCCCGCCCCGTACCAGCCCTGCTCGGCGGCCCGTACGAGGAGGTGCGCGTCAAACACCGACGCCTGGACCCTGGAGAAGAGGGTGAGCCGGACCAGCCGGGCGTCCCATCGGCCGGCGGGGCCGCCACGGTCGTCGGAGGCGGGTGCCATGACGTCACGGACCATGTCGACCATGACGCGGGCCGTCAGGTGCATCGCGGCGTGGCGCCGTTCCAGGGCAGGTTCCCGCCGCTGTATCCGGCTGAGCACCTGTTCGCTCAGCGCCTGCCCGAAACGGCGGGGTACGACCCTGCGGAACCCCAGCCTGTTCATGATCGTCTGACGGTCCCTCGTGTCGAGGGAGTTGAGCGCGAGCCCCGTCTCTTCGACGGTGAGTTCCGCGAGTGTGTCGTCCACGACCGGACCGAGCCCGTCGAGCGCCGATGCCAGCTCTTCGAGAAGCTCGATGGACACGCCTGGTGGCGACATCGGCGGTTCCGCGACCACCGCATGGCTGAGGGGCATTCTGTGTGTGACCTCTTCGTCGATGTGCTGCTGGGTGGGCATGGGGAAGGTGAGGGCGGGCGGGGCAGGGCGCGCGTGGGAGAGGGGCGTCGCTCCGGAGCCGGCTCCTGCCCGGCGCGGACCGTCAGCGCCGGCGGGAGTGCGGCGTGACGAAGGTGTAGCCGCGCGGCAGTTCCCAGCCGTCCGCCTTTCCGGCGTGACGGCAGTGGGCACGGTAGGCGGCACGCTGGACGTCGCTCGGTTCGCTGCCCGCGGGCAGTCTCCGCAGGAAGCCCGGGACGGCGTACTCGAGTCCCGGGCCCTGAGGAAGCCCGTGGGCTCCCGGGCCCGGGCGCGGCACGACGACGGGACGGGGCTCGTAGCCCACCAGCGGGATCCGGGACTCGCCGTCGCGGACGGGGTGATGGGGTTCGCCGTCCGGGCCCCGGCTGCCGACGGCCGCGTAGAGGTGTCGTTCGGCGAGCAGTTCCTCCACGGCCCGCTCCACCGCGGTGATCTGGTGGGGCGCGGGTGCGGCGGCATGGATTCCCCGGGGCAGTGCGTCGCGGTCGAGCAGGGCGTGTCCGTCAGGTGTGAGCAGACCGAAGCGGCGTACGGCGCGCAGGACCAGTCGCCGGATGTCGAGTCCGGCGGACGTGTCACCGTCCCGGGTGCTTCCCGGAGCGCCGTCCCGGGTCAGGACCTGGGGGTCGTACTCGTGGGTGACGAGCCGGCCGTCGATGTCCACGGGTTCCTCCAGCTCCCGCGTGGAGAGTCTGAGGACGGTGCCGCCGCGCGGCCACTGGAGCCACAGGCGGAGTCCCGGGAAGAAGTCGATGGGCCACTGGACGTCGCGGAGCGTGCCGGTCTCCTCGGCGAGGTCCAGGACCACCTCCTGCACCTCCTCGGAGGGGTCGATCGCGACGCCGGCGTGATGGAGTTCCAGCCGGACACGGCCGCTCTCCGGCCCGAGCGAGGCGAGTGCGCTCCGGGCCATCCGGTTCAGCGGCAGTCTGTCCTCCATGAGGTGGGCCAGGCGCAGGGGCTGCTGCCAGCAGAGCTCGCTGTCGTCGATCCGGAGGTAGTTCCGAAGGCCGATCTCCTCCTCGTCCGTGAACGGCGGGTCGGCGAGGGGAGCGTCGGCCGACGGCACGTCGGCCGGCTCCTCCTCCCGCGGGACGTTCCGCGGAGCGGGCTCGGCGGCCCGGGGCGCCGGCGGGTTCACCGCGTCACGCCAGCCTCGTCCCGCCGGGATCAGGGGATCGGTGCCGTCCGTCTCCTCCGAGCCGGGGTGGTGGGAGCGCCAGATGGCGCCGCTCTCGAAGCTGTCGTCGAGGGTGATCCGGACGTCGCTGCCTTCGCGCAGGCCGTCGTCGGTGTCGCGGCGGAGGAAGTCCGTCACGACGAGGTTGGCCCGGCAGACCGAAACCGCGTATTCGGTGCCGGTCAGCAGCGGCCCGGCGCCCGCCACGCCGCGCAGCCACGGGGCTATCGCCGTGTAGGCGGTGCGCGAGCCGTTCAGCCCGTGGCGGCGGCGCGGGCCGGGGGCGGCCGCGCGTTCCAGGGAGCCGGCGAGGTCGTACAGGTCCGATCCGCCCAGCGGCCCGTCCTGGCGGAGGCCGGCCCCGATGCGTTCGCGGGTCAGCGTGTAGGGGCCCCAGGCGCGGAGACTGTCGGTGGTGCGCAGGGCGTGGGCGATCACGTCCAACAGTCCGGTGAGCGCGCCCCGCAGACGCTCCTCGTCCCCGCCGTCGGCCAGGTGTGCGACGGATACGGGCACGAGGGGGCTCAGGAGCGCTTCGTTCTGGTGGGCGAGGAGGTGGTCGACGAAGGCGGCCGTGTCGTCACGCGCGGCTTCCTGGGGGGTGGCGTAGCGGACGTCCACCACGACGTGACCATCCTCGTTGAGCCATCTCCCGCGGGTACGCAGCCTCGTGAGCTTCGTCTCGTCGAGCTGGAGCGCGGGGCCGAAGGCCGTGAGGTCGGGGACGAAGAGCTCCCGGCGCACGCAGGTCTCCGCAGGCTGCTCCCGCGGCCCCCGGGCGGTGGCCGGGGCTCCCGACACCCAGGACGGCACCTCGCCGTCCTCCTCGATCCGGGGGTGACGGCCCTCCTTGTAGACGATCTCGGCGTACAGCGGGTCGGACCCCGTCTCGATGCGGACGAGGGAGCCGACGGGGTGTGCCGGCACTTCGTTCCCCAGGCTCAGGACGGGGAATTCGTCGAGGTCGAAGGGGCCGTTGCCGTACCCTTCGCCGCCGATCTCGTAGCCGAAGTAGGCGGCGTTGAAGGCGACCGTCGTGTGGACCGGGCAGCTGCGGTCGGCGACGACCGCAGCCAGGTAGCGGCGCAGCCGGGCGAGCTCGTGGGGAGGCGTGGTCCGGTGCCCGCCGGTCATGTTCGGGGTGAGGACGGGGTGGTCCTCGTACGGCCGCCAGATGTCGGCCCCGTCGGTGGTCGTCGCGGTCACGCTCCGTCCCCCTTCCCCGGGGCGGGGAGAGGTGTTCGTCGCGGTGGGCGGGACGTGTGCCAGAGGCCGTCCGGGCCCTCCGTGGCGGCTCCTCCCGCGGCCAGCCGCTTCAGGCTGTCGCCGACCGCCGCGTACGGGAGGTCCGCGCGGCCTCCGAAGTGGCGGCTGTCCCGCACGGCCCTGGGCAGGGAGATCATCGTGCGGCTCCTCGGCTGGTAGGAGGACTCGTCGCCGCGCAGCGCGTGCCAGAGCCGGCGGGGGTGCATGCCCTGGGGCTGGAGCTGCAGCAGCCGGTGGATCTGCAGGTCGACCCGCTGGTCGCGCTGCGCGGTGTCGGTGCGGCCGCCGCGTCGGGGGGCCGGGCTGTGGAACGCCTCTGCCACGGCCGGTCGCCTTTCGTCCGCGGACAGGTCGCCGGTGTCCCAGCAGGCGGAGCACCGGCGGTCGGGGGTGGCGCAGCAGCCCTCGGGAAGGTCCGTGACGCCGAAGTAGTCGGCGAAGACCCGCTGGGCGCAGACGGTGGTCGCGTCGAAGAAGCGTCTGAGCTCCGCCAGTTCCGCCGCGGCTCGGCTGCCGCGCCGGTGGAGCAGCGGAAGGTAGCCGTCGGGCAGGGTGCCCGTGCGCACGGTGAGTCCGGTGACCAGGCGGCGGCTCGGTGCCGCCGAGACGTCCAGGAGGCCGCGGTCGTGGAGGTCTGCGAGGAGCTCCCAGGTCGCCGCGGGCCCGTCGGCGACCGCCCGGTAGTCGGGGCAACGGGCGGCGAGCTCCCGGTCGAACGCCTGGACGTCGACCTTTCCGGGGGTGTGCCACGAGAGTGCCGTGGCGATGACGGCCCGCTCGATCCGTACGGGCTCGGCTTCCTGCCGGCCGGCCCGGTCCGCCGGGGGACCGGTCCGGCCGCCTTCGTGCCGCACCCGGTGCAGGTCGCCGGGCTTGACCGCGCAGTGCGGCGGATGGTCGCCGAGGTCCTCGACGGCACCGAGGTCGGAGAGGGCGCTGAAGGCGCGCATGACGCCGCTCCGGTAGCGTTCCTGGGTGTACCGGTCCCGCAGTTCGGCCTCCTTCAGGTCCCCGGCGGCGGCGTCCTCGGTCATGAGGATCTCGGCCAGGCGTACCGGGTCGAGCGTGCCGTCGTGCTGCGCGAGGACGAGGTGGCCCATGCGCCGGAGCAGGGCGGCCGGCAGTTCCTGCCCGGTCATGAAGCGGACCATGCGCATGCCGCGGCTCGTGGCGAGCGCGAGGCCGCTGTTGACGGGGCCGGAGCCCGCAGTGCGGCGGCGGCCGCCGTCCCGTCCGGCCCGGCCGATCTGCTGGTAGAGGGCGGCCAGGTCGGTCGGCGGGGACACGCACATCACGGTGCGCACGTCGGGCCTGTTGACGCCGAGGCCGAACGCGGAGGTGGCGACGACGACCAGCGGCGCGAACCCGTCGTCGCCTTCGCGCGGGGCCTCCCGGAATGCGTTCATGACGGCGGCCTTCTCCGCCTCGGTCAGGCGGCCGTGGAAGCGCAGGACGCGCACGCCCGCGTCACCGGTGTACTCGCGCAGGTGGGTGTAGAGCGTGTTGACCTCCTTCACGGTGAGGCAGTACAGGATGGTGTGGCCTTCCAGCGCGTCGACGACGCCCTCGACCAGGCCGGCCACGCCGCCCTGTCCGGGGCGGTCCAGGGAGCGACGGAAGACGGCGAGTTCGGGGCGGACGGGGTTCTCGCGGACGGTGAGGAGTCCGCCGGTGACACCGGGGTGCGCCGCTTCGGCCGCCGCCCGGGCGGAGCCCTGTGCGGGGATCTCGGCGGGCAGGGCGAACAGTCCTTCGCGCAGTGCCTCGTGAACGGCCCGGTTGGCGGTGGCGGTCACCGCGGTGACCGCCACCCCGTGGTCCCGGCGCAGTTCGTCCAGGAACCGGCTGACCCTGCGCATGCTGGGACGGAAGTCCTCCCACTGCGCCAGCGTGTGCGCCTCGTCGACGGCGATCCGGGTCACCCGGCCGGCCGCCGCCGCGGCACGTACCGTTTCGCGGAAGCGCCGCTGGCACAGACGTTCCGGGCTGACGTACACCAGGCGGATCCCGTGGTCGGCACGGCCGAGGAGCTGGTCAGCGACCTCGGTCTTGCCGGCTCTGCTGCTGGACTCCCGCAGCGGGGAGATCAGTGCGCGGACCGCTCCGCCGATGGTCCGGTTGAGTTCGAGGGCCTGGTCGTGCATCAGGGCGACGAGTGGGCTGACGACCACGGTGACGCCGGGCAGGACCAGGGCGGGCAGCTGGAACGTGAAGCTCTTGCCGAAGCCGGTGGGGAGCAGTCCGAGGACGTTTCTGCCTTCGGCGGCGGCGGTGATGACGGCCCGCTGCGCCGGCTTGAGGGACACCGGGTCGTCGGAGAGGCCGAGCAGGCCGCCGATCCGCGCGCAGCGTTCCCGTACTTCTTCGGCGAGCCGGTTCTTCTCGCGGAGCAGGCGGGTCTCTTCGGAGGTCAGCGCCAGTTCCCGGATGCGTCGGGTGTGCGGCAGGAGGGTGTGCCGTTCGAGGGCCGGGGCGGTGCACAGTTCGGCGGCGCGTGCCGGGTCCAGAAGTCCTTTCGCGACCATGAACTCCCAGATACGGCGCCAGCCTTCGGTCATGGTGGTGACGTTGCCCCCGCCGATGCCGCCGTCGTCCGGATCGGGCCGCTGGAGTCCTTCGTCGAGGCTGCCGAGGAAGGCCCGCCGGTAGGAGCGGCGCAGGCTGCTCTGACCTCCGAGTTTGCGGTCGCTGATGATGACGACTCCGCGGTGCCGGTCGGACCGGATGAGCCGACCGACCGCCTGGCGCAGTTGAAGGGCCGCGAGGGGGAGGTAGTAGTGCTCGGTGGCGGCCCCCTCCGGATCGGGGTGGCCGGCCTGCGCGGCCCGTTCGGCCACGGCCGCGCGCCGGGCCTCGATGATCGGTGCGGCGAACGGCGCGAAAGGCAGCTTGTTGATCCACACGAGGTTCAGTCGTCCGGCGTCCGAGATGTCGACGCCCTGCCAGAGTCCCTTGGTGCCGACGAGGAATCCCCCTCCGTCCTGCCGGTCGGTGAACGCCTGGTGGGCGCGGCCGTTGCCGAGGACGAGCGCTTCGACGACCGGGGTGTCGAGGCCGTGGGCGCGCAGTTCCTCGACGAGGTGGCAGCCGATGCCCGCGGCGGTCGAGCGGGCGGTGGTGAGGATCATGCCGCCGCCGTCGAAGCCGTTGCCGTCAGGGCGTTCCCTCGTCATCTCGGTGGCGAATCCCGCCACCTGGTGGGCCACGGTGCGCAGTGCGCCCTCCTCCTGTTCGGCCCAGGAGGGGAAGTCGGAGAAGCACACCACCTCGGCCTGGGTGCGCAGGTCGAACGGGGAGGGGAGGGCGAGCGCCGGCAGCTCGCTCGGCAGTCCCAGTCTGCTGCGGACGAAGTCCCACTCCCCCGAGACGCGGAGGGTCGCGGACACGTAGTGGACGCGGGCGAAGGACTCCAGGTAGCGCCGCCACTCCGGGTCGGCGGGCAGGTCGACGGGGCTGGTGGCGACGCGGAAGCGGTAGGAACGCAGCTCCGTCGTCGGCTCGGCCAGTTCCTCCAGGTGGACGACGCGGGAGGGAGGCGTCTCGTCCAGGAGACCGGCGGGGTCGAGGAAGGCCCCGAGATCGGTGGTGATCCGGTCGATGGAGGTGGTGAGGGTGTCCGTGTGCAGGGCGAGCGCGTCCAGTCGCTCGCGGACCAGTGGGTCGAGGTGGGCTGTGTGCTGGGCGGCGTACCGCTCCAGGGCGATGCGGCAGCTCAGGAGTGTCTTGGCGATGCGCTCCAGCAGCAGTGACAGCCGACGGGTGTCCCGGGTGCCGGCAGTGCCGGTGTGGGGGCCCGCGAGCGTGGTGGTACGGCTGCCGATCCGTACGCCGACGCCCTTGGCCCGGGTGTCGAACGCCTGGGCCGCGAGCCGGGGGAGCCGTTCGTCGTCGAGCAGCCGGTCCAGTTCCGCGATCGCGACGAGGGCCCGGTCCCGCTCCGGGCCGGAGCGTGCTTCCGCCACCCAGGTGTGGTGCTCCGCCAGCACGTCCTCCAGGTCCTGGTGGTCGACGCCGACGGTCAGGGCCGTGGTAGCGGCGTTCTCCAGCTCGTGGGCCTCGTCGAGGACGAGGAGGACGTCCGGGCCCGCGGCCCTCAGGTCGTCCAGGTGGGAGAGGACCAGGGCGTGGTTGACGAGGACGAGGCGGTGGCCTCCGAGGGCCTCCCGGACCGTGCTCGTGTGCGCGGTGAGGGGATTGCCGGTGGCTGGGCCGTAGTCGCCGTCGCGCTGGGACAGCGACTCCAGCCAGAAGGAGAGCGCGGCACCCATGTAGTCGCCGCAGAAGGCGGGCAGGTCCACCGGATCGACCGATCTCGCCGTCCAGGACCGCGGCGCTTCTCCGGAGGCGATCAGCCGCAGGGTGAGGAGGACCACGAGTTCACGGAAGCGGAGATCCCGCGTCTGTCGGATGCGGCGGCGGGGCGCGTGGTGGAGGGCGGGCCCGCGCGTGGCCTCGGCGAGGGCCTTGGTGAGGGCGGCGAGGGAGAGCCGGTTGGACTTTCCCTTGACCAGGTCGGTCACGCCGAGCACACCGGGGAGGGCCCGTTCCAGGTCCTGGACGTCCTTCGCCATCTGGCTCTGGAGCTGCTTGGTGTAGGTGGCGATGACAGCGGTGCGACCCGGCCCGCCGGCCAGCCAGTCGAGAGCGGCCGCGAGGACCGCGTAGCTCTTTCCGGTGCCGGTGGGGGCTTCCAGCAGGCCGCTGACACCGGCGTCGGTCCACTGGTGCAGCGTCGTCGTCATCCGCTGTTGGGCGGGGCGGGGTTCGACGTGGGGGCCGTGCACGACACGGGCGAGAGCGGTCGGATCGACCCTTCCGTCGGCCCCGCGGAGCACTGCCGGTACGACGACGGCGCCACGGCCCGGCATCCGGCCATCCGGGTTCCGGCGCGGTGGATGGTGCGCGCACTCCGCCCCCAGCAGACGGGCCACACTCGCCTGCTCCCAGACGAGGGGTTCCCGTGCGGAGGCCCGCTCTTCTCCGGCGAATTCCCTCAGCAGCCGCCAGGCGTCGGAGTCGGGACAGACGTCGGAGACGAGGGCGCGCAGCTCGGGTGCCTTCTCCGAGAACTCGACGGCGGCCCTCCGCAGAAGGCTGACGAGCAGCGTCGCGTCGCCCTCCGCGGTGTGCGCGCGCGGCGCCGGCCGGGAGGGTTCGGGTGTCGGGGCCAGGTCCTGAAGCCGGTGGGAGGGAGCCGTCGGCCACACCGCGTGGGCGAGGTACAGCGTGTCGACGAGACGTACGGAGGCGAGCGGATCGTCCGCACCGGCCTCCTCCGCCGCCTGCCTGACGACGGGGAAGTCCAGCGCCGTGCCGTTGTGCGCCACGACGGCATCGGCGTCCGCGAGGAAGTCCCGCAGCTCCGTCCACGCCTGCCGCGCGGAGATCCCCCGGTCCAGTACGGCGTCCCGCACGGCGCCGTCGCGCAGTGTCTCGCCGTCGCCTGGGAACCTGAGGTACCGCTGCCAGCGGGGAGCGGCCGCGACCCACTCCCGGTCCGCGCCGCACCTGACGGCCGCCACCTCGTACACGTGGCGCTGTACGTACGGCGCGGTGGCGGTCGTTCGCACGACGCTTTCGAGGTCGAGCGCGACGGCCCGGAGGACGGGCGTCCTGGAGGGGGTTCCAGCGGAGTCCGCGGCATCGGAGCTCTTTATTCCCTCGTCCGACGCGCTCACGGAGTCCGTGAACGGACCGTCGCCGAGCGGGACTTCCGGCTCGACGGCGGACACGAGGCGGTCGCCGTCCCCCAGCAGCAGACCTCCGGCGACGGCCTCGGCGATCAGTTTGGCCACCCGCTGCTCGGGCAGCCTCGGGAACCGCCTGGTCGCCTCCGTCACGAGATCCCGTCGTGAGATCCCGGACGGTAAGTCCTGGACCAGCTCCACGATCCGTCGCGCCGCGGCCGACACCGCCCGCACACCACTCACGAACACCCCTCCCCTGCGGGGTCCCGGCCGGCGCACGGCCACCGCGCGCACCAGGAACCCGTTCCCTCCCCAAGGGAACCGGGGCACATGCCCCCGGCACCATTTATGACACCTTCGTCCGACGGAACGGAACCCCTGTTCCGGTCGAATATTTGACCAATCTCTCGACGGGCTCCTTCCGTGGCGGAGCACGCGCCGGCGGGCGGCGAACGGCCCATGAGTGCCGCCTCGACATGTACACGCCCATAACTCACGCCCGCCGAGCCACGCACCGGCGCCAGGCCGAGCCGCCCGACCCCACCCTGAGCCCCCGTGCCGTCCACCGTCGGCAGAACTCCCGATGCCGCCGGATTCCCGATCGAGCCGGCTCGCCGACGGCATTACAACCCCGACCGAACAGGAAATCCCGCGCCCCTCGCACCAACCGCAGGCCCCACCCGAAGCACGGACGAACTTTTGCAGGCCAAGGGGACGAAAGGGCCCTACGAACTCGTAACACGATCTTGCTGATCGGCCCTGATCGGCCCTGATCGGCCGTGACAGGTGTGACAATTCCGCCTTTCGGGGCGGTGTGACTACCCGGCCGTGGATCGTGGACGACGACCTGTGGGAGCTGGTCGAGCCGTTGCTGCCGCCCTGGCCCGAGAAGGCTCCCGGCCCGCGGCCGGTGCCGGACCATCTCTGCCTCCAGGGAATCCTGTTCGTCCTCTGCGACGACATGGCCTGGCGACTCCTGCCCTCGGAGCCGGGGTTCGGCTCAGGGCAGACCTGCCGGCGGCGTCTGGACCGGTGGCAGAAGGCCGGGATCTTCGACCGGCTCCACCGCGTTCTGCCCGCCGAGTTGAACGCGGCCGGCGAGCCGGACTGGCCCAGAACGCGCGTCGACGGTTCCCATGTCCGCGCGAAAAAAGGGGAGCCGACACCGGTCCGTCGCCGGCCGACCGGCAAAAGACGGGCAGCAGGCATCACCTGATCTGCGACGGACACGGCACCCCGTTCAAGGCCATCACCACCGCGGCCGACGTCGACGACGTCATCCAGACGCTCGCCCTGGCCGACGGCACCCCGCTCGTCGCGGGCCGTCCCGGCCGTCCCCGCAGGCGTCCCGAAGCCCTGCTCGGCGACAAGGGCTACGACTCCAACCCCAACTGCCGTGAACTGCGCAAACGCCGGATCCGGCCGGTCATCTCCCGCAGAGGCGCCCCGAACATCAAAGACCTGGGCAAACTCCGCTGCGTCATGGAACAGACCTTCGTCCTGCTCCACCGGTCTCAACGCCTCGCTGTCCACTGGGAACGCCGCGCCGAACTCCACGACGCCCTCATCTCCCCGGCCTGCAGCCTCATCCGCTGGAGACGCCTCAAGAAGCGTCAATCATGATCGTGTTACGAGCTCTTACGAGCTGGTGCGTGATAGCGGCTGATACGTCGTTGCTGGTGGCTGGCATGATCCAGGTGTGACGATCATGGTTGACCGGACGGTTCTCGCGCATCAGTTGTTCACGGGGATCTCTCGGCATCATCTCGCCTGCCTGGCTGAGGAGCTTGCCGGGCCGTGGCAGGCCGCTGTCGAGGGGTGCCGTCATGAAGCACGCGGTGGGGCCAGGAGACGGGCTGCGGGAGCCGGCGCCCGGCATCAGCTGGTCTTCGTGGACCGCCTGGTCGCCACCCTGATTCATCTGCGGCACGATCTGCCGCATTCTGTTCTCGCCCTGCTGTTCGATGTCGACCGCTCCACCATCACCCGGGCCGTGGGGGAGATACGGGCGCTTCTGGCCAAGCGGGGATGCGCGGTCCCCGACCACCCCGGCCTGCGACTGCGGACCCTGGCAGACGTGTTCGCCTATGCCCAGGCCGAGGGCGTCGAGCTGCGTCTGGACGCCACCGAGATCCAGGTCCGCCGGCCCGTGGCCGGCCGCGGCGGACGCCGCGCATTCGTTTCGGGCAAGAAGAAGCAGAACACGATGAAGGCCACCGTCATCGCCGACTCTCAGGGCCGCACACTGTGGACCGACGCCCTGCGACCTGGCCGGATGCACGATGCGACCGCCGCACGCAACGAAGGCATCGGAACCTGCTTCCAGCACTTCCCCGACGTGGAGGTTCTCCTGGACGACGGATACCTCGGCCTCCGCCGCGACCACCCCGGCCAGGCGATCACACCACCCAGGAAACCGAACAAGATCGCCCTTCCGCAGGTGCACGCAGCCAGAGAGGAAGCCCTACACAACCACTCATCGAAGCGCATCACCGTCGAGCACGCACTCGTCGACCACAAACGCTGGAAGCAACTGACCCGCTGGACCCACCGACGCGAAGCTCTGCCCGCCACCTACCGGGCCATCGCCGGCCTCGTCTCCGATCGCACCGTCAATACCTGAGAACAGGCCACGACCAGGCGAAACACGTCTCCACTGCTATCACGCACCAGCTCGTTAGGGAGAACCGGAGTGCTGTGGCGCGCGTCATGGGGTGTGTCGTGGGTCCGCGGTGCTTGGAAGGGCGGGGAGCAGTGCGAAGTCTGACGATCCGAGTGGCGGTGGGATGCGTTGTCCTGGCGATGGCCTCCTGCGCAGGTACGGAGGAGCCGGTGCGGGCTCCACTGCGGACGGCCGAGCGGGGGAGCATGACCGGGACGCCAACGGGTTCGGAGCCCTCGCCGGAGGAGGCGTCGAGCACGGACGAGACCGTCGCCCAGGCGACACGCCAGATGCTCGCCGCCGCCACCGGCGCCAATTCTCCCGCTGAACCGGCCCTGTTGGTCGCCGCAGAGGGGGAGAAGGGGGCGCTCTTCGTCTGGGAGACGGCGGACGACCGGTTCTGCCACGGTGCCGCGGCGACGGAGGGGATGACGGTCGTCACGTGTGCTTCCCGTCCGGACACGCCCCCGGTGGAGGAGAAGCCACGGCTCGTGCCGTTGGTCCGCACGGTGGCGACGGGATGGAACGTGGTCTTCGGCGCGGAGCACGAGACGGTGGAGTCAGCCACCTGCAATGGTGAACCGATCCGGGTGCGGGACGTCGGCGTGATGGCGGACGGACGCCGTACGATCCACGCCATGAAGTTCCCCGACATCACGGTGGGCTCGGTGACCGTGAAGGTGAGGAGGGGAACGCAGGTGGTCACGGAGTCCCTCGAACTGGAACAGGCCGCGAAGGCGAAGGGCGAGAACCTGGCGTCGTGCGACTCGGCCAAGCCTTAGACCGTGTCCTATGCGGTGAGTCGGAGGAGTCGTTTGTAGCAGCAGATGGCTGCGGCCAGGCCGAGGAGGCCAGGTAGTGGTGGGGATGGCGTTCGTAGCGGTGGTTGAGCCGGCGGTAGCCGGTCGGCCAGGACATGGTCCGCCCGATCACCCAACGGCGACGTCCGAGTCGTTCACCGGACCCGATGCCTTTACGGGCGGTGCGATGTCGGATGCCGCTTCAACACCAGCACCCGCGGGTACGACGAGCCTGCCGATGACCACATCGTCCTCCTCCACGTCCGCGACGCCGGCGTCGACGGCCGTCAGATGAGGGAGCCGTACGCGCATTGGCTCGCCGCGCAGGTGGGCCTCGCGGTCATCGGGCCCGTGCAACGGTGCTCAAGGAACCCGCCAACTCCCGGAAACAGCTCCCACAACTCATCCGGCACCAGCCGCTCGACGATCCCCGGCACGGCCTGCCAGCCACCCAGCCGCCGGCAGCCCGAATAGGCCGAGCCGATCACCCGCTCAGCGCTATCGTCTGCGGACAAGAGCCTTACGCTCGGGGGGAAGTGTCTTGAGACAACGGATTCTCATGACCGCCGCAGTCACGCTGCTGGCGGCGTCGACCGGTTGTATATCGGGGACGGAACAACCGCGGGACTCCCCAAAGCCCACAGCGGTGAAGCCCTCGGCCACGACACCCTCGGTGGCCACCCAGCGGCCGTACGACAAGATGCCGGCGCGACCGCTGGGCCAGGCGGCGGTCAGCGGCCGCGACCACGCTTTCCTGCAGGCGGCGTTCGCGATCCAGATGCCGGGAGGACACAAGATTCCACCGGCCGAGGAGGTGGCCGTGATCCGTCGCTTGGACGCCAAGAACGGAGAGCTGGCCTGGATGTCCGACGGACGCACCTTCTGCTACGGCAAGATCCGGGAAGGCTACAGCTCGCTCAGCTGCGGCCGACTTCCTGAGGAGGCACCGGCACCCGGACTGCTCTTCACGATCTGGGGCGAGCCCGACCGGGTGAGCGACGGGGAAAACAACGACCAGGTCCGTGTCGTGGGCTTCGTGATCGCCGAGGGTGGTCCGGCACGGTTCGACCACGTCAAGCGCAGCAAGGGGACGGGGCCGGTACACCAGGCGGTCGCGAGGCTCCCCTCCGGTCGCATGGTCACCTTCCTGACCTTCGACCGTGCCTACGGGCCCATCGACCCGGAGGCGGAGATCTGCAGGAGCGACCGGAAGATCTGCTTCCCGTCCGAGAACCTGCCGCACTGACCCGACGGCGGTGTGTGTTCGTCAGCCGCGCACCGCGCCACAAGGTCCTGCGCTCTGGTTCAGTCCCACCAGAGTGACCACATCGTCGAGAGGGCCATCGTGTCGCCGGTCTTCACCGCATCGTCCACGGTGTCGTGGCAGCAGGCGTGCAGCTCCGCGGCGGCCTGCGCGGCGCCCGGCGGGTCCAGGGGCGGCCGGGCGACGACCAGATCCAGGTAGCAGCCGTTGGTGAAGAAGAGCTCGGCACCCCACTGCTCGTGCCGGCGGCGCAGGAGCGCGGAGGTGTCGAGGGCCGTCAGGCCGCGGTCGCCGTACCCGGCCCAGCCCCACGTCGTGTAGACGAACGGCAGAAGCACCGGAACCTCGTAGCCACCGCGCGCGGCCACGAAGTTCACCCATCGCAGGTCCATCTCGAAGAAGGCCCGGGTACCGGTGGCCCACTGCGACACCCCCTGCAGCGGACGTTCCACGGCCGGTGCGAGTTGGGGTGCCAGCCGGTTGGGGTCGTAGTCGGACCGCCAGAGGTCGAAATCATCGTCCACGTTGGAGGCCTCCTCCACCGCCCACCGGAAGGCCGGCACCAGTATGGACGCCGCCCTCGCATCATGGTCCTGAGAAGCCGTTGCTTTTCCGGATCTGATGTGTGTGTTTCCGCAGGTCAGGTGTGATGTGCGCATTGTCGAGGCAGGCTGGGGCCGTCTGATTCCTCGTGGATGACGTGAGGGGGCGGATGCCGTCGATGCGGGCTGTGACGGAGAGCCGTGAGAGGGCCGCGCTGGCGCGAGTGGAGGAATTGCGTGCCGAATTCGAGCGGGTGCGGGCGGTTCTCGCCGACGCGGAAGCGGTGCTGGACCGCCGGGTGATCGGCCTGGAGGAGTATCTCGAGACGCTGACCCAACTGCGAGGTCCCGAGCCCGCCGAGGCTTCAGGGCCGTCCGAGCCTGAGCCTGTTTGTGAGCCGGTGGTGGACGACGCGGCTGCCCCGTCGACGGCCAGGGCTCGGCGGGTGGTGGCCCGCAGGAAGGACGGGGCCGAGGTCGACATTCTCGGCCCGGACTACCGACGGATCATGGCCGTGTTCGAAAGGGGGGCGGTGACGGATTGTCGGCACGGCAAGTGGCGGTGGGCCTGGGCTGGGAGGTTTCGGTTCCGGCCCGGGTTGAGGGTGCGCGGGGCAGGCTGAAGCGGCTGGTCGAGCGGGGCTGGCTGGCGGAGAGCCGGCCGGGTGTGTGCACGCTGCCGGAGCAAGATTCCGCCGTGGCTGCTGGCTGCTGGCTGGTGGCGTGGCGGGCGAGGCGGCGGCTCATGACCATGGTCATCGACCACAGGACGAACGCCTCGATGGTGTCGGAGCGCCGTCGTAGTCGCGGGCGAGCCGCCGGCTGCGCATCAGTCAGGCGAGGGTCCGCTCGACGACCCATCTGCGGGGCAGGACGGTGAATCCGCGGCTGTCGTCGCTGCGTCGGACGATGTCCAGGCCCAGGCTGAGCCGGTGGGCGGCTTCGGTGAGGACGTTGCCGGTGTAGCCGCCGTCCGCCCAGATCAGCCGGAGCCGGCGGAAGCACTCCCGCACCGCGGGCAGCATCCCGCAGGCGGCTTTGCGGTCCGTCACCGCCGCGGGGGTGACCAGCACCGCCAGGACGAGGCCGAGGCGGTCCGCGACCAGGTGCCGCTTGCGTCCGTTGACCAACTTGCCGCCGTCGAAGCCGCGGGAGGCCGCGCCGACCACGGCGTCCCCTTTCACCGACTGCGAGTCCACGATCCCCGCGGTCGGCTCCGGGTCCCGGCCCTCCGCCTCGCGGACACGTTCCCTCAGCCGGTCGTGGAACTCCCTGATCAGAGCGTTGTCGCGCCAGCTTCGGAAGAACGCGTAGACCCGGTCCCGGGGCGGGAGGTCCGCCGGCATCGCCCGCCACTTGATCCCTTGTCGACCAGATACCGCACCGCGTCGACCATCTGCCGGTGGCAGTGGCTCTCCGGCCTGCCTCCCCGGCCGTCCATCCATGCCGGGACCGGCAGCACCGTCCGCACCACGGCCCACTCCGCGTCCGTCATGTCCGACGTGTAGCGAGGCCGGCGGCCCGGTTTGTCGGCCGCGTTCCCGAACCTGTGAACAAGACGGTCACACCCCGGGGTGAGCAGGCTGGACTCCACCGGAACGACCACGTGCAACTGCGCCGACAGGGCCTCCTGGCGCTCGGGCTTCGACAACCACGAGCTGTTCGGGAGGCCCTTCCTTCATGCTCTGTCAACCGCGAACTCACCCGATCCGGCCCCCGTTCGAACCTGCGGGCCGTGTGCCCATCCGTCAGAAGGGAGGTTCGAGATCGCCGCGGCCATCGCTATGGGGCCCACAGTCCCAGGGCTCCTCCTGGAAAGGCGCGATGTCGGTGACGTCGTGGCCCCATGCTTCCAGGGCCTTCCAGGCAACGCGCCGGTTAGGGCCGTCGCTGCTGGTGTCCAGGATGCGGCGCGCGTGCACGGCGAGGTGATCGCGGTGCTGGGCGAGCGCGGGGTGTTCGGCGAGGATGAGCGCGGCGAGGCCGGCGGCTTCGCGCACGTCCTCGTGACTGTCCTGCAGGAAGGGCGCGACGGCTCGATAAAGCATCGGGCGCAGGTCCCGGAAGGCCGCCACGATGGTGCCGGGGGTGAGGAAGCCAGGGAAGTACCGCTCGGTGCGGTCGACAATCTCGTCGGAGGCGTCGTAGGCCGTGGAAACCAACCAGTTCAACAATGTCGCGCGGATGGGGACGTTGCGATACGGCCGGAGGGTCATGGCCGCCGGGTGGGTGAGGATGCCGGCGACATACATGGCGACGGGGGCTGTGGCTTCGTAGATGCTGTTCTGGTGGCCGACCAGCTCACTCAGTTCCGACAAAGCAGTGACCTGGACCTTGGGATCAGGCTCCAGCAACCGTGCCAGGACTTCGGGAAGGCACTCACCGTTCCCGAAAGCCGTCTGGAGCGAACCCCAATCCGTCTCCGCCAGGACTACCTGATACGGCGGCAAGGCAGGCTCGCGGGGCGCCCCGGCCTTGGAGCTGCTGTGGTTCACAGGCCAAACCTAGACCAGACTTCTGACGCGATTCCCGTGCGGATCGGTTAGAAGCCGCTGTCCTTCCGAGAGTGACGGGCGCGTTTGCGCTGGTCAGACATAGGGTCGGTGTTTCGGCGGCAGAGACGAGGCGTTGTGTCGTCTCTGCGGTGGGGGTGCCGGGATGCCGTCGGCAGGGCCTCCTGGTGGGCTCAAGGTCTCGACAACCCCGAGCTGCGCCAGAGGCCCTGTCTTCACGCACGGACAGACCGAAGAGCGCCCGGCCGAGCCGCCGCATTCGAACCCGTGCTCACCAAGATCGGTACGACAACGGCTTCTAACCGAAGTATCGGGGCGGGCGGCCCAGGACGTTCACGTTGCCCGAGCGCCGGGAGATCAAGAAGATCGCCAAGTCGAAGCCGTCCAAGCACGGCCTGCCGTTCCCGACCCGGAGTCCGGCCAAGCTGGCCGACTTCCTGGTCGCCGAGGGGGTGGTCGACAACATCGGCCACGAGGGCCTTCGGGTCCTGCTCCGCGAGGAGGGCGTGTCGTTTCAACGCGTGAAGACCTGGAAGACCTCCCGCGACCCCGACTACGCCGCCAAGAAGGCTCGCGTCGAGCAGCCCTACGCGGTCGCCGGCTGCGAAGTTGTGCCCGAGTCGGGCGAGCCCGAAGTCGTCTTCTGCCTAAACGAGTTCGGCCCGCTCCATCTGATGCCCACCCCGGCCGCCAGTGGGCCGAACGCGGGGGCAAGCACCAGGGCCCCGACCGCGACGCGGCCCCGAATGCGGGCGGTCTACACCCGCCCGCACGGGGTCCGGCACCTGTTCGCCGCCTACGACCTGGCCAAGGCGGTGTCTTCAAATGATCCACCAGGCAAGATCATTTGAAGACACCGCCTAGCAGTCCGGTAACCGCCGGCACGGGCAACGAGGAGGGCCTCCCTTGGACGGGGAGGCTCTCCTTCGCACAGGGGGACACCGCCGCCCTGCGCCCGCTTCCAGCGATCACCCAGACCGTGCGGGACCGGATCCGGCACCCCAGGCATGGGGCGCCCTGGACGATCACGGATCACCCCGCGCGGCGACGAAGTCCACGCCTCATCCTTCGTCCCCTGGTCGTCAAGCCTGCGGCACCCGCGGTCGGTGGCGCTGCCGGCTCGCGTACCACGGCGTCTGGCACCGTTCAAGGCGCGGCCGTGGCGCTGGGCAGCCTCGCGGACGGCGACCCTGTTCTGCGCGGACACACACCAGCGCAGGGCCAGGCCTTGTCTGCAGTCAGGGAGAGTTGCTCACGCCGTGTACTGATGGCATTCGCCGGTGAAGACGAGGCCGATCTCGGCGTCGAGCAGGGGGCCCACGAACCGGGTGACGCCTTCTCCTGCGAGGCCCTCGGGCTCGCGGTAGACCTGGAGCGCGAGCCCCTCCATCAGGGCGGCAAGGCGTACAGCGGCGGACAGCGGGTCCAGATGCTCGTCGACCTCGCCGCATTCCTTGCCGTTGTGGACCGCGCGGGCGATGTCCTCCCGCAGCTGCCGGGCGCTTCCGGTGTCGACTTCGGCCAGGGCGGGGGAGTCCAGGGAGCGGCCTGCGAACGCGCGGGCGACGCGGTACTCGGCACGGCGGGTCTCGTCCAGGGGGATGTACTCGGTCATCACGTCGGCCATGACCTGTGCGAGAGGCTGTTTGTGGGTGACGCCCTCTCTGATGCGCTCGTCGACGCGGGCGCGGATACGGGCCGAGACCTCGCGGAAGGCATGGAGCAGCATCTCGTCCTTCGTGCGGAAGTAGTGCTGCACCAGCCCGACGGACATGCCCGCGGCGGCGGCTGTGCGGGCGACGGTGACGGCGTCGAGCCCTTGTTCGGCGATCAATTGGCTGACGGCGTCGGCGATCTGACGGCGGCGTTGTTCGTGGTCGGCGGTTCGCGGCACTTGATAACCGTACCAGCGTACGGTTATAACCGTATCGGCATACGGTTATCTGTCGCGTCCACGGAAGAACGAGGCCCTGATGCTCAACGCCCCTCGACGCGCCGCCGCTGCGGTGGCCGCCCTCCTGCTCCTCCTGCTCCCCTTAGGCGGGGCGTCGGCGGCGACGCGCCTACCCGTTCCGGCAGACCGTTTCGCGGCGATGGACGCCTACGTGCGCGAGCGAATGGAGGCCACCCGGGCACCCGGGCTCGCCTACGCCGTGGTCGACCCCGACGGGCCCGTCCACGCGCGGTCCTGGGGAACCGACGGGAACGGCGAACCGGTCACGGACGCCACCCCGTTCTTGTGGGGGTCGGTCGCCAAACCGATCGCCGCCAGCGCCGTGATGACGCTCGTGCAGGACGGACGGCTCCGGCTGGACGACCGCGTCGTCGACCATCTGCCGGTCTTCCGCTTCGGCAGCCCGGATCACGCCGCCCGGGTCACGGTCCGCCACCTGCTGCAGCAGACCGCCGGCATACCGCAGTCGGCGACCTCCGCGGTCGCCGACTGCGTCGACGCCGACTGCGCGGACGCGCTCGGCCGGCTCGCCGCGCTGGACGGCGTACGTCCCCTCGGGCCGCCCGGCACCATGTACGCCTACACCAGCGCCAACTACCTCGTCCTGGCCGCCCTGGTCGAGTCCGTCATCGGCCGGCCCTTCGCCGAACACCTCCAACGCAGCGTCCTGCGCCCCGCCGGCATGGACGGGGCGATCGCCGACCGGGCGTCCGCCCGTGAGCGGAACCTCCCGCCCGGGCACCAGCTCCTGTGGGGCGTACCGTCCGCGATCGTCGAGGGTGTGGACGACGCCGGCGCCGCCTACGGCTATACCGGCGGCGACCTGAACGACCTCGCCGCCTTCGCCGCCCTCCAGCTACGGTCCGGGAAGACAGCCGACGGCGGGACGGTCCTGAATCCCGAGTCCGTCCGCCTCATGCGGCAACCGGGCCGTCTCCACCCTTCCGGCGCCGCCACCGGATACGGACTCGGCTGGCGCGTCGGCGGCCTGGAACCTCCGCTCGACACCGCCGTCTGGCACACCGGTGCCACCCCCGGCTACTCCGCCATGATCTTCCTCCTGCCGGACCGGGACATCGCCCTGGTCCTCCAGCAGAACCTGCACGGCCTCCTGCACGACGCCGCGGTGACGGACGTCGGATTCGGCGCTGCCCGTCTCCTCGCTGGAGGAACCGCCGCCGACGCTCCCTCCGCCGCGACCTACTACGCGACCGTCTGGGGCCTGACAGCCCTGGCACTCGTCCTGCTCGCCGAGGCATTCCACTCGTTCCGCGTGCTCCGTCGCGGGGGCGTGCGCCATCGCATCGCCCCCACCGTCCTGTGGTGCCTTGCCGGCGCCGCCCCCGTGGCCGTCCTGGTGGCGGCCCTCGCCTTCATCGGTCATGGGGCGCTGTGGACCTGGGCGCCCGACTCGTTCATGGCCCTGTGTGCTGCGGCGGCCGCCGGGGTCGCCGTCATCGCTCTGCGGTTCGGGGCCGTGCGTGTCGGGACGTGCGGAGGGGCGGGCTCTCGATCGGAGATCGCCTTTCCTTTGCAGTGATGTAGTAGGCCGTGTCTCCGCCGGTCCGATCCCGCCCGGATTCCCGCTCAGGACGAGAAGGAGTGAGCGGCCCGCAATGGGTGAGCCTCTCAGTGCGAGCCGTGCCACCGCCTGCCCTGAGACGTCCAGCCGGGGAGCGGGGGTGGCGCGGTGACCGAGACGCTTCTTCTCCTGCTCGCGCCCGCCCCCACCCTCGCGTGTGCCGTCTTCGTCACGGCCGAGTTCTCCCTGACCACCGTCGAGCGCGGTGAGCTGGAGCGGGCCGTCGAGGCAGGCGAACGTGGTGCCGAGGGCACGCTGCGCGCCGTGCGCCGGCTGACCGTGCAGCTGTCCGGCGCTCAGCTCGGCATCACCGTCACGTCCCTGGTGATCGGTATGCTCGCCGACCCGCCCCTGGCCGCGCTGCTGCGCGGACCGCTGGAGGCGATCGGCCTGGATGCCGCGCCTTCCTCGACTCCGCCCGCGTCCGGGCGGAAAAAGGGGGCGAACTCACCGGTCCGAGCCCCGTGGACCGGGGCAGGGCGGGTTCCAAGATGCACGTCCTGTCGGACGCGAACGGACTGCCCCTCCTCGTCACACCTGAGCTGCGGAGATGGCTCCGAGGTAAACGCATCGGCGTCCGCGTCGCCCGCAAGGGCATCGAGTCCGGTGAACGACTCGGCCGCCGCAGGTGGGTGATCGGGCGGACCATGTCCTGGCCGACCGGCTACCGCCGGCTCAACCACCGCTACGAACGCCATCCCCGCAACTACCTGGCTTCCTCGGCCTGGCCGCAGCCATCCGCTGCTACAAACGACTCCTCCGCCTCACCACATAGGACACGGTCTTGCTGATCGTTTCAGAATGCGGTTCGGAGGCGGCGGAGGCATATGAGGCTGCAGGTCAGTTCGAGCAGGCCCTGATGGAGGGCGGCGCGTCGCTCGTAGCGGGTGCGGGCCGTGGCGCACGCCTCCTACGGGCGGGGGAGCGGTGCCAGTTCGGCGTGGGTGACGGTGTAGCCGCCCTTGACGACGGGGGCGTACGGGGCCGGGGCCATACAGGTGCCGACCTCTGCGTCCTTACTGTTCGGCAGCAGGTTCACCCCGTTCCACGAGAAGCCCACCCGATCGGCCTTGCCGCTCTTTCCGCCGTCGTACACGCTCAGTCCGACGCGCTTGCCGAGCGAGCCGGTCTCCTCGTGGCTGACCTTCGTGATGAGGGCCGTGACCGTCGCCGTGTTCGGGCCGGTGACCAGGCACTCCACTTGGCCCTCGGAGGTATAGGTGACGTTCCGGTCAGCCGAGTGGTGCGAGATGCGTACCGTCCCCCGCGCGTCGACGGGCAGCCCCGTGGAAATCTCGGGCCGCGGGATGCTGTACGGGGCGGCCACCGCGTCGAAGCTGAAGGAGCGTACATCGTTGTCGCTCAGGTACGGCAGTACGATGTCCCCACTGCCGACAACCCGTGCCGCGCCCGGCCGGCGGTGGTCCGTGCGCTGCTCGGCGGACGAGGCGATGGACGAGGTGCACAGGGTGAACCCGGCCACCAGGGCGGCGATGGTGGCGGTGGCGGTGCGCCGAGCAGGCAGCGACAGCGAAGTCATGACGATCTCCTTTTCTGCGAAGGGGAGTTGACTGGCGGAACGCGACCCATTCTTCGCTTTGACAGCCGCCCAGTCGTCATCCCAAGGCCGCAAGATCGATGCCGCCTAATCGCCCGCGCGGCTGACCAGACGTCAGCCGAGAGTCGCACGGGGTGGATCACCGCCAGCCGCAGGCGTTCGCGGATCAGTTGTCGCGCTGGCGCCGTCCAGGCCCCGGCTCAAGTGGGGCACACGGAGAGCAGGCGAGGCCTTCGGGCAGTGGTCCGAGACGTCTGACGTCTCAACCGCTGCGACCGGAGGCCTCGTCGGTCATCCATCCTGCCGTACTCGACCTGCCGCACACGCGCGCGCGTGGAGTGGGTCACGATGCTGATCGTCACCCCCAAGGGCAACCGCCGGAGCAAACTACGGCCCTCGCAACGCGCCCTCACCACCTGCGCGAAGCTCGCCCCGGGCTTCCGGATCAGCGAGGACACCGCCCACGCCTACGTACAGAGCGTGATCAAAATCCTTGCCTCGAAGGCGCCATCCCTCACACAGGCGCTCCGCCGAGCACGTCCCAAGTATGTCCTGGTGGACGGCACCATCGCCGAGTGCGACCGTGTCGGCGACCACGAACGGGACTACTCCGGCAAGGCCCGACGGCATGGAGTGAACATCCAGGCCGTCACCGATCCCGCGGGCGGACTGATCTGGTACTCGCCGGCACTGCCGGGTCGCACGGTCGACATCACCGCCGCCCGCACCCACCGCATCGTCACGATCTGTGAGCGACTGCGGATCTCCGTGCTGGCCGACAAGGCCTACGCCGGGGCCGGCGGCACGTTCCAGGTCCCGTTCAAACGCCACCTCGGAAGACCTCTCACCACCAGACAAGCAACCGTCAACCGAGCACACACACGGCTCCGCTTCCCCGTCGAGCGCGCCTTCGCCAGGCTCAAGGCCTGGCGGATCTTCCGCAAAGCGCGGATCAGCCCCAACCGGCTCACGTCCATCACCAAGGCCGTCCTCACCCTCGAGAGGCGACGCTGAAGATCCTTACTGATCGTTTCAGAATGAGTTCGGTGTGAGGGCTTGGCGGTCGGGTCTGGTGGCGGCAGAGTGGTGCGGGTGTCGGATGATCTTGTGCCTGATGACCTGTGGGAACGTATCGCTCCACTGCTGCCGCCCCGGCCGCCGCGGCGTCATCGGTATCCGGGGCGGTTGCCGGCGGACGACCGTGCGGCTCTTCGGGGCATCGTGTACGTGCTGCGCAAGAGCGTGAGCTGGAGGGACGTTCCCGCGGAGCGGACCGGGTGCAGTGGGGTGACGGCCTGGCGGCGGCTGCGGGACTGGACCGAGGCCGGTGTCTGGCCCCGCCTGCACGAAGTCCTCCTGGCCGAGCTGCGCAAGGCCGGTCTGCTGGACATGGACGACTGCGTGATCGACGGCTCGCACGTCAGATCGCTGAAAGGGGGGCTCACACCGGACCTTCGCCGGTCGACCGCGCGAGGCCGGGCAGCAGGCACCATCTGATCGTCGACCGGCACGGCACCCCTCTCGCCGTCACCCTGACCGGCGGAAACAAGCACGACGTCACCCAGCTGACACCGCTGCTGGACGCGATCCCCCGCATCCGTGGCCTGGTCGGACGGCCGCGGCACCGGCCGGGCCGGCTGTTCGCCGACCGCGGCTACGACTACGACAAGTACCGCCGCATCCTGCGGGCCCGCGGCATCACACCGAAGATCGCCCGACGCGGTGTTCCGCACGGCTCGGGACTGGGCAAGACGCGCTGGGTCGTGGAGCGGACCTTCGCCTGGCTCCACCAGTTCAAACGACTGCGGATCCGCTACGAGATACGTGCCGATCTCCACCTCGGCCTGCTTCAACACGCCTGCAGCATCATCTGCTTGAGACGCCTGCGAACCTCATTCTGAAACGATCAGTTAGAACGCTGCGCCGGGACGAGCCCGGGCTGCTCCCCGCGGGTGTGAGGCAGGCAGGGATGCGGTTTGCGTATGAGGGATGACCGTCCCTGTGGGGTATGCGCTTTCCGCATGCACGCGAGGGGCTGCTCCCCAGCCTCTCCTTCCCGGTCGCCGGCGCATGGCCTCTGCTCGTTTGCCCGCTCGAGCTTCATGAGCGGCGTGCTCCGCAGCCGGCCCAGCCCGGGCCGCGCCCCGGCACACAGCACCCTGCCGGTACGCCCCTGTGGCTGCATCTGCCTTCGGAAGGGTGATGGGTGACGGTTCGTCCTGATGCGTTTTCTGCATGGGGATTGACGGTTCGCCAGGCGGTGTCTGCTGCCAGCTTTTTGAACATCTCTCACCCACAGCAAGATCTCTAACAGTTGGCAGCATGTAAGGGGATAGGTATTCCTGATACAGGTCTAGACAACTACTCTCGGGCTAATCTCCCATCCATCACTTACAGTGACTCTCTATGTAGCGTCCCTATGCCCGTGAATCGCCACCCCGGCACCATTCGAAGTGACACCCCTCGAGCGAGGTAAACGGCTGGCACGTACCGCCGGCCCCGCAGGGGCCGCACACCACCCACCCCACCCAAAACGCCCTCAACCACCCACCACCACAACCTATTTACCAGCCTCGCACCCCGCCGCAGGCGGGCGCCCCACCACAAACAACCCCCCACCCCATACCCGCACTCGTCACACCACCCCCACCACCCCGCGGTCACCGAAGGTGCCCGCCCCCACCCAGCCAGCCCAGCGCCGCGCAGCGGCGCAGCGCCTTTGGCGTGACGCAGTCACGCCGCGTCGTGTCTCCGCAGGAGACCGCGCGC